>CAYRKW010000035.1:12643-22345 GCA_964425135.1 uncultured Rhodobacterales bacterium
TGATGAAAGTCCCAAGCCCAAACTCCCGCCCAGTATTATGTGTTCTGCCTCTGCCTGACAGCGTAAACTATTGTTGAATCCGCTAAAAGCAAAACTTATGAGTCTTTTAAGTGTGAGAGGCGAGTGCGTCAATTGAGCATGAATACTGGAACAAACATTGCTGATGCGATTGTTGCAGGCGACCGGCGCGCGCTCGCCCGTGCGGTCACGCTGGTCGAAAGTACGCGCGAGGATCATCGGCAAACAGCGCGCGCTCTGGTATCGCAGCTCAAGACGCGCGGCCATCGCGCGCTGCGCATCGGCTTGACCGGAACGCCCGGGGTCGGGAAATCCACCTTTATCGAGGCGTTGGGGCTCTATTTGTGCGATGCGGGCAAACGCGTCGCGGTTTTGGCCGTTGATCCCTCGTCCCGGCGCACGGGCGGCGCCATTCTGGGCGACAAGACCCGAATGCCGCAGCTATCGCGGCGCAAGGAGGCGTTTATTCGCCCCTCTCCTTCCAGCAACACGCTGGGCGGCGTGGCGGCGCAGTCGCGCGAGGTGATTGAACTTTGCGAGGCGGCTGGCTTTGACATCATTCTCGTTGAAACCGTCGGTGTCGGCCAGTCAGAGGTCATGGTTGCTGATATGACTGATATTTTCGCGCTTTTGATTGCGCCAGCGGGCGGCGATGAACTGCAGGGGGTCAAACGCGGGATCATGGAGCTCGCTGATCTTGTGCTGGTTAACAAGGCAGATGGCGATCTGAAACCGCAAGCGGTGCGGACGGCCGCCGATTATGCCGGGGCCTTGAGGCTGCTGGCGCGCGGCGACGATATGCCGCCTGACTTTCCGAAAGCGCTGACGTTGTCGGCACTCACGGGCGAGGGTTTGAGCGAGGTCTACGACGCGATGGACGAACTCGCGCATTGGAGAGACGCGCAAGGCCACACGGCAACACGCAGGGCGACGCAATCGCAGATGGCGTTCGAACATGCGCTGGAGCGCGAATTACGCAGCGCTGCGCGAAACCATCCGCAATTCGCAGCGCTCAAATCCGCAGCGGTGCAAGAAATATCGTCGGGCGCGGTTGCGCCTGAGGATGCCGCAAAAAAGATCGCGCGCCAGATTATTTTTCTCGAATGATACGTTGTTTGCCCCAAATCGACCAAGATTAATCAAAAATTTACCTTAATCGCATCTAAATCCGGCCACGTACCAAGACTAATTTCTCTCCCAAGCAAACGGCTCAGACCAGATTGGGAGAAATATGATGATCAACGCAAAAGACTCTAACGCATCCTTCACAGGCACTCGTGTCATCGATGTTGTTGTTGTGATGGTAGCAGGGCTCTTCTTCGCAAACATGGTCATGCAGCCAGGTGAAGGAACCCAGACACTGAAAATATATGCCGCTGAACTCGATACGGCCGTGGTTCCGCTTCACGATTGAGCTTCAACTTGCCCCCCGTGGTGCCCCCACCTGCCACGTGGTCACAACCGGAAGGTATTTCCGCCAGAAACGTCTGAATTGAGTAGATCCAAAAGTCCCCCACCGCGATTTACCCGATAAGCCCCCGCCGCTCTTCCTCTCCCCCCATTGTAAGAAGAGCGACTGACAAGCCTCGCAATGCAGCCCCCCTCTGCGCGAGGCTTTTCTGGTTCTTGGACCGTCAAACGGAAACGCGCTGGCGCGCGTTACGCCTTAAAGGTGGCTTCGCCTCCGGCGGGAGTATTTCTCGAAAGGTGAGAATGAGGTATGATGTAGGCAATTTCGCATTTTAAAAATACTCACATGCGCGTGCGCAGCACGCTTAATGTCGTGCGCCCGTGAGGGCGCTCCGTTTGGTTTGCACTGTTTTTGTCATGCTCAGGCTGAACGACAGGGGCAACCAGTTTTGGTCAGGCCAGCGGTACATGCCGTCAGCATCGGCGCGCAGGCAGGAGAACATGCGCCAGGGAACGGCGTCATGTTCGGTGAAACGATCCAAGCGCAGTCCGGCGTTCAAAAGAGCGCTGATCACGGAGCTCACAGGGTGCATCCATTCGACGGTTCGGGTGTTTTTCAAGACCGCGTTATCATCGGCATAGTCGCTGTCATTCTCATCGACGAAGGCATCTTTGAGAAAATAGGGCACGAAATAGCCCGGACGGCCGCTAGCATCGACGGTTTCATCGTCGAAAACAGCCGCTGCCGGATGGCCTTCGGCAAAGTAGAGTTGACCGCCCGGTTTTAAGAACCCTGAGACTGTATCTGCCCAGCCTTGTATGTCCGGCAGCCAGCCGATTGTGCCCCATGTGATGAACACCAGATCGAACGCCTGCGGCTCGGCCACCGTCTCAAGCGCGTCATAGACATCGCTGACAACGAAGCGGGCGCGCTGCTCCAGGCCAAGCTCGGCCGCCAATGCTCTGGCCGCATCGATGGCGGGCTCGGAGAAGTCGACACCAACGACATCCGCGCCGCGTTGCACCAGTGTCAAGGTATCGCGGCCAAAATGGCATTGCAGGTGCAGCAGCCGTTTGCCGCGCACATCTGGCAGTTCTGCTTCTTCGATAGGGTGAAGTTTGCCCCTGCCCGCGCGCAGGTCGGTCAGATCATAGCTTTCGGCGGCAAGGTGAATAGGAACTCTTTCATCCCAATTCGCCTTGTTGAGTGCCCGCCAGTCATCACTCATCAGATCGCGTTTTTCCGACCTTCGGCGATGTAAATCTCGCGCAGTTGGCGGGCGATGGGGCCGGGCGTACCGGTCCCGATGGTTGCGCCGTCAATTTCGACGACAGGGCAGACGAAGGTCGAGGCCGCTGTGATGAACGCCTCTTGCGCGTCTTTCGCCTCTTCAATCGTAAAGGGTCGCTCTTCGATCTTGATCTGCGCGCTTTCAGCCAGTTTTAGCACCGCCGCGCGGGTGATACCGTGGAGAATTGCGTTCGAAAGGTTCCGGGTGACCAGCGTGCCGTCTTTGGTGACGATATAGGCGTTGTTCGATGTGCCTTCGGTCACAAACCCATCTTCGACCATCCACGCATCGTCCTTGCCTTCGGCTTTAGCCATCATTTTGCCCATGGATGGGGCGAGCAGTTGGACGGTTTTAATGTCGCGGCGGCCCCATCGGATGTCGTCGATGGAAATGACTTTAATACCGGATTTGTCGGATTTTGTCTCGGCAAGCGGTTTTTTCTGGGTGAACATCACAATGGTTTGCGGGGTATCTTCGGGGGGATAGGCAAAATCACGGTCGGCTGCGCCGCGGGTGACCTGTAGATAGATCAGGCCTTCATCTATATCGTTGCGCTTGACCAACTCGCGGTGCGCCTCCAACAGAGCCTCGGCGGTGATGGGCATTCTCATGCCCAATTCGCCAAGCGAGCGTTCGAGCCGGACCGCATGGCCTTCGAAATCAATCAGCTTGTGATCGAGCACCGAAGTAACCTCATAGACGGCATCAGCGAACAGAAATCCGCGATCAAAGATGGATACTTTGGCGTCTTCTTCGGCGAGATATGCGCCGTTCAAATAGACTGTTCTGCTCATTCCGATGGTCCTTTCTTGTGCGCCTATCCCCACAGCTCGGACACTGAGGGGTGGACGCCTGCGTCGTCGTATTTCAATCCAAACTCACGATCTTCGGCCAGCAGCAGCGGACCATCGAGATCAACAACCTGCGCACCTTGCGCAACCAGCACCGCAGGGGCCATGCCGAGTGATGATCCGACCATACAGCCGACCATGACCTGATAGCCTTGCGCGACTGCCGCCTCTTTGAGCGCCAGCGCTTCTGTCAGCCCGCCGGTTTTGTCGAGCTTGATATTGACCATATCGTATTTGCCCTTGAGCGCGGGCAAGGACGCACGGTCATGGCAGCTTTCGTCAGCGCAGACGGGCAAAACGCGCTCCATCTCCAAGAGCGCGTTATCCTCGCCCGCTGGCAGGGGTTGCTCGACCATCTCAACACCAAGGCGCACGAGCACTGGGGCAAGCTCGGCGTAGGTGTCGGGTGTCCAGCCTTCGTTGGCATCGACGATGATCCGTGCATCGGGGGCACCGCGCCGGACCGCTTCGATCCGGGCAATATCGCCCTCACCACCCAGTTTGGTCTTGAGCAATGGCCGATGGGCGTGCTTGGCCGCTTCGGCTTGCATCTTGTCGGGCGTATCGAGCGAGAGGGTGAACGCGGTAATTTCCGGTCCCGGTTTGGTCAGTTCCGCCACATCCCAGACGCGGCGTCCAAGCCGTTTGCCGTGCCAGTCCCACATCGCACAATCGAGTGCGTTGCGCGCCGCACCTGCGGGAAGCGCTTCGGCCAATTCGATCCGGTTGGTGGCAGTGCAGCCTTCGATCTGGGCGATTACACTCTCAATCGTCTCGCCATAACGCGCATAGGGCACGCATTCGCCCTGCCCGCGATAACCGCTGGCCTCGATCTCCACCCGTACCACGTCTGCATGGGTCCGCGAGCCGCGCGCGATCGTGAAGACCTGCGCCAGCTTGAAGACATCTTTATGCGCAGTGATCTTCACCCCAGCGCGTCCACCAGACGATCCGCGCCATGGCGAAACGGATCAACGGTTGGCAGGCCCATTTCCGCTTCGACTTTGGCCAGATACGCATTGGCGTCATCCTCGGACAGATGCTGGGTGTTGACCGAAATGCCGACAACTTCACAGGCCGGATTGGCAACCCGTGCCAATCGCAGGGCAGTGTCGCGCAAAGTCTCCAGCGACGGTTGCTGGTAATCCGGCAGGCCGCGCATATGGGGCCGTGTTGGCTCGTGGCACAGGATCAGCGCATCTGGCTGGCCGCCATGCACCAGCGCCATGGTCACGCCGGAGTAGGAGACGTGAAAGAGCGAGCCCTGCCCCTCGATCAGATCCCAGTGGTCGTCTTCATTGTCAGGCGTTAGCCACTCAACCGCACCGGCCATGAAGTCGGCGATCACCGCATCAAGCGGGACGCCGTCGCCAGTGATCAGAATGCCCGTTTGACCTGTGGGACGGAATGTGGATTTGAGACCGCGCTCTTGCATGACTTTATCCATTGCCATGGCTGTGTACATCTTGCCGACCGAGCAATCGGTCCCGACAGCCAGACAGCGTTTGCCCGAGCGTTTGACGCCTGTGGCAATTGGATAATCAACCGAAGGCACACGCACGTCGTGAAGCGTGCGGCCATATTTTTCGGCCGCTTCCACAAGGCGCGGCTCATCGCGCAGGAGGTTGTGCAGGCCCGATGCGATATCCATGCCTTTGCTGAGCGCCTCGATCAGCACATCCATCCAGGCATCGGAGATGATACCGCCGCGATTGGCGACACCGATCACCAGCGTTTTGGCACCAGCGGCAACGGCCTGATCAATACTCATATCGGTCATGCCCATATCAGCGTTGCACCCTTCCATACGGAATTGGCCAACTGAGGTCTCTGGTCGCCAATCTTTTATCCCTTGGGCAACTTTGGCGGCAAGCGCGTCGGGCGCATCGCCCAAAAACAGCAGATACGGTGTCTTGATCATAATAGGCCTCATCAACGGTATGTTGGCATTCATCTACACTAACACCCAACGCCAAAAAACCACCAGAATGAACCCTCTGAGCGTGGCAATATCGCTTGCATCATCTGGACTCAAGGGGGCGTTTCAGGCCCCGTGACGCCAACAGGAGGTCAGATGGTCGTTCACGAGCCCGGTTGCTTGCATGAAAGCATAGATGATCGTCGAGCCGACAAAACTCATGCCGCGTTTTTTGAGATCTTTGGACAGGGCATCACTTTGCGGCGTTGTCGCCGGAACATCCTCAAAACGCGGCCACGCATTGACGATGGGCGCACCGTCAACAAAGGGCCAGACATAGGCGTCAAACGCGCCGAATTCCTTTTGGATATCGAGGAAAACACGGGCATTCTTGCGAGCGGAATAAATCTTCAGATTGTTGCGCACGATATTGGTGTTCTCGCGCGCCGCTTCCAATTCTGCATCGCTCATCGCGGCGACCTTGACCGGATCGAAATCATGGAACTGCGCACGATAACCCTCGCGCTTGTTCAAAATCGTCTCCCAATTCAGCCCGGCCTGTGCGCCTTCGAGCAGGATAAACTCGAAAAACACCCGATCATCGTGCACCGGAACGCCCCACTCCGTGTCGTGATAGGCTGCGTAGGCGGGCTTATCGCCAAAGCAGCGGATTTTTCCATCATCCATCGGCGGCCTCCATCTCAGCCCACATGGCTTCGACCCATACTTTGATTTGCAAGGCCTCCTCCCAACGGTTGGACATCTCACGCCCGTTTGCGTCGGTCATCGCGTATTCAGGCGGGCCAAGTTCGCAGAGAAAGATGCAATCGCCGCTTTGGTTGCGGGCGCGCCAGCTGGTTAGGCCCTCGTGCCACCAGAGTTTGAACTGCTCGACCCATTTTTGATTCTGGGGGAAGCCCAGCTGTAGCTGGATTTGCTGGCGAGACGCGACGCGGCCTTGGAAGCTGTCGGAACGCTCCAGGATGCGGCTTATCAAGCCCAGATCGCGCTCCGAGAGCGGGTGCCAAAACTCGCGATCCACGACGAAATGGGACAGATCGGCACACAGGCGCATGTCTGGGATGGCGTCGATCAGGCAGAGCGTGGCGTAGAGGTCGTTGGTGATGCAATTGCGATGGGTTTCGAATTGGATGGGCATGCTGATCTCGTCGGCCATCTCCATCCATGTGCGGATGACCGGGATCATCCCATCAACGCTCAGCGGCATGACCTGCCCGATCACATCTACAAAGGGCGCGCCGAAGTCTTTGGCCATGATCAGCGTTTCGCGAAGGCTTTCGATGGTCTTGGGAAAAGCAACGATGAGCGGCGTCAACCCGTTTGCCTCCATATGCGGGCGGACGGCGTGAGCTGTGGCAACATCCGAGGCCCCCAGATCAATCGCCATCCCGTCATAGCCCGCGCCTGCGACCATCTCACACACCGCATCGAAGGGGAGTTTGACGCCGGTCTGGTCATGCGGCTGCATAGCCCAGAGCGATGTGTACATTTTAAGGTTACGCGCATCGGCCATGATCGGTCCTAGCTTTCAGGTGGTGCGCCGCCTTCAGCGGTGCGTTTGGCGATGAAGCGCGCCATCGCCTCTGCCCGCGCTCCATCGATTTCGGGGCGCACATCTGCGGCAAGGATGTCTTTCCAGATATCGGTTGCCCGTGCGCTGGCGTCTTTTGCGCCGTTTTCCGTCCATGTGCCGAAGTTTGACCAATCGGCGACGAGCGGCTCGTAAAACTCAGTCTCATAGCGCGCCATTGTATGCGCGCTGCCGAAAAAATGCCCGCCCGGCTCGATCTCGCGCAAGGCCTCCATCGCGATGTCCGCAGGATCGGCGCGGGTCGGATCGCACATCTCGGCGGCCATCTGTACAACTTCCATATCCGTGATCAGCTTTTCATAGCTGACCGACAACCCTCCCTCCAGCCAACCGGCCGCGTGGATGATCACGGTTGCGCCAGAAAGCAGGCAGCCCCACAAGCCGAACTGAGATTCATTGGCCGCCTGCGCGTCATTGATATTCGCAGCCGACCCACCTGCGCAGCGCCACGGCAGGCCCACATGGCGTGCAAGTTGGCCGGCCAGGAGCGAGGCCTTGAAATGCTCCGGCGTTCCAAAGGCAGGTGCGCCGGATTTCATATCGACGTTCGATGTGAAGGTGCCGTAGCACACGGGCGCGCCGGGCTTGGTGAGTTGGGTGAGCGCGATGGACGCCAACGCCTCCGCATGGCTGAGCATCATGGCGCCTGCAACCGTGATCGGTGCCATTGCGCCCATGAGCGTGAAGGGCGTGACGATAGAGACCTGCCCGAATTTCGCAAAATCAATCAGTCCTTGGCCCATGGGAATATCAATCTGTCGCGGGGAGTTGGTGTTGATGATCGTGTAGCAATGGCTGTTGGCGGTGAACGCATCGTCCGTCAGGTCGCGAAAATCCTTCAAAATCTCAAAGCTATCAAGCACTTGCGGCGTGCCGCGCGAGAACACGAAGGGGAGCTTGTCCGATAGGGTCAGCTGTGCATCCATGGTAAAGTAATGGCGCAGATGCGGCGCGATATCTTGCGGCTCCACCAGAGGCGGCATCATGTGCAGCGCATCAAAATGCTGGCTGATCTGGATCAATTCACGATAATCTCGGGCGGTGCCAGGGCGGCGTCCGCGTTCCAGATCGGTGGCATGCGGAGCGCCAGCACCGGGTTGAAAGACCAGATTGCCAAGCGCCAGCGTTATGTCGCGCTCGCGCGCGCCAGCGAGGCAATCAATTCGGGTTGGTGCGCTTTTCAGGGCGGCGTTGACAATATCGCGGCCGATGAAAACCATCTCGCTGCTGTCATCCACCCGCGCGCCGCCCTTTCGGAATATCGCGCGGGCCTCTGGCAGCAGAACCTTGATGCCAAGCTCTTCGAGCGTCTGAAGCGCGGCCTCATGTATCGCCGCCACGCGGTCCTCGGAGACGGCGGGCATGAGGGGAAAGGGATTGGTGAGTTTGCGATAATCGGGTTTGCGCTTGGGGCCGGAGAGCTGCCGGTCGCGTGCCGGACGGCGTCGCCCTGCGCGCCCCGAACCGCGCGCGGTCACACAGCGCCTCTGCGCGCCGGGAGGCTGGACACTTTCTTCATTCCGCTGGCAATCGGGCCGCGCGCCCACCCGCTTGCGGGATGACCCAAACCTCGTTTTGCGGCCACTGACTTTCGTCCTTTTGCGCCAGCTTACTGATCACCTCGACCTGAAACTCGATCCAGCCCATCCGATGCACCTCGCCCGCTGCACTCTCGAGTTTTTCGTTGAGCGCGTGCAATTTCCAGAACGGCACGGACGGGAAGGTATGATGCGCAGTGTGGTAGGGCATCTGCCAGCACAGCCAGCGCATGAGCGCGTTGGTGCGGGTCGAACGGGTATTTTCCAGAATGTCGTCCTCATGGCTCAGCCCCAAATGTTCAATCGTGTTCTGCAACTGATGCACAGGCTTGGTGAGCACCATAGGCAGCAGCCAGAAGGCAACGACAAACCAGCTTTGCAGCGCGAGCGAGAGAACGGCAATCGCCGCGTAGAGCGCGAGGTGAATGCGGCTTTCGCGGATCACCTTGTCCTGCTCTTCAACGCGGATGTAAGGCTCCAAAATGATCCCGCGCGCGCGGCGGATCAGGCCAGCGACGCGGTTGCGCCAGTAGCTGATGCCAAAGAGCCAGAGCAGATAGCTATGCAATGTGTAAGGCTCACGCACCAACTCGCCGTCCTTTTCCCAATCCTGCGTGTAGGTGTGGTGTGCGAAATGCATGATCTGGTCGAAATCACGCGGAAAGATCATGAAAAACCCGATGATCCGGCCAAAAACCTCGTTCGCCTTGCGGGTTTTGAAGACCGTGGCGTGGCTCAATTCGTGCTGGGCGGCATAGAGAAAGTTGATCAGAACGCCCAAGACAAAGCCGGTGAGCAGCACCCACCAGGAGCCGAGCGCAAGCGCGTGGAGGTAACCCGCAATCAAGATCGCGCCGACATGCGAGGCCATCTGCGCCCCGCCCCACAAATCTGAGCGAGCATTCAGCGCGCGCAACTCGTTCGGATCAAGTATTTTGCGGCGTGAAAACGATGCATCCATGACGGTCCCTCCTGACGCGTGAGATTACGCAGTGGGGCCGTTGATGTCTAGCGCAGCAAAGCAACCGGCGCGTCATCATCCTCAGCATAGTCGCGTGGCGGG
>CAYRKW010000035.1:22445-34849 GCA_964425135.1 uncultured Rhodobacterales bacterium
CTAGCGCAGCAAAGCAACCGGCGCGTCATCATCCTCAGCATAGTCGCGTGGCGGGGTCTCTTGGGCTTCGGTTCGGCGTTTGAACTCGTAACGGACTGTCGTGCCTTCGACCTCAGAGCGGATAATCAGGCACTGAAAAAGCTGCCGCGCCCCGTCATAGAGGTCTACAAAGCCGCGCAGGTCCGGGGCTTTCTCGGTATCGACGCTGAACCCGCTCTCCCACAAGCGCAAGATCGGATAGACCTCATTATCGACACGCACCCGCAGGCGGTTTTTCTTGTTGATTGAAAGCTGCTGTCCGCGCTTGATCCCCTCAAGCACCTCTTTCGAGATATACGCATCCATCGATTTGATCCCCGTTCAACACCCAAACGACACAGATTCGTCTCAAAATCAGAGTTGTTGAGCAAGGGTAACAAATCAAGGTTTATTATATATGGAGGCGGAAATCTGACGAAAATCACCTCTTTTTGGGACGCAGCACATGTGGGCGGTCGCCGTCATAGAGCGCGCTATCAACAAAGTCCCCGCTATAGCCAAGCGCGGGGCCAACCAGCACCAGTGCGGTTCGGGTGATTTTCGCATCGCGCACCTTGGCATGAATATCGCTCAGCGTGCCACGCAGATAGAGCGCATCGGGCCAGCTTGCACGATAGGCCACGACCACCGGGCAGTCCGCGCCGTAAAACGGGGTCAACTCGCGCTCGATCTGGCGCAGATTGCGGATGGCGAGATGAATGGCGAGGGTTGCACCGCTACGGGCAAAATTCTCCAGCGTTTCGCCTTCGGGCATGGATGTGGATTTCATCGACATGCGGGTCAGGACGATGGATTGCGCGACCTCGGGGATCGTCAACTCCTGCCCCAGCGCCGCAGCCGCGGCGGCATAGGCGGAGACACCGGGGATGATTTCATAGGGAACATCCTCGGCTTTGAGACGCCGGATCTGCTCGGCAATCGCGCCATAAAGCGACGGATCGCCCGAATGGACGCGGGCAACATCTTCACCTTTTGCATGCGCTATCATGATCTGAGCGTGGGTTTCATCGAGTGTCATGGGCGCTGTGTCCATCACGTGCGCATCCTCCGGCGCGTGGGCAACGACGGCTTCGGGCACCAGCGAGCCTGCGTAAAGGCATACAGGGCAACGGGTGATGATATCGCGGCCTTTTACGGTGATCAGATCAGGATCGCCGGGGCCTGCACCGATGAAATAGACGGTCATGTGGATGCTTTCGAAAGGTCACCATCAATGCGGCGGGAATAGCCGCGGGGTGTGTACATGCGGTCGCCATCGCCGCGCTTGGCTATGCGTGAGTTGGAGGAGCCAACAAGAACCACGGTCAACATATCAACCTCATCCACCTCCAGTTCCGACAGCGTGCGATAGGTCAGGCTTTCATCGGGCCGTCCCAGTGAACGGGCGAGCAAGACTGGGGTTTCGGCGGGTCTGTGCTTGAGCAGAATAACACGGGCAATCGCCAGAAGATCGCGGCGGCGTTTGGAAACGGGGTTGTAAAACGCAATAACGAAATCGCCCTGTGCTGCAGCCTCGATCCGTTTGATGATATCTTCACGGTAGGTTAGCAAATCCGAGAGAGATATGGCGCAAAAATCATGGCCCAGCGGTGCACCCGCCCGTGCTGCTGCGCCTTGCAGGGCCGAAACGCCCGGTGTTGTGATCACCTCGACACGCTGGGCGGCAGCCGATACGCCTTGCTCATCTGGACCACGATCAAGCAACTCAAACACCAGCGCGCCCATCGCGTATATCCCGGAATCGCCTGAACATATGAGCGCGATATTACGCCCCTTGCCCGCCTCTTCGAGCGCATAGCGGCAGCGCGCTTCCTCCCCGCCCAGCGGAAAATCAACGCGTTCCTTGCCCTGCGCCAGCGGGCCGAGCAGATCGATATAGAGGCCGTAGCCGACAAGCGCATCGGCTTGCGCGACCAGTTGCGAGGCTTCGGGCGTGCGCCAGCTTGCCTGCCCCGGACCAATCCCGATCAGCGACACGCGCCCGCGCCCTCGACCTGTCAGCGTTTCAATCGGCTCGCGCGCAATGCCGATGGCGCAGGTGGCGTTGGCGGTCTTCTGTTTGCCAAGCCAGAGCCCGCCTTCATCGCCTGTGAGCGCCAGCGCCGCCGCCTCGCTCACGCCGTGGCAGCCGATTTCGGCGAAGACAACATCGGAAGGGTTCATCAGGTTGGGTGTCTCGGCTTCCAACTCAGCAGGTGAGAACAGTCGCAGCGGCAGATCGAGCGATTTGGCGAGTTCCAGAACCGCTGGCTCATCCGCCTTCAGATCGACCGTTCCAATTGCCGCGATGGCTTGCGGCGCCAGTTCGGCCTCGGCGAGCATTTTGTGCACCAGATCGGCAAGCTCTTCGGGCGGGCAGTTGCGGGAACACCCCACACCAAGCGTTGCGCGCAAAGGGTGGAACAACAGGCCATTTTCCGGCGGCGAGACCGGGTCCATCGTGGCTTCGATTGTGATCGCTTCGCCTTTTGGCAGCGCTGAAAGCCATTCTGCGCGCGCTGCCTCATCCCCGGTCACCTGCGCGCCATCCCCAGCCAGCAGGGAGGCCATCACCGATTTCGCATCGCCGGGATTGGCCAGACGCCAGCCCGCAGGCGGCTCATCAAGCGCAAGTCCAAGCGCCGCATCGCCCGCCGTTGTAATCGCCGCATGACCATTGATGATTTGAGCGATGTGCGCCGCCAGACGGTTGGCGCCACGATGTCCGCCCAAAAGCGGTATGACCGTCCCGTCGTTGGACACTGCAATCACAGGGGGCTCGGCCCGCTTGTCATTCAAAAGCGGCGCAACCGCGCGAATGAGGATGCCGGCGGCGCAAAAGCCGATCACGGGATGTCCTGCCGCGAAACAGTCGCGCGCGTGATCGAGTGCGTTGTCGAAGCTGCTGTCCGCCTCCGCCACACGACCCACACGGCCTTCGAGCGGCAGCGACATCGCATCGGCAAGCGTCCGTGCCGGTGCATATGCCGTCTCGTTCAGGCACAGAATGCGGGGATTTAAGTCAGCCATGGATCGCCGCCTTTGGTCACAAGGATCATTGAAAAATAGGGCGCTGTGTCGGGCGCATCCGCGAGCGGCATGAGCTTTTGCGACGGCAGTGTTGCCCGCTCTATGTACTGGGCTCGCGCTGTAAGATTTTGTCGCGCCAAAACGCCGCGCAGCTTGGCCAAATGCCGCCCCACCTTCATGATCGCGAGCGCATCGGCATGTGCAATGCGCGCCTCCAGTTCCGCCTCCGGCAACGTCGCGGGCAGGACAGTCAGCACCTCATTGCGCGCCGACAATGGCTGCGCGCTTGCTGCCGCGCAGGCGGTCATGGAGGTCACGCCGGGAACGATTTCTGTCTCGAAATCATCAGATAGCCGCGCGAAGAGATACATGAAGGAGCCGTAGAAAAAAGGATCGCCTTCGCAAAACACCACAACATCCGTGCCCGACGTCAGAACCTCAGCGATGTCTTTTGCTGCCGCATCATATGCGGCTTGGGCAGGAAAACGTTTTTCATCCATCGGAATATCAATGCGAATTTCGCGCGCACTTTGCGGGATAAACGGCGCTGCGATGGCGCGCGCAAAACTCTCACCGCCTGTGGGCGCAGGATACGCGATCACCTCAGCTTCGCCAATCAGGCGATGGGTCTTGAGCGTGATCAACTCCGGATCCCCCGGACCCAGCCCAACGCCATAGAGCTTGCCACTCATCGCTTCACAAGGCTCCATTGCGTAACCGGCATCAGCGGACGCCATCCGGTGAGCTTGCCGACAGGCTCGGCGCGATTGACGCTGAGTTTGACCAGATCGCCGCCATGGGCACGTTGCAGGCGGATCAGGACTTCCTCGCTCTCCAGCGTGACCGCGTTGGCCACGAGGCGGCCAAGCGGGCGCAGGGCGGTCCAGCAGGTTTCAAACACCACTTCATCAAGCCCGCCGCCGATAAAAATCGCGTCTGGCTTTTCGAGACCCGTCAGCGCATCTGGCGCTTTGCCGTCTATGATCTCAAGCTTCGGCGCGCCCAGCGAAAGCGCATTGCCAGCCGCCATAGCGCGGCGGTCGGCGCGCGGCTCGATCCCGATTGCACGGGCGTAGCGGGCGGCGCGCATCCACTCAATTGCGACAGAACCGCAGCCCGTTCCGATATCCCACAAAAGCGCACCGCGCATGGGCATGAGTTTGGCCAGCGTGGCTGCCCGCACCTCGCGCTTGGTCATCGTCCCGTCGCTGTCAAAAAGGTCATCCGCAAGGCCCGGTACGCGCGGCAGGAGCGCGGCGTTCTCATCGGCAATGCACGCGACGGCCAGCGTATTGAACGGCGGCACCTCTGCGTTCCATTCCTGCGCGATCCCGTCAAAGCGCTGCTCGTTCTGCCCGCCCATCGCCGCCAGCACGGTCATCTTTGAGCGCCCAAACCCGCGTGAGGTCAGGAAGGCGGCGATCTGCGCAGGGGTTTGCGCGCCGGTGGTCAGGATAAGCAAGCGCTGGTCGGGCTGAATAAACGCGATCATTGTCTCGACGGGACGGCCATGCACGGTCAGCGTCTCTACATCCGCGAGCGACCAGCCCATGCGGGCTGAAGCAAGCTGAAACGCGGAGAGCATCGGGTAGTATTTGATCTCAGACGGATCAATCGAGCGGCCAATGCGCGCACCCACGGAGAACCACAGCGGATCGCCCGTCGCCAGCACCACAACCCGTTTGCCTTTTAGCCCCTTGAGCGTGTCGATCAGCGCATCAAAGGGATGTGGCCAGGACAATCGTTCAGCCTGCACATCCCCAGACAGCTTGTGATGGCGGTCGCCGCCAATAATGACTTCGGCAGCTTCGACAACCGCGCGGGCAGCGGGCGTCAGCCCCTCAAGCCCGTCCTCGCCAATACCGACGATGTGGAGCCAAGCGCTCATGATGTTGCTTCTCCCAATCCGGCGGCCAGCGCGTTGACGCCTGCCGATGCCATCGCTGATCCGCCCTTGCGCCCGCGCAGTGTGATGAAATCGCACCCGCGCGGGTTAGCGGCAAGCTCAGCTTTTGATTCAGCCGCGCCGACGAACCCGACCGGAAAACCCAATATGACGCTCGGCTTGGGCCATCCGTTATCGAGTAATTCGAGCAGTTGGAAGAGCGCGGTGGGAGCGTTTCCGATTGAAACGATTGCGCCGTCGATATGGTCGCGCCACAGATGAACGGCGGCAGCAGAACGGGTCGTTTCGAGATCTTTGGCCATATCAGGCACGTTTGAATCGTTGAGGGTACAGATAAGATCGGTTTGGGCCGGCATGAGCGTTGTGGAAATGCCTGCGCGCACCATCTCGCAGTCGCAAAGCACGGGCGCGCCGGACAGAAGCGCTGCGCGGCCCTTGGTGACGGCGTCGGGGCTGAAGGCGAGGCGATCTGCGATTTCCGTCATCCCGCAGGCATGGATCAGGCGGGTGACGAGTGGCTGCATGACCTCTGGGAACCGTTCAAGCCGCGCCTCGCCGCGAACGGTCGCAAATGACTGCGCATAGATACGTGCTGGGTCGCGTTCGTAACGCAACGCGGGCTTGGAGGGGCGCAGAGCGTTCGGGTTTCCGGCGCCAAATATCCAACCCTCTTCGCGTTTGACCTGAGCTGGTTGCGCGTTTGGCTCGGAGAGCACCTCGGCGAGCTTGCCCGTGTGGTCGAGCCGGGCCACCGCCTCAACCATCGAACGCACCTGGCCGGCATCTTTGATCTCTTCGCCTCCATGCGGCGGGATGAGCGAGGGGAATACCTCCACTGCCAGATGAGGTTTTTCCTTGGATGTCTTTTCGAACGGCCAGATGGCTAGGGGCAGATCGCGCCGCATCCGCTCCAGTATAGCGATCCCGGTCAGAGCCTGCCCGCCGACCGAGCCAACGCCCGAAAGTTTCCATGTCTCCTGCGTCCCGCTTGCCAGCGTTTCAACCAGACGCTTGGACGCGGGGAAGAGTGTGCCATAGCCTTGCGATTTTTTGCGTGGCAAACCCTCGATGTCGCGCTTGAGACCGTTGCCCCAAAACGGACCATCTCCGTCGGTTGCCGCGTTCAGCTGCGCCGCTGCTTCAAAGCGGTTGTTGGCGTTGTCTGCACCATCCTCAATCAGCGCCTCAATGTGCGCCCACATCGCTTGCCAGTCACCTCCTGTTAGCGCCATTGCCGCGCCCTCGGGATAACCGAACGCGAAATCAAAGCCCAAAAAGACACGCGGCACATTAAGCGCGGCGCGCAACTCGCGCTCCGCCTCCGCCCGTGTCGCCGGGTTGGTCAACGTAACCCCGCCCTCATCACTGACAGCAATCCATATACTGTCAGCGCCGGCCTTGGGCACACCAGCGGAAGACCAGTCAACGATGATATAGCGGTCGAAGAGCGTCACTTTCGACGGACGCTTTCGGGGCCAAGCGGGTGCTTCTCGTGCGGATAGACCGGATGATGATGGTCGTGGTCGTGGTGATGATGATGCCCGTCGCCATGGTCGTGATGATGGTGGTGGTGATGGTCTTGCATGACCAAACGGCATTCACCCGTGCAGAAGGTATCGCACAGCTTGCAATCCTCGACGTTGGAGCCGGGGGCAGATGCGCCCTGCCCTTCGACGTGGTGGTGGTGGCTTTCCTGAACCGAGCCGACTTCTGCCTCAAAGCCCAGCACTTCGGTGCGGTATTTGCACAGCACGCAAGTTGGCGGCGGAATGGCACCGAAAGCTGCATGGCCGCGGCCTTTTTCGGCGGCGATGGCGGCGCGTTCAGCTGGTGTGATCTTACGGGCCATACCATCTTCGGGCGCCAGGATTTGCGTGCGGTACTGGCACGTGCCGCAGTTGGGTGGCGGTGTGTCAGAGGCAAGCTCTTTGATCCGTTCGGCAAATGTGTCGAGGACTTTGTCGTGATCGTTCAGATAGCCCGCCTTGATAAACTGAATGTTCGGATGGGCGGCGGCGACTTTGTCGGTGAAGCCGTAGATGCGGTCGATCAGAATGCCGGTGAACAGGAAGTAGGGAAAGACGATGACGCGCTTGTAGCCCAGTCTGGTCACATGGGTCAGGCAGGGCTCAACGAGCGGGAAAGTGACGCCGGAATAGCCGGTTTCAGCCCAGCCAAACCCCATGCCTTCCCAAAGCATGCGGGTGATTTTGGAGACGTTGGAATTGGCATCCGGGTCCGAGGCGCCGCGCCCGATGACAACGAGGGCCGTCTCGCTCAGCGGCAGCTCGCCATGCTCCGCATTGGCCGCATCTACCGCATCCTGAACCCGGCCTGCGGCGGCGGCGATCATCTTGGGATCAACGCCCAGCTCGCGCCCGAACAAGATTTCGATATCGTGTTTTGCGGCATAAGTGTTGAGCACGGTCGGAATATCGTTCTTGGCGTGCATCGCGGCAAAGAGCATGCCGGGGACCGCCAGAACTTTGTCGCATCCTGCTTCGCGTAGCTTGTCGAGACCATCGCGGATCACCGGATTTGCAAACTCCAGATAGCCGTATTCGACAAGCCAATCGCTCGGTAGTTTGGCGGGGAGTTTATCGGCAAGCACCGAAAACTGGTCCACAGCAGCTTGGCTACGCGAGCCGTGGCCGCAGATCATAACACCGATTTTGCTCATGCGGGTTCTCCTTCTTCAGTCGCGGCAGGCGCGTCCTGGGACTTGCCCTTGCTCGCCTTGGCCGCCGCAATCGCGCCCAGCGCGATGGCGCCACCGATCAAAACCGCCGCACCGATATGCCCGTGACCCGCAACCTCAGCGACATGCCCGGCGTGCGCGCGTGCGACCGTCGGCGCCATGCTTGCAGCAAGCGTGAAGAGAACCTGTTTGTGCATCCTTCGCCCTTTCCTGTCATCGCTCACGAAAAGGCAGGCAAGCGCGCGGCGTACCTGATGAACGCTGCCGCCCTGCACCCCTCATTTGGTCGGCGCGATTGGCGACTCACCTTTCCGGCCCTTATTGCAAGGGCAAGCGTTAGGACGCTGCTTAGCCGCAATCACACGCGATGATCAATGCAGATTGCGGCTGACTTGCGTATGTATGCGACACGCTCCTGCGCGGCGGATGGGGCGATAACGGGACTATTGCTTGTAAACCGCTTGGCATTGCCTAACTGGAAGTGTTCGACCTCGACATATCGCGAAAGGAACGGCCTTTATGGGACGCATGATAGACGGGAACTGGATCACGGATGAGGTGGCGATTTCCAACAGCAAGGGCGAGTTTGAGCGCAAGGAAGTGACCTTCCGCAACTGGATCACGCCGGACGGGCAAGCGGGGCCGAGCGGCACAGACGGGTTCAAGGCGGAAAGCGGGCGCTATCATCTGTATATTGCTGATGCCTGTCCCTGGGCGCACCGGACAAAGATATTTCGTCATCTCAAGGGATTGGAGGATCATATTACCATGGATGTGGTCCATCCCGATATGATGGATGACGGTTGGACGTTTTCGACAGATTTCGACGGCTCGACCGGTGACAGTCTCTTTGGCCATGCGTTTGTGCGTGATATCTACGCACAGGCCAAAGCCGATTTTACGGGCCGCGTGACGGTGCCAATATTGTGGGACAAGACCAGCGGGACGATTGTGAATAACGAATCCTCCGAGATCATCCGTATGTTCAATTCGGCCTTCAATGAGATCACCGGCAACACCGATGATTACTGGCCCGAAGAGATGCGTGATGAGATCGAAGAGGTGAACACGCGGATTTACAACACGCTCAACAACGGGGTCTATCGCAGTGGCTTTGCCAGCTCACAATCGGCCTATGAGAACGCTGTGGGCGAGTTGTTCGACACGTTGGAGTGGCTGGAGGCACGTCTGTCAAAATCGCGCTATTTGATGGGTGATAAGCTGACCGAGGCGGACCTGCGCCTCATCCCCACGCTGCTGCGCTTTGATGATGTTTACTATCATCATTTCAAATGCAATCTCAAACGCTTGACGGAATTCCCTAACCTTTGGGATTACGCCCGCGATCTCTACCAAACCCAAGGGATCGGCGCGCTTTACCGCCGCGAAGCGACGCGGCGGCATTACTTTTATTCGCACAGATCAATCAATCCGCACGGCATTTTGCCGGTGGGACCGATTGCTGACTGGATGGTGCCGCATACGCGAGGCACCTGAACTCAAAATTGCGCCGCCAACCTCACGCTTTGCGGCGCAACTCTCCTTTTGCGGGTGGGCAATAGTGTTCCACCATGGCAGCCAAATCCGACGGTCTGAGCGGCGTGCGCATCATACCACGGGCGTTCGGGATCAAATCGAAGATCGATCCGTCACTAAAAAAGCTGCTGTTTGTAACAGTGATGATTGGTGCCTCTGGAAACCGGTAGGTCGCATAGTCAGAGATTGCGATTGCCCCGCCATCGGGCAAAACCAGTTCCAGAACAAGCGCATCGAACTCTTCAAAGCGCATGGCCGCAATTGCATCTTTCTGGCATGTCGCCAAAGTGACATTCAGTCCCTGACGATCGAGAAACGAAGCCCACAAACGGCCAAGGTCTTCGTTATGTTCAACAATAAGTACTCGCATTTATCACCCTTCCCCAGGTAACCGATCCCCACATAGCCGATACAAGGCTAGCGTAAGAGTTTAGTCTGATTCATTAATATCTGGTTAATCGCGAAAATTTATATCGAGTTTGCCTGATACTTGAGCAACAAAAATGAGAATCCTGGGACTTGCTACTGAGACCAAAACACGGCTAGGTGGCGGGCGGAAGATCCGAAAGGCGGATGTTATTTATGGCAATGATTCTAACAGTTTGCGACACCTGCAAGCGTGAGGGATGGGACGCCGAACGCGACCCGTTGACCGATGGCGAAAAACTTGCGGATCTGGTCGAGCGCGTTTCCGCCGATGATGAGAATATTAAGACACGGCGTCATTCGTGCCTGATGGGCTGTGACTTTGGATGCAATATTTCATTGCAGGCTGAAGATAAGATTATCTATTCGCTCGGTATGTTCGCACCAGAGCTTGAAAGCGCTGAGGCGATTGTTGAATTTGCACAGAAGTATGACGCGTCTGAAACCGGTCAAGTGCCCTACAAAACATGGCCAGCCGGGGTAAAAGGACATTTTCGCGCGCGCATCCCGCGCCCTGGCACGTGACCACAGTTGAGATTATCGTTCTGGCGCTGATGCTCGACGCGCTTTTGGGCGAGCCTGAAACGATCTGGTCACGCGTGCCGCATCCTGCGGTGCTGATGGGGCGGGTGATTGACAGAACAGATCAAGCGCTTAATCGTGGTAATCTGCGCGTTATCAATGGGTTAATTGCGGTTATTGTTCTGGTGTTTGGCGCGGGCTTACTGGGCGTTTTAATTGTTTGGCTGCCGCTCAGCGATCTATGGCAACTTATCATCGCAACCATCCTGCTCGCCCATCGCAGCTTGATGGATCATGTGCGTGCGGTCGCAGTTGCGCTGGGTGTGAGCGTGGATGAGGGGCGTCGTACAGTGGCGATGATCGTCGGGCGCGATACTGGCGAAATGGATCAGGCAGATGTTGCCCGTGCTGCGATTGAAAGCGCGGCGGAGAACTTTTCCGACGGGGTGATCGCACCAGTGTTCTGGTTTGTGCTCTTTGGTGCGCCAGGGCTTTTGATCTACAAAGTAGTCAACACCGCCGATAGTATGATCGGATATAAAACCGCGAAATATCAGGAGTTTGGCATGGCGGCGGCGCGACTCGATGATCTGATGAACTGGATTCCGGCGAGATTAAGCGCGGGGCTGATCTGGCTTGTCGGGCGCAAGCGAGCGATATGGGCCGATATCACGAGCGAGGCTGTTTTGCATCGCTCCCCCAATGCTGGATGGCCGGAGGCAGCGGTGGCGCATGTTCTGGATCTGGCGCTTTCCGGGCCACGACGATATGACGGCGCATTGACCGACGATCCATTTGTGAACGGAATGGGCAAGCGGGCGTTGGATGCGGACGATATTGGCGATGTGATCGGGCTTTTGTGGCGCTGTTGGGCGGTGATGCTGGGGGGCTTTGTGGCCATTGCGCTGTTGATCGTGAGCTTTTAGTTTGGGCCGGATATGCGATACACACGCCATGCACAGGCAATGCACATTCTATGCACGGTCCGATGCGCAATTGCTCGTTTTCGCTGGAACGAACTACACCCAATAACGAAAGGCCTAACATGACTGATGTGGTAATTCTGGACGGTGCGCGCACCGCAATCGGCACCTTCGGCGGCTCTTTGGCGGGCACTGCGCCAATAGATATGGGCAGCCATGTCGCCAAAGCGGCAATGGAGCGTGCAGGTGTTGAGGGCGGTCAAATCGGGCATGTGGCGATGGGGCATGTGATCAACACAGAGCCGCGCGATATGTATCTCAGCCGCGTGGCAGCTGTGGAGGCCGGTATCCCAAACGAGACACCGGCGATGAACGTCAACCGTCTTTGCGGGTCGGGACTGCAGGCGATTGTGTCGGTCACCCAATCGATCCAGCTTGGCGATGCGCAATTTGGTCTGGCGGGCGGGTCGGAAAACATGTCGCGCTCGCCCTACACCATGCCTGCGTCCCGCTGGGGTCAGAAGATGGGTGATGTCAAATCAGCCGATATGATGCTGGGGGCGCTTAACTGTCCATTTGGCACCGGACATATGGGTGTGACGGCGGAGAATGTCGCGGCCGAACATCAGATCAGTCGCGAGGATCAGGACGCCTTCGCGCTGACCTCGCAACAGCGGGCACGGGCAGCGATTGATGACGGTCGGTTCGAGAGCCAGATCGTGCCGATTGAAGTGAAGGTGAAGCGCGATATGGTGGCCTTTGCACAGGACGAGCATCCCAAGGATACGACGATGGAGGCTTTGGGCAGCTTGCGGACGGTCTTCCAGAAGGATGGGTCGGTGACTGCAGGCAATGCCTCAGGTATCAATGACGGCTCGGCGGCGCTGGTCCTGGCCCATGGCGATGCGGCGAGCGCTGCGGGATTGAAGCCGCGCGCGCGGATTTTGGGCTATGCCCATGCGGGTGTGCGACCAGAGGTGATGGGGATCGGGCCAGTGCCTGCGGTTCAGTCGCTTTTGGAGAAACTGGGACTGTCGGCGGGTGATTTTGACGTGATTGAATCAAATGAAGCCTTCGCCGCCCAAGCTTGTGCGGTGAACCAGGAATTGGGGCTCGATACCGATAAGGTGAACCCCAATGGCGGCGCGATTGCACTGGGGCATCCGGTGGGCGCGACAGGGGCGATCATTGCGGTCAAAGCGCTTTACGAGTTGGAGCGGATCGGCGGCGGCAAGGCGATTTGCACTATGTGCATCGGCGGTGGACAGGGCATCGCGATTGCGATGGAGACGCTTGTCTTATGATTTTTTCGGCTCTCTGCGAAAGTGGAGCCTCAGCACGCCTT
>CAYRKW010000036.1:0-22121 GCA_964425135.1 uncultured Rhodobacterales bacterium
ATATCCGTCAGGACGCCTTGGTGTTTTGTGCCACTCATATCCACCTCAATCTCGTCGCCGATGCGCGTGTCTGAGGCCAGCAGGCCGTAGCCGATATTGGCTTGCAGGCGGGGGGAGAAGACGCTGTTGGTCATGTGGCCGATGGGTTGGCCGTCACGCGTCACGTCAGCCCAGCGCATGATGGCGGGCAGGGGGGTGGTCCCGGTCAGTTTGATCCCGAGGCTGTGGCGTTTGGGGCCTTCGGCGTGAATTTTGCGCAGGGCTTTGATGCTGACAACTTCGTCATCGACGTCGAGATCGACATAATTGCCCATGCGCAGCTCAAAGGGGTTTGTTTGATCATCGGTATCACCGCCCCAGGAGATGAGGCCACTTTCGATCCGCTCCCAAGAATTTGGGTAGCCGGGGGTGATGTTCCACGGCGCGCCCGCTTCGCGCAGGATGTTCCATAGGGCCTCGCCTTTGGTTTCATCCATGAGGTAAAGTTCAAACCCGCCTTGTTTGGACCAGCCGGAGCGGGCGAGCATCAGCGGGATGCCTTGCAGGGTTTCTTCGGTGAACCAGAAGTATTTCATGGCGCGCACCTTCTCGCCAAAGAGGGAGGCGACGACGTCTTCGGCTTTGGGGCCTTGGATAGCAAGGGGCGAGACATCGGCTTCGAACACCTCCGCATCGAGGCCGCGTTCGGCACCGATGGCGCGTGCCCAATAGGTAATGTCGCTGTCGGCAATGGAAATCCAGTAGCGGGTGTCGCTGAGTTTGAGGATGATCGGATCGTTGATGATCGTTCCGCGATGATCGCAGAGCGGGACATATTTGCCTTGGCCGATTTTGCATTTGCTCATATCGCGCGGGCTAATGATCTGAACCAGGCGGCCTGCATCGGGGCCGTTGATCTCGACCTGTCGTTGAACAGAAACGTCCCAGAGCTGAACGCTGTTGATCAGCGCATCATATTCGCGCTGTGCATCGCCATAGCCCGTAGGCAGCAGCATGCGGTTATAGACCGTATAATGCGAGACGCCTTCGGCCAAAACGCAATTGTGAAAAGGCGACGGTCTAACGCGGGTGGATGGTGCGAGAACGGCCATGGCGGAGGATCCTTATCACTCGATTCTGGGGCGACATTAGGCGCGTTTGCGCGGCGATCTTGGCCAAATGCGACCACGAAATAATTCATCCGCGACATTGCCGCTTATGGACATCCCGCAGCCCTTGTGAAAAACGGCTCTGCCACAGGAGACTTCGAGCTATGACGACCATCACGAGATTTGCCCCATCACCGACGGGATATCTGCATGTCGGGAATTTACGCACGGCGCTGTTTAATTTCCTGATCGCGCGTAAAGCCGGCGGTCAGTTCATATTGCGGCTTGATGATACGGACCCTGAGCGGTCCAAGCCTGAATATGCGGATGCGATCAAACAGGATCTGGAGTGGCTGGGACTGACCTGGGATCGGGTGGAGCAGCAATCGCTGCGGCTTGATCGTTATGCGGCGGCGGCGGATGATCTGCGCGCCAAGGAGCGGTTTTACGAGGCGTTTGAGACGCCGACCGAGCTTGATCTTAAGCGCAAGAAGCAACTGAATATGGGAAAGCCGCCCGTCTATGATCGCGCGGCGCTCAAACTTTCGGATGAAGAGCGGGCTGCCAAACGGGCAGATGCGCCGGGGCATTGGCGGTTTTTGCTGGATCATGCGCGGATCGAATGGGCGGATGGGATTTTGGGGGATGTATCGATTGATGCGTCATCTGTGTCCGATCCGGTGCTGATCCGCGGGGATGGGCAGGTGCTCTATACGCTGGCTTCGGTTGTGGATGATACGGAGATGGGCGTCACCCATGTGGTGCGCGGCGCGGATCATGTGACCAATACGGCCACCCAAGTGCAGATTATCGAGGCTTTGGGCGGCACAGTGCCGAGCTTTGCGCATCATTCGCTTTTGACGGGCCCGCAAGGGGAGGCTTTGTCCAAGCGGCTTGGCACCCTGTCTTTGCGCGATCTGCGTGAGGGCGGGATTGAGCCTATTGCGCTGTTGTCGCATATGGCGCGGATTGGATCGAGCGATCCGATTGAGCTGCGAGGCGATATGGAAGAATTGATCGCAGGCTTTGATCTGAGCCGTTTTGGCACGGCGCCCACGAAATATGATGTGGAAGATCTCAAACCTCTATCAGCGCGTCTGATCGGGACTTTGCCCTATGCGGCGATGGCCGATGAGTTGCGCGCGGCGGGTGTGCCGGATGATATGGCCGAGCCGTTCTGGATGGCGGTGCGCGAAAATCTGGAGACGCGCGCCGATGTCGCGACATGGTGGGCCATTTGCCGCGATGGTGTTGATCCGCAGATTGATGCGGAGGATGCGGACTTCGTGCGCGATGCGTTTGCCGCCCTTCCAGAGCGCCCCTGGACCGATGAAACCTGGGGGGCCTGGACCTCTGCGCTCAAGCAAACGAGCGGTCGCAAAGGGCGGGCGCTGTTCATGCCTTTGCGCAAAGCCCTGACAGGACAGGCGCATGGGCCGGACATGGCCCGATTTATGCCATTATTGTCAGCCGGATTCCGCCAAAACAGCTGAATCTGGCTCAAATGGTCAGTAATTCGCACGATTTGCGCCCCATTTTCCGCACAAACCACCCCTAGCTTCAGTCTTGTCAGTAGTTAGAGGGTGAGTACCAATGCACATGAATAGCCGTATCGTCGCGATTTTGTTTATCTCCTGCGCTTTGTCGTTCGGATTGGCTGCTTGGGCATTCATGGCAGGCTTTGGTCTTCTGGCTGCATTCCTGATCTACTCGCTCGGCGGATCGAGCATGGTCATGGGCTTTGCAGCGCTGTCTTTTTTCACGTTCCCGGATTTTGATGCAGGTGTTGACGGGCAGCTCTCCGTCTGACCTCAACCACATCCGTGATTAACGAGCCTCCGATGATCGGGGGCTTTTTTATGCTCATTCCCTTTACGGTAAGGTAAGTCTATTTGCTGGGTTATGCCTATATGGTAGGCGGCCGTATGATTTCGTTGATCGGCAAAACGAACCATGCGAATTTAAGTAACCTCAAGAAAAAGCGAAGACCTTACCCATATTTAACCTGCGTTATTCTTCCGACGACATACCAATCAGATTCTTACCGCTTTTGGGCTTCGCAACAAAGGCTTCTATACGCCTTATGATTATCTGGCGTCTGTGCCTCAAGATATCGGGCCATATCCAGAGATTGCCGGGTTGTTCGAGAGCAAGCAATCGCAATTCAAGAATTTCCTGCAAGCGATCGACGGGCTTGAGGATAAATTGCTTCAGTCTGGAAAGAGTGGCGCGCCCAAGCCGAACTGGAATTCGCGCTGGATTTCGAAACTGGACGGGGCCTCGATTTACACATCCGTCGTATTGAACGCGCCCAAGCGGATCGTGGAGGTTGGATCGGGCAATTCGACCCATTTTATGTGCCGTGCGGTTCAAGATCATGATCTGAGAACGCAGGTCACTTGTATTGACCCGCAGCCCCGAACGGATGTGACCCAACTGTCTGTCACCCCGATTAAGCGGCCGCTCAGTGTCGATGATGTGGAGATGTTGAGCACGCTTGAGGCAAATGACATTCTGTTCATCGACAGCAGTCATATTTTGCAGTCAAATTTTGATGTCGATATTCTGCTCAACCGCGTCTTTCCACGCCTCAATTCAGGCGTTGTTGTGCATGTACACGATATTTTTCTGCCCTAT
The DNA here is from genome assembly GCA_964425135.1 of uncultured Rhodobacterales bacterium. Classification (GTDB taxonomy): domain Bacteria; phylum Pseudomonadota; class Alphaproteobacteria; order Rhodobacterales; family Rhodobacteraceae; genus CAYLLD01. Next base: position 3,726 of record CAYRKW010000036.1, read on the forward strand.
CCCTATCCAGAGAGCTGGTCGCCGTTTTGCTTCAACGAGCAAAACGCGTTGATTCCCTGGCTTTTGTCGGATGTCTTTGATGTGGAATTTGCGAGCTATTATGTCTGGCGGGATATGTCGCAGGAGCTTGATAAAATATGTCCAAACCTGCCGCTCAACATGCCAGATAACGGCGGTAGTCTGTGGTTGCGGCGGGCTTAACATCGCCGGTCGTTGATCTCGTTGCTGGGATGTGCCGCAGATAATCGTTGCGGTCCGTGCCTCAGTCGATAAGGGTCGCGCCATGGCTGTCCAGCAGGCTGTCGAAAAGCGCCATCTGATCGGGCGTTAGCTCTACCGCGCGCGGGTAGCGCGGATTGGTGCGATCTCTGAGGATCGGCGTTTCCCAGCCGTCGGTGGTCTCAAAGAACGGGGCCAGCGCATCTGGCCCAAGCACATCCAAAAACCCTTTGAGCACCACGTCGACATAAGTTTGGGGGATTGGAAACTCGGCGCTACCGCGCCGGTTCGACAGGCTTTGGAAGGTGTGGATGGTGATCCCCTCCGGGCCGTCATGATCCACATCCGCATTATCGAGCGCAAAGCGGCGGTAGCCTGCCTCGCGTGCTTCCAGCGCCGGCCAGGCGTCTTCGGGGACGCGCGCAATCATACCGGCGATGGTATGACCTTCTGCGGGCTGAATGGTAAGCGCGGTCGCATTACGGGAGGGACCGTTCACCCAGTGACACCAGTCGCGTCGCCAGCCATGCAAATAGGCCGGGGTAATGTCCTGATAATCATGCGTTTGAGCATTCACGAGCGAGCCGTATCCGAAGACCCAAATATCCGACATGATCGCGCGCGCTCCGTTTGAAAAGCAAAACCGGCCCGACATATATCGGACCGGATCACCGGAGGCATCCCAAAACTATATGTTGGTTACTTGCGCTTTCCAAACACCTGGACGGCGAAGTAGCGGCGCCCACGCATGGCGACACCGACACCGATTTCATGCAAGCGGTTGTCGAGCATATTGCGGCGGTGGCCCGGACTATCCATCCAGGCGCTCACAAACCAGTCCGCGATATCCAGCTGAGAGCCGCGACGCTCTGCCCAACCGATGTTTTCGGCAAGGCGACGATAGCGGTAGCCGGTGCGCGAGACGCGGTCGGGCAATCTGCTGCCTCCGACCGTATGCGAGAATGTGGAGGATTTTGCCAAAACCGCAGCATAGCGGTTGGCTGCTTCGTTCAGATCGTTATTCCAGCGCAAGGAGCGGATGGAACGGCTGTCGCGCATATGGTTGGTCCCGGCATAAATACGCTTCAACATGGCCGGATCAACGGCAGGCGCGGCGGCGAATGTGGGGGTGGCTGTCAGCAGTGCGGATGATGCGGACAAAAAGATAAAGTCACGACGATGCATGTTAAAACTTCCTTACTCGTTACAACACAGATGCCGAGGGAAAACGATTGCGACCACCGACAAATTACGGTTTCCAAACGTACTATAGAATGAGACACCAATTTGACGCGCGCATGGCGTTGCCATGACATTTTCCCTCTAAAACGCCCTGTTCCCAAGGCGACACCCACATCAAATCATAACATCAAGGTAATTACGATTCGATCAACACGAGATGGGACATCAGGGCGAATGAGCGGAAATCCCCGCTGGGGATCAGTGCATGTCTCAATAGCTGTTTTGTGATGTGTCCGTCAGATATTGGACGGCACTCTCATGACGTTCACCCAAGTTCCGCCCATCTCCTTCAGTTCAACCGCAGCGGTCGTCCGGCTCTGATCTGTGACATCGTGTTTTGCACCGTGACAAAGCGCTGTTGGCCTGCCGGGTGGGTTGAGAGGAAACCGCCGCCTGCAAAGCGACGGAAACTTTGTGCGCCGACGATGGGATTATAGCCTGAAAGATGGGCTATGTAGGTGCCGATTTTATCCGCTTCCAGCTCGTGATCTTGCGAAAATGCACGGGCACCGAGCGAGCCGCCAAGGCGGATGGCGTCTTGCACCGACGTCGCGGAGGCGCCACTTGCAGAGGCGAGGCTGCCCAGAAGGACCGCGCCCAGACTTGCGGAGTTTTGGACTTTGCTGATGTGATTGCCGATCTGATGGCCTGCTTCATGGCCCAGAATAAATGCGATCTCGTCATCGTTCTGGACGGTGCGTAGCATGGCCATATTGAACGCAAGGATGGGCCGTCCATCCTTCCCGCCGGTTTGATACGCATTTGGCGGGCCGCGATCGTTGTCATCGACGACGATGCGAAAATTGCAGAAACTGCCTGGCGCACGCGGGTTTTGTTCTTGGCAGATACGCACAGCCATCGGTCTTATGCGGGCGGCAACGCGCGCGTAGTCGCGCACGCCTTGCCGCGCGGATTTCGTGGCCTGTGTGCTGGCGGATGGATTTTGTGATTGTGCAGGGGGTGGGGCAGATATGGTCGTTGTCGTACAACTCGCGGCGACCAGTAACACAAAGCCCAGTATCAGACGCATGCAGGCACTCCTTTACAATGCAGTGCGGTCAGTGTGGCAGATTGCGAAAAGCGGGTCAAAGCACGGGTTTGTTTGATGGGGTTTGATGAGGCGCAGTACGTGTATGCACTCGCCCAAAACCCTACCCAGCCAAAGCGTGCAATATCCGCGCCCAGCTTCGGGTGCCTTTGTGAAAGCTGGTGAGGTTGTATTTCTCGTTGGGTGAGTGGATCGCATCGTCTTCTAGCCCGAAGCCAACCATGAGCGAGGGCATGTTGAGGATGTCCAGAAAATGGCCGACCACGGGGATCGAGCCACCGCACCCTGCGAAGACGCCGTCGTTCGGCCATTCATCGCTCAGCGCTTGGCGGGCTTTTTCGAAAGCGGGATTGTCCATCGGCAACTCAATGGCCGGAGAGCCGTTTTTGGTTTTGTAGGATACGGTGCAATCTTCGGGCAGGGCGTCTTCTATGAACGCTCGAAACGCGCTCTGGATCGCGTCGGGGTCCTGCTGGCTGACGAGCCGGAAGCTAACCTTGGCCATGGCTTTGGACGGTAAGACGGTTTTGAACCCTTCGCCCGTATAGCCGCCCGATATGCCGTTGATCTCTGCGGTTGGGCGGGACCAGATTTGCTCCAGCGCGGAATACTGTGTTTCTCCGGCTGCGGCGCTCAGACCGACATCGCCCAGAAACGCGCCTTCATCAAAGCCAAGCCCGTCCCACTGCGCCTTGAGTGATGGCGGGATGTCCGAGACACCGTCGTAAAAGCCAGGTATCGTCACGCGCCCGTTTTCGTCGTGCAATCGGCCCAGTATTTCGGTCAGAACGCGGATCGGATTGCGGGCCGGGCCGCCGTACATGCCCGAATGCAGGTCGAGCGACGGGCCCTCGATGGTGATTTCCTCAGCCGACATGCCGCGTAGCATCGTGGTAATAGCGGGCGTTGTGGCGTTCCACATGCCGGTATCGCAGACCAGCGCGAGATCAGCGGTCAACTCGTCGCGATGTGCTTCCATGAAAGGTATCAGCGATGGGGAGCCGCTTTCCTCTTCGCCTTCGAAAAAGAGTGTGATCTTGCACGGGAGCTTTCCATGCACGTCCTTATAGGCGCGGCAGGCTTCCACAAAGGTCATCAACTGGCCTTTATCATCCGACGCACCGCGCCCCCGGATCACCTTGCCCTGTGGCGTGTCTTCGAGCGCTGGCTCAAAGGGCGGGCGATCCCATAGATCAAGCGGGTCCACTGGCTGCACATCGTAATGGCCGTAGAACAACAGATGCGGGCCGGGACCGTCTGCGTGAGCCACGACCATCGGGTGGCCCGGCGTATCCCGGCGCGATGCGTCAAAGCCTATGGATTTGAGATCATCGACAAGCGCATCTGCCGCCGCCACGCAGCGCGGTGCATAGGCCGGATCCGTCGAAATACTGTCGATGCGCAAGAGCGTGAGCAGGCGCTCCACGGCAGCGTCGAGATTATCGTCGATTTTGGTGAGGACCGGATCGAGTGAGGACATGGTGCAGCTCCGCAAAAGTTTGTCAAAGAGGTATCACGGGCGTGGGTGCTGTCCAGTGTTTAGTCTTGGTGGGAGAAATCATTTGATTGGTGATGGATATCTCAAAGAAACAAGGATCGCCCTCGACCCTGAGTGGGGGTGAAGCCTCTGCCGTGGGGAGGGGAGTGGGCTGTCCGGCTTCGCCGGATGTGTGCGTCGTGTGAGGGAGCGCTTAATGTCGAACGCAAGGACGTCAGGTCAGAGTTCACTTGATCGCGCAAAAGTAGCAGATTGAGGAGGGTTCAACACCCAACCTTATCCGTTCGTAATCCAGCCGCCCCCCAAAACCCGCGTTGTGCCCGGCTCGTAGAAAACACACGCCTGCCCAGGGGCCACGCCTTCTTCGCTGGTCGCAAGCGTCACCGTCGCCTCAGCCTCACCCATCGCGGAGATACTCGCAGGTCGCGGCGGGCGGGTGGAGCGGATGCGGACATCCATCTCACACGCGTTGAGCGACGCGAAGGGCTCTGACCCCAGCCAGTTCACCTCCTTGATCGCGATGGTGCGTGTTGCCAACGCCTCTTTCGGGCCGACAATCACCTGCCGCGTATCCGGGTCCAGCTTGACCACATAAAGCGGATCGCCGCCGCCGATGCCAAGCCCGCGCCGTTGACCGATCGTGTAGTGGATTACGCCCTGATGCGTGCCCAGAACGCGCCCATCGAGATGCACAATGTCTCCCGGCTCAGCCGCGCCGGGCCGCAGTTTCTCGATCACGGCGGCATAAGAGCCATTAGGAACGAAACAAATGTCCTGACTGTCCGGTTTGTCCGCCACCGTTAATCCATATTTGCGCGCCAGATCACGCGTTTGCGCCTTGGACGTCAGATGGCCAAGCGGAAACCGTAGGAACTCAAGTTGTTCTGGCGTTGTGGAAAACAGAAAATAGCTCTGATCACGGTCTGGATCTCCGGCGCGATGCAACTCGGACCCGCCATCTCCTGCAAAGCGCTGGATATAGTGGCCTGTGGCCATACAATCGGCCTCCAGATCCTTGGCGGTTTCCAGCAGGTCACGGAATTTCACCCGCTCATTGCAGCGAATGCAGGGCACAGGTGTCGCCCCTGCAAGATAGCTGTCGGCGAACTCGTCAATCACGCTTTCTTTAAAGCGGTTCTCATAGTCGAGCACATAATGGGGAAACCCCATCTCTTCGGCCACACGACGCGCATCATGGATATCGATGCCTGCGCAACACGCGCCTTTTTTCGCAAGCGCCGCCCCATGATCGTAAAGCTGCAAGGTGACGCCAACGACGTCATAGCCCTCATCAGCCAGCATCGCGGCGACAACCGAGCTGTCCACGCCGCCCGACATCGCCACAACAACGCGCGTGTCGCGGGGCGGTTTGGCAAAGCCCAAAGAATTGATCGGATGCGTCACAGCAAACTCTTAATGTGTTGGATTTTGGCGATAATTTATACCGCAATAGCGTAAAACCCTAAGTATTCTCAAGACCATTTTCACGGCCAATTAAGACCGGAGGCATAGAGTAGGCCTCGGGTTCAAATGGTACATGGGTGTTTACATGTTTATTCGCAAGGAAAAAGGTCCGGTGTTCGTGACGACCGCTGACGGGCGCAAGATCTCTCGGGCCGATCTGCCTCCGAAAAACACATCACGCTGGGTGGCGCGGCGCAAAGCGGCTGTCGTCACGGCCGTCAGCGCAGGTTTGATTGGCCGCGAGGAGGCTTGCGAGATGTACGCGCTCACTGATGAGGAATTGGAAAGCTGGATCGTGGCGATGGAGCATCATGGCTCACGCGCGCTGCGCATCACGTCCATGCAGCAGTACCGTTAGGCTTTACAACCTCTGATTGTTTTGTTAAGTGTTGCTCAACCATCGCGGGACAAAGCTCCGTGTTGAATAAAATTAATTCCAATAAATACCGGAAACTCTTGCGTTTTCATCGAACCGTACGCTCGTGGTAATCGTTGGTTAACCTTTATGGTTCACCTCTTTTGACATCACGAGACATGATGTCATTGGAGGCAATAAATGCGCATTTTGTTAATCGAGGACGATCCGACGACATCCAAAAGCGTAGAGATAATGCTCTCTAACGCCAACCTCAATGTCTATGCAACCGATCTGGGTGAGGAAGGGATCGACCTGGCGCGGCTTTATGATTACGATCTGATCCTGCTTGATTTGAACCTGCCCGATATCTCAGGCCTTGAAGTTTTGCGGCAGCTGCGGGTCTCAAAGGTGGAAACGCCGACCCTCATCCTCTCCGGTCTTGATGACACCGAAAACAAGATCAAGGGCTTTGGATTTGGGGCCGATGACTACATGACCAAACCCTTCCACCGCGAAGAGTTGATCGCACGCATTCACGCGATTGTGCGCCGCTCCAAGGGCCATGCGCAAAGTTCGATCCAGACCGGGCGGATTTTGGTCAATCTGGATGCCAAAACGGTTGAGGTAGGCGGCAAGGCGGTACATCTGACCGGCAAAGAATACCAAATGCTCGAACTGTTGAGCCTGCGCAAGGGCACGACGCTCACCAAGGAGATGTTCCTTAATCATCTCTACGGCGGCATGGATGAGCCGGAGCTGAAAATCATCGACGTATTTATCTGCAAGTTGCGCAAGAAACTTGCACAGGCAACCGACGGCGAGAACTACATCGAAACGGTTTGGGGCAGGGGATATGTCCTGCGCGATCCGGTTGAGGAAGACGTCGAGGTGCCGCTTGCGGCAAACGGCTGACACGCGCGGCCCAAACCCGCAGTTCGACTGAGTGCGTCGCCTCACAAGGGCGGCGCTTCTCTCGTTCTGGCCGATTGTTGATGTGAGCTGCAGCACTTTTTCATCAAGTGAGCGTAACGTGTAAATTGTGAAACGGTGTTATCGTAAGAGCTGCATGACGTGAAAATGCGCTATAGCCGGCCGATCGCGAAAAATCGGACGCTAAAGCATTTCCAGTTTTCATAGCAGCACGCTTATCGCTTTTCGCGTTCGAGCAAAGCGAGAGGCAGCGAACAAGGGATCCAATGTAAACTGGGAACGCTATAAAACACTTTCCAAATCGCTCTTCTCACGTTTTCAACGCCTTAATTTCATGCCACGACAAAGGCGTAGATGATTCCGCCGCAAAAGAGGCATGAGCGATGGCACCGTCCCGCAATCCTGAGGACACATTAAACCCCACAGATTTAAGCGAGGCAGATGCGCGTGCGCGGCTTGAGCAAATTGCCACCCTCATGGCCGAGGCGGATGTCGCATATCACCAGAAAGACGACCCGAAGATTAGCGACGCACAGTACGATGCACTCAAAGCCGAGAACCTCGCGCTTGAGGCGGCATTTCCCCAGCTGATCCGCGATGACAGCCCCTCAAAATCCGTTGGCGCCGCACCCGCATCCGGGTTTGCCCGTATCACCCATGCGGTTCCGATGCTCTCGCTCGCAAATGCATTTAATCGCGAGGATGTGCAGGGTTTTCTCGATACAATCATGCGGTTTCTGGGGACTGACGCGGTGCCAGCCATCGTCGCCGAGCCAAAAATCGACGGCCTATCGCTTTCGATCACCTACATATCCGGCAAACTATCCTTCGCTGCAACGCGCGGTGACGGGCAAACCGGCGAAGATGTCACCGCCAATGTCCGCACTATCAAAGACATTCCAAACCAGATCGACAACGCGCCTTTGACGATGGAAATACGCGGCGAAGTTTTCATGACCCATGAGAATTTCGAAAAACTCAACGCATCCCAAGCGGCCAAAGACGCCAAAACCTTCGCCAATCCAAGAAATGGGGCAGCCGGATCGTTGCGCCAACTTGATCCGTCAATCACGGCGCAGCGCCCGTTGAGTTTCTTTGCCTATGCCTGGGGCGATCTGTCCGAGCCGCTGGCCGACACGCAATCGGGCGCGATTGCGCGAATGAGCGAGATGGGATTTAAGACCAACCCGCTGACCAAACTCTGTCAGTCCGTTGACGAGATTCTCGATCATTACGATGCGATAGCGACGGCACGGCCAGATCTGGGCTATGATATTGATGGCGTTGTCTACAAGGTTAACGATCTGGGATTGCAGCGTCGGCTGGGCTTTCGATCCAGCACGCCTCGCTGGGCGATTGCGCATAAATTCGCGGCAGAAACGGCAATTACCGAGTTAATCGATATCGAAATTCAGGTCGGGCGCACGGGCGCGATTTCTCCGGTTGCGCGCCTTAAACCGGTGACAGTCGGCGGTGTGGTCGTCTCAAACGCAACGCTCCACAATCAGGACTATATCGAGGGACGCGACAGCAAGGGTGCGCAGATCAGAGGTGGCCGCGATATTCGGATCGGGGATTGGGTAACGGTATACCGCGCCGGTGATGTCATTCCCAAAGTCGCCGATGTGCATCTGGATCGCCGCCCGAAATCCGCCAAACCATTTGTCTTCCCGACGCTCTGCCCCGAATGCGGCTCGGAGGTCGTGCGCGAGGCGGGCGATAGCGTGGCGCGCTGTTCTGGAGGTGTCATCTGTCCGGCGCAACAGGTGGAAAAACTCAAGCATTTCGTCGCACGCCAAGCCTTTGATATCGAAGGTCTGGGCGCAAAGCAGATCGAGGCGTTTTACACCGATGGCTGGGTGAAGGAACCTGCCGATATCTTCACGCTGGAGGCGCGTTTTGGGGCGGGCCAGATCAAACAGTTGCAAAACAAGGACGGCTGGGGGGAGAAATCCGCGACAAATCTCTTCGCCGCAATCAACGAAAAACGCAATATTGAGTTGAACCGCCTGATTTTTGCACTCGGTATCCGACATGTGGGTGAGACCAGCGCGATGATGCTGGCGCGGCAGTACAGCACTTGGGATGCGTTCCAAAGCGCCATGATCAATGCGACCGAAAAAACCGGCGAGGATTGGGACCAGCTTTTGGGCATCGACGGCGTGGGAGAGGTCATGGCGCATGCGCTGATCGACACGTTTCATGAGACAGATGTCCGCGACGCGATTGCGCGGCTGATCGCGCATTTGGACGTGATCCCGGTTGAGGCGCCGCGCACCGAGGGCTCGAAAGTTTCCGGGAAGACCGTAGTGTTCACCGGGACGCTGGAGAAGATGACACGCGCTGAAGCGAAAGCAACGGCTGAGGCGCAAGGGGCAAAAGTGTCTGGTTCTGTTTCGGCCAAGACAGATATTCTTGTGGCCGGACCCGGGGCCGGATCGAAACTGAAAAAGGCTGAGGCGCTGGAGGTTGAGGTTATGGATGAGGACGCGTGGCTTGCGCTTATCTCATAAGCCGTAAAGATATGGCCTATGTCGCAACGACCTGAAATCCTGTTCCCGCTTTTTGGCGATATCCGGCAACTGAACGGCATCGGCCCCAAGCTGGCGCAGCTTTTGATGAATGCTGACCTGCGGGTGCCGAAGGATTTTCTGCTGCATTTACCCGGCGGGATCATTGACCGGCGGCTGCGCGAGACGATCAAGGATCTGCCGCCCCCTGTAACCGCAACGGCACAGGTGGTTGTGGGGATGCATAAGCCCAATGAGCGAAAAGGACGGCCGTATCGCGTTTTTGTGCAGGACGCTGAGGTCGAGTTTCAGCTGGTCTTCTTCAACGCGCGCAAGGATTGGCTGCAAAAGACGCTGCCCCATGGCCAGCGCCGGATTGTCTCTGGCCGGATCGAGATGTTCGACGGGCTTTTGCAGATGGTGCATCCGGATTACGTATTGACCCAAGACGAGGCAGATACGTTGCCGCCCTATGAACCAATTTATCCATTGACCGCCGGGATCACACAAAAAGTGATGCGCAAGGCGGTGACCGGAGCGCTTGCGCTCGCGCCGGAGCTTGAGGAATGGATCGATCCGCATTTGATCGCTGATAAGAACTGGCCAAACTGGCATGATGCCATTGAAGCGGCCCATGCGCCGACTTCAGAATTTGATACGTCGCCAAAAGCTGCGGCACGCGAGCGGCTGGCGTATGACGAATTGCTATCGCATCAGGCGACATTGGCGCTTGCGCGTGAGACGTCGCGTAAGAAAAGGGGTCGCGCGACCACTGGCACGGGGGCATTGCACAAAAAGGTTCTGGAGGCGCTGCCGTTTGACCCGACGCGCGCGCAGTTGCGAGCGACAGAAGAGATTAAGGCCGACATGGCGGATCAAGAGCGGATGAACCGGTTGCTTCAGGGCGATGTCGGGTCAGGCAAGACGCTGGTTGCGTTCTTGGCGGCGTTGGCGGCGATTGAGGCAGGCGGTCAGGCGGCGATCATGGCACCAACGGAAATTCTGGCGCGACAGCATATTCAGGGTTTGCGCGATTGGGCAAAGACCGCCGGGATCACGCTCGATATTCTCACCGGGCGGGATACGGGCGGCGCACGGGCAAGCAAGCTGGAGGCACTCGCAAACGGTGAAACCCAGTTGATCGTCGGCACCCATGCGCTGTTTCAGGATGATGTGGAGATGCTCGATTTGCGGCTTGCGGTGATTGATGAGCAGCACCGATTTGGCGTGCATCAGCGCATGCGTCTGGGCCAAAAAGGGCAGGGCACAGACATTCTGGTGATGACCGCCACGCCCATCCCGCGCTCGTTGGAGCTGAGCAATTACGGCGATATGGACGTCTCGGTGCTTGATGAAAAGCCGGGCGGGCGCAAACCGATTGAGACAGTGCTGATCTCGGCTCAGAAGATCGATGCGGTGATAGACCGGATGCAGGGCGCGATTGCGCAGGGGCGGCAGGCGTATTGGGTCTGCCCCTTGGTTCATGCGTCCGAAGTGATGGAAGCGACGGCAGCAGAAGAGCGGTTCAAGGAGTTGCGGGCGCGGCTTGGCGATGCGGCCGTTGGACTGGTTCACGGGCAGATGCCGCCTGCGCAGAAAGACGCAGCGATGGCGGATTTTGTTGCTGGGACAACGAAACTCTTGGTCGCGACGACCGTCATTGAGGTCGGGGTTGATGTCCCGAATGCAACGATCATGGTGATTGAGGGTGCGCAGAAATTCGGGCTGTCCCAACTTCATCAGCTTCGGGGCCGGGTGGGGCGCGGTGCGCAAGCCTCGTCTTGCCTGCTGATGTATGATCCGCCACTGGGCGAGACGGCGATGGCGCGCCTGAAGATTATGCGCCAGACCAATGACGGGTTCGCGATTGCTGAGGAAGATTTGCGCATTCGCGGCGCTGGTGACGTTCTGGGCGCGGCGCAATCGGGCCTGCCACGCTTCAAGATCGCTGATCCCGAAACGCAAACTGATTTGATGCATATCGCACAGACGGACGCGCGTAGCCTGCTGGCCAGCGATCCGAAACTGACCAGCAAACGCGGTCAGGCCATGCGTGTTCTTTTGCATCTGATGGAACGCGAAAAATCTTATTCAATGATATCAGTGGGTTAGCTCGAATCTCGTCCATTTCACCATAATGTTCTATTAATGTTCTTGACTAAATGGTCCAAAAGTAGAACATTAAGTTAACAAACAAGAACACTTGGAGCAGGACTATGAAACCCATTCGCCAGTTTTTCGATCGCGAAACCACCCTTTCCCTCATTGAGGACGTCGCTGGTTTGGCCGCAATCTGCATTTTGTTTTTCGTGGGTTTGGGCCTGCCGTCTCTCGTTTAACCTCGACCGGGTGATGTCCCTGATCCATCGATCCGGCAGATAGCTTTGCCTCGTTGTCCCAAAAGAGCCAATGCTGTTATTCATCGGAAGAGAGATTTGCCTGTCTCAGCTTTTCCGCTGTCATGATCCCACATGACCTTTGCCGGTCAGATCGTTCAGTCACCCGACACTCGCACCGCATCCCTCCCGGGTTTGCGGTGCTTTTTTATGCGCTGGCGGCCTGTTCTTCGGCTTGTGCAAAGGCGTCATTAATCGCATCGAAGGTCAGCAGGATTGAAGCGTGACGGTTTTTGAACTCTCTGGCCGGCATGAGCACTTCCAACTCCTCAAACGGGGCCGTTGGGGCCGGGCCGTCTTCTTTGAGCATCGCGCGCAATGCGGTCCGGCCTTTAAGAACATCATCATGGGTAAGCCCGATGATGCTCGCACCGATCACGCTCGCTGCCGCTTGCCCAAGCGCGCAGGCTTTAACTTCCTGACCATAGCCCGTGATACGCCCGTCTTCGATTTGCAGATCGACACTGACCGTGGAACCACAAAGGGGCGAGCGTTTGCGCGCGGTTGCATCCGGGCTCTCTATGCGCTGCGTGTGCGGAATGCGCGTCGTCAACGCCAGAATGCGCTTGGAATACAGCTTCATCAGGTCGTTATCGTCAGCCATGGCAATCACCTTTGCACACATCCCCATCCTTCCCTAGATAGAGGCAGCGAGTCGCTTTGAAAAGGGCAGGGGCAGATGCAACCCAGATTTGATCCACGCGGTTTGAAATACAATGACGACGGTCTTATTCCGGCGATTGCGCAGGATGCAAAGAGCGGCGATGTGCTGATGATGGCATGGATGAATATTGGCGCGGTGGAGCGGACAATCGGGACGGGCAAGGTCACGTATTGGTCGCGGTCACGGCAGGAATATTGGGTGAAGGGAGCGACGTCCGGCAATACGCAAAAGCTGGTCGAGTTCTACGTTGATTGTGATCGCGATTGCTTGCTGGTGAAGGTCGAGCAAATTGGACCTGCCTGTCATACCAACCGGCCAACGTGTTTTTATACTCAGGTATCGGGTGGCAAGGAGATTGTGACGCAGGAGCCTGTTTAAGCCACTGCGGTTTTAGGTCAAAGTACAGGATCACAACCCAACTTCCCGTCGCACATCCTCCGCCGTCCAGCCATCCGACCGAAATTTTGCAATCGCGCGAGCATTGTCGCGTTTGGCGAGACGCTTGCCGGTTTCATCGCGGATGAGCCGATGGTGGCGGTAGATGGGGGTTGGAAGGTTCAAAAGCGCCTGCAAGATCACATGAATTGCTGTCGCTTCCCGCAAATCTTCGCCGCGCGTTACATGGCCGATCTCTTGATAGGCGTCATCCACGACCACCGAAAGATGATAGGACGTCCCCATATCCTTTCGCGCCAGAACGATATCCCCAACATTCTCGATCAGATGCTTCGTCGTGATCTGCTGATGGCCCAACTCAATCTCTGCATAGCCAAGCGACACATTGCCCGCAGCCTCCACCGCCTTCGCCATGTTGAGGCGTATCACTGCGTTTTCGGGCGGCAATCCCAATTCGCGGCACGTCCCGGGATATATCACCCCATCCGGCCCCATCGGCGCGCCCTCTTGCGGGGCATTCACAGCTGCCAGAACGTCCTTGCGATTGCACTGACACGCATAGGTCAGACCACGCGCCGTCAGCTGCGCCAATGCATCGGTATAGGCGGCCATACGGGTGGATTGGTACAGAACCGGCGTCTCCCACGAAAGGCCAAGCCACGCCAGATCGTTAAATATCTGCGCGGCCCAAACATCACGGGACCGCGCACGGTCGATATCCTCGATCCGAAGCAGAAATGCGCCCCCAGCAGCACGGGCGGCATCATGGGCCAGCATCGCAGAATAGGCATGCCCCAGATGTAGTGGACCGGTTGGCGAGGGCGCAAACCGCTCGCGAACAGTCACGCTTTGCGCACCACATAGACGTTGGATTTGAGGTCAATCTTCGGCAGATGATCGCCATATTCGCTGAACAAGAGCGATACGCTGCCGGTGTCCACATGCTCCATTATCCGCGTCTCGTAGGACTTGTCGGCCATCGCATGATCGTTGAGCGAAAAGACGAAATGCCCACCGGGATTGAGGAGCGCGACAATCTCGTCGAAAGTGCTGGCGGGTGCATGGCCGGGGTTGAGCACACCAATGGCGGCAATATTGGCGTAAGCGCCCTGCTCGAAGGGAAACGGCGCTTCCAGATCGGTGTTGTGCAATTTGCGATAGACGCCCTTGTCCGTGGCCAGCTTCAACATCTCTGCACTGAAATCGCATCCGTCGAGCGTCGTGAACCCATGGCCGCGCAGCGCAGCGCCCGAAATGCCCGTCCCGCAGCCGACATCGAGAAGCGGCTCGGTTGGGTCCGACACAAAGGACGCAAGCGCTGTGGCGCAACGATCCGGCGTGATGTAGCCATTTTCCGCGACCTCATCATCATAGGTCGCCGCCCATTCGTTATAAAACCCTCGCGTCACCTCGCCACTATCGAGCCCATACGCATTTTGTAGCATCTTTTTTGTCATGACACCTTCCCTCCACTTGCAATACTCTATCAAGCACCGCGCAGAGGTCAAAAGGGAGTAACTTCCTTTGTCTCAAAACCGCCGCCAGGGTTTCGAACAACCTATTGTTCGGCAGACATGCGTTACTGAGCGGCAACGAGGCTCTGTGCCCCCAGCCAGTCACTCCAATCCGCCTTGGCGCGATCTGTGTATGCCTTGTAGCGTTCTTTGCGCCCGCGTCGTCCGCCGCGCGCATCTGAAACGGGGGGAAAGAGGCCGAAGTTGACGTTCATGGGTTGGAAGGTTTTGGCCTCTGCGCCGCCCGTTATGTGGGTCAGTAGCGCGCCCATAGCAGTGGTGGCGGGGACGGGCGGCACATCGCGCCCTTGGAGTTGCGCAGCGGCCATTCGGCCTGCGAGCAGGCCCATAGCGGTGGACTCGACGTATCCTTCGACGCCCGATATCTGGCCCGCAAATCGGATCGAGGGGCGGGTGCGCAGGCGCATTTGGGCGTCCAGAAGAACGGGTGAGTTGATGAAGGTGTTGCGGTGGATGCCGCCCAGACGCGCGAATTCAGCGCTCTCAAGACCCGGGATCGTCCGAAGCACCTCTTTTTGCGCCCCATAAGTCATCTTGGTCTGGAACCCCACGATATTGAACAGCGTTCCCAGCGCATTGTCGCGGCGCAATTGCACAACCGCATGGGCTTTGACGTCAGGTGCATGCGGATTGGTGAGGCCGACGGGCTTCATCGGCCCAAAACGCAACGTCTCACGCCCGCGCTCGGCCATCACTTCAATCGGAAGACAGCCTGCAAAATAGGGCGTGTCTTTCTCCCAGTCTTTGAACGCGGTTTTTTCGGCCGCCAGAAGCGCGTCGATAAAGCCCTCATATTGATCCCGGCTCATTGGGCAGTTGAGATAGGCGGTGCGCTCTTCCTCGGTTTCGCCCTTGTCATAGCGCGACTGGAACCACGCCTTGTCCATATCAATGCTCTCGGCATAGATGATCGGGGCGATGGCGTCGAAAAATGCCAGCGACGTCTCACCCGTGAGCGACAGGATGTCCTGCGCCAGCGTGCCGGAGGTCAGCGGGCCGGTGGCGATGATCACATGCGGCCAATCCTTGTCGGAGACGGACGTAACCTCAGCGCGGTCAATGGTGATGCGCGGATGGCTCTCGATCGCATCGGTAACGGCGCGAGAAAACGGTTCCCGATCCACGGCGAGAGCGGAGCCAGCAGGCACCTTGAAGCGCTCCCCCATCTCCATGATCAGCCCGCCTGCCTGGCGCATTTCCCAATGCAACAGCCCAACCGCATTGCCCTCATCATCGTCCGAGCGGAAGGAGTTAGAGCATACCAGTTCGGCCAGCCCGTCCGTTTGATGCGCAAACGTGCCGACCACAGGCCGCATTTCGTGCAGCACCACGTCCACACCGGCCTGCGCCGCCTGCCACGCCGCCTCGGATCCGGCCATGCCGCCGCCGATGATATGCAGGGGCGCGGCGCTCATGGGGCGACGTTGTAGAGGATGAACTCGGTTTTCGGCCCATAGCTGTCGTAAAGGCCGCGCGCGCGGTAGTTGGTTTCCTGGGTCAGCCAGCGCACGCTGGGGATGCCGCGCGTCTTGGCAAAACCGATCACATGATCAATCAGTGCGCGTCCCGCACCGCCGCCGCGCACATCAGGATCAACGTATAAATCACTGAGATATATCACCATTTCCCCGCTAAGCGAGCGGTGCATCAGTTGGTATTGCGTAAAGCCGATGACCTTGCCATCCGTTTCAATCAAATCGCACCAGAAGTCGTTATCCGCATCATGTATCCAATCCCAAACCGTCTCCAGCCCCGCATCAGATACGCTGGTTTTGTAAAAACTCGCATAGTGCCCCATCAGATCGCGCCAAAGCGCGGCATCCTCTGGGCGGGCGGGTCGGATCACATGTGTCATGCGCGCTGATCTAGTGCCAATCGGCCCCTCTCACAAGGGCGATGGTGGTGTTACGATGGATCGGTTGCCGGAGCATCCTGCGCATCCGATACCTCGTCCTCGTCGTCCGAGCTTTCCGCAATCCAGGCCACAGACACAACACGCTCGTCATCTGAGGTGTTGAACACCCGCACACCACCCGCAGAGCGTGAGCGGAACGAGATATCTTTCACAGGGCAGCGGATCGATTGACCGGCATCCGTCACCAGCATGATCTGATCATCCAGCGAGACGGGGAAGGAGGCAATCAGATTACCGCCGCGCATCGCCTTGTCCATGCCCATGACCCCTTGTCCGCCACGTCCGCGCACCGGATAGTCATGGCTTGACGACAGCTTGCCCGCGCCTTGCTCGGTCAGGGTCAGGATCAAGTCCTCTGCTGCTTTCATCTCGTCAAACCGCTCTTGCGAAAGATCAATATCGGCAACCGCCTCTTCCGCATCGCCCTCATCCTCATCTGACGCCCCCGCCAGTGCGCGACGCATTTTCGAATAGGCCTGCCGCTCTTCGGAACTGGCCTCGAAATGCCGGATCACCGCCATCGACACGACCTTATCATCCCCCGCCAGCTTGATCCCCCGAACACCGGTAGAATCGCGCCCTTTAAAGACCCGCACCGCCGTGGTCGGGAAGCGGATCGCTTTACCTGACGCCGTCACCAGCATCACATCATCGTTTTCATCACAGATACGCGCATTGATCAGGCGCACATCCTCGGGCAATTTCATCGCGATCTTACCGTTGGATTTGACATTGGTGAAATCAGACAGCGCATTGCGCCGTACATCGCCCATGGATGTGGCAAAGACGATCTGCAAATCTGCCCAATCCTCCTCGTCCCGATCCACCGGCATAATCGCCGCAATCGTCACGCCCTGCGGGATCGGCAGAAGGTTCACAATCGCCTTGCCTTTTGCGTTGCGCCCGCCCGGTGGCAGACGCCAGGTCTTGAGCTTGTAGACAATTCCGTCCGTCGTAAAAAACAGCAGCTGCGTATGCGTATTGGCCACAAAGAGCGTCGTAACGAAATCCTCGTCCTTGGTGGACATGCCTTGCGTGCCTTTGCCCCCCCGACGCTGTTCGCGATACTCATCCAAGGGCGTGCGTTTGATATATCCGCCATGGGTGACGGTAACGACCATATCTTCCTTCTCGATCAGGTCTTCATCTTCCATGTCGCCTTCGAAATCGACGATTTGAGAGCGGCGCGGCACAGCGAATTTCTCGCGCACGTCTTTCAACTCATCCGAGATGATCGCCATGATCCGCGAGCGTGAGCGCAGGATATCGAGATAATCGACGATCTTGCCCGCAAGTTCTTTCAACTCGTCGGTCACTTCGGACACACCCAGCGCAGTCAGACGTTGCAGACGCAACTCAAGGATTGCGCGCGCTTGTGTCTCGGACAGGTTATACGTCCCGTCCTCATTCATCTTATGGGACGGATCATCGATGAGCTGGATATATTCTGCGATATCCGACGCAGGCCAGCGCCGGGTCATCAGGCTCTCGCGCGCTTGCGCAGGATCAGCCGAAGCACGGATGGTGGCGACGATCTCATCGACATTCGAGACTGCAACCGCCAGACCGCAGAGCACATGGCTGCGCTCGCGCGCCTTGCGCAATTCAAACGCCGTGCGCCGCGCAACAACCTCTTCGCGGAAGGCGATAAACGACGTCAGGAACTTGCGCAGATCAAGCTGTTCTGGCCGGCCGCCATTGAGCGCCAGCATGTTGCAGCCGAAATAAGTCTGCATCGGCGTGAAACGGAACAACTGGTTGAGTACGACCTCCGGCGTCGCATCCCGTTTGAGCTCGATCACAACCCGAACACCCACGCGGTCGCTTTCGTCCTGAACATGGGCGATGCCTTCGATCTTCTTATCGCGCGCCGCTTCTGCAATCCGCTCGATCATCGTCGCCTTGTTGATCTGATAGGGTAGCTCGTCGATAACAATGGCAAAGCGGGCCTTGCGTATCTCCTCGACCCGCGTCTTCGAGCGAATAATCACCGACCCGCGCCCAGTGGTATAGGCTTTCTTCGCGCCGGTTTGCCCAAGGATCAGCGCGCCAGTGGGGAAATCAGGGGCCGGGATATACTGCATCAGTTGCAACACATCCAGATCCGGCTCCTCAATCAGCGCCAGCGTCGCGTCAATCACTTCGCCCAGATTATGCGGCGGGATATTGGTGGCCATCCCAACCGCGATCCCGCCGGCCCCGTTGACCAGCATGTTGGGAT
>CAYRKW010000036.1:22131-32337 GCA_964425135.1 uncultured Rhodobacterales bacterium
AGGATGAAGCCCGCAGGCTTATCCATCCGCACCTCAGTATAGCGCATTGCGGCGGGGTTATCGCCGTCCATGGAGCCGAAATTGCCCTGACCGTCCAAAAGCGGCAGCGACATGGAAAAATCCTGCGCCATACGCACAAGCGCATCATAAATCGCACTGTCACCATGCGGGTGATACTTGCCCATCACATCACCAACGGGACGCGCGGATTTGCGATACGCCTTGTCGGAGGTATTCCCGCTCTCGTGCATCGCATAGAGAATGCGCCGGTGCACCGGCTTCAACCCATCGCGCAAATCGGGAATGGCACGACTGACAATCACCGACATCGCATAATCGAGATAGGAGGTCTTCATCTCCTCCTCGATAGCTATCTGCGGGCCATCAAACTCCATGCGGGAGGGCGGCTCATCATCGATTGTGTCGGGTGGCTCTGGCGTATCGCTCACGGCTTGCTCGTTTTATTGTTGTTATCCGCAAAATCTTGTGGGTGGAGTATACGCCAAATACAAGCTCAAGTGCAATCGCCAACTGACCTGCAAAGCGATTTCCAACACCTTCTTTGGTTTACAAATATCCAAATGGCGCAAGACGCCAGTCTTGCGCTCTTAAAGACGCGAGGCGCGCCAGCGCCTCACCGCTTAACCGGTTGGATTAGAACGGAATTTCGTCGTCGAAATCGCTGCCACCCGCAGGTGCTGGCGCAGGTCCAGCGTCATAGCCGCCACCCGGCGCATCATAGGACCCACCGCCGCCGCCATCGTTGCGTCCGTCGAGCATGGTCAGATTGGAGTTGTAATTGCGCAAAACCACTTCTGTGGTATAGCGATCCGCGCCCGACTGATCTTGCCACTTGCGGGTCTCGAGCTGGCCCTCGATATAGACTTTCGAGCCCTTTTTCAGATACTGCTCTGCCACCCGCACCAGCCCTTCGGAGAAGATCGCGACACGGTGCCATTCGGTCTTCTCACGCCGCTCGCCCGACTGTTTGTCACGCCAGTTCTCCGACGTCGCAATCGTCAGATTGCACACTTTGCCACCGTTCTGGAAGCTGCGCACTTCCGGGTCACGGCCCAGATTTCCCACAAGAATGACTTTGTTGATACTGCCGGCCATGTCTCTAGCTCCTATGGGTGACGAATCCGATTTTTTGCTGGCCAGACCCTAGCGCTGGTCATGCGCAGGTGCAACGCAATCGGCGCAATTCCCGCAGTGCATTGAACCTTAACCCTTTTACCTCTAATTTGGATCAAATTTTTTGTGGCAAAGGCGGTCTTTCGTGACGCGATTGGGTTTATTCATGGCAGGTTGCGCGCTTTTTGCGCAGTCGCCCGCCGTAGCAGATCCGCTCAAACTCTCCAAAGCCCATCAAAAGCTCATCGACAATCGCCTGTCCGGCCAGTTTCAGATGGAACGGAACCTGGATGAGGAGGATGAGGGGCTGTCGGCGCTCATTCCCAGCAGTACCTATCGCTCCTCTTTCGCGCCCATGGCCCGCAACGCTGCGACCAAACACCAGATCCCGGTTGAGTTGTTCCAGCGGCTTGTGACGGTCGAAAGCAACTGGAACCCTGAAGCGGTGAGTCACGCAGGCGCAATCGGTCTTGCCCAGCTCATGCCCGGCACCGCCAAACTGCTCGGCGTCAATCCCCGCAACCCGTCCCAAAACCTCGAAGGCGGTGCGCGCTACCTGCGCACCCAATACGACCGCTTCCGCTCGTGGCGCTTGGCGCTTGCAGCTTATAATGCGGGTCCGGAAGCTGTGGCCAAATATAACGGCATCCCGCCTTACAAAGAGACCCAGGATTACGTGAAGAAGATATTGGGTGGGCAGTAAGCGGCACGCATATTTTATCGGATAAGGATTAATTTTATCCACACCTGCCTGTGGATAAATATTCCTGTTTTGTTCTGTTTTCCTGTTGGAAAGCTGTTCACCTCGTATTAACTATGCTCCCAAGCACCCGGAGCATCGTATGCCAGAACTCAAATCCATCGAAATCAGAGGCGCGCGTGAGCATAATCTGAAGGATATCGACATCGATATCCCGCGCGACAAGCTGGTTGTTATCACTGGGCTTTCCGGCTCGGGCAAGTCGTCGCTGGCCTTCGATACGATTTATGCCGAGGGGCAGCGGCGCTATGTGGAATCGCTGTCAGCCTATGCGCGGCAATTTTTGGATATGATGCAAAAGCCGGATGTGGATCACATCTCCGGCCTCAGCCCTGCCATTTCGATTGAACAAAAGACCACCTCGAAAAACCCGCGCTCCACCGTCGGCACGGTCACCGAGATTTACGACTATATGCGGCTACTGTTCGCCCGTGTCGGAACGCCATACTCGCCCGCCACGGGTCTGCCGATTGAGGCGCAGCAGGTCGCCGACATGGTCGATCGGATCATGACGATGGAGGAGGGGACGCGCGCCTATCTGCTTGCCCCCATCGTGCGCGACCGCAAGGGCGAGTATCGCAAAGAATTTGGCGAATTGCGCAAGCAAGGCTTTCAGCGGGTCAAAGTTGACGGCACGTTTTACGAGCTGGACGAGCCGCCGACGCTCGACAAGAAATTCCGTCACAATATTGACGTGGTTGTGGACCGGATCGTCGTGCGCGAGGGGATTGAGACACGGCTTGCGGACAGTTTGCGCACCACGCTCGATCTGGCGGACGGCATTGCCATTATGGAGATGGCCGATGCCAAGGAGGGCGAGGAACCCGAGCGTCACACGTTTTCGGAAAAATTCGCCTGCCCGGTCTCCGGTTTCACCATTTCTGAGATCGAGCCGCGGCTTTTTTCCTTCAACGCGCCCTTTGGGGCTTGCCCCACCTGCGACGGGCTTGGTGTCGAGCTCTTTTTCGACGACCGTCTCGTTGTGCCAGATGAGAATATATCGTTGATCGATGGTGCGCTCGCGCCCTGGGCCAAGTCCAAATCCCCGTATTTCCGCCAGACCATTGAGGCGATTTCGAAGCATTATAAATTCGATCCCAAAACCCTCTGGCGTGATTTGCCTGAAACGGTGAAAGAGGTCATGCTGCGCGGGTCCGGTAAGGAAGAGATCAAGTTCCGTTACGACGAGGGCGGGCGCGTTTATGAGATTTCGCGGACCTTCGAAGGTGTCGTTCCAAACATGGAGCGTCGCTATCGCGAGACCGACAGCAACTGGATCCGCGAAGAGTTCGAGCGCTATCAAAACAACCGCCCCTGCGGTGATTGCGGCGGCTACCGCCTGCGCCCCGAAGCGCTCGCTGTCAAGATCGCGGGCAAGCATGTGGGCGAGGTTGTGCAGCTGTCGATCAAGGACGTGCTCGACTGGATCGAAGGCGCACCAGATGCGCTCACCGACCAAAAGAACGAGATTGCCCGCGCAATCCTCAAAGAGATACGCGAGCGAACGGGGTTTTTGGTCAATGTCGGGCTCGATTACCTCACGCTCAGCCGCAATTCAGGCACGCTGTCGGGCGGTGAGAGCCAGCGTATCCGGCTGGCAAGCCAGATCGGATCAGGCCTGACAGGTGTGCTCTATGTCCTCGATGAGCCATCCATCGGCCTGCATCAGCGCGACAATGACCGACTTCTGACCACGCTCAAGAACCTGCGCGATCAGGGCAATACGGTGATTGTGGTCGAGCATGACGAAGAAGCAATCCGCGAGGCGGATCATGTGATCGATATTGGCCCCGGCGCAGGCGTGCATGGCGGTGCGATCATCGGGGCAGGGACGCCCAAACAGATCGCCGCGAACAAAAAATCGATCACCGGGCAGTATCTTACGGGAAAGAAATTCATTCCCATCCGTGCCGACCGGCGCGAGGGCAATGGAAAGAAAATCACCATTGAAGAGGCATCGGGCAACAATCTGCAAAACATCACCGTCGATATCCCGCTTGGCAAATTTGTCTGCGTCACCGGCGTCTCCGGCGGGGGCAAATCCACGCTGATCAATGAAACACTCTACAAAACCACCTCCATGCGGCTCAACAACGCGCGCCAGACACCAGCGCCGTGCAAAGGCATCACCGGGATCGAGCAGCTCGATAAAGTCATCAATATCGACCAATCGCCCATCGGCCGCACTCCGCGCTCCAATCCCGCGACCTACACAGGGGCCTTTACCCCGATCCGTGAGTGGTTCGCCGGTCTGCCGGAAGCCAAATCGCGCGGCTACAAGCCGGGGCGGTTCAGCTTTAACGTCAAGGGCGGGCGCTGCGAGGCCTGTCAGGGCGACGGGCTGATCAAGATCGAAATGCACTTCCTGCCAGACGTTTACGTCACCTGCGAAAGCTGCGGCGGCAAACGCTACAACCGAGAAACGCTGGAAGTCCTGTTCAAAGGCAAATCCATCGCCGATGTGCTCGATATGACGGTTGAGGATGCGGAAGAGTTCTTCAAAGCCGTCCCGTCGATCCGTGAGAAAATGTCCACGCTGATGCGGGTGGGTTTGAGTTACATCAAGGTTGGCCAACAAGCCACGACCCTCTCAGGCGGGGAGGCTCAGCGGGTGAAGCTCTCCAAAGAACTTTCAAAACGCGCCACGGGCCGGACGGTTTATATATTGGATGAACCGACCACTGGCCTGCACTTTGAAGACGTGCGCAAACTTCTCGAAGTCCTGCACGAGCTTGTTGATCAGGGCAATTCGGTCGTCGTCATCGAGCACAATCTCGACGTCATAAAAACCGCCGACCATATTATCGACATCGGCCCCGAAGGCGGCGACGGCGGCGGCACAATCGTCGCCCAAGGCACGCCCGAGGATGTGGCGCTGGTGAAGGGAAGCCACACAGGGCGGTATCTGAAAGAGATACTTACGGCGAAATCTGTCGCGGCGGAGTGATTTTGTTGAGATGTATGGGGTGGGCGGTTTTGGGACTTTGCGAACGTTCCTTATAGTTGACGGAACGACCGCTTGCGGGAACGTAGATCGGGTTACCTTAGCGTGACAAGATAGCCGCCCGTCGAAATGACTGTAGCTTTGGCGGGAAAACGCTCAACGCAAAATCCGTCTTTTGATCGCCCGCCCGATCCTCTAAACGCCCTAACAAAACAAACAACGCAAACCTCGGATGTATCATGTTCACAAATTACCGTGCCATTCTTGCAGCAACCGCCTTCGGAACCTTACTGTCTGACGCCGTGCTCGCGCAGGAACCGGTGGAAATGACCGACCCGTATGTTGGCATGACAACGACGCTAGGGGGCGGATTTGATTGGCAATATGAAGTCGATCTGGCCGGCGAGCAATCAACCATAACCATCTTTCATCAAGACGGCGAACAGCTCATTGCAATGCAAGTTTTGACCATGATGCAGGTCAATCCGGCGGCTCTGTCTGAGGATCCCGAGCAAGTACGTTACACCACCGAGCAATTCTTGACAGGCCTTTGCGGCCCGTTTGCCTGTGCCAAAGCTAAGGGCGACGAGTACATCGCGATCGGGGATCGCAATGCTTGGGTACTGGAAACACAACTCGGCCTGGCGGACTACCAAAACCTAGGGATTGGCGAGGCCATCATGCTCGCGACAACCACGCCGCAAGGATATATGCAGCTCTTTTCCGCCCATGCCGCGCCGGATCAAATCACAGCACTCAGAGATGTTCTTATCGCCACAGCGGCCGAAGCCGTGTTTGAGTAAACCCCGGAGCGCTTGCCGCGGAGTACTGCCTCTCGGGCCGCTGGTAATGACGTGCCAAGCACTTTATCCGGCCGTGCTGCGCCGCATACATCTGGCATCTTGATAAAAGACATTCTCGGCGCATGCAGCGCTTGGAACTCTCGGCTCAAACCCGACAGTTCCCGCAAGCCACCTTCAATTCTAAACACTACAATCCCTGCACTCGCGAGCGCCGCGCATTTTCATCCCATACACCCCACCTTTCAAAAAACGTGCAAATGCGCACAGAATCAAATCTGCCTTCCTGACATTTCCGGTTCATCGAAAAACTGAACTTGAACCGGAGACAAAAAATGGCACTTCCAACACTCACAACCACACCGAATATCGTCGATCTTAAGCCCGATTTCGATATTACGGATTTTCTGCTGCTCAATTTCTATGGCACCAGCGGGAATGATGATCTGACCGGAAACTATCTCAATAACCGCATGTATGGCTATGATGGCAATGATGAGCTGAACGGCCTGTCCGGCAACGATTCCCTCTATGGGGGCAACGGCAATGACACGCTCGACGGCGGCACCGGCAATGACTGGATGTTCGGTGGTAACAACAATGACGTGATCCGCGATGGCGACGGCGATGACCGCGCCTATGGCGGCGCTGGCAACGACACGATTATTCAGGGCGATGGCGTCGATTATGCGCGTGGCGGCTCGGGCAATGACTATATCTACGCCTATCAGGGCGGTGTGAACACGCAATACGGCGATAGCGGCAACGATATCCTTTACACCTATGACGAGCGCGCGGCCGGTCACTATGCCATGGACTCGAACGAGCAATATGGCGGCACCGGCAATGACAAACATTTCCTGGTCGGCGGCTCTATCAACGCGTTTGGTGAAGCGGGTGATGACACGTTCCATTTCTACAGCGGTCCCGAAAGCGCCTGGCATTATGCCGAAGGCGGCACCGGCCATGACCATTATTTCGTTGAAAATGTCGCTGAAAGCCTGTTCATCCAGATCAAGGATTTCGACGATGCCAATGAGACTATCACCTTCAACGACGGCTTTGGCGGTTGGGTCTCTGATCTGGATAGCAACAACAACGGCATTCTGGATACCGGGGACACCTATGTGACCGGGGCAGGCGGCGTTTTCACCCAAATCCAGAACGGTGATCTGAATATGATTGTCTGGGAAAGCGGATACCTTGACGCGGACGCATTCATCGTCGCTTAAGTCCCGCACCATCCCAAAATGAGACAGAGACCGGCCAGCGCGCCGGTCTTTTTCCTGCGTATTTTCCGATCTTTACTTGCAAAAGTTGACACAACCCAAAGTGGAAGACACACTGCATATCCCCGAAGACATTTTGAAGGTGACACATGATTATTCGCAATATCCTGTCTCAAAAACAAAGCGGTAACGTCAAAACCATCAAGGCAGATGCTTTGATAACGGATGCAATCGATGCATTGGCGAAATTTCGGATTGGTGCGCTGATTGTCTCGAACGACGGCACTTCGGTCGATGGAATCCTTTCGGAGCGGGATATTGTGGCCTCCCTCAGCGCAAAAGGTGCGGATGTGCTGGGCGCGCGCATCCACGAGATTATGACCAAAACCGTAATCGCCTGTGATCCGGCCGACAGCGCAGTGTCGGTGTTGGAGAAAATGACCGATGGCCGCTTTCGCCACATGCCCGTCGTGGACGAGGGTAAGATGATTGGAGTAATTTCCATCGGCGATGTGGTCAAAGCCCGCATTGGCGAGGTTGAGCAGGAGAACACAGCCCTCACGGACATGATCGCCGGGCACGCCTGACCCTTGACGCTCGGCGCGCCATGGTGTTGCGTGCAGCAAGTTGCGCATCGAGGAGCGATATATGGAACGCGTGGGTCTTTATCCGGGCACTTTTGACCCGATCACCTTCGGGCATATCGATGTAATCCGCCGCGCCGCGACGCTTGTGGATCGTCTCATCATCGGGGTTGCGATCAACCGCGATAAGGGTCCGCTCTTCGAGTTGGAAGAGCGGGAAGAGATGATTATTTCCGAGTGTAAAGCTCTTGATATCAACGACTTGGAGATCGTTGTTCATCCCTTCGAGAATTTGCTCATACAATGTGCTAGGGATGTCGGTGCCAATCTGATCATTCGCGGTCTGCGCGCTGTGTCGGACTTTGAGTATGAGTTTCAGATGGTCGGTATGAACCGCGCTATGGATGACACCATTGAGACGGTGTTTTTGATGGCAGAGGCCGAACATCAGGCCATCGCCTCGCGCCTGGTCAAAGAGATCGCGCGCCTTGGCGGCGATGTCTCCAATTTCGTGCCTGCATCTGTGAATGAGGCTCTAAAAGCCAAGTATAATCAGCGATAGGCGGCCTGTTCACCAATTACCCGCTTTCCCCTTCGCCGAACGCGCCCTAAGTAGAGCGCAAATCAAACGTTATATTCAAGGATACGCCCTATGGCTGATGCACCAAGCCCTGAAAACACCCTGCTGATCGAACTCGAAGCAGGGACTGTCACGATCGAGCTTTTGCCCGATGTCGCGCCCAAACATGTGGAGCGGATCAAGCATTTGGCTGGTGAGGGGGCGTATAATTCGGTTGCCTTCCACCGTGTGATTGACGGCTTTATGGCGCAAACCGGCGATGTGCAGCATGCCAATAAATCAAAAGACTATAATCCGGGCCGCGCAGGCACGGGCGGGTCCGATCTACCGGATGTCGAGGCGGAGTTCTCTTCGGTGCCGTTTGATCGCGGTATGTGCGGCATGGCCCGCAGCCAGAACCCAAACAGCGCCAACTCGCAGTTCTTCATCATGTTCGACGACGGTCATTTCCTGAACGGCCAATACACTGTGTGGGGCCGGGTGATAGACGGGATGGAGCATGTAGATGGCCTCAAACGCGGCGAGCCGCCCGCAGATCCAGATCACATGGTCACCGTTCGGACAGGAGCATAAATCATGCGTCGCACATTCCTCAAACTCATCGCTGCCGCCACGTTCGCGCTCGCCACGCCTGCCATCGCGCAAGACGCAGCAAACGTCATGGTCATTGAAATTGACGGCGAAGCGAGTGGCACGGTCGAGATCGAACTTCTGCCAGATCTCGCCCCGCAACACGTTGAGCGGCTCAAAGAACTTGCCCGTGCAGGCGCCTACAATGACGTCGCTTTTCACCGGGTGATCCCCGGCTTCATGGCGCAAACCGGCGATGTTCAATTCGGCAAACGCGAGATGATCGGCGAGGGCAAAGCCGGATTTGGCGGCTCTGATCTGCCGAATGTTCCTGCCGAGTTCACCGATGAGCCGTTTCTGACTGGCATAGTCGGCATGGCCCGCAGCCAGAACCCCGATAGCGCCAATTCACAGTTTTTCATCATGGTTGCCGATGGCGAGTTTCTGAACAATCAATACACAGTTGTGGGCCGGGTTCTGACAGGCATGGACGTCGTCCAGTCGATCAAACTGGGCGCAGGTCAGAACGGCGCTGTCACCGATCCAGACTATATGACCTCGGTCACGATCAAAGGCGATCAATAAACTCTGCGTGACAAGGGCTGGCGTTCTCGCGCACTGCACTCCATTTTGATGAAAATCAGTGGAGATTGTTGATATGAGAAGGCTCGCCCTGTCGATTGCCGCAATAGTGCTCACAGCGCCTATGGCGCTGGGGCAGGCGGGACCGGATTTCTGGAAACACGAATGGCCGCAAACGGATTTTGAACAGACTTCCGTCGAGTTCATCGAAATCCTGTCCGGCGGCCCGCCCAAGGACGGCATCCCCGCGCTCGATGGTGCGGAGTTTCTGCCCGCCAGCCAGGACGTTAAGATCGCGGATATGGAGCCGGTCGTCACGGTCGAGCTGGACGGCTACGCGCCGCGCACCTATCCCATCCGGTATCTCACATGGCATGAGATCGTAAACGACCGCATCGGCGATATCCCCGTCTCCGTCACCTTCTGCCCTTTGTGCAATTCGGCCATCGTCTTCGACGGGCGCACGGAGGCGGGCGAGCTGACCTTTGGTGTTTCGGGCAAACTGCGCTTTTCGGACATGATCATGTACGATCGCCAAACCGAAAGCTGGTGGCAGCAATTCAACGGCGAGGCCATCGTCGGCTCGCTACTGGGCACCAAACTGACGACCTTGCCGACATGGATGGAGAGTTTTGCCGAATACAAAGCCCGCAATCCCGAAGGGCTGGTGATGCAACAACCCGGCGCCCTGCGCCCTTACGGAACAAACCCATACGTGAACTACGACAGCTCCCGCCGCCCGTTCCTCTATAGCGGCGAGGTTCCACCCCATGATATCGAGCCACTCTCCCGCGTCCTGCGCATCGAAAGCACCGCCTGGCCGCTGGAGCGTCTGTCGCAAGCAGGTGAGATCACCGAAGACGGCTACCGCATCACATGGAACGCCGGACAAGCCTCCGCGCTCGACAAACGCGAGATCGCCCAAAGCCGAGACATAGGCACCATCCGCGTCTTCGACGCCGCCTCCGGCGATCCGGTCCCGCATGAGGTGGTCTTCGCTTTTGCCTTCCATGCATTTGAGCC
>CAYRKW010000037.1:0-18155 GCA_964425135.1 uncultured Rhodobacterales bacterium
GCCGAGAAGACGGATACTCTAGGCGCGGTCGGTGAGCGTGTCGAATTTGTCTTTGAGCGACATGGCGGGCGCGGCCAGCGGGATCAGTCGGCGGGTCAGCCCATGCATTGGAATTGGTGAGAGCGGCAGAACCGGAAACGGCAGATCATCCTGAGATGTGCCAAGCAGTTTGGCCGACAGCGCGCGCCCCATCACCGAGGTCATGGCGATCCCGCGCCCGCTAAATCCCAATCCTGCGAGCACGCCCGGCGCAGGTTCGTGCATATGCGGCATCATTTGAGGGGTGACGGCGATGCGTCCTGCCCATTTGCGTTCGATGGGAATGTCAGCGATTTGCGGGAATACGGTTCGCAATCCGCTGCGCAACCGGCCAAACCCGAGCGGGTCGACATGATCTGTGCTGCCGACGCAGCCGAAGACCAGCCGTTTGTCGCGATCATAGCGCGCGTAGTAGATGGCAAGCCGCGAATCCGAGATTGTGACCGAGCCGGGGAGAACGGTTTTTTGCTGCTCGGCGCTGAGCGGTTCAGTGGCCATGGACACGCTCACCAGAGGGTGAAAGGTTTTGTTCAGGCCGGGCCAAGGGTCTTTGGTGTAGGCATTGGTCGCAAGAACGACGTTTTGCGCGGTGATCTGGCCTTTGGGCGTTGTTGCGCGCCATGCACCGTCGATACGCTCCAGCTTGGTGACGGGGGTGTTGTTGAACATCTGCGCGCCACGCGCGATGGCAGCGCGTGCATAGCCGCGTGTGAGCGAGAGCGGATGAACATGCCCGCCGGCGGCATGTTTGAGCGCCCAGGTGTAAGCCGGTGATCCGCTGTGCTGCTCAACCGCTTCCCCTTCGATCTCGGTAATATCCGCGCCAGCGTCTGCCCAAGCCTGTCCGAGTGCGCGCATGTTCGTGATGGCCTTGCGGGTGTGGGCGGCCTGTACCCAACCCGCCTGTACCGCGTCGCAATCAACGTCATAGTTCTGGATATCGGCGAAGAGATCATGCGCGGCACGCAGGGTTGTTCGGATAAGGTTATCCCCGTGGCGCGCACCGAGCAGCTCTCTGAGCGCGTCAGGCGTCTTGCGCCAGATCGGATTGCACTGCCCGCCGCTGCGGCCCGATGCGCCCCAACCGACGTCTTTGGCATCCACCAGTGCAACCGATGTGCCTTTGTCAGCAAGCCCCAGAGCCGTCCGGCATCCGGTCAAACCGCCGCCGACGATCAGCACATCAACAGCCAGCGCCTCGCTCAATGCGCGCAATTCCGATGCTGCGGTGGCCGTCACGGTCCAGTGGATTTGTTCTTTGACCGCCATGGCACCTCAGCCTTTTGTTGTTCGCTTTGCCCGCCAGCGCATTTTGCGGGAACGTTACGTTTGGTCAATGCGCCGGTCAATGTCGATGCGGTCGGAAATACGCTGAGAATCGCCCCTGCGCGCGCCGAAAGTCCGCCGTCCAAACCTTAGGTCAAACCTCAGTTTTGAACGGTTTTGGGACGATCTATACATCCACCGGACAAAACCCTTAAGTCCACACCTCTGTGATCCCTCGATCATTGCACCTGAGCGCCGTTTCTGATTAATAGTCGTTGACGCAGGAAGTCTTAAAACTCTACTTTCGCACCGCGGAATGCAAATTTCTCAATCAAGACGAAATGCTGCCCGCGGAAACAAGATATTGTTCAGGGAGAACAGCATGAAAAAATTCACAATGGGTCTTGTCGCTGGCGCGATGACCGCGATATCCGCATTGGCAGCAGCGCCTGCGATGGCCGCAGGCCATGGTGAGATCACCGTTGCATACTTTCTTGAGTGGCCAATGCCTATGATGGTCGCCAAAGCCTCCGGCGCCTACGACGAAGCGCTTGGCATGAAAGTCAACTGGGTATCCTTCGAAACCGGCGTTGCGATGTCGGCTGCGATGGCATCGGGCGATGTTCAAATCGCGCTGAGCCAAGGTGTGCCACCATTTGTGGTTGCTGCCTCGGGTGGTCAGGACATTCAGATCGTGGACGTGGCTGTCAGCTACTCTGACAATGACAACTGCGTTGTTCACGCCGATCTTGAAGTCGACAAATCTTCTGCGGGCGAACTGGCAGGCAAGAAAGTGGCTGTTCCTTTGGGAACCGCGGCGCACTACGGTTTCTTGCGTCAGATGGATCACTTCGGTGTCGCGCTTGACAGCCTGTCGATCGTGGACATGCCTCCCCCGGAAGGTGCGAATGCTCTGGGTCAAAAAGCCGTGGACTTCGCCTGTGGGTATGGCGGTGGTCTGACAAGCATGAAAGAGCACGGCAACGTGTTGCTGACCGGCGCTGAAAAAGAAGAACTGGGCATTCTGGTGTTCGACGTCACCTCCGCGCCTGCTGATTTTATCGCAGAAAACGGCGACATTGTTGCCAAATTCCTGAAAGTCACTGCTGACGCAAACGCCGAGTGGAATGCAAACCCAACCGATGACATGTTGGCTGTGATCGCAGAGCAATCCGGTATGGATGTCGAAGCCGCTCGCGGTGCGATTTCAACGATGTCGTTCCCATCGATCGACGAGCAGCTTTCGAGCGCTTGGTTCGGTGGCAATGCTGCACCATTCCTCAAAGGCGTTGCAGATGTCTTTGTTGGTGCCGGTTCGATTGATAGTGCTCTGGACAGCTATGCCGACACCATCAACACTGGCCCACTTGAGGCCGCTCAAGGCATGTAATCAAATCGAAGGCGCGGAGTTATCTTCGCGCCTTCATTCCTTTGGTGGACCATCAAAGCGAAATTTACCTACACCAAAGCTGACGAGGAGACGGACTGATGTCTGGGTTGTCCCTGCACGACATTTCAATGCGTTTTGACCTGCCGAACGGATCGCATGTTCAGGCCCTTGAAAACGTCTCACTCGATTTGCAACCGGGCGAGTTGATGAGTGTTCTGGGGCCATCGGGTTGCGGCAAGACCACTTTGCTGAATATCGTGGCGGGTTTTCTGGCGCAAACAAGCGGCACGTTGGAGTTGAATGGTCACGAGATTACCGGACCGGATGCAGAGCGCGGTATGGTTTTCCAAAAGGGCGCATTGTTCGAATGGATGTCGGTGCGCGAGAATGTCGGCTTCGGCCCTTCGATGAAGGGGATGCCAACCGGCGAAAAACGTCAGATCGTGGATCATCTTCTGGATGTTGTCGGTCTTCAGGAATTCAAGGAAAAAGCCGTTTATGAGTTGTCCGGCGGAATGCAGCAGCGTGTGGCACTGGCCCGCTGTCTGGCCAATGACCCGGATGTCATATTGATGGACGAACCGCTCGGCGCGCTTGATGCGTTGACCCGAGAGAAGATGCAGAGCCTTGTGCTCAAGCTGTGGAAAGAGACTGGAAAGACGATCATTCTAATCACACACTCGGTCGAAGAAGCGCTGCTTTTGGGCGAGCGGTTGATCGTTATGGCCCCGCGCCCCGGTCGTATCCACAAAGAATACCGGCTTCCTTTTGCGGAACTGGGCGTTGGTGCTGATCTTCGAGAGATCAAGAAGCACGCCGAGTTTGGACCGACACGCGATGAGATCCTGTCGATGATCTGGGATATGGAAGAAGAGATTATGGGACGCACGGAGAACGCATCATGACCGGTATTTTCGTTCTCGCAATCTACGTCGGCATATTCGTTGCGGCTTTCTTTATCATCACAAAGGTTGTTCAACGCGCGACAGTGCGGGATTACACGTCTTTGAAGACAGTGACGTTCGGTGATGAAAGTGCGGTGCGTTCCAATCGCTGGGCCAGTGTGATTTCCATCCTGACGCTCTTTGTGATCTGGGGCATGTTCACAGGCTCTGCATTGCTGCCCAAGTTTATACATGCGCCTGCACCGTTTCAGGGTGATCTGGAGTTTACATATACCGCTGAGGCCGAAGATGGCACGCAGGATGACGCAACGGTCAAAGTTCTGGTTCACCCGCGTGAGGTGGAAGGCAAGGCTCCGGACGTTGAGGCGGGCGATGGGTTTGCCAAAAACGACAGCTCGGCAATTGCGATGTGGCGCACCGGATTGGTCCGGGTTGATAGCAATGACGACATTACCAAGGCGGACGGAGCAAAGGTTGTCGCGATCAATGGTCAGCCCATTGCGCCCGGTCAATCGGTCAGTATCGACAACGGCAAGGTGACGCTTTCAGACAAAGGCACGCCGAATGTCGCGCCGTACAAAGGCTGGCAGATGGAGCCGCTTTATCTGCCGCCACCTGAGCAGGTTTGGACACGTACCTTGCTGGTGGTCGAAGACGGCTTTCGCAATTTCACCCTTTTGCAGCACCTTGGGTATTCGTTGTTCCGGGTTATTGCGGGCTTCCTCTTCGGTGCGCTTCTGGGCATTCCGTTGGGCTATGCGATGGGTCTGAGCAATTGGTTCCGAGGCTGGTTTGATCCCATCGTGGAATTCATGCGCCCCGTGCCGCCGCTGGCCCTGATCCCGCTGGTGATCATTTGGTTCGGGATTGGCGAGACGGGCAAGATTATTCTGCTGTTCCTGGCTGCGCTTTGGATCATGGCGATTGCCGCGCGATCCGGGGTATCGGGTGTGAATATCTCGAAAGTTCACGCCGCTTACTCGTTGGGTGCGAGCAAGTGGCAGATCATGCGCTATGTTATCGTGCCCAACTCACTGCCGGAGATATTCACCGGCGCGCGTGTTGCGATGGGCGTGTGTTGGGGCACGGTTGTCGCGGCGGAACTCGTCGCGGCGGAACAAGGTGCCGGTATGATGATCATGGTCGCATCGCGTTTCCAGAACACGGATATCGTGATCCTGGGTATCATCCTGATCGGTGTGATCGGCTTTGGTATCGACATGCTGATGCGCTGGGCTGAGCGGCTGTTGGTGCCTTGGAAGGGCAAGGCGTAAGAACGGTAGCTTAGAGCGCCGCCCCACAAATCTGACCCCGTTTAGCATGCGGCCGATTTCCGCACCCGCGAGGCTGTCGTTTTGGATGCCAAGCCGCTGCAAAAGTCGATGTGCATCCTATGCACAAACGATACACAATCTATGCACAGTCGGATGCGCAGTTTTGCGAAATCCCGGTTTTTTACGGCGAAACAGCGTTGCGCGGGAAATTTATCCGCGTGCGCTCCGGCTTATTCGTTGACATCGGCTTGGAGCGCCCAGGTTGCACGTCTGAGCGGTTGACGTTTCCGCCGCGCGGCGACGCGAACGGCTTTGATTTTGGCACGTGATGTGACAGAGTTTTGTCCATGCGCTTCAAAATCCTTGGTCTGACATTGCTCGCTGCTGGTCCGTTGTTCGCGGCGGAGACTTGCGTTGAAGATGCGATGATCGTGTTTGACGGATCAGGATCCATGGCAGAGGCAGGGTTCAACCTTTTGGACGAACCGCGCATCTATGAGGCGCGGCGTGCGCTGGAGGTGGCGATGCCGCCGATTGCCAGCCAGCGACGGCTTGGGATGGTTGTTTATGGGCCGGGCGGCACCGATGAGTGTAATGGGATCAATCTCGCGTTTGCGCCGCGCGCCGATGCTGCCCCTTCAGTGATTGCGACAGCCAATCAGGTGCAGCCCGAGGGCGCGACAGCGCTGACGGAAGGGGTGGCGCTTGCGGCGCGGGTTTTGGAGTATCAGACCAAGCCCGGGATTGTGGTGCTTGTGACGGACGGAAAGGAAACCTGCGGTGGCACCCCGTGCATGTTGGCGGCGGAGCTGATGGCCACGGCGGTTGATCTGACGATCCATGTGATCGGGTTCAAGGTGCGCGGTGAGCACTTTTCCTGGGGCGAGACAAAATCGCATTATACGGATGCCGAAACGGCCTCACGCTGCATGGCGGACGACACGGGCGGGCTCTATGTGCCGGCTGAAACGGTTGAGGAGCTTGTGGCCGCGTTTCATGCCACGCTTGGTTGTCTGAATGTCTCGATGCGGTGGGATGGTCCGGGTCTCAATGATTTGCGCGGCTAGAGCGTGATCAGATCGCCCTGAGGGTCGATGAGGGTGATCTGACGCACATCTGCCGCCTTGCGGACCTGTCGGATCAAATCGAGATCGGCGAGCACCAAACCTGTCGACAGCGCATCAGCGCGCGTTGCGCTCTTCGCCATCACCGAAACGGTTGACCATTGCGGCTGCGCTGACGGGCTGATGATATGACCGTTCGGGCCGATGGGTGTGGTCATGGGGCTGGAGGTGGCGATGGCGGCATTTGATAGGGTGCGATGGCCCATGTGGCCGAATTGCGGGTCGTGGAGGCCAAGCGTCCATGGCCCGCCGCGTCCGCTGAACTCGCCGATGTTTACCAGCGTTTTTTCAAAGCCGTGCGCGGCGAGGCTTTCGGAAACTCGGTCGGTGGCAAAGCCCTGGGCGATTCCGTTCAGGGTCAACGCCTGCCCTACGCCGAGGTGTACGGCGTTGGGATTGAAGGTGACTTTGTGCCATCCAACGCGGCTCTGTGTCGCCGGGTCTGCCCTGCCGGAGGTAAGTTCTGCCCAGAGCGGTTGCACGGTGGGGTCGAAGAGACCACTGGTGAGCGTGTGCGCTTGGTCGGCCTCTTGGAGCAGGTGATGGAACCACGGGTCGGGGCGCAGGGTGCCGGTTTGATTGAGCCGCGAGATTTGGGAATTGGGGTCGTAGAGACTGAACAGCCGTTCGGTTTTTCGGATGATGTCAATGGCGGCGGTGATGGCGGGCGTTGCGGTCTCGCTCGGGGCATCAAGCGTGATGCTGATATCCGCGCCGAACCCGCGGCCTTGCCAGCTGTGGGTGCGCGCGAATGCGGGTGCGCCTGCGAATGCAGCGCTGATGGTCAGAAATCGGCGGCGTGTGAAGCTCATTGCGCGGGCACCTCCAGGCTGCGTCCTTTGGCGGCGAGGATCAGGGGCACGCATTTTGCCGTGTCGTCGTGGATGGTGACGCAATCGAGGCATTGGAAGCACTCGGAGTATTGGACCTCGCCGGTTTTCTTGATGGCCCCATAGTTGCACTTCACGCGGCATAGCTGGCACGGTGTGCCGCATTCAGCGCGGCGCTCGATCCATTTGCGGCCTCTGAGAAGTCCGCCGATGGCCATGACGGCGCCCAGCGGGCAGAGGTAGCGGCAGAAGCCTTTGAACAGCACCATCGAGAGCAGCAGCAGGCCGACTGCATAGGCAACGTAATACCATTCGCGAATGAAAAAGGTGGTGATCGCGGTTTTGAAGGGCTCGACCTCGATGGCTTTGTCGAGCGCGGAGGGGAGTGTGAAGATCAGGGCAATCAGGGCGGCCAGAACGAGGTATTTGAGGTACTTGAGGCGCGCGTCCCATGCCTCGCTCGGTTCAATGACCGGCAGGCGCAAGGCGCGGCCCAGATGGTGCGCGAACTCCTGCAAGGCCCCGAACGGGCAGAGCCAGCCGCAAAACAGGCCGCGCCCCCAAAGTACGAAACCGAGTATCGCGACAGCCCAGATGATGAGGGAGAACGGGTCGTAGAGCAGGAATACGAAGCTGCCGCCTTCAAGGGCAGTGCGGGCGACGGCGATGGGGGTTGCGATCGAAAGCTGGCCCTGGCCCCACCAGCCGATAAAGCCGGTGACGAAGGCGAGAATGCCAAGGCGGATGGGGGTGAAGGCGGGCAGGCCTGCGAGACGGTTCATGCCAAGGCTTAGGGCGGCGAGCAGGCCGCAGAGGAAGACGCCCAGCACAATCAAATCGCCCTGACGGTTGCGCAGCGCATCGACCCAGGGCGGGGAGGGTACGATGACTTCCGGTTTTGCGTAGAAGCGTTCGGGCGCGACGTAGCTGACTTCGATGGTTTGCGATCCTATTTCGGGCTGGAACGAGCCGTGCTCGCGCAGGGCTTTGATCTTGAGCGTCCACTCGGTGGTCGGATCAAAACCCAAGCGCCGGTCGGTGCGCAGGATGAGGCCAAACCCGTCGTGGAGTGCGTCGGGCACGTCATCTGCAAGTTCGACAAAGATGTCGCTGTCGCGAAAGGCGATGGGAAAGCCGCCCTGTTCGGCGCTAATCAGATCTGGCGCGGTGTTGCGCACGAACTCTTCGGTCACAAGTCCGTGGCGCGCGGTTTCAACGAGCAGCACCGGCTCGTCGGTGTCGGAAATTTCCATGAAGCTCTGCAATTCATCGAAGGCATCGTCGCTCAGGACAGCGCGTGCAATCGACGGCGCGCCGATGTCCACGACCCAAAGATCGAGAAAGGCGGCGTCCGGGTCATCCTTGGCCTCGGGGTCATCATCCTCCCAAAGCGTGCCCGCAAAGGCGGCGTCTATTTCAGCGTTGCTGACAGTTTTGCGGGTCGCGATGCCCTGTTCAACCAAGTCCTGCCAGCTGAGGTCTTCGGTGTAATCGGGTTTCGGGACTGCTGGCGGGCCGGTGGAGATGCCGCCCATTTTCTCGCGGGCAACCTGAAGGGCGGCAGCCAGAATGCTCTCATGGGCGATGCGGACCGAGGCGGTGCCTTTGGTGACGCCATCAAGATAGACCAGCGCCGAGCCATCGCTGCCGGTGCCATAGGGCGAGCCGACGACCAGCGTGTCGGAAATCGAGTGGCCGCGATATTGTTTGAAGAAGTCGAAA
Source organism: uncultured Rhodobacterales bacterium (assembly GCA_964425135.1). Classification (GTDB taxonomy): domain Bacteria; phylum Pseudomonadota; class Alphaproteobacteria; order Rhodobacterales; family Rhodobacteraceae; genus CAYLLD01. The sequence continues at coordinate 8,551 of CAYRKW010000037.1, forward strand.
AACAGCTTTTCGGGCAAGCCGGAGACGAAGATCGGCTCGTTGTGGGAGATCAGTTGCACATCGAGAAAGCGGCCGTCGAGATCAAGTACCACGAGCAGATTGATCGCTGCGCCTGAAAAGCCCGGAAGGGGCGCAATCGGTTCGGTTTCAAAGACAAATCCGGCTTCCGCGCCGCCCGAATTCAAGAGCTGCCAGACGCCTTGATCATTGAGCTGCTCGCCCAATCCCATGGGTGGCACGATGTAGGGTTCGATCACCTCTCGTGACAAGGGTTGCGCGGTTGCGATCGGGGCGGGTGCGAGCCAGAGGATCGCCGCAATAGCCCAAAGTGATGTCAAAAGCCGTCCCAGCATTACAGGCAGGTTAAGAGCGATGCACAGCGCGACACATTCGACATAGGTCTTATCCTATCGGGCGAGCGGCCTTGGGGACAATGCCCTCTCAATTTGTGCGCGCAGCGCATCAGGCTCAACCGGTTTGAGCACCATCCCGACCTTCTCGCGGCGCGACAAGGCGGAGACTTCGACCGAGCGGTCGGCGGTTATCAACACCGAGGGCACCGCGCCGAAACGGTTTTTGAGACGGCGGATCGCGACCAATCCGTTCTGCGCGTCATCAAGGTGAAAGTCGGACAGGATAACGTCGGGGGTCAGGTCAACTTCGGACAGGATGTGAGAGGCTTCGGCAAGGCTGGCCGCTTCAAACGTGTGCATCTCCCATGCGTCTAGCAACTGCGCCAAAGCGGCGCTGGTTTCTCTGTCATTTTCGATGAGCAGGGCGGCGAGACCTTTGAGCACTTTTGAGGTCGGGCTGGCCTGTCGCCGGGTTTCGGGGCGCGCGGGGATTGCGTGTGAGATCGGGACGCGCAGCTCGAACTCGGTGCCTTTTCCCAGCGTGCTTGTCATGGTCAGCGGGTGGCCAAGGAGGCGGCAGGCGCGCTCCACAATCGCAAGCCCAAGCCCCATGCCCTGATCGTTGGGATTTGCGTTGGGCAGACTGACAAATTCCGCGAAAACCGCCGATTGTTGCTCGGGCGGAATGCCGGAGCCGGTGTCGGTCACTTTCAAAACCACCTCGTCGCCATCCAAGGTTGCTGTGACGCGCACTTCCCCTTGCGATGTATATTTGATCGCGTTGGAGATCAGGTTTTGCATCACGCGCCGGAAGTATGTCTGATCTGAATCGATGGTGACATCGAGGCTGTCGACAGTGAACTCCATGCCTTTTGTGGCGGCCAATTCACGATATTCCGATGCGAGGGTTCGCAAGATCGGATCGAGGCGCAGATCGCCGCGGTTGATGCCCGGCTCGGCGGTGTCGAGGCGCGTGATATCCAGCAGAGCGCCCAAGATCGTCTCCACTGAGCCAAGTGCGTTTTTGGCGCGCAGCAATTTCCCGGCTTCCTGCACATCGAGCGGGTTCTCCTTCATGCCTGCAAGAAAGAGCTTGGCAGCGTTCAAGGGTTGCAGAAGGTCATGGCTGACGGCGGCGACAAACCGGGTGCGGGTGTCGTTGGCGCGCTCGGCGTCATCGCGGGCATTTTGAAGTTCTTTGGTACGTTCGCGCACCCGTTGCTCCAACGTCTCATTGAGTTGGGTGAGGGCTTTTTCGGCTTCGGTTTGTGTGGTGACATCTGTCAGGCTGACCACAAATCCGTGGTCGGGCATGGGTTGGCAGAAGAGATCGAACACCTGATTGTTGACCGTGCTCAGTTGCAGCGACAAGGGGACGCGCGTTCCGTCGCTGACCCAGTTGGAGAATTTTTGCAAGCGGTCCTCATCCGCAAAAACGCGTTGCTGCACGAAGTAGTCGCTGATGGTGGCGAAAGATGTGCCGGATCGGAGCAAGTGCACAGGTGGGTTGAGAAGTTCGATCAGGCGCTTGTTGGATCGCACCAGAAGGTTCTTATCATCAAAAATCGCAACGCCCTGATTGAGATGGTCGAGGGTTGCACGCACGCGCAGGGCCTGTGCGTCGAGAAGTTTGTCACGCTCCAGACGTTCATAGCGGACGGTGTCGGTAATTTCGGTTTGCAGGATCACCGTGCCACCATCGGGGGTATGATGCTCGGCGACCTGCACCCAGCGGTCTTGCTTGAGCTCCACGGTGAAATTGACGTGGCGCAGCATATGCGCGTCGAGCCGGTTTTTGCGGAATGCGGCGCGCTCTGCGTCGGTTTCGAGCGCCAGATGGGTGCTTTCGCACACGAGATTGACATAGTTGTGGTAGGTCATGGGCGGCTCAATCCGGGGATTGATGTCCGGCAAAAAACCGCAAAAGCGGCTATTGCGGGTGACCATACGGCCTGTTCCGTCGAACACGGCAAAACCTTCGCGCACGGCTTCGAGCGCGTTTGCAAGATGCATGCGCGCCGCTTCGGCTTCGGCTTTGGTCGAGGTCAGCTCCGCATTGGCCTTGTTCAGGTGTTCGAGCGCGTCTTCAAGATCATGGGTGCGTTCTTTGATCTGCTGGCCCAGCGAAATGGCGGTTTGAAAATGCGTAAATCCCTCGCCGCCGCGATCTGCGGTATTCTCGACGCGGTTCATCAAGGCCTGTGCGATCAACAGGAGTTTTTTGTGCTGAACCTCGATGCTGTCGGACGGGTTGACGATGGAGGTCATCGGTTTTGCCTGCGCGTATTTTCGTACAGGGCAACGCCCGTGAAGGTTTGATTGACGTGCAGGCCGTTATATTGCTCGCCGTAGGTGGAAAAGCCGATCACGGAGTGCTGGTCGAGAATTCTGCTGACGGCGGTGGACTGTTGTGATTGTTCTGCATCGAGCCGGCGCAAGACGCAATCGCAGCCGATGAGCGCGACGGGCGTTTCGGCTTCATTGAGGGCGGACAGGCTTTGCGAGAGGTGATCGGCCATGTTCACGCCTTCGGCGACGGTGAGCACGAGACCCTCATCGATGGCGGAGAAGAATTTCAAATGCCCGTTCGGTTCCACGCGCTGGATCGAGCGGACGTGGAACTCGCCGCCGACTTTCACGACCACGGGATTTGCCGCGAAGATGAAGGTTGAGAGGGCGTCGGGGTTTTTGCCAACGAGACGGGCGTATTCGCGGGCGGCACTTTCGCCGTTAATCTCGTGGACAATGCGCGCCTCGGGATCGGCGGAGGTGACGACCATGCGGGTCGATGTCGGCTCGAAATTGTCAAAGCGGAATATTTTGACGGCGTAGCTGGTGCGCACAAGAAGAACAATGGCCGCGTTCGAATGGGATTTGCCGTCAAAAGACAGGCGGGTTTGTTTGAATTCGAGCGCATCGCCCGCCGAGCCGCCAAACATCGGCAGCGGGCCAAGGGCGGGTGTGAGCGCATTGACCAAGAGGTCTTCCATCTCCGACAGTCCGTCAACGAGCAGGATGGCGAACTCGTTTTCAAGCTCCGGGCGCAGTGCGGCGGTCCGGTTTCGGGCGGCAAGGATGTCTTTGGAGAGGTCTGCGGTGTTGAGGTCGGACAGATCCTGAACAATCACCGGCTCGATGCAGAAGGTGGCCGTGGGAAAGCCGACGGCGACCACGGCGTTTTCAAGATATCCGCCCTGTCCAATCTCGCCTGCGGTGGTGCTTGCGACCACTTGCACATTCGGAAAATGGGATTTGAGACCAGCGGTCAGCCCGTCGAGATCGGCTTGGGGCGTGGCAAACACGACAATTGTCGCGAGTTGGAGCGCGTCCAAACCTGTGACCAAATCACCCAGCGTTTGGCGCGTGTTTCGCCATTGTGCCGTTACGCGTGGAATTTTCAGGTCTGCAGCAAGTGCCAAACCATCCATCCGAGATCCTCCCGACGGGGAGCTTAGCGAGCAGGTTGGTTCTTATGCAAGATGGAATCGAATTTCACCTTTTGCGCAATCAAGACGGCCTGGGTGCGGCTTTGCACGCCCAGTTTGCGCAGGATCGCGGTGACATGGGCTTTGACGGTGGCCTCGGATATCGCGTGATCATAGGCAATTTGTTTGTTCAGCTTGCCTTCGCAGATCGCTGCGAGAATGCGGCCCTGCTGCGGGGTCAGGTCCGACAGTCTGCGCAGCAAAAGCGCGTTGCCGTAGCGGTCGGGATCGTCAATTTCAACGTAGTCATCCGGCTCGTAGCGGCCCCCGTCGGCAACTGTTTGAAACGCTTCGATGATTTTCTCGCGGGAGCTGTCCTTGCTCACAAAGCCTGCTGCGCCGTTTTTCAGGACGCTGTCTACGACCCGGTTGTCGTTTAACGAGGAAATGACGATCACCGGCACGTCCGGTTTTACGGTCTTGATGCGGATCAGGCCATCGACGCCGGAGACATCGGGCAAGTTGAGATCAAGAAAGACGACATCCGGCTCGTCGCCATCGCCCAGCGCATCAATGGCGGCTGCGAGGGTTGTCACCGCGGCAACCTCTTCGATTGCGAAGCCTTCGCGCAGGGTCATGGAGAGGGCTTCGCAGAAAAGCGGGTGATCTTCGACCACCATAACCTTGTGAATATGCGACGCGCCGTCCATGGTTAAGCGTACCACATATCGACATCAATCCAAGTCATACCAAAGGCTATTAGAGCCGACAAAAAAGAGCGCCCCGAAAGGCGCTCTTTTGCGTCGAATTATGTCCGGTTTCTAGTTCGCGGAGGCCAGCTGTTTGGGCAGTTTGAAGACCCACATGAGACCGCCTTGGTTGAGGTAGTTAACCTTATTGGCAACTTCGCCGCCCCAAAGCGGCACAGCGCCGCCCCAACCGGAGGCGATTGCAACGTATTGCTCGCCATCCATCTCCCAGGTGACGGGTTGACCGACGATGCCTGATCCGGTCTGGAAGCTCCAAAGCTCCTCGCCGGTTTCATCGTCAAAGGCCTTGAGGAAGCCTTCGGGGGTTCCGGTAAACACCAGACCGCCAGCTGTTGTCATCACGCCGCCCCAAAGAGGTGCATCGTTTTTGACTTCCCAGACCCATTCGCCCGTCATCGGGTCGATGGCTTTCAAAGAGCCGATGTGGTCTTCGTAATTGGGTTTGATGGTGAAGCCGGAGCCGAGGTAGGCTGCGCCTTTTTTGTAGGTGATCGGCTCGTTCCAGATGTCCATACCCCATTCGTTGGAGGGGACGTAGAAGAGGCCTGTTTTGGGCGAGTGTGCCATTGGCATCCAGTTTTTGCCGCCAAGGAAGGATGGCGATGAGAAGACAACCTCGCCTTTCTTTCCGTCGGCTGCTTCGGCCGGATCGCCGGGGCGGTTGTCTTCGTTCCAGATCGGGCGACCGTTTTCATCCAGACCGCTGGCCCAGGAGATGTCTTTCACGAACGGGTATCCGCCCACAAAGGCACCATCTTCGCGGTTGAGCACGTAGAAAAAGCCGTTGCGGTCGGCGGTTGCCCAGCGCTTGTTGCCGTCTTTATCGGTGAAGGCGACCACTTCGTTGACGCCGTCATAGTCCCAGCCTTCGCGCGGTGTGGTCTGGAAGTGCCATTTGATCTCACCGTTTGCCGGATCAATGCCGATGCGGGAGGCGGCATATAGGTTATCGCCCGATCCGTCATCGTTCTGGCCCGCATCGCGCAACCATGAGTTCCAAGGCGCAGGGTTTCCGGCCCCAAACACCAGCGTGTCGGTTTCGATATCATAAGAGCCGCCGAGCCATGTGGCCCCGCCGCCGGTTTTCCACATATCACCCGGCCAGGTCGCGTTGAGCGTTCCTGTCATCGTGCTTTCTTCGCCGTTGAACGTGCCCATATGGCCTTCGATCACGGGGCGGGTCCACACCATGTCGCCGGTTTCTGCGTCTCTGGCCTGAACTTCGCCCACGATGCCAAACTCACCGCCGGAGTTGCCGGTGATGATCAATCCGTTCACGATAATCGGTGCGGCTGTGTAGGAATAGCCTGCCTTATAGTCGGCGATTTTCTTGCGCCAGACCACATCGCCGGTTTTGGCGTTCAGCGCCACGATGCGCGCATCAAGCGTGCCAAAATAGACCTTGTCGCCGTAGATGGCAGCGCCGCGGTTCACAACGTCGCAGCAAGGCAGGATGCCTTCGGGCAAGCGGGCGTCATATTGCCAGATTTCCTGACCGGTTTTCACGTCAATCGCATACATGCGGCTGTAGGAGCCGGTTATATACATAATGCCGTCATGGACGAGCGGTTGGGTTTCAAAGCCGCGTTGCTTTTCGCCGCCCAGCGAGAACGCCCATGCAGGCACCAGATTTTTGACATTGTCTTTGTTCAGCGTATCAAGCGGCGAATAGCGTTGAAGGTCACGCCCCATCCCGTTGGTCAACACATCGCCGGTCGACGTCGCATCTGCTGCGAGTTGCTCTTCCGTGACCTGTGCTGTTGCTGGTGTCATGGCAACGGCCAATGCCACTACACTTGCTGCTAATCTGAGCATTTTAGTCCTCCCAAGGGTCGAAATGACGTGCAATTGCGCGCGTTCTATTGGCGACAGTGTACCTTTCTTTGCTGATCGAAACATTGAACAAAGGTCGTAGGGCGTTTTTGCGGTTGGTCAAGTAGGCTTTTGATATGAAAAAATGCCGTGCTCTGATCCTGTGTCTGTCCCTCGCTTTTGAAGGTGCGGCGGCCTCTCCTTTGACCGGAACCAAAGACCTTCGGCTGTTGGATCGGGATGGCAACGCGGTGGTTATTGGCACGGTGACTTTCGCGCAAGACGGTGACGTCACAACCTATGAGATTGATTGGAAGTTGGACAAATTTGGTGAGTATTTCCTGTCGATGCGACCGTTTAAATGTCTCGAAGGGCCGGACAAGCTATGGTGCCGGGTTCCCTATCCTTATGACATTCAGCGCAAGATTCGGGCCGATGACCTGACTGATCTGGAGTATGATACGCTTTTTATATGGAAGAAGGCGTCTGACTACGGCATCGATATGTGGAACGGGATTTACTACAAGTTCGAGATCGAGGGGGATGTGCTGACCGGCAGGTTGCATGAGATGGACATGGATATTCTGTCAGCCCCGCCCGATGCAGGCGATCTGCGACCCGTGGGGGACTATGACATCGAGGCGGGTGATCCGGACAGTCACTGGTTGCCGGTGTTGCGGATCGAGTAAGCCGATAGTTCTATATCGCTCTTGGCCCTTTGGCGTAGGGTTGAGAGTAATCTACACGAAACATTACGCCGGGAGGACCATAGTGCTGCGTTTCATTCCCCTCACACTTTTCAGCATCTGGGCGCTTGCGAGCGCGGCGCTGGCAGAATTGCCAAAGCTGCGGGCGGCGGTTCTTGAGATTGGCACCGTGAACTGGGAGCTTGACGTGATCAAGCATCATGGGCTCGACAAGGCCAATGGCTTTGATCTGGATGTGATCGGCATGGCCGGCAATCCGGCAACCCGCATTGCGCTTCAGGGGGGCGAGGCTGAGATTGCTGTTGCGGACTGGATTTGGGTCGCGCGGCAGAATGCGGACGGCAAGGATCTGGTGACGATCCCCTATTCGCGGTCGGTCGGGGCGCTTTTGGCGAAATCGGACAGCGGTATCGGATCCATCGAGGACCTTAGGGGCAAGAAAATCGGAATTGCAGGCGGGCCCTTAGACAAAAGCTGGCTTATTCTGCGGGCGTGGAGCCAACAGGAATACGGATTTGATCTGGCCGATGAGACAGAGCAAGTTTTTGGCGCGCCGCCGCTGATTTTCAAAAGCGCTTTGTCCGGCGATGTGGATGCCGCGATCAACTTTTGGCACTTCAATGCCAAACTTTCCGCCAAGGGATTTAAGGATGTGGCCACGGTGAGCCAAGCCAGCGCTGCGCTGGGGCTGTCGGAAAAGACGCCGCTTTTGGGGTATGTGATCAAGGGTGAGACTTTGCGCGATGCGCCTGATCTGGTGGCGGGTTTTGCCAATGCGTCGCGGCAGGCCAAGGAGATCCTTGCCCGTGATGATGCCGAATGGGACAGGCTGCGCCCCCGGATGCGGGCAGAGGCGGACGCGGATTTTGAGGCGCTGATCAACGGATTTCGCGATGGTATCCCGGAGGCCGGTCCGGTGGATGTTGATGCGGCCTCAGCACTCTTGAAGGTCATGTCTGATCTGGGCGGCGAAGAGCTTGTCGGCAAAGCCACAGGCGTGAGCGCGGATTTGTTCGTGCAGCCCGGGAGCTGAGTTAAATCGTCAGACTTCTCTCTCTGCTGGGCTTCTTTCTGGGCTGGCAATTCTTGTCGATTGTCGTCGCTGACCCCTCGGTTCTGCCTGGCCCGCGGATCGTTGGAGCGCTTTTGATCAAGCTGACGGTCACGGGCGATCTGCTGTTTCATCTTTGGGCGACGCTTTGGCGGGTTATCGCAGCGTTTGTGCTGGCCATGTCCATCGGTGGGGCGCTCGGCATTTTGCTGGGGCGCCGCAAAACCCTCGATCGCTGGTTCGATATTTGGGTGATCGTCTTTCTCAACATCCCGGCGCTGGTGACGATTGTGCTGTGTTACTTGTGGATTGGCCTGACGGAAGTGGCTGCGATCACGGCTGTGGCGCTGAACAAAATCCCGATGGTGGCCGTCATTCTGCGCGACGGGACACGGTCGCTCAACCCTGCATTCGACGATATGGCGCAGGTCTTTGAGATGGAGACGCGCGCGCGCTATCGCCATGTGATCCTGCCACAGCTTGCGCCGTTCTTCGCCTCTGCCGCGCGGACCGGGGTTGCGCTGATCTGGAAGATCGTGCTGGTCGTGGAGTTTTTGGGGCGCTCCAGCGGGATCGGGTTCAAGATACATCTTAATTTTCAGCTATTTGATGTGGCGGCGGTGCTGGCCTATGCCTGCGCGTTCATCATTGTGATGCTGGGCGTGGAATTTGCGCTTCTCAAGCCGTTGGAGACCCGCGCGAACCGGTGGAGGGCGGCATGATCCACCTGCGCCTTGTGTCGAAGTCCTTTGGCCAGCAAGCGGTGCTGGGCGGGATTGATCTGAAGATCAAGGCTGGCGAACGGATTGCGGTTCTTGGGCCGTCGGGGATCGGGAAGTCCACCTTGCTGCGCGTCATGGCCGGGCTTGATCGCGACTTTGAGGGCGAGATCGCGCGGCCAGCGCGCATCGCTTATGTCTTTCAGGAACCGACGCTGTTGCCGTGGCGCAGCGTGGCGGCAAATCTGGCGCTAACCACAGGGGCCGGCGATGGGGAGGTCGAAGCTGCGCTTGCTGCGGTCGGCCTGTCTGAGCACGTCGCAAAATACCCCGGCCAACTCTCGCTCGGCCAGCAGCGGCGCGCGGCGCTGGCCCGTGCGCTCTGTGCAAGGCCAGAGGTGCTGTTTCTGGATGAGCCCTTCGCCTCGCTTGATGAGACGCTGGCAGACGAGATGCGGGGGCTTGTGGCCAGGCTCATCGACGACAGCGACATGGCGGTGGTCTTGGCGACCCATGCGCGCGCGGATGCGGTAGACCTGGGGGCGCGACAGATGCAATTGGCAGGAACACCGGCACGATTGGAGCCTGCCCTGCCCCGGACCTGATCCGGGGCCTCTTGGAACGTCCCAAAGAGGTCCCGGATCACGTCCGGGACGGGGCAGGTATAAGGGGCTCAAGGTTTTTCGGGATTTCGGTTTTGTTATGAGACGCTCCCTTGTACCGTCTCTTAATGCTGCTCCCGGAGGTCCCGGATCGGGTCCGGGACGG
>CAYRKW010000037.1:18255-32038 GCA_964425135.1 uncultured Rhodobacterales bacterium
CGTCTGTGTCGTAATCCGCGGCCTGCAATTGCTGTGCAACCTTGACGCCGTCTCGTGCAGCTTCGTCCACAAGCGCGCGCCCTTCGACCTCGTTTTGCGCAACGCCATGGCCGCGCAGGAGGCTGAGACCATAGTTGAACTTGCCGATGGGATCGCCTGCCTCGGCGGCTTTTCGGTCCCACTGAGCGGCAGCGACCGGATCGTAGTCGTCGCCCAGCCCGTTGTCCTCCATGTAGGACATCCATGTCATGGTGCCTGTGTATCCTGCGGCGGCGCAGTTTTCGAAAATCGTCCGGGCCTGTGCGTGGCTGCCTTTTTTGGTCATCAGGTAGCCTTGCGAACAGACCGCCATGCCGACCTCGCCGCGCGCGGCTTTTTCCAGAGCCGATTGCAGGCTCATTTCATCGGGGTTCAAGGTGCCGCCCGGATCGGTGTCGTCATCGGCGAGCGCCAAACCCGACGCGCAACAGCAAATGGCTGCTATGAGAAGGTGTTTCATGATGCCTCCTATCGTTTGTGCGCCCGCATCCCTCGGGCGGGATCATAGCCCAGAACCGACAGCGCCAGCAATACGACGAACGTCAGGATCACCCAACCCAGCGCGGATGGGTTAAGCTGGGCATAAAGCGAAAAGCGGATTGCCTCAACGGCGTGGCTGAACGGGTTGAGCGCGCAAAGGGTGGCGAGGAGTTCGGAGGCTTCGGCCATTTTCCAGATCGGGTAGAGCGCGGTGGACATGAAGAACGCGGGGAAAATGACGAAATTCATCACACCTGCGAAGTTTTCCAACTGCCTGATGGTGGAGCTGAGAAACAGCCCCAAGGCGCCCAGCATCAGGCCTGTCACGACCAGAACCGGCAGCACGGCAATATAGCCCCATGCGGGGAAATCTATACCGAAGAGGGCTGCGGCGGCGAGGAAGGCGTAGACCTGCAAGAGCGAGACGGTCACGCCTGCGAGCAGTTTGCACAGCAAGAGCCACCATCGCGGAAGCGGGCTGGTCAGGAGCAGTCGCATCGAGCCCATTTCGCGGTCATAGACGAGGCTGAGCGAGGATTGCATGCCGTTGAACAGCTGGATCATCCCGACAAGCCCCGGCACGATATAGATCTCATAGGTGATGTAGGTCTGGTAGGGTTCCTGTATCGACACGCCCAATGCTGCGCGAAATCCGGCGGCAAAGACCACGAGCCAGACGAGCGGGCGCACGAGGGCAGAGAAGAACCGCCCCGTCTGTGTGAAAAAACGCAGCATCTCGCGATGAATGATCGCGCGCAGGGCGGTGAGCCAGATCATGCGGCGGTCTTTGTCAGGGTCATAAACCGCTCCGAAAGTGGTTGATCGCCCCTGATGTCTTGGGTTTGTCCCTGCGCCAGAATTTGGCCCTGATGCAGAATGACAAGCTGGTCGTCATCGCGCACTTCATCGACGAGATGGGTGGCCCAAAGGACGCCGATGCCGGTTGCGGTTAGGTCATGGACATAGCCGGTTATGCCCGCGCGGCTGGCCGCGTCCAGACCAACAGTGGGTTCATCGAGCAAGAGCACCGCCGGATCATGCAGCAAGGCGCGCGCGATTTCCATCCGGCGCCTGTGTCCGCCGTTCAGGGCACGCGCTTTTTCGCCCGCCCGCTCGCGCATATCGAGCCGATCAAGCGCTGCATCGATGCGGCGCTCCGCGTCAGCGCCGGAGATGCCGTGCAGGGCGCAAAAGTAGCGCAGATTGCGCCGGACGCTGAGATCGAGATCGATGGTCGATTGCTGGAACACAACGCCGATTTTGGAGAGCGCCGCCCTTGGGTCGCGCGCCAGATCGTGACCTGCGACCTCGATCTGCCCGGTTTTCGAAACAAAGAGCCGCGTCAGCAGCGCAAACAGCGTCGATTTGCCTGCACCATTGGGGCCAAGCAGAGCGCAAAAGCGGCCTGCGGCGATATCAAACGACACATTGGAAAGCGCCTGTTTGGCCCCATAGGCGTAAGATACGTCCGTCAGACGGACGCAGGTTTCGGTCATTCGATCACTATGGTGACAGATTGCAACTCGCTGCCGGGCACGCCGAGCGCGTAGGTGCCCGGTTTGATGGCCAGAAAGCTGATCTCCGCCTCGCCTGCTTCGTCAAATTCCATCGAGTTGATGCCCATGGGGCGGACCTCGATGCCTTCGATGACAATCTCGTCGATCCAGATGGCGCGGAAGAAGTCAGCGCCGAAAAGCGCCAGTTCCTGACTGCCGTCCGCTTCGATTTCCAGCTCGTAGTATTTGCCGGATTTCAGCGTTATGGTATCGCCGCTCTCCATAAGTGGCATACCTGCAGACAGCATCAGGGAGGGGATATCGGCGCGGTTTTTGGATGACAGAACGCCCGCAGCACCCAAATCATCATCGTCGTCATCAGCATGAGCCGCAATCGGCAGCGCGGCCAGTGATGCGGCCAGTACGGCGGCAATGATGGGTTTCATATATCATCTCCCTCTCGATGGTTGTGATCAATTGGTTGGCCGGAAGGCTGCGCCCCAAGGGAAACGTCCGACCTTGATCGACTTGGTGGCTTCCAATTTTTCGACGTCGATCACTGTGACATCGCCGGAGACGCCGTTGGTGGTGAACAGCAGGCTCTCATCGCCGTTGAAGGCCATGTGCCAGACGCGGCGGCCCACGAGGATGTAGTCCAGCACCTCATAGGTTTTCTGATCAACCACCGCGATGTGGTTTGAGGGCCCCAGCGCCACAAAGGCGTATCTGCCGTCTTGCGTCAGTTCAAATCCAACCGGTTGCACCCGGTCCGGGTGGACGCCCTGCACCTCGAAGGTGATTTTGGCTTTTTCGGTCTGATCGGAGACGTCAAAAATGCTGATCGTGCCGCCGATTTCGGCGCTGACCCAAAGCTCGCTGCCATCGAGGGTAAATTCGGCGTGGCGCGGGCGTTGATCGACGAGGGTGTTGGCAAAAAGCTCTTGCGTGGAAGTGTCGATCCAATGGGCCATGGAGGTGGTTTCGGAGGTCGTGATCGAGATTCTGCCGTCGGGCGAGACGGCCATGCCCTCAGGCTCAATCCCGACATCGATTTGCGCGACGACCTTGCGGGTTTCGGTGTCCACCACGGTGGTGATCGCATCGTCTTCATTGGCGATATAGAGGTGGCGGTTGTCGGGATGGAGCACGAATTGCTCAGGGTCCTCACCCGACGGCAGGTCGTGCAGAATTTTGCCGGTATCGGGGTCGATCACCTGCACTGTGTCACTGTCGGATGCGCAGAGATAGAGGACCGAGAAATCCTTGGAAAAGGTGATCCCGCGCGGGCGTTCACCAACTTCGATTGTGCGGGTCACTTCCATCGTTTCGATATCGATGACCGAGATGGTGTCGTCCTTCTCGTTTGAGATCCAAATCTCATCGGCGGTTGCAGGTGCGGACAAGGCCAGCGCGGCAATCAGGGTCCATTTTATCATTCGTTGCTTCCTAATGCTGCGCAGTTGCTTTCAGGTTCATCCAGACCCAGCGTATCGAGCTCGTTCACACGATGGAGAAACCCTTCGAGCGGTGCAAGCGCCACCAAGGCGCCGGGGTGGGCGAGCGGGATAGGTTGGCGCAACTGGCCGTTCCAATTGCGAAAACTGAGTTTGCGACCCTTGAAGCCGCCAAGCTCGAAGGCGTCGCTGTAAAGAAAGGCGCGCACGCTTGCCGGATCGGTGGCATTGGTGCGGGTTACGGCCTCGCCGATGCTGCGCACGGCGGCCCATGCGGCCCAATCGATGGAGCGCATGGGGCGGGCTGCAAGCTCTTGAAACCGGCTTTGCAATTGTGCCGCGCCATGCTGTTCCACCGCCCTGTGCCAAGCGGCGGGCACCACGCCCTCGGAGCCGCCGATGGGGCGCGGATCCCATGTGTTGAACATGACATAACGGGCATAATCATTCGCCTCATCTGCGACAATCAGCATGTCATGTTCGGGAAAGCTCTGCGTAAAAAGCGGCACCTCTGCACTGGCGTTGCGGCGCATATCCGCATCGAATGTCCAGGTTTTGCGATCCCGAATGCGCACGCCAAACTTGCCCGCAGAGGCATCGAGCGATGCGGCGAAGGCTTGATCTTCCTCTCGCGGTCCGGTGATCAGCGCCCAATCTGTCCATTTCTTTTGCACGGCAAATTGCGCGAGCGCGTCCGATAGCATGGCGCGGCTCGGCAGGGTGTGAAACACATTTGCACGGCACGCATCCGAGCGCAGGTCATTGTCCGGCGCGCTTGCGTTAAAAATCAGCTTGCCTTGCGCCTCCGGCATATCAGCGATCATCAACACATCTGCGCGCGTGGCGTTAAGGACCAGAAAATCAGACGCGTCGAGCGCCTCTCGCGCAATCGCGGTCAGATCATCGTCCGGGCTGGCCTCGAAGGGCAGCAACTCATAACTCTGCTTGAGGAATTTGCCGGTTGTCGCATTGTCTTCGCGGCCAAGCTGCGCCCCACTCAGCCCTTCATCATCAGGGATCGGGTCAAGGTTGGAGAGGGTTGGCGGCAGAGCGCGCCAGCCTTTCAGATAGGCGATTTTGACGTCGATTTGTGCGCTCACTGGCGTGACGAAACCGATTGCAAGTAAGAGCGCCAATGTGAGGATGAACTTCATGTTAACAAGAGACCCAAACCGGCAGAAAATAGGTATCAGACCATAGTCTTACGGACTACGGTGACCTTGCGCCGAAAGTCCAATATCGTAGAGGCGTGAGTTTTGCGTAAGACGAAGAAGGAACAGGTCAGAGGAGGCACCATGCGCCCATTCATCTTGAGTTTGTTTGCCGTTGCCTTTGTGGCACCCAATGCAGGGTTCGGACATGGCGATGTCGCGCCTCAAGCGGTTGATACATCCGGTTTGCCGACGCTTGAGGGCGAGTGGTTGGCGGAGAACCCATGGCGCGATCCGACAGGTGAGCATTGGGCGCGGGCGGTGGAAGTCGGGGCTTCCGGTTACAACCAAAACTGCGCACGCTGTCACGGACTTCAGGCGGTGTCAGGCGGGCTGGCCCCGGATTTGCGGTATCTTGAGGCGGATGACTATGGTGATGAGTGGTATCTGGAGCGGTTCACGCTGGGGTACACGCAAAACGGTATCACGAAGATGCCCGCGTTTGGCGAATTGCTGAGCCAAGAGGCTGCCTGGGCGATCCGCACGTACATCGAGGCGCGTCCTGATGATGGGGCATTGGATGAATTTGCAGATCAGCTCAAAACCTATCGCGACCGGCTGGTTGAGTTGTCGGATGCGCAAGCCGCTGTCGGGGATCATGCGGATGAGCTTGCGGATATGAAAGCCAAGTTGGCGGAGATTGCGAGTGGGGTTGAAACCGGCTCCGGCGCGCCCTTGGCCGATAGTGTGGCGAGCCGGGCGGTGGCGGCGCTTGACGGCAGCGATACCAGCATCAAGAACGCTGCCGACGTGCTGGTCATAGGGTTGTCGGCGGCACAATGATCGCAGGACAATGACCAGAGTTTTCGCATTTGTTTTTCTCTGTCTGGCGTTTGCAGCCAGCCATGCCCATGCGCAAAACTGCGAGGGTATAAAAACCGGGTTTGATGCGGAGCGTAAGCCGCAAAACACATCGCGGGATATTGTTGGTCAAAGCCTTGATGAGATTATCGATCGCGGCTTCATCCTGTTTGCGGTCTACGAGGATTTCGCGCCCTACTCCTGGCGCGAGGACGGCGTGCTTCGGGGTGTTGATATTGAACTGGCGGAGATCATTGCCGAAGATCTTGGCGTTGAGGCGCGGTTTTACGAGACCGCTGCCGGTGAGAATGTTGATGCGGACCTGCGGTTCAACGTCTCGAAAGGTCGTTTGATCGGCGGGCAGATCGCCAACGTGATGCTGCATGTGCCGTATAATCGCGAGTTGGCCTGTCGCAACGAGCAGGTCGTTCTGACGGGTCAGTATTTCAACGAAGAGATCGCCATTGCCTTTCGTAAAGAGAGCTATGCGGATGGTGGGCCGACGCCCGCTTTTTTCCGGTTCGATAAGGTGGGTGTGGAAAACGACTCGCTTGCCGATTTTTACCTCACGTCGATCATGAACGGTGCGCTGGTGCCGAATATGACGCGCTACGCCTCACCGGATGCGGCGATGGAGGGGCTGCGCAACGGTGAGGTTGTCGCCGTGATGGGCGCGCGGGCCCAACTGGAGCATGGGTTAAATGATGCGCTCGATATTCACCAGCCGCCCCTGCCCGGTCTGTCGCTGGGAACGTGGACGCTTGGGGTTGCGGTTCGGCATAGCTGGAGGCCGTTGAGTTATGCGGTGGATGACGCCGTTCGTGCAGCCGTGAACGATGGTCGCCTGGCGGCGATTTTCGAGCGCTATGGCCTGAGTTATTCCCAGCCGGAGTGGTAATGAGCGACGCTCTACGGACCGACGACCAGATTTGGTAGCGTCAGGGAGATAGCGGGCACAAAGGTGATGAGCATCAGAGCCGCAAAAATGGCCAGATAGAACGGCCAGATCGTTCGGATCGCTTTTTCCATCGGTAATTTACCCACAGCGCACCCCACAAAGAGGCACGTCCCCACGGGCGGTGTGCACAGGCCAAGGCCCAGGTTAACCAGAAGGATCATGCCGAACTGAAGCGGATCGATGCCCAGCATGTTCATCACAGGCAGGAAGATCGGGGTGCAGATCAGAATAAGCGCTGCCATATCCATGATCATGCCCAACAGCAACAGCACGGCATTGATCATCAGCAGGATCAGGATCGGGTTCTCGGTGATGCCCAGCAGGAATTCGACCGTCTTGGTGGGCACCCGGTTGAAGGTCAGCATATAGGCGAATGCGCCCGCGCAGGCGATCAGGATCATCACCATGGACGTGGTGCGCACGGATGAGATTACCGCGGTTTTGAAGCCGTCCCAGGACAGGGTGCGATAGACGATCAGGGTCACCACAAAGGCGTACATTGCGCCAAATGCGCCGGACTCGGTTACGGTGAATACGCCTGACAGGACGCCGCCGACGATGATCACGGCGGTGAGCAAGCCGGGAATGGATCCGACAAAGGCAATGGCAAGCGCGGTCCAGCCGGGAAACTGCTCGGCCTGATAGCCGCGTTTGACTGCAACCACATAGGCGGCAAGGGCTAGGCAGCAGCACATCAGCACGCCGGGCACAACGCCAGCAAGGAAGAGTTTCGAGATCGATACGGCCCCGCCGGTTGCAAGCGCGAAGATGATCATGTTGTGGCTTGGCGGGATGATGATGCCGGCAATCGAGGAGGTCACGGTCACGTTGACCGCGTAGTCGGCATCATAGCCCTTGTCTTTCATCACCGGGATCAGGATCGAGCCCAATGCGGAGATGTCGGCAATGGCTGAGCCGGAAATGCCGCCAAACAGCATCGAGGAAAACACGTTTACGATGCCCAGACCGCCCCGCACCGCACCCACGGCGGCTTGGGCAAATCTGACCAGCCGGATCGCAATCCCGCCGTGAAACATCAGCTCGCCCGCAAAGATAAAGAACGGGATTGCCATGAGCGAGAATACGTTGATGCCCGAGACAATCCGTTGAAAGCCCACGAAGAGCGGTAGCCCCTCGAACCAGAAGGCCGAGAGTGCCGCGATGCCCAGCGCGTAAGCCACTGGCGTGCCGATGACGACGCAAACGGCAAAAACGCCCAGAAGAACCATCAGTCCCATATTCAGCCCTGATCTATGTTGTCTTGGCGTTCATCCCGGCCCAAAGCGAGGCGGATCAGATGGCCGGTTGAAAAGAGAAACAGCAGTATGCCGCTGATGGTCAGGGGCAAGGATCGAAGTCCCTCCGACCACTGGATGAGCGGAATTAACGTGTCCCATTTGAACAGGGTCAGCTCGATTCCGTACCAGAACATCATGGCGCCAAAGGCGGCCAGCAAGATGTCGGAGATCACGACAAACACAGTGCGGACCCGCGATGGGACGATGTTTCGGAAAATGACCACGGAAAGATGTGTGTGATTATGCACGCCTGCCGCAGCGCCCAAAAACGCAATCACCATTACCAGCAGAAGTGACACCTGCTCGACCCAGGTGGGCGTGTCATTCAGGACGTATCGACCGAACACAAGCCACGCGAAAATAATCGTCATGGTGACAAGCGCAATTCCGGCAATAAGAATGCATGCACTCGCCAAAACATCGAAGACCCTGTCCATGGGTCTGAGGAATGCGGGTGGTTTGTTCTGGTGCGGCATGCGTTCCCCTTCGAGACAAAGCGCCCGGCGTCCAAAGGTGGAGCCGGGCGCTCTTATTGGTGTGCCTGTTTGCTCAGGCTTACTCTGTGGATTTCGCCAGATCGACGAGCGTTTTCATATCCGGGTTGGCCGCGAGATAATCCGCATAGACTGCATCCATTGCCGCTTGGAACGGTGCTTTGTCCGCGATCTCGTTGACCTTGATACCAGCCGCTTCAACATCCGCGCGGGCCTGTTCAGACCCAACGGTCCAAAGTTCACGCTGGATCAGAGCCGCTTCGACAGCAGCGCTGCGCAGGGCGTCCTGCATCTCGGGGGACAACGCGTTGAACTTTTCTGTGTTCACGCAGATGCACTCGGGGATGATCAGGTGTTCGGACAGGGAATAATGTGTGGTCACTTCGTAGTGGCCAACGCTCTTGAACGAGGGGAAGTTGTTCTCTGCACCGTCCACAACACCGGTCTTGAGGGCTTGCTGAACTTCGGAGAACGCCATCGGAGACGGATTGCCGCCCATCTCGGCGATCATTGCAGTGTAGAGATCGTTGTTCATCACCCGGATTTTCAGACCTTCAACATCGGCCGGGGTGTTGATCGGTTTTTGCGCATAGAAAGAACGCGCACCAGCATCGAACCATGCGAGCGGAAGAATACCAGCTTCTCCCATGGCTGCCGCCAAGACCTCTCCGGCCTCACCTTCCATAACACGGAACATGTGCGGGACGCTTTTGAAGATGAAGGGGAGCGATACCAGATTAGCTTCCTTGACCATCGGACCGATGGGGCCAAGGTTAAAGTTCCCAATCTCGATGGCACCGATGCGGACTTGTTCGATTGCATCGGGCTGCGATCCGAGCACGCCGCCGTGGAATACGTCGACGGTAATTTCGCCGCCGGTTGCGTCATTGACCAGCTCGGCGAACTTGTCCATCGCCGCTGTGTTGGGGTGGCCGTCGTTGTGGATGTTCCACGCGCGCCAGCCTTCAGCATTCGCGGATGTTGCAACGAGAGCAACCGCTGTGGCTGCTGCAAAAAGCGTTTTAGCAAAAGTCATCTTGTCTCTCCCTATGGTTTCGACGGGATTTAGCTGAGAAGGACATTCACATATCGGGTCTTTACCGGCCCGCATCCTCCTAAAACCGGAATCACTGTCAGGTCACAGGTAAAACTGGTATCCCAGTTTTGTCAATTGTGGTATCCAAGTTTCCACAATATGGGTTGGAGCGCGAAGAGGGCTTGGCCTGTCAGCTGCGCCAATCGCTGCCTTGCAACGCGGTCCTGCGCCTCTGATCGTGTGCGACATACGACTGAATATGATTTTCGGGCGGGCATTTTGGTGAGAAGGTTTTGGGAAAATTGGTCTTGGAAGACACGATAAGACGAACAACAACGGATGCAGTTTACGAAACCCTGTTGGATGAGATCGTCTCACTGAAGATCCTTCCCGGCACGAAGGTTTCGGAGACGGAAATCGCGCGCAGGTTTGGCGTCTCTCGCCAGCCGGTCCGCAATGCGTTTACCAGGCTGGGCAACGAAGAGCTGCTGCTGATCCGTCCGCAAAGAGCCACTGAGGTGCGGCGGTTTTCCATGGACCGGATTACGCTTGCACGATTTGTCCGTTTGTCCGTCGAACTTGAGATCACCCGGCACGCTGTCAGCCTGTGGGACGATGACGCGAACGCTCGGCTGGAGAAGAACATTGCGCAACAGGAACAGGCCATCGCAGCGAGCGATCTGACAACATTCCACGCGCTCGACTATGATTTCCACCGTTTGATCTGTCAGCTCAGCAACAATCCTTTGGCCTTTGAAGCGATCCTTGATTCAAAGCAAACTCTGGATCGTCTGTGTGTTCTGAGCTTAACGAAAGACAGCGAGGCCAAATCGGTTCTCGACGATCACCGGGATATCGCGGCGGGGCTTGCGTCGGGGGATCTTGAAAAAGCGCTGAGCACAACGAGAAAGCATCTGTCGCGGTTGGATCAGACGATCGATTTCATCCACAAAACCCACCCGGCCTATTTCGAGTAGTTTTCCGCGCCGGACGCACGGCGCAAGCTGATGCGCGAGCGCCAACCGCTTCCCACACCGCGCGCGCCGGAGTGAGCCTTCATCAGGTTGTTGCCGCGCAACTGAGGGACGCGCTCTAGATGTCCCAGACCACGCGAAACCCGGTATGGGTCGTGGTGCTGTCGGGCGAATTGCCGATGCGGGCGGCGATCCGGTAGCGGTAGCAGTAGCTGCGATGGCACAGGAATGACCCGCCCTTGAGCACGCGAAACCCGCGCATTGTGTCGAGCCGTGTGCGGACCTCTTTTTTGAGCGATTTTATGGTGTAGCGATCCGCCGTCCACTCCCAGACATTACCGACCATATTATAGAGCCCGTAGGCATTTGGCTCGAACGACTTGGCGGGCGCGGTCGTCTTCCATCCATCGGCACAGGTATTGTCTTGCGGGAAGTGTCCCTGAAAAATATTGCACGGCAGATGGGTGGTATCATCCGGCAGATCGTCGCCCCATGGGAAGAGAACATCCCCCTGCCCGGCGCGCGCGGCATGTTCCCATTCCGCCTCGCTCGGTAATCTGCCGCCAACCCATTTTGCGTAGGCAGCGGCATCGGTCCACGCCAGATGAACAACCGGATGGTCCGGGTGACAGGCGGTCTCATAGGTTCCCGGTCCGTTGATATCGCGCCAATTGGCGCCGTCTATCCGCCGCCACCAATCAGCGCCTGCAACGCCCACGGATTCTTTGATGCGGTGGTCGATGTCGCTCCAGAACACAAAAGACCAGCCGAAACGCTCTGCCTCGGTTTGATGGCCGGTTGCTGCTGTGAACGCCGCAAACTCGGCATTGGTCACGGTGGTGGGGTTGATGCGAAAGGGTTTGAGCTTTTTGTGGCGCAGGGGCGCTTCGCCGTCCGCCGGAATTTGGGCCACGCGCGTCCCCAAGAGAGCCCTGCCGCCGGGAATATCGCACGCCGCAAAAGCGTGGGTCTGATCGGCCATATAGATGTGCGTCCTTAGAGTTTCGCCTGAACCGCGAGGTTACAGACCGCCGCTCTGGCGTCAACGCCGCCGCCCCGGAAATCGGGCGGTCTCACCACATTTGTTATCGCCGGAGACGCCGTCGATTCGTCCAGAAATTTTCGGCGCAATTACGCCAAATGGAAAATATTTTGGTTGATTTGTGACGTTCTCGATTCGGTCACGTTGTTCCGCTTCGGCAGCTTGGCTAGCCTGACGGGGAAGATTCGAACATCAGGATTTGGTCGAAGAATAGATCAATAAAACGCGTCAGAAATGGCCGCGTTTTATTGTCGTATGTAGGTAAACTCCCCCCAAAATTTGACCACCTCTTGAGAATCACGGCGGCTTTCAAAATAACTTCAAGTCAAGTTGATGTTACTGTTGATCGGTCCTTGTTTGGTTGGCTATGACGGTCTCACTGAATCACCAAGGGGCACGGGCACAGATGACGCGAAGCGGTCAAATTTCTATTTCTGACATGCTTCCCGAAGATGTGTGGGCGGAACTTTCAAAGTCAAAGTCATCCGCCCTTGTCGATTGTCGCACCCAGATGGAGTGGGCGCGCATTGGGACACCTGACCTCAGCCAGATCGACGCGGCAATGTACCTCGTCGAGTGGCGTTCGGCGCCGGATATGTCGGTGAATGCGAGTTTTGCGGAAGAAATGGATGCAGCCACAGGCGGCGCGTATCCGAGCAAACTCTATTTCATCTGTCGCTCCGGCGTGCGGTCCAAGGAGGCCGCGCACCACATGCAAGAGGTCTTGTCGAGCAAGTCTATTGATTGCACCTGCATAAACGTCGCTGAAGGTTTTGAGGGAACCCAGACGCCGGAGATTATCGCAGCAGGAACATCTGGGTGGCAGAACAAAAACCTGCCCAAGACACGCTAACGGACCAGCCTTTAAAGGTTGGCCACAGACAAACACGTGCTGCCCTATTTGGGATGGCGCTATAAAATGACATGGGGACACTATGACACAGGAAAGCTGGAGCTTGGTAAGGTCGCGATTGGAGGCATCGCTTGGCAATGACGCCTTCACCAATTGGATCGCTCCTATCGAGTTCAAGAAGCTTGAAGACGGTATCGCATATTTCGCGGCACCGACGAATTTTATCGGCAATTGGGTCAAGAACAGCTATGGCCTGCGCATTCGGGAGTTGTTTCTCGAATATGGTGCCAGGGTCGATCGCCTTGCCTTCGCGGTTGCCCAGCAATCGAGCCGCAAAGAGCCAACGTCACGCCCAACCGCCAGCGCCTCTGGCGGGCAATCGGGCGGATTTGGCGGGAATGGCAGCGAGGCTGGCAATGGCGGCAACTGGCAGACCCTCGACAGCGCTGGCTCGCAGCTTTACGAGCGCTTCAAGTTCGAGAATTTCGTCGTTGGCCGCCCCAATGAGCTGGCTTATGCGGCGGCCAAACGGGTGGCGGAAAGCCCGACGGTGCGTTTCAATCCGCTCTTCCTTTATGGCGGCTCCGGTCTTGGCAAAACCCATCTTATGCAGGCGATTGCCTGGGAAATCCGCTCCACCCGGCCTGAGGCCAAGGTGATGTATTTGTCGGCAGAGCAGTTCATGCACCGTTTTGTGCAGGCCCTGCGCCGCAATGACACGCTGAGCTTCAAGGAGCTGTTCCGTTCGGTCGATGTGTTGATGGTCGATGATGTGCAGTTCATTGCGGGCAAAAACTCGACCCAGCAGGAGTTTTTCGACACGTTCAACGCGCTTGTGGACCAGAACAAGCAGATCGTCATTTCTGCCGACCGCGCGCCGGGTGATATTGAGATTGGCGAGCGGATCACCTCGCGTTTGCAGTGGGGCATGGTGGTGGATGTGCATCCAACGGACTATGAATTGCGGCTGAGCATCATCGAGGCCAAGGCGGAAGTGCAGCGCGAGAGCTATCCTGAGGTTGAGGTGATGCCGGGCGTGTTCAAATTCCTCGCCCAGCGCATTTCGTCGAACGTGCGCGTTCTAGAGGGCGCGCTGACGCGGCTCTTTGCGTTTGGCTCGCTTGCGGGCAAGCCTGTGTCGCTAGAGATGGCGCAGGAGTGTCTGTCGGATGTGCTGCGCGCTTCGGACCGGAAGGTGACGATAGACGAGATCATCCGCAAGATCGCGACGCATTACAATCTCAAGGTCAATGACATTCTGTCAGCGCGGCGGGCGCGGGCGGTGGCGCGGCCGCGTCAGGTTGGGATGTATCTGGCGAAGAACCTGACGGCGAACAGCTTGCCCGAAATCGGGCGGCGTTTCGGGGGGCGTGATCACACGACGGTTATGCATGCGGTCAAGAAGATCAATGAGCTGAAGGCCACCGACAGCAGCATCGAAGAGGATATCGAGCTGCTGCGCCGCTCGCTCGAAGCTTGAGACCTGTCAAACGGAGCGGCCCTTGCGGGCCGCACGACATATCGTTTGGCGTTCCGCCAAACCGTTTTGAGTATTTTTGGGAAAGATGAAGGCGGAACGCTGATGACTAACCCTAGAGCGCCGTCCAACAAATCTGATTCAATTCTACTCGTGCGGGCTGGGCGTCA
>CAYRKW010000038.1:0-21594 GCA_964425135.1 uncultured Rhodobacterales bacterium
CTCGACCGTTGCGCAGCTTGTGAAAAAGCTCGAAGAGACAGGCGCGATTGATTATTCTATCGTAGTTGCCGCAACCGCGTCCGATCCAGCGCCGATGCAGTTCCTCGCACCGTACTCCGCCACATCCATGGGCGAGTATTTCCGCGACAACGGCATGCACGGCCTGATGATCTATGACGATTTGACCAAACAAGCGGTTGCCTATCGTCAAATGTCGCTCTTGCTGCGCCGCCCACCGGGCCGTGAAGCGTATCCGGGTGACGTTTTCTACCTTCACTCCCGCCTTCTGGAGCGTTCGGCGAAACTGAACGAAGATTTCGGTGCAGGCTCGCTCACAGCGCTACCCATCGTGGAAACACAAGGCGGCGACGTGTCGGCCTTTATTCCGACCAACGTGATTTCGATCACCGATGGTCAGATCTTCCTCGAAACCGAGTTGTTCTTCCAGGGTATTCGCCCTGCGGTGAACACCGGTCTGTCGGTGAGCCGGGTTGGGTCTGCTGCGCAAACCGATGCGATGAAATCGGTTGCCGGTTCAATCAAATTGGAACTAGCGCAGTATCGCGAAATGGCTGCCTTTGCGCAGTTCGGCTCTGACCTTGATGCCTCGACACAAGCACTTCTAAACCGTGGTGCGCGCCTGACCGAACTGCTCAAGCAACCACAATACTCGCCGCTGTCCAATGCAGAGCAGGTTGTGGTGATCTATGCAGGCACAAAAGGCTATCTTGATGATGTCGCCGTGGGCGACGTGGGTCGCTTTGAGCGTGATTTGCTCGCAAACATGCGCACAAACCATGCCGATCTGCTCGATGATATCACCAACAACGACCAAAAGGTCAAAGGTGATCTTGAAGAGAAAATCAAATCAGCCGTTGAGGGCTTCGCCAAAGATTTTGCCTGAACCAGCAAGATCGAACGCGACTAGGAGGGCATCATGCCAAACCTCAAGGACCTGAAAATCCGGATCGAAAGCGTTAAGTCAACGCGGAAGATCACCAAGGCCATGCAGATGGTCGCGGCGGCAAAACTGCGCCGCGCTCAGGAATCTGCCGAAGCCGCACGACCATATTCCGAGCGCATGGAAACAGTGCTTGGCAATCTGACCCGCGCATCCGCCGGGTCGGAAACTGCGCCCAAGCTATTGTCGGGCACAGGCAGCGATCAAACGCATCTGCTGATCGTTGCCACCGCCGAGCGCGGATTGTGCGGCGGCTTCAACTCATCGATCGTCAAAGCGGCCCGTGCGAAGATCGCCGAGCTGGAATCGGCTGGCAAGACGGTGAAGATCTTAACCGTTGGCAAGAAAGGCCGTGAGCAGCTTAAGCGCGAGCATGGCGACAAGATGGTTGATCATGTTGACATGACAGAGGTCAAATCGGTCGGATATGCCAATGCAAAAGGCGTGGCTGACGATGTTCTGTCGCGCTTTGCCGCTGGTGAGTACGATGTGGCAACGATCTTCTACAACCGCTTTGAGAGCGTGATCAGCCAGGTCCCGACCGAACAGCAGCTTATCCCTGCCAAGTTCGACGCAACCGAGGCCAGCGAAGCGGATGGCGCCGTGTCCTACGATTACGAGCCTGAGGAAGAAGAAATTCTGGCCGAGTTGCTGCCCCGTTCGGTCGCAACGCAGATTTTCACTGCGCTTCTTGAAAACGGCGCATCCGAGCAAGGCGCGCGGATGTCGGCTATGGATAACGCGACCCGCAACGCGGGCGAGATGATCGACAAACTGACCATCCAATACAACCGCTCGCGCCAAGCCGCGATTACCAACGAACTGATCGAAATTATTTCGGGCGCGGAAGCGCTTTAGACGACTGGAGAGACAGCAAATGGCTAATGCTAAAGGCAAAATCACCCAAGTGATCGGCGCGGTCGTCGACGTCCAATTCGAAGACCACCTGCCGGAAATTCTGAACGCTCTGGACACCAAGAACCAAGGCAACAAGCTGGTTCTCGAGGTTGCACAGCACCTTGGCGAGAACACTGTTCGCGCGATTGCGATGGACAGTACCGAAGGTCTCGTGCGCGGCGATGAAGTGATCGACACCGGCGCACCTATTTCGGTTCCTGTGGGCGACGCCACACTGGGCCGCATCCTGAACGTGACCGGCGATCCGGTTGACGAAAAAGGCCCGGTGAAAGCCGCGGAGAGCCGCCCGATCCACCAGCCAGCGCCAGAGTTTGCCGATCAGGCGACTGAGGCGGAAGTTCTGGTCACGGGCATCAAGGTTGTGGACCTTCTCGCGCCCTACGCGAAGGGTGGTAAAATTGGCCTCTTCGGCGGTGCGGGTGTTGGTAAAACCGTTCTTATTCAGGAACTTATCAACAACATCGCGAAAGTTCACTCCGGCTACTCGGTGTTCGCCGGTGTGGGTGAGCGGACCCGTGAAGGGAACGACCTTTACTACGAGATGATCGAAGGCGGCGTTATCAACCCCGATAATCTCGAAGAGAGTAAAGTGGCGCTCGTTTACGGTCAGATGAACGAACCTCCAGGTGCGCGTCTTCGCGTTGCGCTGTCCGGTCTGACATTGGCCGAGCAGTTCCGCGATCAGTCCGGTACAGACGTTTTGTTCTTCGTCGATAACATTTTCCGCTTTACGCAAGCGGGTTCCGAGGTGTCTGCGCTTTTGGGCCGTATCCCATCTGCGGTGGGCTACCAGCCGACACTCGCGACCGATATGGGCGCGCTTCAAGAGCGGATCACATCGACCCGTCGCGGATCGATCACCTCTGTGCAGGCGATCTACGTGCCAGCGGATGACTTGACCGACCCTGCACCAGCGACCTCTTTCGCGCACTTGGACGCGACGACAGTTCTGTCCCGTGCGATTTCCGAGCTGGGTATTTATCCGGCGGTTGATCCGCTCGATTCCACCTCGCGTATCCTCGATCCACAGGTTGTGGGTGAAGAGCATTACCAAGTGGCCCGTGACGTTCAGGGTATCCTGCAACGCTACAAGAGCTTGCAAGACATCATCGCTATCTTGGGCATGGACGAATTGAGCGAGGAAGACAAACTGACCGTGACACGCGCGCGGAAAATCCAGCGCTTCTTGTCGCAGCCCTTCGATGTTGCGAAAGTCTTCACCGGTGTTGACGGTATTCAGGTGCCGCTCGAAGTCACAATCGACAGCTTCAAGCGCGTTGCTGCCGGTGAGTTCGATCACCTGCCAGAAGCAGCCTTCTACATGGTTGGCGGCATCGACGATGTGATTGCCAAAGCCGAGCGTATGGCTGCTGAGGCCGCCTAAGGCGAAACGGACTAGGAGACAGCTATGGCTGACACTATCCAATTTGACCTTGTGAGCCCTGAGAAAAAGCTTGCAAGCGTCGCCGCAACGATGGTCGAGTTGCCCGGTATGCTGGGCGACATGGCCGCTATGCCAAACCACGCGCCGGTGCTGACAACGCTCCGCCCCGGCGTGATCAAAGTGCATGGTGATGGCGGTGTGACCGAATACGTGGTCACGGGTGGTTTTGCGGAAATATCAGGTGAGGCTGCAACAGTGCTTGCCGAAGCTGCGATGGATCGCAGCGATGTCACCCGTGAAAACGTCGAAGCCCTTCTCGATGAGGCGAAAGCGGGCGTTGAGAATGCAACTGACGACATGACTGCGACCTCAATGTCGCAGCGAGTGAATGACCTAGGCACTCTGATGAGTGATCTGGGACTTTAAAAAGAGGCCACCCCACGGCCCAGTCCATCAGGGACAACATTGAAAAGGCCCCGCAGAGTGCGGGGTCTTTTTTTGTTGAGCGACGGCGCTCACATCTAGGCCAAGAAAGTTGTGTGAACTGCTTTCAGAACGGCGTCTCGTGTCTGTTCCAAATCTGCTTTTGTAACCGCGAGAGATGGATAGAGTTTGCCGGGCGATTTGAAGATGCCATTTTCGCGCAGTGTGGCGTTGTACGTAGCATTATGTGAAGGGTCGTCGTGCTTTGCCGAACGATAGTCCCTGCATGCCTCCTTGGTGAAAACGACATCAAACAGGGTTTCATCGCCGCAAACCTGATGCGGAACACCCGCTTCGGTCAGCGCGTCACTTTGTATATCTTGCAGGGATTTGCCGATGGCGCGCAACGTGTCATAGCTTCCGTTGCGACGCAGGACCTCCATTGTTTTGAGACCCGCGGCCGCTGCGACAGGGTTCCCTGACAGAGTCCCCAATTGCATGAGCCATTTGTCCGCACCAACAACTGATTTGTCAAAGTGCTGCATGATTTCGGCACTCGCCCCAAGGGCCGCAAGGGGAAAGCCGCCACCGATGATTTTACCCAACGTACAAATATCGGGCGTCACCCCATAGCGTTCTTGCGCGCCGCCATAGGCCAATCGAAATCCAGTGACAATTTCGTCGAAGATCAGCAAAACGGAGTATTTGTCACACAGCTCACGCAGGCCTTGCAGATAGCCGGGTTCGGCAGGAATGATCCGTTGCAATGGCTCCGCGATAATGGCCGCAACGTCCTTGTTTTCATTTAAGAGCGCCTCGACGGCCGCCAAATCATTGTAGGGCGCGATCAGCATTTGATCTGCGACACCCTGCGGGATGCCTGCGCTGTCGGGAACGGCTTGTGGAAAATTCACGTGGGCAGAGGGCGCGAGGCTCATCTGTGCTTCCGCGCTCATGCCGTGATAGCCGCCTTCGAATTTCAGGATCTTGTTGCGGCCCGTGTACGCGCGCGCAAGGCGGATGGCGTACATGTCGGCTTCGCCACCCGATGCGACAAACCGCACCTGTTCACAGCATGGCACGGCGTCCACAATGGCTTGTGCAAGCTCAATTCCTTTGGCGTTGTTGGCAAAAAAGGTCATGCCTTTGGGAAGCTGCTCTAGAACTGCTTCCATGACCTCGGGATGGCCATGACCTAACAGCATGGGGCCAGATCCGATCAGGTAGTCGATATATTCGTTGCCGTCCTCGTCCCACACATGGCTCCCCTCACCGTGTGCAATGATGATGTTTGGGTCGAAGTTGCCGAAGCCGCCAGCGGGTAGAACCGCTTGAGCGCGGGCGATCCAATCTGATTGCGATGTTAGTTTTTGCATGTTTTAGGCCAGTTCAAGAACGGGGGTTCCGAGAATGTCGAGATTTGGTGTCACGCCAAGGCCAGCGCCCTCGGGCGGGGCGATGCGGCCGTTTTCGCGAGTGGGGCAATCAGGTGCGATGCGTGGTGCGACGTAGGACGACAAATCGCATGTGTTGAGTAACGAACCTTGCGGTGTCGAGGCTGCAAAATGGAGTGAGGCTGCGGTCACAATATCCGAGCCCCAGGTGCATTCGGCGCAAATTTCGGCCCCGAGTTGTACTGCAAGATCACGCGCACGGCGCATGGCCGAAAACCCTCCAAATTTTGACAGCTTGAGCGCGACGGCGTCCAAAACGCCAAGTTCAGCAGCCCCCATAAGGGACGCGAGATCATAAGCGCCTTCGTCGATTTTCATCGGCAGGCCTGTCGCTTGTCGGACGGCAGAACAGTCTTCGAGCGTCTTGCAAGGTTGCTCCAGCATAATGTCGAGATGCGCCACCGCGCGACCACTGCGCGTAGCCTGTAGTTTCGTGGCCCCGCAATTCCAGTCGCCATAAACCAACGGCCCACGACCTACGGCTTCGCGCACCTTCGTCAGTCGTTCGGCGTCTGCTTCCCAATTCGCGTCCGCTCCGAGCTTCACCTGAAACTGACGAATGCCAGTGGCGTAGGCCTCCTTGGCGATGCGTGCCATCTCGTTAGGATCGACGCATGTGATCGAATGATAAAGCGGCATGTCGCGGCGGGTACGTCCCCCCAGCAGTTGATATAGCGGAAGGTTGGTCACTTTGCCAAAGAGATCCCACAGTGCCATATCCACGATTGATTTTGCTGCGAGATGCCCTTGCAGGAACCCGTCCAGTTTGCGCATTGGGGCGTCGATACCCGTAGGTGTGATGCCCAGAATTTCTGGCGCCATCTCCCTGATCGCACTTGGTACCCCGTCTGCAAAGGCAGGCAGGTAATGGGGGATCGGACATACCTCGCCCCAGCCTTTTAATCCTGTGTCTGTTTCGAGAGAAAGCACATGGGTTTTGACTGTCGCGCAGGTTTTACCCTCGGCCATGTAATAGGTTTCGTGGCTTGTCAGGTCGACAGACCAGAGCGTGATACGGTTGACCTTCATGTGTAGACCGCCACAGGATCGCCTAAGGCGTCTTCATCAGGATGAACCCCCAATCCCGGAGTTTCAGGCAGATGCAAATAACCGTTCTGATTGCGCGGCCCACGCCCGCCCGCGATGTCGATGGTAAGCATATCCTGACAGGCCCAGACAGCGTGGCAGTTCGCATCAGGGACTGTGGCCGCAAAGTGCAGGGCTTCGGTATCCGCCAAGACCGAGCCACCGGTTGCCATCACGAACATGTCGATGCCATGAGCTAACGCAATGTCCCGCATGCGTGCGGCTTTGGTCAACCCGCCGACACGGTTGAGTTTGATCCCAAAGACCTCGGCCAAGCCATCACGCGCGATACGAGCGGCGTCTTGCAACGTCACCAACGCCTCATCCACCGACACAGGCGCGGCATGTTTGCCGGAAATCGCGGCAATATCATCAAGCGTTTCGCAGGGCTGTTCGAACATCACGTTTAAGTCTTCGGTCGCGGACATAACACGCAGTGCCTGTTGGCGGGTCCAGCCACGGTTCACGTCGTACAGCATGATTTCGCGATCCAGCCGGATGTCTTCGACGTCGCGCACCCTTGCGATATCACGTTCCACATCACCGCCGATTTTGACCGAATGCGCGATGTAGCCGCGCTGGCGGTAGCGGTCGATTACGACTCGGGTTTCTTCTACTGTCTTGGCACCGACGGACGACGCAATGGGGCGCGGCGTGCGTGATCCACCGCCCATCAGATCGGCAATAGGCAGGCCAGCGGCTTGCCCCGCAATGTCCCAACACGCCATATCAATGGGGCCTTTTGCATAGAGATGACCAGGCAGCGCGAGGTCCATCGCCCGTTCAACATCAAGCACTTTGCGCGGATCGAGCCCGATGATGAACGAAGCTATCGTTTCAATCCCTGCGCGAACGCCCGGTCCGTGTGCCGGCACATAGGTGTGACCCCACGGCGTACCTTCACCCCAGCCGATGAGGCCTGCATCGGTCTCGATTTTGACCAGCGTTGCGTCGAGCGTTTCAAACTTCAATCGTCCGCCAGACAGCCAATAGGGATGCTCTAGCGGCAGATCGACATGATAGACAGAAAGGCGTGTGATCTTCATCCTGAAAACTCCAAAACGGGCGCGCCAAGGCTTTCGAAATCGGCTGTTACCCCAAGGCCCGGTGTATCCGGCGCATATAGTTTTCCGCCCTCGGACCAAGCCCTGCCAATGCCGGTGGACCGCGCATTGTAGTGCATGAGATCTGTCGTGTTCTGCAGGTATTCGGGCGGGGTCGAGGCCGCAAAATGTGCGACAAGGGCGGTCGTAATCTCACCGCCCCATGTATCTTCGCTGACAACAGGAATACGGTTGTCGACCAAGAAGTCCCGCACGCGCCGCGTCTTGGAAATTCCACCTAGGTTTGAAATCTTCAAACAACATATTTCGGCGCCGCGATCCGCCACGATACGCTGAGCAGCAGCCATACCCGTGACGCATTCGTCTAACTTCATGGGGTGATGGGCAACGCGCCTGACTTGCTGGCACTCCTCGTAAGTGCGGCATGGTTGTTCGAGAATGTAGTCCAGATCAGCTGTTGCGCGGGCCACTCGGATGGCATTATCCACACGCCAAGCTTGATTGGCGTCTGCCATCGCCTTTTCGCCCGATTTCAGCAACCCAACACCTGCAATGATCCTGTCGATATCTGTAGCCCAATCACCGCCAACTTTGATTTGGAATTGTTCATACCCGTCCGCACGATAGCGCTCCATTTCGGCAAGCGTTTCATCCGTGCCCTTTTGTGGGGCTACTCGGTACATTGGCGCGCCGTCGGTCAGCTTGCCGCCCAAAAGCATCCAGACAGGCTGATGGCAGGCCTGCCCCAAGATATCCCAGCAGGCAGCATCAAACGGAGCTTTGGCATACCCGTGCCCTTGCACTGTGTGATCCATGAGCTGCTCGATGCGCCCAACTTGGCGCGGGTCTTCGCCAAGTAATTTTGGGGCGGCAAGACGGGCAAGGGCCTCCACTCCCTCAGAATGGGCCACCATGTAGTTTTCGCCACAAGGTGTGAATTCGCCACAGCCTTGCAAACCAGCATCAGTGTCGATGACCACCACGCTGGCACGCGCCGTTTCAATCGAATTGCCGGCGCCCCAAACATACCGACCACCCACGTAGGGCAGGTCTGTTTTGTAGATACGGATGCGTGTGATTTTCATGGACTGACCACTATGTTTCCGCCGGTGGGTGTTTTTGAGATAGGAGCGGCCTGTGCCGCGCGGAGTTGGTCTGCCGGATAGGTCCAGCCATCCGTTACGGTTTTCCAACACCAGCCCGAGCGCGCGTTTACGTCGGTATTGTTCAACCCACATGCGCCAACGCGGATCAATACTTCGCCTGAGGCGGGTTCAGGCCGAGGCCAATCCGCGTACACCACCATTTGGTTGAGGTCGCCATGCCCCATTGTGACCATCACACGCATTGTTGTGGGGTGGGTCATGCCAGATCCATTCGAGGTTTCAGGCTGTCCGGATCATAGGCAGGCGCGCCCAAGACGCGGGCGGCTCTGGGGTCTCCGTGAATGACCACCTGCAATTGGGTGTCAGGAGCGGCCGCTGCGGGTTTGACATAGGCGAATGCCAAAATTTTGCCGACGGTTGGCCCATACGCCACCGATGCGGTTGAACCAACGACCTTGCCGTTCAGCATCACCGCCTCGCCTCCGTGCCCGTCGGCTTTGCCGTCAGGTTCAATTTCAAGGTAGGCGCAAACCAGTTTCAGGTCAGTGTTCAAGGTTTTGTCACGCCCCAGATAGTCTTTGTCTGTGCGGGCAAAGCGCAGCACATCAGCCTCGGCGAGCGTAACTTCGTTGGTCAGCTCTCCCGCGCCCTTAAAGCCTTTCTCCATCCGCATCACGTTCATCGCAAACGAGCCATAATCTGCGATGCCATGTGCTTCCCCCGCTGCCCACAATGCGGTGTAGACGTCCAGACAGGCGGCGTTTGGCATGTGAAATTCCCACCCCAATTCGCCCGCATAGGACATGCGGAAGGCCCATATATCGTGACCAGCGACAGTGATTTTCTGCGCAGATAGCCAGCGAAACCCAGCGTTTGATAAGTCAGAATCCGTGCAAGCCGCCAGAACATCCCGTGCCTTTGGGCCATTGAGCGACAGAGCGGACCATTCAGATGACAATGCGGAGACCGTCACGTCCTCCGCGTCGCGATGTTGTGCCAAATGATCCAGCAAGCGCTGTTCAAAGAAGGCGGCGCATACCAGATAGAACTGGTCATCAGCCATACGTACAATCGTTGTTTCCAACTCGATCCGCCCCGCGCGGTTCAGCATGTGCGTCAGGGTGATTGAGCCCACTTTCTGCGGCATCCGGTTCGCTGTCAGCCGGTCAAGCAGGGCATAGGCATCCGGCCCCTCGACAAGTACCTTGGTGAAGGCGGTCACATCCATGAGGCCGACGTGTTCGCGCACCGCGTTCACCTCTGCCGCGACCATCTCATCGACGGGGGTGCGGTTGAACGAATAGTGATCCTCTTGCGCGATCCCTTTGGCAAAGAAGCGGGGGCGCTCGAACCCATAAACCTCTTCATGGACCGCACCTTTGGATTTCAGAAGGTCATGCAAGGCAGACGGTTTGATCGGGCGCCCCGCCAATCGGTTGAAATGCGGGAAGGGGATTTCGTGGCGCAGGCAATAGTCTTCTTCGGCCTTCACCACCTGCCAGTTTTTGGTGGCATAGCTGCCAAAGCGGCGCGGGTCATACTCGCGCATGGAAATATCCGCCGCGCCATGCACCATCCAGCGGGCCAATTCGCGGGTCAGACCCGGCCCCCAGCCAATACCGATTTGCGTGCCACAGCAACACCAGTAATTGCGTACACCGGGTGCCGGGCCGATCAATGGGTTTCCATCGGGGGGATGGCTGATCGCGCCGTGTACTTCGCGCTGAATGCCAAGGTCCGCAAAGATCGGCATGCGGTTCAGGCTTTCCTCAAGGTAGGGCATGACGCGGTCATAGTCGGCATCAAATAGCCAGTTTTCATAGTCCCACGGGCAGTGATCGTGCCAGACTGAGTTCGGGTTTTCCTTTTCGTAAATCCCGATCAGCCCGCGCTTTTGTTCCATGCGGATATAGCCCGACACTTTCTTGTCGTCGCGGATCACAGGCAGTTCAGTGTCCAGTGCTTCAAATTCCGGCACGGGCTCGGTGACAAAATAATGGTGCGTCATGGACGTCATCGGCAATTGCAGGCCTGACCATTCGCCCATTTGGCGCGCATAGGTGCCGCCCGCGTTGACCACGTGTTCGCAGGTGATCTTGCCCTTGTCCGTCTCAACGTGCCATTCGCCAGATGGCAATTGGGTGATGTTTGTCGCTTTGCACCGTCGGATGATTTTCACGCCTTTCTGACGTGCGCCGGCTGCCATGGCCATGGTCACATTCGTTGGATCGACATGCCCGTCATCAGGCGTGTGCAGCGCGCCCAGAACGCCGTCGAGATTGTAGAACGGGTGCAGCTCGGCCACCTTTTGAGGTCCGACCAATTCGATGTTGAACCCAAGTGAGCGACCCACAGACAGGGTATGTCGCAGCCAGTCCATCTCGTCCTCGGTGTAGGCCAGTCGAAATGAGCCACAGCCGTGCCACGTGACGGATTGGCCGGTTTCGGCCTCTAGCCGACCGGAATAAAGGCCGATGTTGTAATCGACGCATTTGCCCAAACCAAAGCTGGAGGTCGAATGCGTAATTTGACCGGCCGCGTGCCACGTGCTGCCCGATGTCAGCTCCGCTTTTTCGAGCAGAACAGTATCGTCGCCCCAGCCCGCATGGCCCAGATGGTACGCAAGTCCGACACCCATCACGCCGCCCCCTACGATGACAACGCGTGCGGTGGTTGGAAGTTCTGTGGCCAAGGCAAACATCTCCAATGAGTCGTATTTTCTGTGGACATGCTAAGAGGACATAAGTACCATCGTCAATCATGAATGGGACAAATGTATCAAACACGATTCTGAACCGCCTTGCGGGAGAACTGTCAGAGCTGACGCCAGAAGCCCGCAAAGCCGCAACCTACGTTTTGGAAAACCCGCGTGATGTTGGCGTGTCGACGGTGCGCGAAATCGCGCAAGCCGCAAATGTGAAACCAAACACCGTTGTCCGCATGGCGCGGCAAGTGGGTTTTGAAGGCTATGAGGATTTCCGCGCGCCGTTTCGGGATGCTATCCGCAATGGTGCCGCAGATTTCCCTGACCGTGCGCGGTGGTTGCAGGACATCTCAAAGTCGGGCGATTTGGGCGGTCTCTACGCCGATATGGTGCGTGATGTGATGACCAACATTGAGGAGACCTTCGCTGGCATTTCAGCTGAAGAAATGAATGCCGCAGCCGAAGCGATTTGGAACGCGCGGCGCGTGTTTACCTTGGGTGTTGGCGTCAATAACTCGGTCGCACGGAATTTTACCTATCTGGCTTCGACGGGTATGACTGAATTCCACGCGATCCCGCGCCCCGGATCAACGCCCGTCGATGACCTTGCTTGGGCGAATGATAACGACATTCTGATTGCCGTAACCTGCAAGCCTTACCGGTCCGAAGTTGTTGAGGCTGTCGCAATCGCGCGCGAGCAAAGCATGACAATCATCGCGTTGTCTGACAGCCCCGCCAGCCCGATTATCCGCATGGCGGATCATGGCTTTGTCGTCTCTGTCGAGACGCCCCAATTCTTCCCTTCGTCGGTTAGCATCATCGCCCTTCTTGAAACGCTATTGTCATTTGTGATCGCGGTGGCCAGCGATGAAATCCCCAAGCGCGTGGAGACCTTCCATAAACGCCGCCACCAGCTTGGCCTCTACTACCAAGAGCCGTCATGAAAGATCCCATCCGTTCACTTGCCGCCCGCTACTACACCGATCCACAGGTGTTTGCGGTCGAGAACGCTGGCCTTCTCGCAAAAACATGGCAGTTTGGCTGCCATGCGTCAGAGTTGGAAAAGGCGGGCGACTACGCCACGTTTGACATTGCGGGCGAAAGCCTTTTCGCGATCCGTGGACGCGATGACAAAATCCGGGTGTTCTACAACGTTTGCCAACACCGCGCGCACCAATTGGTCAGCGGCACTGGCACCACCCGCGTGGTGGTCTGCCCGTATCATGCTTGGACGTACGAGCTGACGGGGGAGTTGCGTGCAGGGCCAAACATCAAGGCCGTCGAAGGGTTCGATAAATCTGACATTTGTCTAACTCAAGTGCGTGCAGAGGAATTTTTGGGGTTCGTCTTTGTGAACCTCGACCCAGATGCCGCCCCCATGGAAGACTGGTTCCCGAACGCGCGCGCTGAGCTGGAAGAATGGGTGCCCAACTGGGCCGAGCTAAAGCCGCTCGAATGGGTGGTCATTCCCGAGAATTGCAATTGGAAAGTCTCGGTCGAGAACTATTCGGAATGTTATCATTGTTCTCTCAACCACCCGACGTTTGCCAATGGCGTGGTGAAACCAGAAACCTATGACATCCAGCCCCAAGGCAAATGCCTGAGGCACACAACGGAATGCCAGAGCCTTGAGGACATGACATATGATGTGCATTCCGGTTTCGCTCATCAGTATGAATATTCAAGCTGGTTCCTTTGGCCGATGTTCTCGTTCCAGGTCTACCCGGGCAATGTGTTGAACACCTATCATTGGCGAGCGGTGGATGCCGATCATGTCGTGGTGTGGCGTGGATGGTATTCCGTTGGCGGTGTAGAGGACGACAAGGTCCGGCAGCTGGCGGTGCAAGATCGTGAAACAACTGTGGAGGAGGACATTCATCTGGTCGAAAGTGTGCAGCGGGGGCTTGGATCACGCGGCTATAAGCCCGGCCCACTGGTCGTGGATCCCAAAGGCGGTGTAAATTCCGAACATCCCGTGATGCATCTGCAAAGCTGGATGAAAGAGGCGATTGATGGTGACGCCTAAAGGTCGCTGCCAGTGTGGCGCTGTTCGCTACAGTGCGACAAGCGCGCCCAAATGGACCGCGCTTTGCCATTGCGAAAGCTGCCGCCGCGCGGCTTCCGCGCCCATAGTTGCCTGGATGGGCTTCGAAACAGGCCATGTCAATTGGACAGGCACCTTGTCGTTTTATCGCTCGTCCAAGATCGCAACACGTGGCTTTTGCCCCACCTGCGGCACGCAAATGAATTTTGAAAGCACCGCATGGCCAGGCGAGATTCATCTTTACGCCGCCTCGCTCGACGATCCGGACGCCTATACCCCGCAATTGCACTGCCATCATGGTGAAGCATTAGCGTGGCTGCATGTTCAAGATAACCTGCCGCGCTTTGCAGGAACGGCCGAACCATGAACATGCCAACCCAGTGGACGCCAGATCAAAAACTGTTTCCCAATCAGGTGGGTTTTACGTCGCCGCCGTTTGATTTTGATGCAGCTCCGTCTGATTTTCTGCGCATGTCCCCCCAGAGTGTTGGTGTTCACGGTTGGATGCTGCATGTGCCGGACTATGTTCATGGGCTGGATCAGCGCAAAAAGAACTTCGGAATGATGGAAGACTTTGTGCATTGCATGGCGCGCAATGGCGTCGATGTCTGCGGGCAGGTCGGGTCCAACTGGGTGCATGCCTCTGGCCTCGGTGTTGAAGGCATCCGTCAGCATTGCGCTGATTTGTCGGAGAAATATGAGACCCGTTTTCATATGGCGGGCTACGCGATGATCGAAGCCCTGCGCGACCGAGGCGTCGAAAAGGTCGCGCTGAACGCCGCCTATCACTGGCCCGATTGGTGGCAGGGCACAGCCGGGTTCCTGCGCGAGGCGGGGTTTGACGTGCTCTGGGCCGGCAATTTCGTCGATCAGG
Source organism: uncultured Rhodobacterales bacterium (assembly GCA_964425135.1). GTDB lineage: Bacteria > Pseudomonadota > Alphaproteobacteria > Rhodobacterales > Rhodobacteraceae > CAYLLD01. Next base: position 14,019 of record CAYRKW010000038.1, read on the forward strand.
GATGGTTCCCGGATCAGGACGCAGTGAACGCCAGACGCTGGATCTTCGACGGCGATCTATTTGATCGCAGCTTTTCCTATGTGGCCGAACAGGCCCCCGATGCTGACGCCTATCTGATCAATGGCATGTGTAATTTCCGCAGTGGACCGAACGGCTTGCCGCAGCGCCCTGTGCACCTGGCTCGCGATATGGAGGCCAAGCTGGGCAAGCCAGTGATTGGCCATGACACTGCCCTTTATTGGCGGATCATGAAAGACCTATGCATTGCGCCGACCACGCCGCAAAGCACTCTTCTAGAGAGCCTCCATGCATAAGATCATCGCGCTTTGGGCCATCCCGCGCTCCACGTCGACAGCTTTTGAATGGATGATGCGCCAGCGTGGCGATCTCGACTGCCTGCACGAACCTTTCGGTGAGGCGTGGTATCAAGGCGAAGACCCGTTCTGGCCGCGTTTTAAAGAGGGTGAGAAGACCACAAAAGGTCTAAGCATCGAAAGCGTGTGGGACGACATTCAGGACCGTGCCGCCAAAGGCCCCGTCTTCCTCAAAGATTTTCCGCATTACATCAACCATATGTGGACCCCAGAATTTCTGGGGCATTTCACGCATGCGTTCTTGATCCGCGATCCTGCCAAGACGATCTCTAGCATGTACAACAAATGGCCCGATTTTGATGAGCTGGAGGTCGGCTTTCCAGAACAGCGCGCATTGTTCGATTTGTTATGGGCGTTGAAAGGCAGCCCGCCGCCCGTGATCGACAGTGACGACCTGCTCGAAGACCCCGACAAAATGGTCGCAGCATTCTGCGATTTAGTTGGCATCCCGTTCATGCCAGAGGCCATGTCTTGGCAACCGGGCGGTGACCCGTCCGCGCATAGCTGGTGGGACGGCGGATCGTTTCACGCCAACCTCGCACAATCGACAGGCCTGACACCGCAAGTGCGCCGCTATGTTGAAGTCGCTGATGCGCCAGAGCGCGTGCGCCGCGTCCACAGGCGGATGAAGCCTCATTACGATCACCTTTTCCAGCATCGGATCAAGCCAGCATGAAGACTCGCTGGCAAAACCACATTGATGGTGGTTGGGGCGACAATGGGGGCGATGGTCTTCGAAAGTCAGCGCGACCGTGCAGCACACCCGTCGAGCGATGCCGAAGGATAAGGGACCACTGTCGCAACTGGCGGGCGGGTCATGTCTTCGTGAATGCGTGGTACGCAGGCGGGGTTGAAACGCCCGCGGGCGGCTGCGGAAAATCGGGCTACGGCCGAGAAAAGGGCCGTGAGGCTTTTTGGAACTACGTGCAAACGAAGAGCGATGCGATAAGATTGAAGGGATAAACTATGAGTGCATTTGATGAAGACCTGTTTCTCAAGGGGTTGGAGCAACGTAAATCCACACTGGGTGCGGAATATGTTGAAAAGAACCTTGCGGCGGCGGATGATTTCACGCGCCCTTTCCAGGAGGCAATGACAGCATGGTGCTGGGGTTTTGGCTGGGGCGATGACGTGATCGACGCGAAGACCCGTTCGATGATGAACCTATCGATGATCGGCGCATTGGGCAAAATGAACGAATGGGAAACACATTGCCGCGGCGCGATCAATAATGGTGTGACGCAAGATGAACTTCGCGCAATTATTCATGTCATCGGCATCTACTGCGGCGTGCCCCAAGCGCTCGAGTGCTTTCGTGTCGCCCGCAAGGTGCTTGAGGATACCTAGTCGAGTGCAGGGTTGCTCAAGATGGGGTGCTTTGTTTTTCGATCCTCCCAAGGTTTGGCCTGAGAACTATCCAAAATAACGGCAAAATACTCCCAAAAGCACACCCTGCGCGTGTGGCCCAAACATGCTCTGATCCCTCGGGCAGCGCCTCAACTGCTAATTCTTTTTCTTCTTGGCTTCCAGTACATCGAGCCGCGCAGACAAAGCCTCATTTTCTTCGCGCGCCTTTTGCGCCATGGAGCGGACGGCGTCGAATTCTTCACGGGTCACGAAATCCCGATCTGCAAGCCAGCGGTCCACCAGCGACTTCATGGCGTTTTCCGCCTCGGTCCGCGCGCCTTGCGCCACGCCCATAGCGTTGGTGAAAACCTGCGAAATATCGTCGAATATCTTGTTTCGAGACTGCATGTGACTACTCCTTATTTGCCACATATATGGGCATCGTGAGGGCGCTTGCCAAGTGACATCTTGACACTGCGCCACCCCTTGGGCCAACACAAGCCCCATGCAATCCTACCTGCCATTCCCTAATATCGGCCCTGATATCTTCACCATCCCGATCGGTGACTTCGATTTCACGCTACGCTGGTATGCGGTCGCCTACATCGTGGGGTTGCTTTTGGGGGCGCATCTGGTCAAACGACTTATGCGACGCCCACAGCTTTGGGGGCCGAACGGCACGCCGCTTCATCCCCATGAGGTTGATGATCTGCTGACCTACATGATCGTGGGTGTAATCCTGGGCGGGCGCTTGGGTTTCGTGCTGTTTTATCAGCCAGAGTATTACTTCCAGAACCCCAAGGAGATTCTCGCAATCTGGAATGGCGGCATGTCATTTCACGGCGGCTTTCTTGGGGTTGTTGTCGCAGGCATGTTCTTTTGCCTGACCCGCAAGAAATCGGTGACCCGGGTAGGCGATGCGGTTGCCTATGGCACACCCATTGGTCTGGGCTTGGGCCGGTTGGCCAATTTCATCAATGGCGAGCTTTGGGGCAAACCGACCACGCAGCCATGGGGGTTCGTCTTTCCCGATCCACGGGCGCAGATATGCCCGGATGGCTGGGTGGGAGAGTGCGGACGACACCCCTCGCAACTCTATGAAGCCGGTCTTGAAGGGCTGCTCCTTTTCATCGTGATGACCATCCTGATCCGCAAGGGCTGGTTGCGCTATCGCGGCGCGATGATCGGGGTGTTTGTGATGGGTTACGGTCTGGCGCGCAGCTTTGTCGAGTTTTTCCGCGAACCTGACGCGCAGTTCGTCAGCGCCACAAACCCCAACGGCTGGGTCTTTCAGATCGGCGACTTTGGGGTGAGCCAGGGGCAATTGCTGTCCATCCCGATGATCGTTGTCGGCTTTATGATCATCATCTGGGCGCGTGGCCGGGATCGCAATCGCGCATGACGCCGTTGCGGCAGATTATTCAAGATGAGATAGAGGCGCGCGGCGCGATCGGCGTAGACGACTACATGTCGCTGGCGCTGAGCCATCCTGACCATGGCTATTACATGCGCGGCATTCCGATGGGCGCTGCCGGCGATTTTATCACCGCGCCCGAAATATCCCAAATGTTTGGCGAGTTGATTGGCCTATGGCTTGCGCAGGTGTGGCAGGATATGGGCGCACCGGAGCGTTTCAATCTGGTTGAGCTTGGCCCGGGCAGTGGTGCGCTGATGGACGATATCCTGCGAAGCACATCCCGCGTGCCCGGTTTTGCGGCGGCTGCCAAAGTCTGGCTCGTTGAGACCAGCCCGTCCTTGCGGGACGCTCAGTCCAAGCGACTTGCGCGTCACGCGTTCACACATGCATCGGACATAGCTGATGTGGACGAGGGCCCTCTGCTGCTCATCGCAAATGAGTTTTTTGATGCGCTGCCGATCAAGCAATATCAGCGCGTGGATGAGCGTTGGCTGGAGCGGATGATTGCGCTCAAAGATGGCGTATTGGAGTTCGTCCTGCGCCCGATCCATGGTGCGGCCCCCGATCTGCCGCTTGCGGTTGATGGTGCGATCTATGAAATGGGGCTTGTCTCTGAGGCCATCGCTGCCAAAATTGCCGCGCGCATCGGCAAGGACGGCGGCGCAGCGCTGGTGATCGATTATGGCGATGATGCAGGGCAGGGCGATACGCTGCAAGCGCTTCGTGCGCATGAACGTGTTGATGTGCTGGCGGCAGCGGATGGCAGCTGCGATCTGACCGCCCATGTGCGCTTTGACGATCTGGCGCGTGCATTTGCGCCTGCCAAGGTGAGCCACACGCTTACCCAGGGCGTGTTTCTGGAAACGCTGGGGATCACCGCGCGCGCCAATGCGCTGGCGCAGCAGGCGGATGCGGCACAGGTTCAGGCCATCGTCAAAGCGCATCACCGCTTGACACATCCCGATGAAATGGGTGGGTTGTTCAAAGTGATCGCGGTGACCGATCCAAAGACTGACCAGCTTCCGGGATTTGCGACATGGCGTTGAACGCCCTTCAGGCAGATGAGCTAGACGGTGTGAAACACGGGTTTTTCACTCGTGAGGGTGGGCTATCAGCCGGCATCTATGAAGGGCTCAACTGCGGCGCAGGCTCCAACGACGACCCCGATCATGTGCGCCAGAACCGCGCGCTTGTTGCTGCGCATATGGGCGTTGAGGATGAGCATCTGATCTCGGTCCATCAAATCCACTCGCCCGATGTGATTGCCGTTGAGGCTCCGCATTCTGGCGACAAGCCCCAATGCGACGGCATGGTCACGCGCACACCGGGTATCGCGCTTGGCGTGCTGTCCGCCGATTGCGCGCCGATCCTTTTTGCGGACGCACAGGCTGGCGTTGTCGGCGCAGCCCATTCCGGTTGGAAAGGCACGCAGGCGGGCATCGGCGCGCGCACTATCGAAGCGATGGAGACCCTTGGCGCAAACCGCGCAGATATTTCCGCCGCCATCGGTCCGTGTATTTCCCAACGCGCCTATGAGGTCGGGCCGGAGTTTATGGACAGTTTTATCGACGAAGACCCGGACCACGCCCGCTTTTTCGCAGGCGGCCAAGGGGACCGCGTCCAGTTCGATCTGCCGGGCTTCATTCTCGCCAGCCTGCGCGCCTGCGGGATTGTCCGCGCCGGATGGACCGGGCATTGCACCTATTCGGATGCTCAGAAATTCTACTCTTACCGCCGCACCACCCACGCTGGCGCGCCCGACTACGGGCGTCTCATTTCAGCGATCAGGATCTAAACCATGTTGCACTTTACCCAAGCCGAATTTGACCGCCGCCTCAAAGCCGCGCGCTTTGCTATGTCAACCCATGAGCTTGATGCCATGCTGCTCTTCGCGCCCGAAAGCCACTATTGGCTGACCGGTTATGACACCTTCGGCTACTGCTTTTTCCAATGCATGATCCTGACCTCCGATGATGTGTACCTCCTGACCCGAAGCGCCGATCTGCGGCAGGCGCAGATCACATCGACTGTTCAGAATATCCATATCTGGCGAGATGCGCAGGGCGCTAATCCGGCGACAGATCTGCGCAAGCTTCTGGGTGATCTGAAGCTTTTGGGCGGCCGGTTCGGGGTTGAGACCAACACCCACGGCCTGACTGCTTTCAACGGCCAGCGCCTTTATGCCGCGTTGGAGGATCAGGTGCTCGTGGAGGCATCGCATCTGATCTCCAGCTTGCGCCTTGTGAAATCGGATGAGGAATTGACGTATGTGAGGCGCGCTGCAAACCTCGCCGATGACGCGCTTGATGCGGCGATGGAAGCGACCCACGCAGGCGCGCAGGAAGGGCATATCCTGTCGAAAATGCAAGGCGCAATCTTTGAGGGTGACGGGGATTATCCGGGCAATGAGTTTATCATCGGCTCTGGCGAGAACGCACTTTTGTGCCGCTATCAAACCGCCCGCCGTCCGCTTGATGCCACCGATCAGCTCACCCTCGAATGGGCGGGCGCGTATCGCCATTATCACGCCGCGATGATGCGCACGCTGATCGTCGGCGCGCCAACTCAGGCACATCTGTCCATGCAGGATGCGGCCGAAGAGGCGCTGCTGGCCTGCGAAGCGGCGCTTGTGCCGGGTCAGCCGATGGGGGCGGTGTTTGATGCCCACGCCCGTGTTCTGGACGCGCGCGGCTTTGCCCATGCGCGCCTGAATGCCTGCGGCTATTCGCTGGGCGCGCGCTTCTCGCCGAGCTGGATGGAGGATCAGATGTTCTATGACGGGGCCGAGACGGTCATGGCGCCGGGCATGGTGTTCTTCTTGCATATGATCTTGATGGATTCCGAGGCTGGGGCGGCTGTCTGTCTGGGCCGCACGTCGCTGATCACTGGCGAAGGTTCGGACTGCCTGTCGCGCCACGGCACGGAGCTTTTGCTGAACTGACCCGCTCAATTGCGGCGCATTGCCCATATTTTCGCCCGAATTGCGATTTAGTTAAGGATCAACAGCGAAATCAGGAGCAATATTATGCTGCAAGATCTGTCAATCTGGATGCCGAGCGCTTTGGCGATGGTTGCCGTTGCAGGCTTCATTCTTGCAGTCGCGCATGTCCAATCGCAGCCCAATTCCGGCCTGCTGATCATGCCTGCTGTGGTGTATACGTCGATGGATCAGGGCTAGTCGCGCCTCACCCCTCACGCTCTTCCAAAATCTCAAACGGAATGCCCGGTGCGTCTTTGGCGCAGCGGATCACGAGCGAAGTTTTGACCGACGCGACATTCTCCGCCGCAGTCAACTCTTCGGTCAGGAACGTCTGAAACGTCGACAGGTCCGGCGCGGTGCATTTGAGGATGAAGTCGATCTCGCCGTTGAGCATGTGACACTCGCGCACCAAAGGCCAAGCGCGGGCGCGATCTTCGAACGCCACCAGGTCCGCTTCGGCCTGATTGTGGAGCCCGACCATAGCGAATACCTCAACCTCGAAGCCAAGGGCCTTGGCGTCCACATGCGCGTGGTAACGCTGGATCAACCCTTCGTCTTCGAGCGATTTGACACGGCGCAAACACGGCGGCGCGGAGATGCCCACGCGGCGCGACAGCTCGACATTGGTCATGCGGCCGTCTTCCTGCAACTGTGCCAATATCTTCAGATCGATGTCGTCGAGCTTAACGGATGCCAAAATTCTCTCCTTTGTCGCGACAGGATTATGCGCAAAGGGCAATGTACGCAATAAAATTTCAAGTTAGCGCAAGATAATTTCGCAAACCTCGCGCGGAACACATATTCGTTAAGTCTGCTTTCCTCCGGTCCCGATCACCAATATATCGCTCGGGCAGGCAAAATTTTGAGGGAATCGTCCATGTCCACCACGCGCCATACCCGACTTTTGATCATCGGATCAGGTCCAGCAGGATATACCGCAGGTGTTTACGGCGCGCGGGCGATGCTCGATCCCATTTTGGTCCAAGGCATCCAGCCGGGCGGTCAGCTGACCATCACCACCGAGGTCGAAAACTGGCCGGGGATCAAGGAAACCCAAGGGCCGGATTTGATGATCCAGATGGAAGAACATGCCGCCGCTGCGGGCACCGAGATCATCGCCGATCACATCGCGTCCGTGAATCTGTCTAAACGCCCCTTCACCGCGGTGGGCGATAGCGGAACGACCTACACCGCAGATGCGCTGGTGCTGGCGACGGGCGCGCAGGCCAAATGGCTCGGGCTTGAGAGCGAAGAGAAGTTCAAGGGCTTTGGTGTCAGTGCGTGCGCGACATGCGACGGGTTCTTCTATCGCGGTCAGGACGTCGTTGTTATCGGCGGGGGGAATACGGCCGTGGAAGAGGCGCTATTCCTCACCAAATTCGCGTCAAAAGTGACGCTGATCCATCGCCGGGACGAGCTGCGGGCCGAACGTATTTTGCAAGATCGCCTGATGAAAAA
>CAYRKW010000038.1:21694-31010 GCA_964425135.1 uncultured Rhodobacterales bacterium
GCCGGTGACATCACTGATCACATCTATCGTCAGGCGGTCACCTCGGCGGGTATGGGCTGCATGGCCGCGCTTGAGGCAGAGCGGTTCTTGTCCGAAGAAGACTGACGGTCCTTATCACGCAAAATGTGATCTACGCAGCGCGTGGCGCGTCTTGACCCAAAATCCCGCGCCGCGCTAACCTGCGCCAAAGGAACAGTCTTTGGCAAAATCTACCATTCAGGATGTGGCGCAGCTCGCAGGGGTTTCGGTCTCCACAGTGGACCGGGCACTGCACGGGCGGGGTAGTGTCAGCAGTGATGCCAAGCAGCGCATTTCCGAGGCCATTCGCGCCACCGGATTTGGCACCATGCGCGAAGTGCTCCCGATCGCAACGCGGCCCGTTCTCAGAGCGCGCTTCCTGCTGCCCCATGGCACCAACGGGTTTGTTAACCATCTCAAATCCGCCCTGAAATCCGCTTGCGCGCGGGTTGGACATGTCGATTTGCGGGTAGATATCCAGGCCATGCGGCAAGGGCGGCTATCGGAGTTTCCTGTTAAAGATCTGGTCCGGAGAATGGACGCGGCGCGCAAGGAAGATGTTGATATTATTGGCATATTCAGCGCTGACACACCGCAGGTGCGTGATGCGATTGATCGATGTGCAACCGCTGGCGTGAGCGTGGTGACGCTGGTCTCGGACGTGCCATCCTCAAACCGCTTTGCCTATATCGGCATCGACAATTCCGCCGCCGGTCGCACAGCTGCGCGGCTGATGGGCAAGTTTATTCCCGAGCAAACCGGCACGATTGCGGTAATCACAGGCTCCATGTCCATTCGCGATCACATGGAGCGGTTTTTCGGGTTTCGTGAAACCATCCTCAAGCATTTCCGCCACCTGACCGTGCTGCCTGTGATCGAGACCAATTCCATCGAATCCACCAATCTCAAAGCGATCAAAACCGTGGCGCAGGCCCATGACAATCTGCGCGGTATTTACATGATTACAGGGGGTGTGACGGGCCTTCTGACGGGGATCCGCGAGACCCAGTTTGCGCGACGCCCGGCCTTCATTGCGCATGATCTGTCGCCTGTGAACCGGCGCGCTTTGATATCGGGCGAGCTTGATGCGGTGATCCACCAGTGCCCCGAACGCATCGCCTCCATCACAGTGCGGCGGATGCTCGAAAGCGTCGATCTGGCGGAGGGTCTACAGGATGAGTTTCTGATGACGGTTCCGGTCGAAATATACGTCGCCGAAAACCTCTGACCCAAGCGCTTGGCCGGTCCAAATCGGTGTTTTGGGCGGATTTGAGTGAAATCCATCAGGATTTGACGTCAAACAATCGAAAAAATCTCGATTTTGCGAGATATCTTTGGTCTCACACATGGCAGGTGTAGTAGTATTTTAACGCAAGCGCATTCTCCCCAAGTGCGCTTGATTTGGCGAGGTGTCGTTGCGAAGTTTCAGCGCGGCGGCAAGCGCCATTGTTCTTATCTGGAAGGGGCGTTTTGTGCTTTGCCCAGGGTTACAAACACTGGGCCTCCACTCGCACCACAAGCATGAAGCGCTGCGCAGAGTATTTGCGAAAATTTCGGATTTGAACATCGCGGCGCGCCTGCTCTCAGTGCGCGCCGCGACCTCTTTTCACAAGGTTTTTAACGCGCCTTGGGCGGCATCAGATCGGTGATCGTGCCTTCGAACATTTCGGCAGCAAAATTCACGGTCTCCGAGAGCGTCGGATGCGGGTGGATTGTGTGTCCCAGATCGACAGCATCCGCGCCCATCTCGATGGCAAGCGCCACTTCCGCGATCAGATCGCCAGCGTTCGGGCCCACGATACCGGCTCCAACCACACGGTCATCTTCGGGATTGAAGATCAGCTTGGTCAGACCCTCCGAGCGACCCAGAGACAGCGAGCGACCAGAGGCCGCCCAAGGGAAAACGCCCTTGGCGATTTTCAGCCCCTGTTCTTTCGCTTGCGTCTCGCTCACCCCAACCCAAGCCACTTCCGGGTCTGTATAGGCGACCGACGGGATAAGGTTGGTATCGAAATGACGGTTCTCTCCCGAAATCACCTCCGCTGCGACCTTGCCTTCATGCACGGCCTTATGGGCGAGCATCGGCTGTCCGACCACATCACCGATTGCGAAGATATGAGCCTGCCCGGTGCGCTGCTGGCTGTCCACGGAGATAAAGCCGCGCTCATCGACCGCAACCCCTGCGGCTTCGGCGTTGATCTTAGCGCCATTTGGGCGACGGCCAACCGCCACCAGAACCTTGTCGAAAGTATCGGTCGATGTCTCGCCTTTGTCGTCCTCGAATGTGACTTTCAGCCCTTTCTTTTGAGCCTCCATCGCGGTCACTTTGGTCTTTAGAAGGATTGTCTCGTAGCGCTCCTTGATCCGGTTGTGCAGCGGCTTGACGATGTCTTTGTCCGCGCCCGGGATGATCTGATCCATCAACTCAACAATCGTTACCTTGGAGCCAAGCGCATCGTAAACGCACGCCATCTCCAGCCCGATAATCCCGCCGCCCAGCACCAGCATGCGTTTGGGGATGTCGACAAGCTCCAATGCGTCTGTGCTGTCAATGACGCGATCATCCTCGTGCGGAATGAACGGCAGGGTCACAGGCTCTGATCCGGCGGCAATGATGCAATGATCGAAGCTGACGGTGGATGTGCCATCCGCGCCCTCGACCTCGATCATATTGGGTCCTGTAAAGCGGCCATAGCCCCGCACGACCGTGACTTTGCGCGCCTTTGCCAAGCCATCGAGCCCGCCTGTCAGTTTGCTCACAACAGAGGATTTCCAGTCCCGCAATCCGTCCAGATCAATCTTCGGCTTGGAAAAGCTGATGCCATGCGCGCCCATCTCTTCGGTCTCGGTGATGACCTTAGCTGCATGCAGCAGGGCTTTGGACGGGATACAGCCGACATTCAGGCACACGCCGCCGAGTTTATCCTCAGCTTCGATCAAAACCACATCCTGTCCCAGATCGGCAGCGCGAAACGCCGCCGTGTAACCTCCGGGACCGGACCCCAGCACGACGACTTGCCCGTGGACATCGCCGCGCCCGGTGGCGGTGCCACTGGCCGCAACCGCTTGTGGGGCCGCGGGTGCCGTCGGTTCGGCGGCCACGGGGGAGGGGGGCTCGATGTCCCCCGATCCCGCCTCAGAGTCCAAAGTTAGAATGATCGTCCCCTCTGAGACGCTATCGCCTTCGGAAACCTTGATCTCCTGCACAACACCAGCGGCTGGCGAGGGCACTTCCATCGTCGCCTTATCGCTTTCAAGCTCAATCAGCGGGTCTTCGGCGGCAACTGTATCACCGGGCGAGACCAGAACGGTGACCACCGGAACATCGGAAAAATCACCTATGTCGGGAACCTTCACATCCATCGCAATCGCCCCCCTTACAGCATCAACCGGCGCACATCGCCGAGCAGATGTTTGAGTGTCGCGGCAAAGCGCGCCGCCAGCGCCCCGTCAATCGCACGGTGATCATAGCTGAGTGACATAGGCAGCATGTTGCGCGGCTCGAAGTCCTCGCCATTCCAAACCGGTGCTATTTTCGAGCGTGTCAGCCCCAAAATCGCCACTTCCGGCGCATTCACAATCGGCGTAAAGCTGGTGCCGCCGATGCCGCCGAGCGAGGAAATTGTAAACGTCGCCCCTTGCATATCCTCGCCTTTCAGCTTGCCCTCGCGGGCCGCCGCTGACAGATCGCCAAGGTTCTTTGATATCTCCACGATCCCCTTGCGATCCGCATCCTTGATCACCGGTACCATCAGCCCGTTCGGCGTATCAGCCGCAAAACCGATATTGTAATAGTGTTTCTTGATCAACTTATCGCCATCTGGATGGAGCGAGGCATTGAACTCCCAATGGGTCTTGAGCGCGGAGACAGAGGCTTTGATCAGAAACGACAAGAGCGTCACGCGATAGCCGTCTTCCTTGGCCTTCGTGTCCAGCTCTTTGCGGTATTTATCGAGCTCGGTGATATCCGCCTCTTCGTTATGGGTCACATGCGGGATGTTGAGCCATGAGCGATGCAGGGCAGGGCCGGACAGCTTCTTAATGCGCGGCATTTCCACATCTTCAATCTCACCGAACTTCGAAAAATCAACCACCGGAACGGGCGGAATGCCCATGCCGCCACCCGTTGCCATACCCGCTGGCGGCGCTGCCGTGGATTTGAGCGCTTTGGTCACGTCCTCGCGCAGGATGCGTCCTTTGCGGCCCGTACCGTTCACGGTTGCCAGATCAATATCCAACTGCCGTGCAAAGGCGCGCACAGATGGAGAGGCGTGGATCTTCCCAAATCCGCTATCGGTGACGGCGCCTGTCGTCTCAGACCGGGCCGGGGCTGGGGCCGCGGCTGGTGCTGGCGCTGGTGCCTGGGTCTTCTCTTCTTTGGGTGCCGCTTTCGCCTCTTCTTTTGCCTCTGGCGCAGCTGTCTCGCCGTCCGCGCCCTCAAGGATCATGATCAACGCGCCTTGGCTGACATTGTCGCCTTCGGAAACCTTAATCTCCTTGACCACACCTGCTGCCGAAGATGGCACTTCCATGGTCGCCTTATCGCTCTCCAACTCGATCAGAGGGTCTTCCACCGCCACCGTATCACCCACGCTCACCAGCACAGAGACCACCGGAACATCCGAAAAATCGCCGATGTCGGGCACATTCACTTCGATACTCATATCTCAAATCTCCTTGCTGGCTTACACAAGCCGTGGGTTGGGCTTGCTGCCGTCAATTTCGTATTTTTTCAGCGCTTTGGTCAGTTCCGCCTTGGTGACACTGCCCTCACGGTGCAGATCGACCATCGCAGCTGCTGCGATATGATTGGCATCGACCTCGAAAAAGCGCCGCAGGTTCTTGCGGCTGTCCGAACGGCCATAGCCATCGGTGCCCAGAACCGTGAGGCGATTGGGCACATAGGCGCGGATTTGCTCGGCATAATTCTTCATATAATCCGTCGCCACGATCACCGGCGCTTTGGTGCCCGAGAGCGTTTGCGTCACATACGGCACCTGCTCTTTGCCCAGCGGGTTGAGCCGATTGTGCCGCTCTGCATCCTGCCCATCGCGCGCCAACTCGTTGAAGCTGGTGGCCGACCAGATATCGGATGTGACGCCAAAGTCCGCCTTCAACATCTCTGCCGCCTTCATCGCCTGCACAAGGATCGTGCCAGACCCCATCAGATTGACATGTTTCTTGCTCGGTTTCTTGGTTTTGCTCAGACGATAAAGTCCCTTGATGATCCCTTCTTCGCAGCCCATCGGCATATCGGGATGCGCATAGTTCTCATTCATCAGCGTCAGGTAGAAATAGACATCTTCTTGCTCTACAAACATCCGCTGCAAACCATGCTGCACAATCACCGCCACCTCATGTTGGAAGGTCGGATCGTATGAGATACAGTTCGGGATTGTGCCGGCCAGAATATGGCTATGACCATCCTCATGCTGCAAACCCTCGCCGTTGAGCGTCGTGCGCCCTGCCGTGCCGCCCAGAAGGAAACCGCGTGCCCGGCTATCGCCTGCCGCCCAGCACAGATCGCCGACCCGTTGGAAGCCGAACATGGAGTAGTAGATGTAGAAGGGGATCATCGGCACGCCGTGGTTGGAGTAGGACGTCGCCGCCGCAATCCAGTCCGCCATCGCACCCGCCTCGTTGATGCCTTCCTGCAAAACCTGACCGGTCTCACTTTCCTTGTAGAACATCATCTGATCTGCATCTTCGGGCGTGTATTGCTGACCTTTGGGGTTATAAATCCCCGCTGATCGGAACAGCCCTTCCATCCCAAAGGTCCGGCTCTCATCGGGCACAATTGGCACCACTTGCTTGCCGATTTTCTTGTCCCTCAAAAGCGTCGTTAGAATGCGCACGAAGGCCATGGTCGTGGAAATCTCACGATCACCCGTGCTCTTGAGTTGTGCTTCGAATTTCGCCAGCTCTGGTATTTCCAGCTTTGGCGTATCGCGCCAGTGCCGGATCGGAAAGGCCCCACCAAGCGCCTTGCGCTGCTCCAGCATATAGTCTTTTTGTGCATTGTTCAGGCTGACGAAGGGCGCATTGGGCAGATCCTCATCGCTAACCGGAATTTGGAACCGGTCGCGGAAGGCCCGCAGCTGATCCTCGGCGAGTTTCTTTTGCTGGTGGGTCGTGTTCTGCCCCTCACCAGCGGTGCCCATGCCATAACCCTTGACTGTCTTGACCAGCAGGACCGAGGGCTGCCCTGTCGTCTCGCTCGCCCGTTTGAAGGCTGTGTAGACTTTCTCTGGATCATGACCACCACGGCGCAAAGCCCAAATCTGGTCATCTGTCCAATCTTCGACCAAGGCGGCTGTCTCGGGATATTTCCCGAAGAAATTCTTGCGGATATAGGCGCCATCCTTGGACTTGAACGTCTGGTAGTCACCATCCACCGTCTCGTCCATCAACTGCCGCAACCGCCCCGATGTGTCGCGCTCCAGCAGGCTATCCCAACCCTTGCCCCACAAGAGCTTGATCACGTTCCAGCCGGAGCCTCGGAAATCGCCCTCTAGCTCTTGGACGATCTTGCCATTGCCGCGCACTGGCCCGTCGAGCCGCTGGAGGTTGCAATTGACCACGAAAATGAGGTTATCGAGGCCCTCTCGCGCCGCTAGCGCAATCGCGCCACGGCTTTCCGGCTCGTCCATCTCGCCGTCGCCAAGGAAGGCCCAGACCTTCCGATCTCCCATATCGATCAAACCGCGGTTGTGCATGTATTTCATGAACCGCGCCTGATAGATCGCCATCAGCGGGCCCAGACCCATCGACACGGTCGGGAACTGCCAGTAATCGGGCATCAACCATGGATGCGGATAGGACGACAGACCTTCGCCAGAGACCTCAGAGCGGAAGTTTTCCAGCTCAGCTTCCGAGATACGCCCCTCCATGAAAGATCGCGCGTAAATGCCGGGGATCACATGCCCTTGGAAGAATACCAGATCCCCGCCATGAATGGCCGATTTGGACCGCCAGAAGTGGTTCAGCCCCACATCATACATCACCGCTGAAGAGGCGAATGAGGCGATATGCCCGCCGTATTCAGAGCTTTCCTTGTTCCGCCGCACGACCGTGGCCATCGCGTTCCAGCGATTGATCGTCCGAATGCGCCACTCCATCTCCATATCGCCCGGGAACGGCAATTGGTCATCGACGGGGATTGTGTTTTGATAGGGTGTGGTGGACGAAAACGGCAGATTGGCCCCTGCCGCCCGCGCCGAAGAGACGGCACGGTCGAGCAGGTAATGCGCGCGGTTGGCACCGTCGCGCTCGATCACGTCCTCGATGGCGTCCTGCCATTCACGCGATTCAATCGGATCAAGATCGGAAGAGTGGTCGGTCATGGAAGGAACGCTCCAAGTTATCAGGGACGTAAGGGAAGGGGGTTAGGTCAGATATTGCCCACCATTGGCCGAAATGGTTGACCCAGTGATAAAGCCCGCATCATCGGACGCCAAAAACGCCACGCAACGCGCAATCTCGTCCGCTTCACCCAAACGGCCTACGGGGATTTGTGGCAGGATGACTTCATTCATCACTTTTTCAGGGATCGTGCTCATCATCTCGGTATTGATGTAGCCCGGTGCCACAACATTCACTGTGATGCCCGCGCGCGCGCCTTCTTGCGCCAAGGCTTTCGTGAAACCGATGTCGCCAGCTTTGGATGCGGCGTAATTGGCTTGCGCAAACTGGCCCTTCTGACCGTTGATCGAGGAGATGGTGACAACGCGGCCAAATTTGCGCTCGCGCATACCGCCCCAGACATTGTGGGTCATGTTGAACACGCCAGTAAGATTGGTGTCGATAACTTCCTGCCACTGCTCTTTGGTAATCTTGTGAAATGGCGCATCGCGCGTAATGCCAGCATTGTTCACCAGAATATCCACACCGCCAAGATCCGCCTCGACCTGCGCAACGCCCTTGGCGCAAGCATCGTAATCGCCAACCGACCACTTGTAGGTCTTGATCCCGGTCTCTTCGGTGAATTTCGCGGCAGCCTCGTCATTGCCGCCGTAGGTGGCCGCAACTTCGCACCCTTGCGCTTTCAGAGCTTTTGCAATTGCTGCGCCTATGCCGCGCGTTCCGCCTGTGACCAGTGCTGTACGTGCCATATTGTTCATCTCCTTGTTGTAAAATTGAAAAGTTAGGCTGGGGGTTAGCATAGGCAATGGGGATTCGCACCCTTCTCGCTAGCATAACCGGAATGCCTGGCGTGCATGGCTGGGTCAGTATCTGTGACCTAAATACAGGCGATAGACCGCGCGCCAGTCGATGCGACTATTTCGATGTAATCTCGATCTTGCGTGCCACAGCGTCGGGCCGTGTCTGCTCCAGATCGATATTCAGCAGACCGTTTATCAGCTCGGCACTGACAACATCTACGCCATCGGCCAATACGAAAGAGCGTTGAAACTGGCGATTGGCAATCCCGCGATGCAAAAACGCGCGCGTCTCGTTGCTCTCTTCGTTCTTGCCGCGCACCAAAAGCTGCCGGTCTTCTTGCACGATGTGCAACTCGTCCAGCGAAAACCCGGCAACCGCAAGCGTGATCCGGTAGGCATGTTCGGACAGCTGCTCGATATTGAAGGGCGGATATCCGTCGGAGCTTGATTTCGCAGACCGCTCCAAAAGCCGGTCAAGCTGTTCAAAACCCACAAAAAAGGGATGGGCGCTAAAAGAGACCTTGCTCATCGTTATCATGTCCTTTCAAAGCGACATTTTGGTCCAGGGCCCTGCACGCAGCGACCGATTTGAGTATGAAAGCAAAAAAAATCCGCAACAAGACGAGTTGGTAGGGTTTTTTTGACACTTTTATTCAGATATGGGCAGATGGTAATCGTATTGCAAAGAAAAGCGCGCGACATGACCGGTGAGATGAGCCATGATGAAGTTCTTCGTCAAAAACTGGCCCTCTTGAAGGCTGAGCATCGCGATCTGGACACCGCGATTACGGCGATTGAAAACGCCCGCATCCCCGACACGCTCGCCCTCAGGCGGCTGAAAAAACGCAAACTGGAGATGCGCGACCGGATTGTGCGGATCGAGGACAAACTCACCCCAGACATAATCGCTTAACCCGCATCTTGAGCACTATAGTCCTTTCGCATTTTTCAAATACTCAAAAATGATTTCACGCAAACTGCGTGAAATGATATCTCGTGCGGCCCGCGAGGGCCGCTCCGATTAGAGCCTCCGACCCAAAACCTGAGGTATTCAGTTCTGCACAAAGGCGCTGAATACGGGTTGTCGCGGCGAAATGCGGGCTGGTTGCCCGGTCGAGCCGCGACGGCCCCTCAGG
>CAYRKW010000039.1:0-1961 GCA_964425135.1 uncultured Rhodobacterales bacterium
AAATGCGGGCTGGTTGCCCGGTCGAGCTGCGACCGGCCCTCAGGCAGGGGCTTTGCGCAGAACCCTTTGGGCCAATCAGAATTTCCCCAATCCCGTCGCCCCACCCCTCGTCCGGGCAACGAGCCCGCATGTCGGGGCGCGGCTTGATCTTGAGAAAATTCTGATTAGCTGAATGCCTCAGGTTTTGGGTCGGAGGTTCTAGGGGCAATTCGCGGATTGGCGGTCAGACCACGGTCACTGTCAGTGATCCAACCCCGTCGATTGTCGCCTCCAACACATCGCCGCGTTCAATCGCGCCAACGCCTGCCGGTGTCCCGGCCATGATCACATCGCCTGCGCGCAATTCGAAATATTCGGAGAGATAGGAGATCATCTCCGGCACTTTCCAGATCATCTGGTTCAGGTCCCCCTCCTGCCGCAGATCGCCGTTCACGTTGAGGGCGATGCGCCCATGGTCGGGATGGCCGATATCTGCAACCGGGCAGAGCGGCCCGACAGGTGCCGAGCGTTCAAACGCCTTACCGATCTCCCAGGGGCGTCCCATTTTCTTCGCCTGCCCTTGCAGATCACGCCGGGTCATATCGAGCGAGACACCATAGCCCCAGACGTGATCGAGCGCTTGGGCCAACGGGATATCTGTGCCGCCGGACTTCAAGCCCACGAGCAGTTCGACCTCATGGTGTACATCCGAGGAATGCGGCGGATAGGGAAACGTCCCGGATGGGTCCAGATTATCCGGGTTTTTCTGAAAGAAAAACGGCGGCTCGCGGTTCGGATCGTGACCCATCTCAACCGCATGGGCCGCAAAGTTCCGGCCAATGCAATAGACGCGTCGCACGGGGAAACTTCCACCGTCGCGCGTGGGGATGGAATGCGGTTTTGGGGTCGGAATAACGTGGTTTGACATGTGCGTGGTCCATGCGCGTGTTGGTTTTGCTTTGGATATACAGAAGGGATTACACAAAACGCGCTGTTGTCAACAGTGGTTGAAATTTGGGCCGGTTGCGATTGCACTTCGTCTGGCTTTCGAGCGCAACTGCTTGCGTTCTATTGATCTGGCGCGCGCGCTGCAGTTGCCGGTCCGATCGCGTTTGAGATGCTCGATGACACCGCGAAGGCGCGCTTTGCACCCCGGTTCTCCGAATTTCTGCGCGATTTGGCGCAAACGGGTTTTCTGGATATCTATAGCGAAACCGCTAGGCCGGTTGCGACCGGGCGGGTCGTCTCAGCCCAGCGGCAGAGCGCGCTTGATGGCACAGCGCTCTAAAGACAGTCAGCGATGGTTTTCGCCATGTTCCGGATCAACTGCGGATAGAGCGCAGCGCCCGGCTCAAGGTCAGCGCCCAGCGGGTCGATCACGCCTGTATTGGCCTCAGTCCCCTCCAGCACTGTCGAAACAATGCCCGGGTTAAACTGCGGCTCGGCCAGCACGCAATCGACGCCTTCCCCGCGGATACGGCCCTGAATTTCCGCGATACGCGCGGGGCTTGAATCGGTTGCATCCCCAAGCGAAATCGCACCAGACGCGGGAAAATCGAAATCACGCTCGAAGTATTGGTAAGCGTCGTGGAACACGATAAAACTGCCCCCGCGCACCGGATCAAGCGTGGCGTTCACAACCATTGAGAGGTCTTCCAACTCCGTCTTCGCGGCGGCGGCATTGGCAAAATAAGCGCCCGCATTGTCGGGATCGACCGACGACAGTTGCGCTGCGATGACGTTCAGCCAGGTTGACGCGTTTTGAAGTGAGAGCCAGGCGTGCGGGTCATGCGCACCATGGGCATGGTCGTCGTGGTCAGCGTGATCGTCGTGGTCTTTGTGATCCTCATCCGCATGATCGGCGTGATCCTTGTCCTGATCATGCGCATCATGGTCCTCGTGCTTTTCGGCATCATGCTCGTCATGCTCTTTGTGCTCATCATGCTCGTCGTGCTCTTTGTGCTCGTCATGCTCGTCATGCT
>CAYRKW010000039.1:2061-7867 GCA_964425135.1 uncultured Rhodobacterales bacterium
TGCTCGTCATGCTCGTCATGCTTGTGAGCTTCAAACAGCGCATCCTCGCGGAAGTCGAGCAGTGTTGTCCCGTCCGCCTCCAGCAGCGTGGTGATCTCTGCTTCTGCCGACAATGTGCTCAAGGCATCTTCCAGCCAAGGGGTCAAATCTTCGCCAATCCAGAACACCACATCCGCGTCTTGCAGCGCGCTCGCTTCGGAGGGGCGCAGGCTGTATTCATGCGGCGTTGCGCCGGCTTGAACGATCAGGCTTGGCGCCCCCACGCCTTCCATCACCCGCGCAACGAGCGAGTGGACCGGTGCGATGTCAGCCACCACATTCGGGACATCCGCGATCGCCATGCCCCCCGACAAAATCGTCGCGGTGCAGAGTGGGATGAGCTTTCTGGACATCATGCTTCCTATGTGATCTTATAACATTTTGCAGCGCATATATGATATGGAATATCATGACAAGCAACCAGCAATCTGGACCTGCCAAAGATCAGACAGCGCTCGGCTTTGTCGAGCATGACCATACCCATTGTGTCGAAGGCGCGCTCAATTCTGCACAGGCGCGCTGCGCTCAGGAAGGCCTGCGTCTGACGCCTGTTCGGCGCAAGGTCCTGGAATTGCTATTGCAGGAGCATCGCGCGCTGGGGGCCTATTCCATCCTCGATCTGCTGCGGGATGCGGGATATGGATCGCAGCCGCCTGTCGCGTATCGCGCTTTGGAGTTTCTGTCCGAGAACGGCTTTGTCCATAAGATCGAGCGTTTGAACGCCTTTGTCGCCTGCGCGCATCCTGGCGTGACCCACTCGCCCGCCTTCATGATTTGCCGGTCCTGCGATGCAGTTGCCGAAGCGCGTACAGCGCATGCGAAGGACGGGCTGGGGGCGGCGGCGCGCGCTGCTGGTTTCCAGATCGAGAAAACCGTCATAGAGGCTGAAGGGCTTTGTCCCGAATGCTCCGGCAAAGCGAAATCATGAGCCTGATCGAGGTCAAAGATCTTGCGATAACTTACGGCGCCAACACGGTGTTGCACAACGTCTCGCTACATCTGAACGCAGGCGAGATCGTCACGATTGTCGGCCCCAACGGGTCGGGCAAAACAAGCCTGTTTCGCGCCATCATCGGCGCGGCAGAGCCGGCACGTGGGAAGATTACCCTGCAACCGGGGCTAAAAATCGGTTACGTCCCGCAAAGGTTGCATATCGACCCGAACCTTCCAATCACCGTGGATCGTTTCATGCGCCTGACCGAGCGCGTCTCGCCGGATGTTTGCCAAAAAGCGCTGGAAGTGGCGGGTGTTCCCGATCTGATGAAGCGGCAGATGACGCAGCTTTCGGGCGGTCAATTTCAGCGCGTCTTGTTGGCACGCGCAGTGATCAATCAACCGGATGTGCTGCTGCTTGATGAGGCGACGCAGGGGCTCGACCAAGCGGGGTCGGCAGCGTTTTACCAACAAATCGAATCTGTCTGCCGCAAAAGCGGGTGCGCTGTTCTGATGATCAGCCACGAGTTGCATGTGGTGATGAGCGCGTCTGACCGGGTGATTTGTCTGAACGGTCACGTCTGCTGCGAAGGCTCGCCCGCTGTTGTTGCCTCTGCCCCTGAGTATCGCTCGCTCTTTGGCAGCGGGACCGGCGGCGCGTTGGCGCTTTACCGTCACGACCACGACCACGATCACCATCATGATCACGGTCATAGCCAAGAGGCGGCGGAGTAATGCTGGATGATTTCATGGTGCGCGCGGCCCTCGCGGGCGTTGGCGTTGCGCTGGCAGCGGCTCCTTTGGGCTGCTTTGTCGTCTGGAGGCGCATGGCGTATTTCGGCGATGCAACCGCGCATGCAGCGATCTTGGGCGTCGCGCTTTCGTTGACCTTCGAGATGTCAATCTTCCCCGGCGTTCTGGCCGTCGCCCTGATCATGGCGCTGAGTGTCACGGCGCTGAGCGAGCGGGGCTATGCAATGGACACGCTTTTGGGCGTTTTGGCCCATTCATCGCTCGCCTTCGGCCTTGTCGCAGTTTCGTTCCTGTCGGGCATACGCATCGATCTGATGGCCTATCTCTTTGGCGATATTCTGGCGGTCTCGCGGCTCGATCTGTTGGTGATTTGGGGGGGTGCTTTGGCGGTCATCGGGCTTATCGCATCGCGCTGGTCCTCGCTTCTGACCTCAACGCTCAACGAAGAACTTGCCTATGCCAGCGGGCTCAACCCCAAGCGCGAACGGCTGATATTGACGCTTGCGCTGGCGATCACGGTCGCGGTCGCCATCAAAGTCGTCGGGGTTCTGTTGATCGCCGCGCTCTTGATCATCCCAGCCGCCGCCGCGCGCGTGCTGGCCCGAACACCAGAGGCCATGGCTGTGATCGCCGCTATAATCGGCTCCATCTCCGCGATTGGCGGATTGCGCGCGGCCTATGTGATCGACACCCCTGCGGGGCCGTCCATCGTTTGCGTGGCCGCCGTGATCTTTGCCGTTCTGGGCGTGTTTGCACGCCGCCGCCGGGTCACGGACTAACCGACAAACAAGCGCGTATCGGGTTGTGCGCCCTCACTAGGTAGCGTCAATCTGAGGTGTTCGGGCATCCAAGGCGCTTTAGAAGGTCGGTGTCCGCGACAGAACCTTGCTGCTGCAAACGACCGTCTATACCGCACACACGCAAACGCTCTTGTGGCATCTCAGCTCGCACGTTGTCAGTATAGGCCGTCAGTCCGCTGCCGCCTACTGTATAAAATCCCGACGGCGCAACGCTGGATAGATAGCCCTCGACCAAGACCAGACCGACCGGTTGATCAAACAGCCCGTGTTTGATCTGCGTCACCCTGATGCGCTCGCCTTCGAGTGTGCCGGTGACACGGATGACATCGCCATCGGTGACATGCTGCAACGGCTCAAACGCAAAGCTGCGTGTGCCCACGAAGTGGACGGATGCGTCAGGGTCAAACCGGTAGCTTCCCTGAAGCACAACGGTTTCACGCGGTTCAATGGTCACAACCCGGGTCCCTTTGACACCATCCGGGGTCCAGAACCCGCTGACAGCAACCCAAGTGCCCGGGGCGGGTGGATCTGGCCAGACCACCGGGACGCCGAGGATGTTGAAACGTCCGGCATCAACCGCCGTTGCAGGTCCGATCAATGTGTGGGTTTGGCTGATGGAAAGGGCCGTCCAGTCGGTTCCGTCATAGCTGATCAAGGCGGCAACGGTATCACCGGGGACAAGCGCTTCGGCCGTTTGCGGGGAGAGGGCCGACGTAACCGGCAGCTGGCTATCAAACTTGATACGCTGATCGTTGACGATGATGCTGCCAAGCTCTGTTATCTCGCCGACGATGCCGGTTCCCGTAAGCCCGCCTTCTCGCTCGCGCTCTTCTGCAATCGAAAATGGTGCAACTGCCAACGTCAGGATGAGGTAGATGGGAGCGAACCAGCGGTCGAATACCTGTGGCATCATTGGGAATTTACTTTCTGTGCCGGAGCCGTGCCGGGGTCATCAGGATTGGCCGCAACGTACACCCCGGTCACGAAGCGCCCGCCGGACAAACGTCCTGATGCGTCATCCTCTGATTGGAGCCGATGCGCAATGGCATTCATGTGTTCGAGATAGGCTTGCGCCAATTTATCCGCCTCAGCTTCGAGCTTGGCGACCGAGGTTGCGGACAAATGCGAGTAGCGCACGACCCGGTCGAACTTTCGGGGCGCGCCCTGCGGCGAGAGTACATTGTCGATCGCAACGCGAATATGGTCGGTGATCGTCGCCTCGAAGGCTTTGAGCGCTGCCTCGCCGGTTTGGGCAACGAAGGTCGGGGACAGCAATGTAATCTCGCCGTCATCTTCCTGAGAGATCAGGTTTTGCGACTGGAGTTCTTGCATCACGGTTGCTGGCGCGAGGTCGATCTTGCAAACTCGAACCAGATCGTCAAACCCGTTCGTCCCAGCGCGTGGCAGAGGGCGCGGTTTGCCCGAAGAATCGCAGAACCGGTCGTCGTTTGACCAGGTCGATAATACGATGGCGAGGCCCTTAATGGGATATTTTCCGGGCATTTTATTTTCGGAAAGTTCGCGGAGACGTTTGACATCCTTGCGGTGAACACCTGTTTGCAGGCTGATCAGACTGTCGGTTGTCGCACCGCCTTCAATCGCGGCCTGAACCAGGGATCGCTTCAAGTGCTCGACCGTTGAAGGTAATGGAATACTGTTTCTAATCAATAGCTTAGATATCGGCACGAAAATGACCGACAGTATCCGCTCCACGCGATTTGAGGACGTGTTTATCACAACAAATGCACCTATGTCTTTGCTAAATATTAACGATAGTACGCAAGCGAATTTTGGACAGTTTAGCTGGCTTCACAAGAACGTGTTTAGTGATGGGAAATTTTCCCATTTAGGTTATTACGCGTATCTTGGAGAGACTGTACATGCCACTAACCGACCTATCCGCTATCCGATCTCGACGACCTGCTACACCCACTCCGGATAGCGTTTCGCACGCTCCCAGCAGCGCTGTCCCGGTCGATTGGTTTACACGATTTGGCGTCGGTCCATCCGTCGCACCGCGTTTCCCGACCATTTTGGCGGGGTTTGAGCATTTTGCGCAACGTCAACCTCACGCTGTCGCGGTGGAGCACGCCGGGGAGGCGATCAGCTATGCTGAGCTGAATGACGCAGCTGCGCGGGTTGCGCAGCGTTTGGCCGATCTGGGCGTAGGTCACGGGGACGGGGTCGGGATATATCTGAAACGCTCCATCCCGATGGTCGTGGCGATTTTTGCCTGCATGAAACTGGGTGCTTACTACGTGCCGCAGCATGTCGGCGTCGCAACCGATAGCGCATTGGCCCATATCTCGACCGTCACCAAGTCCAAGGTCGTTCTGACGATCAAAGACTGCGCCGATCAATTTCCCCTCACAGACGGACAAACTCAGGTCGTGCTGGAGGACATTCTGGCGGATATGGATGCGCCGCGGTGGACCGCGCAAAGCCCGCTGCAAAAAGGTGATACCTGCATGGTTCTGTTCACCTCGGGCACGACAGGTGTGCCCAACGGCGTACAGGTGACGCATCTGAATTTGTGCAACATCCTGCAAACCGCCCCGGGGGACTTGGGGATGAGACCGGGCCTGCGCGTTGGGCAAATTCTCTCAATCGCGTTCGATATGGCGGCTTGGGAGACATTGGGCGCGTTGTCAAACGGGGCGACGCTGGTCATTCGCGAGCGCGACATTCTGGAAACTGCAAGGCGCGTCGATGTGCTGATTGCCACGCCTTCGATCCTGGGCACGCTCGACGCGGAAGCCTGCCAACAGGTGAAAACAGTTGCGGTTGCGGGCGAGCCTTGTCCCCGGTCTCTGGCGGACAAATGGGCGCGTTTTTGCAATTTTTACAACTCTTGCGGCCCGACCGAGACCACCATCATCAACACCGCGATGCTGCACACGGCGGACAAAAAGCAGCTTACCATCGGGAAACCCACGCCGAACAATACGGTTTATGTGCTGGACGACGACTTGAAGAGCGTGCCGTTTGGCGAGCGCGGCGTGATGTGGGCAGGTGGTGATTGCGTGACAGCCGGGTACATCGCGAACCCGGAGTTGAACGCCGAGCGTTACAAGCCCGACCCGTTCCGGCCCGGCGCGATGATGTTCAACACACGCGATCTGGGCGCATGGACCGAGACCGGTGAGCTTTTACATTTCGGGCGCGTGGATGATCTGGTGAAGATCCGGGGCTTTCGCGTCGAGCTTGACGGCGTCTCGCGCGCTTTGGAGGCAACGGAGGGTTGCGATCAGGCGGTCACGCTCAAGTTCGACGATCGGACT
>CAYRKW010000039.1:7967-17653 GCA_964425135.1 uncultured Rhodobacterales bacterium
ATGGGTGTCGGACGGCACCTTCCATGTCGCAGCAATTGCGCAGGTTGCACTATTGAATTTCACGCTTGCGATCCTGATCCGGCAACAACGGGTCGTGAACGCTCTTTTCTGGGTGGCAACGCGGATCCCCAAAAGCTGGCCATTATGGATACGCTGGTCTGCGGGCAAGGTATTTCACTTTGGAGGCTTGCACTCGGGTGGCGCAGTTGCGGGATCGATCTGGTTCGCATTTCTCCTGTGTGGGCTGGTGGCGAACGCAGTGAGCGGGGTTGCCGGTCCCTCAGCCCTGACGTTGGGATTGAGCGCAGTGATGGTTGCCCTGATGGTCTGCATGATCGCAACGGCCATCGGCCCCATTCGCCAGAAGTTCCACAACCGGTTCGAACATGTTCACCGCTTTGCGGGATGGACCCTTCTGGCGCTGTTTTGGGCCCAGAACGCAGCGATGGTGCGGGATGCTGGTGTGCCGCTTACGTCAAGTCTCGCGTTTTGGCTTTTGTGCGTGATTACCCTGTCGATTGCTTCGCCGTGGATGACACTCAAGAAGGTGCCTGTTGAGATCGAGAAACCGTCGGACCATGCTGTCGTGGTACGGTTCAACTATGGCGACACACCTTTTGCGGGATCATCCAACGCGCTGAGTTTGGACCCGCTTCGCGAATGGCATTCTTTTGCCAATATCCCGACCCCCGGAGAAGACGGCTACCGTCTGATCATCAGCCGGGCCGGGGATTGGACGGGGCGGTTTATCGATAATCCGCCGGATAAAGTATGGGTCAAAGGCATCACGACTTCTGGCGTTGCGCGGATCGAGGTCCTGTTTCACAAAGTCGTCTATGTCGGGACAGGCAGTGGCATTGGGCCAATCCTGCCACATCTTTTAGCCCATGACGTTCCCAACAAGCTGATCTGGTCAACCCGCTCACCGCGCAAGACATATGGCGACAAGCTGATCGACGAGATCGAAGCCAATACAGAAGATCCGCTGATCTGGGATACTGACACGCGCGGCAAGCCTGACTTATCGGCTCTTGCCCTTGCGGCAGTTCGGGAGACCGGCGCTGAGGCTGTGATCGTCATCTCGAACCAAAAGCTGACAAAACGCGTGATTTACGACATGGAACGGCGGGGCATTCCCGCGTTTGGCGCAATCTGGGACAGTTGATATGTCGGACGCAACACAGGAGTTTGAGACAATCGAGGTCACCAAAGCAGGCCGCGTTGTCACAATACGTTTTAACCGACCGGACGCGCTCAATGCGCTGAACACGCAGTCCATGGAAGAGGTGCTTGCCTGCGCCTCATATCACGATCGCGACCCTGACGTTGGATGCTTTGTGCTGGCCGGGAATGAGCGTGCTTTTGCGGCGGGCGCCGACATTAGCGAGCTTATCAAGCACGACTACAGCTCAATGTACGATAGTGCGTTTTTTGCGGGCTGGGATCAGTTTGCAGCGTTGCGTACTCCCAAGATTGCCGCGGTTTCGGGGTATGCGCTTGGCGGCGGATGCGAGGTGGCGATGATGTGCGATATCATATTGGCAAGCGATAGTGCTAAATTTGGGCAACCCGAGGTAAAGATCGGCTGCATTCCCGGTATTGGCGGAACCCAACGATTGACGCGGCTCGTGGGCCGCGCCCGCGCTATGGACATGATCCTGACAGGGCGCATGATCACGGCTCAAGAGGCTTTGGCGATGGGACTGGTCAGCCGTGTTGTCAATGATGATGCGCTGATGGACACCGCTCAGGACATCGCGGAAACCATTGCCGGGTATCCAAAAGATATCGTTATGATGGCTCGGGCGTGTGTGAATGAAGCCGAAGAGGTTGGCTTGCAATCGGGGATCCGCTTCGAACGTCAGATGTATCATGCACTTTACGGATTGCCTGCCCAGCAAGAAGGTATGCGCGCATTTCTGGAAAAACGTCCGCCGCGTTTTCGTGCGGACGAACGCTGAGGCGTTGATGGCGTGAAAGACGATTTATCGCGCCCTTCCCCTGCTCTGCGGCAAAATTGGCTTTGTCCGACATCGCTCTTGACGGCATGTTTGCAGACTGTGACACATTCTCATGATGTGTTCCGATACGATATGTCCGTCCTGGATTGACGCTTTCGAAACGGTGTTTTCACTGTGCAGGATGCGTCCGTCCGAGCGGATAACTCTGCTGTCGGAAACCGGCTCGCGCGCTGTTCTGGTGACGCTTGCACAGACGGCGCTCGACTGCATGAAACTGCCCTATGAGGCGATCTGCGTGCCGACACCTGCCGCGCCAAAAGGGCCGATCATTCGCTCGACCGGGGCCAGCGAAGCGCTCGACGGTGCCCCTGACGTGGTCGCTGCCCTCTGCACCGCTGATGTTGTAATCGACCTGACCATCGAGGGGCTGATGCACGCGCGGCAAACGG
Source organism: uncultured Rhodobacterales bacterium (assembly GCA_964425135.1). Lineage (GTDB taxonomy): Bacteria > Pseudomonadota > Alphaproteobacteria > Rhodobacterales > Rhodobacteraceae > CAYLLD01. Next base: position 10,378 of record CAYRKW010000039.1, read on the forward strand.
CACAAATCCTGCAATCGGGCGCGCGGATTATGACTATTTCGAACGAGCACCCGGACATCCTTGCGCGCATGGTACCCGAAGCGGAGATGAAGGATGTGGTGCGGGACGCAGTGAAACACTGCCGCGATGCCACTGCGATGACGGTCCAATCGGACGCCGGCACGGATCTGAGCGTTGATATGACGGGTGCGGCGACTGTGGGCATTTGGGGATTTACCGACCGCCCCGGCACCCTGGCCCATTGGCCTGCCGGACTTGTGGTCAGCTTTCCCAAGAAAGGGACCACCAATGGGCAATTGGTGTTCCAGCCGGGGGACCTCAATCTGACATTCAAGCGCTACTTCGAAAGCGAAGTTATTTTCACACTGAAGGATGATTTCGTCACCGAGATTACCGGGACCGGCACCGATGCCAAACTGATGCGGGCCTATTTCGCAGGCTTCGATGATCCGCTCGCCTATGCGACCAGCCATGTCGGCTGGGGGCTGAACCGGGCGGCGCGCTACGAAGCGCTGACGATGTATGACAGGCACGATTTGAACGGCACAGAGCTGCGCGCGCTGGCAGGAAATTTCCTCTATTCCACCGGCGCAAATGAGTTTGCCGGGCGCTTCACCCGTGGGCATTTTGACCTGCCGATGATGGGGTGCGACATCGCGCTTGACGGCGATCTGGTGGTGCGAGGGGGCGGGTTGGTATGACCCATGGGATCACCTATGAGACTGCTGGATCGGGCGGTGAGACGATTGTCTTTCTACACGGTATCGGCGCGGATGCGGGCAGCTTTCACCACCAGATGAACGCCTTTGCCGGGTATCGGACGCTCGCATGGAACATGCCCGGCTATCGCGGGTCCGAGCTGCGGCAGAACCCGCCGGATTTTGCGCATCTGTCAGACCGGCTTGCTGCATTGATCGCAGAGATTGGCGGGCCTGTGCATCTGGTGGGGCAATCTATCGGCGGTATGGTGGCGCTCGATCACGCGCTGCGTCGCCCGCAAGACGTCTCATCGTTGAGCCTTGTTGCCACAACGCCCCGGTTTGGTGGCCGCGACGACAGCTTCAAGACCGCCTTCCTGGCTGCGCGGCTTGCGCCGTTGGATGCCGGGCAAACTATGGAGGAGATGGCCGCAAAGACCGCACCGCACCTGGTAGGCCCGGACACATCGCCCAAAGAGATCGCACGGATTGAGGCAAGGCTGGCAGCTGTCCCCGAAGCGACCTGGCGCGGGATATTGCACTGTCTTGTAACGTTTGATCGCTACGCTGATCTGAGCGCTGTGACTTGCCCGACGCTGGTGGTCGGCGGCGCGCTTGATCAGAACGCACCTGCCAAAACTGTGGAGAAAATGGCGGCGCAGATCCCTGATGCGCGGTGCCTGATCCTGAGTAATGCCGGCCATATGCTGCATCAGGAACGCCCCGACGCCTTCAATGCTGAGATGACAACATTCTTGAACGAGTTTGCGCGAAATGACTGACATAGACCCGATTTTCGAGCCCGACGCGTGGCACCTCACCGACAAGCAAGCCGCGCTTTCCCGCAAGGCACGTGTCTTGGCGTCAGAGAAATTTGCGCCGCGTGCAGCGAAATACGACCGTGAGGCCAGCTTTCCGACAGAGAATTATCGCGATCTGGCAAACTCGGGCCTGTTAGGCATTTGTATCCCCGAAAGTGAAGGCGGCATTGGTGCGGACCTTAAGACCTATATGCTGACCGCTGCCGAGATCGGGCGGTTTTGCGGGGCGACGGCGCTGACGTTCAATATGCATGTCTCGTCGTGCCTTTGGACCGGTGATCTGCTCGACCAGCTTGAGATCGATGAGGACAAACGCGCCGAGCATCAACAGATGCGCAAGCTGCATTACCGCCGGATTTTGGAGGATGGTAAAGTCTACGCGCAGCCGTTTTCCGAAGGCGGGGCCGCTGCTGCGGGGTTCAAGGCGTTCGGGACAACCGCGCTCAAGGTCGAGGGCGGATGGCGGATCAACGGCAAGAAAATCTTCGCCTCGCTTTCCGGGCATGCGGATTATTACGGCGCGCTTTGCACGGCTCTCTTTGCACCCGATGATGCGCATTCCCGCCGCAACACCATGTATCTCGCCGTGCCAGCAGATGCGGATGGCGTGCAGGTCGAGGGCGCGTGGGATCCCCTGGGGATGCGCGGCACGGTTTCGCGCACGTTGATCTTTGAAGACGTTTTTGTGCCGGACGAAGGCCAGTTGATGCCCATGGGCGTCTATCCAAGCGCTGCGATGCGCTGGCCGCATATGTTCATGACGCTCACGCCCGCGTATATCGGGATTGCGCAGGCCTGCTATGATTTCACCATCGCCTATCTGCGCGGTGAAGTGCCCGGAACGCCGCCGGTCAAACGCCGCATGTTCCCCACCAAGCAGCTTGCGGTGGCGCAAATGAAAGTAATGCTGGAACAGACCAAGGCGGTCTGGTTTCAGGCGATCTCGGAAGCGCGCCCCGATCCGAGCGAGGACAGCCTGATGCGGGCGTGGGTCGCGCAGCATACGGTGATGGAGAACGCTAACGAGCTGGCGCAGCTGGCGATCCGCACCTGCGGCGGGCAATCAATGTTGCGCTCCCTGCCGCTGGAGCGTCTCTATCGCGACAGCCGTTGCGGCTCGCTGATGCTGCCTTGGACGGCGGAGCTGTGTCTCGACAAATTGGGTAAAGCCGCGCTCTACCGCCCCGGAGAAAGCGATGACGATTGATCGTTGGATCACCGAGGCGGCAGCGCAGCATCCGGACAAATGCGCGATTGAGTACGAAGGGGCGCAGCTCAGCTACGCCCGGCTCGCGGCGCTGATTGACGCTTCGGTTGCGGATTTGCACGGGCGCGGCGTGGGTCATGGCGATCGCGTCGCGTGGTATGGTCTGAACAGCCCGCAGGTCTTCGTTCTGCTATTCGCTTGCGCACGCATCGGCGCGATCTTTGTGCCGCTGAACTGGCGTCTGGCCGATGCCGAGATCGCTCAGACCATCGCCAATTGCAGCCCGTCGGCGATCTTCTGGGACAACACATTCGCGGCGCAGGCGAAGGATTTGCCGACCACCTTGCCTCAAGGCGACAGCGACCGAACAGCACGTAGCGACGACCCGCTGCTAATCGTCTATACCTCCGGCTCGACGGGAATGCCCAAGGGCGTGGTTCTTGCACAGGAGGCTTTGATCGCCAACGCTGCCATGTCGGTGCATGCGCATGGGTTGACCCAAGGCGACACGGTGCTGAATGTGCTGCCGCTTTTTCACGTGGGCGGGCTGAATATCTTGCCGACGCCTGCGTTTTCCATCGGCGCGACGGTGGTTCTGCACAAGATGTTCGATCCTGCCGCGATGATCCGCGATCTGCACCGGGTTCAGGCGGCGATCACTGTTCCAACGGTTTTGGGCGCGCTTTTGAACGCGCCGCAATGGGCTGACGCTGATCTGACGGCGCTGCGTTGCCTGTCGATTGGGTCCACTGATGTGCCGCTGGCGATGATCCATGCGTTGCATAGCCGGGGTGTGCCGCTGCTGCAAATCTACGGCGCCACCGAAACCGCGCCTTTTGCAATCTATCAGACCCATGCGGATGCGATGGCGACGGAGGGGTCTATCGGTCGAAGCGGGGCTTGTGACATTCGACTGGTGGACCCGGAAAGCGGCACTGATGTGAGTGTTGATCAGCCCGGGGAGATATGGGTCAAGGGCCGCAACACTCTTCGCCAATATTGGAACAACCCGGCGCAAACAGAACAGAGCATGTCAGGCAGTTGGTTCAAAACCGGAGATGTGGCGAAGGTTAATGCGGAAGGGCAGTATTACTTCGTAGACCGCATCAAACACATCATCATTTCCGGCGGCGAAAACATCTACCCCGCCGAGATCGAACGTGTGCTGGCCGAACATCCTGCAATCAGCGAGGTGTCAGTCGTTGGAATGCCTGACCCCAAATGGGGTGAGACGCCAGTGGCCGTTGCCGTTCGCGATGGCACGGTCTCCGAGGACGCGCTGCTGGCGATGCTGGACGGCCGGATCGCGCGCTACAAACACCCCCGCCGCGTGGTGTTTGTGGACGCACTGCCGCGGAACGTGATGGGCAAGGTCAGCACCGATGAGGTAAAGGCGCTTGTGGTGGAGTGAGGCCGGTTGTGGGTTGGAAGGCCGATTTCGGGATATCAACAAACCTCAATGCCCCAGCGCACCCATCGTCTGAGGCAGCACGAGCGCGATCCATGGGATCAGCACGATCAGAGCGAGGCGCAGGATATCGGCGATCCAGAACGGGGTAACGCCTCGGAAAATCGTACCGGTCGAGACATCGCCGACAACGCCTTTGAGGATAAATACGTTCAACCCCACAGGCGGCGTAATCAGGCTAATCTCGGTCACAACGACAACCACAATCCCGAACCAGATCGGATCATAGCCAAGGCTCGTCACCAGCGGGAAGAATATCGGCACGGTCAACAGCAGCATCGAAAGCGATTCAAACACGCAGCCCAGTACGATATAGATCGCAAGGATCATCAGGATCACGACGAAATTCGGGACGTCATAATGGGTGACCAATCCGATCAGCGCTTCGGGCAGTCCGGCCAGATTGACGAAGTTGGAAAATATCTGCGCGCCGATCAGCACGGAAAAGAGGGCTGCCGTGGTGAAGCTCGTCTCTCGCAAAACCTCAAACGTGGACCGCACCGTCAGCCCACCGCGCGCCAGGGCGATCAGGAAAGCGCCTGCGGCCCCCATGCCCGCAGCTTCCGTCGGGGAGAACGTCAGGTTCAAGGGCTCAACATCGAGAACGCCGTATAGCCCGCCGATAACGAGGAAAAACAGTAGCAAAACAGCCCAGACGGATCGCAGTGCGCGCAGCCGGTCCGGCCAGCGTGTCGCCGCTCCTGCTGGGCCTGCGTCTGGGTTGCGCCAGACGGTCCAGCGCACTGCGAACATATAAAAGAAGATGCCCAGAATGCCCGGCAGAATACCAGCCATGAACAGCTTGCCGATCGAGGTTTCGGTGAGCAGCCCGTAGATCACGAGGATCACCGAAGGCGGGATAAGAATGCCCAGCGTGCCGCCAGCCGCGATGGAGGCTGTCGATAGCCCGTCGGAGTAGCCGTAGCGCCGCATTTCCGGCATCGCGACTTTGGACATGGTCGCGGCCGTTGCGAGCGATGATCCGCAGATCGCTGAAAACCCGCCGCAAGCCGCGACGGTGGCCATGGCAATCCCGCCCCGAAGATGGCCCAGAAACGCGTTCGAAACCGCATAAAGCTCGCGCGCCATACCGCCCTTGTTCACAAACAGACCCATGAGGATAAAGAGCGGCACGACCGACAGGCCGTAGTCCTGCGCCGTGTCGGTGATCTGCCGTCCGACCATCGACATAGCGGCTTTTAGCCCGCGTTCATCGAAGATTGAGCCGCCGCGCTCATACGCAAAGCCGAAAGTCCCCACCAGCCCCATCGCAAACACAATGGGCATACGGATCAGAACCAGAAAAAGGACGAGGAAAAATCCGATAAGCGCAGCGGTCATGCGCCTGCCTCCGCCAGCGCTTTGGGCGCGAAGAGGTGCATCAGGCCCGTGACGATCAGAACGAGGGCGGTTATCCAGACAGAGACGGCGATGAACCAGCCGACATAGAAGAGCGGCAGGTTGAGATACTCCGTCACATCGCCATAGTCCCGCGCACGTTCGGCCAGAACCCAAACGCGCTGCGCGGGCCAGATGAGCATGATCCCGCAGGCGATATACAAGACCACATTGCGCAGGCGGTCGAGCCGGAAACGCGCAAACAGCCCATCGGTCAGATCGACAGAGATATGCCCGCCCGTCGCCGACATCACTGGCAAAACCGAAAAGACAATGATCGCCATCAGCACACGGGTCAGCTCGCTCGCCGCTTCGATGGGCGCGTTAAACGCAGAGCGCAGCACCACGTCACAAAATGTCATTACCATCAGAGCAAACAACGCCAGACACGCCACGAAAACGGGCAGCGCCGCTGCGCGCCGCAGGAATGAGGCGAGTGCTTGCATGGAATGTCGGCCTGTCAGCGCTACGGGCGAAGCGATCGGGTGACCGCTTCGCCCTTTGTCTTAGTTTTCAGCCATGACCTCTTGGATCATCTGATAGGCGGCCTGCGCATCAATACCGGCGGCGTCCACCTCGGCCATGACACTGGTGCGCACGTCTGCGGCAATGGCTTCAAAGGCGGCGAGATCTTCGGCGCTGGCTTCATGGATCATATTGCCATCGGTTTCCATCGTTGCTGCACGACCTGCCGCATCAATGTCATCCCACATCTTGCCTGCCATCCGGCTCGCGGGTGCGCCAAAGACCTTCTCTTCCAGCGCGTTCTGCAAATCTTCGGGCAGATCCGCAAAGGTATCTTCGTTCATGATCACCGCGAAAGACCCGCGATAGAGCCCGCCTGGCAGATCAAAAACATTGGTCGCAACTTCAGTCAGCTTAAAGCCGACGCGGGACTCATATGGCATCACAACACCGTCGGCTGCATTGGAGGCGAGTGTTTCATAAACCTTGGGTGCAGGCACCTGAATGCCGGTCACGCCCAGCGCCGCCCCAACATCGCCACCAACACCACCCGGAATGCGCACTTTCATACCGTCAAAGTCAGACAGGCTGGTGATATCCTGATTGGAATGCAGTTGCGCCGGACCATGTGTCATCAAGCCGATCAGCTTGACGCCGCGATGCTCGTTGGCGGCGGCAAGATGCTCTTCATGCACCGCCCAATAGGCCACAGAAGCCGCTTCGGCTGAGCCTTCATAACCAGGAAGCTCGATCATTTTGGTCGCAACGAAACGGCCCGCTTGATAGCCATGGAAGATAAACGACAGATCCGCCGCGCCATCCTGAATAAGGTCCATCTGCGCAGGCGGCGGGGCGATACCCAGCTTCAATTCTGCGGTCACACGGCCATCTGTGGCCTCTTCGATCATCTCGATCAGTTGCGGCCACATGATCGCATTGACCCCATGGGTGGGCGGCGCCCAGCTGGAAATTGTCAGGGTGTGCTCTTGTGCCATGGCCATCGTGAAGGACATCGCCATCGCGGTGATAGAGGCACCGATTTTTGCAAGTTTATTCATATCTTTCTCCCTTTTATCTTTGTTTTATTTTCTATGAGGTCAGCGCCACCTTGTCAGCACATAATCGACGCGATCTTGCGTCTTTGCCAATCACATATCCCACTGCACCGGCAAGCGCGTGGGGCCGCGAAACACCCAGCCTCTTTGAACGACAGGTTTGC
>CAYRKW010000039.1:17753-27307 GCA_964425135.1 uncultured Rhodobacterales bacterium
GTTTGCGGTTGATGTCAAAGGCATGCGGGTTGTCAAAACGAGACGGGTCCCGGTTGGCCGCGCCGACGCAAATGCCAAGTTGATCGCCTTCCTTCAATTGCGTATCCCCCAGCTCGATATCGCGCGCCACACGGCGCGGGTACATGCCGATGGGGGCGACCCAACGCACGGACTCTTCAAACGCCAACGCATAAAGTGCCGGGTCTGCCTGCACTTGCGCCAATTGCCCGGGATTGGAGAGCAAACACAGGATCATGGTCAGGATCGAATCGCGCGGCTCGTTCAGCCCACCACCGACAATGACGTTCACATTGGCCCTGATCTGTTCAAGCGTATGGGAATGTTCGGCGTGCAGCATGCTCGACAAGATCGTCGGGTTTTGTGTGTCGCGATGATGTGGAATGGCGCAGTCTATCGCCGCCGCAATCGCTGTCGCTGCCGCTTCGCCGCGCTGCGTGATATGAGGATCACTTGTGTAATTCCCCACAGCATCCATCAGCGATTGCGACCAGACACACATATCGCGCCACGGCACATCCTCTTCAAAACCCAGCAGTTCGATCAGCGCATAGGATGCAAGCGGAGCGGCGAAATCGTCAAACAGCTCCGCCTCGCCCTGATCCTCCATCGCGGTGATCAGTCGGTCAGCGATAGTATGGAGTTTGGCGGCCCAATGATCCTTGACCACCTCCGGTTTGAAAGCCGGTTCCAAAGCCTTGCGCTCGACCTTGTGATCCTCATTATCCTTGCGCATCAGCGAATGACCCATGACCTTGTTCATCAAGGAGCCGGGATTGGTCGAGGCGAAATCGGCATGGTTGCGTTCGATATGCATGATGTCGTCAAATCGCGTGACGAGATTAAGACGGGTGCAGCCCACCCAAACCGCCGAAGCCGTCTGACGAATGCGGTCAAAACTCGGGTAAGGGTCCGCAACAAGCGTATCGAATGAAATATCGTCAAGCACAGGTACAGGTGCTGGCATCACTTAGTTCCATGGACACAAAGCATGAGGCTTATTTGAGAACAAATTCCATGCTTTTGTCAATCTGCCGGACTGCGACACTATCGTAATCTTCGCACGCAAAAGCGCACAACTAAATCGTTGTCCACCGCGCCGTCGCCCTATATATAATTAACATGTGAATTAATTTGCTGTTCGATCATCATTGAGCACCCGATAGGGAAATATCGCCATGCAGTTTCATCTCAACGGCTTCAAGCCCGGCAACTATCAGGTTCCTGACGCCGCGCGCGCGCCTTATCCCGACCCCCCGATTGAGGATTTGCCCCAGCAAGTTGATGTTCTGATCGTTGGAACCGGTCCTGCGGGGCTGACCATGGCGCGCCAGATGGCGGAGTTTTCCGACATCAAAACCTGCATCGTCGATATGGCCTCCGGCCCCTTGTTATTCGGGCGGGCTGACGGGATTTCCTGCCGCACCATCGAGATTATGGAGGCCTTCAACAGCAGCGAAATGATCGTCAAGGAGACCTATCAGCTCAAGCAGAACACTTTCTGGGAGCCGGATGCGAAAAACCCCGCCAATATTACCCGCACCGAGAAGATCGCCGATGCGCGTGCGGGGCTGTCGGAATTCACCCATGGCATCGTCAATCAGGCGCGTCTGCATGAGTTACTGACCGATGGAATGGCCAATTCAGTGAGCAATCTGCGGCCGCACTACAGCCGTGAGTTTGTCGATATGGAGATTGACGAACGCTTGACCCAGGACCTGAGCGCGTATCCGATCACAGCGACGTTCAAGCGGGTCGATGCAGCAGGGCAAGGCAGGACCGAGACCGTCAAAGCGCGCTTTGTGGTCGGCTGCGATGGTGGGCGAAGCCGTGTGCGCGGCAGCCTTGGAATCACGCTCGAAGGTGATTCTGCCAATAAGGCGTGGGGGGTGATGGACATATTGCTCAACACCGATTTCCCGGACATCCGCGTCAAAAGCTTCATCCAGTCCAAGGACCACGGTGCGGTGATGACCATCCCGCGCGAGGGCGGCTATCTGTGCCGTTTTTATGTCGAAATGGACCTGATCGAAAAAGACAAACGCGCGACAGACATCAAGGTGACCGAGCAAGATCTGATCGCCAAAGCGCAGAAGATCTTTCATCCCTACACGCTCGACGTCAAAGAGGTGGCGTGGTGGTCGATCTATTCGGTCGGCCAACGCCTCGCGGACCGCTTCGATAACCGCCCTGTCGGAAGCGCCAACACGGTGATGCCACGCGCATTCGTCGCAGGGGACGCCTGTCATACGCACAGCCCGAAGGGAGGCTGGGGATTGAACACCTCGCTGCCCGATACCTTCAACCTGGGCTGGAAACTCGCGGCTGTCTTGCAGGGCCGCAGCGATCCGAAACTTCTGGACACCTACGGCACAGAACGTCGCAAGGTCGCGCAGCAGTTGATCAACGCTGATAAGGAGCTGTCGAAACTGGTGGCCACGCGCCCCACGGCGGACGACACGTCAGAGCAAGCCCGGATCGACACCGCCCAGATCGAAGCCTTCATGAAACGGCAAAGCGGCTTTGTGGCCGGCACCTCAATCGAATATTTCCCGTCCTACATCAGCACCGGTCAGGACAATCAGGGGCTCGCCTCCGGTTTCAATATCGGGCAGCGCTTCTTCTCCGCCGAGGCAACACGTGTTGCGGACGGACGCAGTCAGCATCTGGGGCATCTTGTCAAAGCGGACGGGCGCTGGCGTATCTTCCTGTTTGCGGGCGCGGATGATCCAACCAATCCGTCATCGGCGGCGTATCAGTTTGTGGAGTTTCTTGCGACCTCCCCCAACTCGCCTGCGGTCAAATACACGCCCAAAGGCGCGGACCCGGATGCGGTTTTGGATACTTACGCTGTGTTCCAGCAGCAAAATCTGTCAATGCCGGACCTGCACGACTACCTGTGGCCCGCAAAAGGCAAATACGGTCTGCGCGATTACGAAAAGGTTTTCCACGCGCAGAGCGGGAATGATGTCTTTGAGCTGCGCGATATCGACCGTAAGAATGGGTGTGTGGTGGTGGTGCGGCCTGACCAGCACGTCGCCAACATCCTGCCCGTGACCGCGCATGACGATCTGGCGGACTTCTTCGATGTGTTCATGCTGGAGCAGTCGTGACGCAATCGGCGCGTTATGCGGCGCTGCGTTTCATGTCTTGAAACGCGCCGCCGCATCTGCCGCTGACTGACGCATGTTGCGGGCGAATAATGTGACGTCGATTTCCGTGGCGATGAAGCTCGCACCCAGATCACGGCATTGCGCCTGAAGAGAATGATCGAGCGTCAGAATGCCGGCCGCTTTGCCCGCGGCCACGATCCGCTCAATCGCGCCCAAAACCGCTGCTTTCACCTCGGCCTGCCCCGGCTGGCCGATGAAGCCCATGTCGGCGGCCAAATCGGACGGGCCGATGAAAACGCCATCAAGACCATCGACCGCCAGAATGTCATCAAGCGCGGCCATGCCCTTTTGGTTCTCCACCTGCGCAAGCAGGCATATTTCGTCCTGCGCCGATGTCAGATAATCGCCAATCGCAGCAAAATCCGAGGCGCGCGCCAAAGCGGACCCGACGCCGCGCACGCCATGCGGCGGATAGGTCACCGCATCCACCAATGCACGCGCCTGATCGCCGCTTTCGACCATCGGGATCAGCAGCGACTGCGCGCCTGCATCCAGAAGCTGCTTGATAATCCACGTCTCCCCAATCGGCGGACGCACCACGGCATGACTGCCGCGCCCTGCAATCACCTGCAACTGCGCGGTGATCGAACGCAGGTCATTGGGCGCATGCTCCCCGTCGATGAGCAGCCAGTCAAACCCCGCTCCCGCGCTGATCTCCGCGATATAAGGATCGGCAAGCCCCAGCCAGCAGCCCAGTTGCAACTCGCCCTTGGCGATGGCGGCTTTGAACGGGTTATGCGGTGCGGGCATGGTCTTTCCTCTCAGGCAAAGGTGATATCGACGGACCCGAACGGGCCGAAATCGGCGTGGATTTCTGCGCCCGGCGGGCATTCGACCGGACGAATGAAGCTGCCCGACAGGATGATCTGCCCCGGCGCGATGCTCTGCCCGTATTGCGCCATGCGGCGGGCGAGCCAGACCACGCTTTCAATCGGATCGTTCAAAACCCCTGCGCCAAGTCCGGTCTCCTCAACCTCGCCGTTGCGCGACGTGATCGCGCCCACCCAACGCAGATCGACCGCATCGACCGCATGCTGCTCCGGCCCCAGAACAACGCCTGCATTCGCAGCATTGTCACTGATCGTATCAAACACGCTCCGCGTCGCTTTAGTCACAGGATCGACGCGCAGAATGCGGGTGTCGAGAATCTCGATGGACGGCGCGACGTAATCGGTCGCGGCGATCACCTCCTCACGGCTCACATCCGCGCCGCCGATGGAGGATTTCATGACAAAGGCAATCTCCGCCTCAATGCGCGGCTGAATGAACCGGCCCTTGGGCACAGTCGCGCCATGTGCGAAAATCATATCATCGAACAGGATACCGCTGTCTGGAATATCGATATTCAGCGCATATTGCATCGCTTTTGATGTCAGCCCGATCTTCCAGCCCACAACCGAACGCCCCTGCTCCAGCTTGGCGCGGTAGATCGCGTTTTGCACCGCGTAGGCATCATCCATTCCCATTTCAGGATGGCGTTTGGTCAAGAGCCCGATCTGCTCGCCCGTCTGTTCAGCGTGCAGCAAATCTGCGGCCGCCTGCGCGTGCTGATCGGGCGTCATAGCGCTTCATCCGCGACGGTGTTGCGCAAGGTGCCGATGCCGTTGACCTCAACCTCGATCACATCGCCGGGCTTCAGGAATTGCGGCGGATCAAGCCGCGCGCCAGACCCAGTGGGCGTGCCTGTCACGATAATATCGCCGGGCTCCAGCGCCATGAAGGTCGAGATATATTCGATCTCGCGCCGGATCGGATGCATCATCCGGCTCAGCACATCGTCTTGCCGGACCTCGCCATTCACCCGTGTGATGATCCGCGCGTCGTCAAGCTGCGCCGCTTTGGTGAACGGCACGAGCCACGGGCCAATCGCGCCGGAGCGATCCCAGTTCTTGCCTTGTGTGACGTTAAATTTCGCATGGCGCACCCAGTCGCGGATCGTGCCTTCGTTGCACAGTGTCAGCGCCGCGATGTGGTCATAGGCATCGGCTTGCGCAATCCTGCGTCCGCCTTTGCCAATCACAATGGCAACCTCGCCTTCATAATCGAGCTGCGGGCTTTCGGGCGGGCGAATGAGCGGGCGGTCATGGCCGGTGAACCCGGAGGCAAATCGCGGGAAGAGCGACATGTATTTTGGCTGCTCGGACCCGTCTTTATACTCGGCATTCCGGTCAGGGAAGTTCACCCCCACGCACACGATGCGACGCGCATTGGGTAGCACCATCTCATAGTCAAATTCGGTGTGCGAAACGGACCGGCCCGCCGCCGCATCCGCCAAAACCGGAAGCCCGCCCGCCGCCACTGCATCAAAGAGCGTGGGCCATTGCGGTGTGGCGTCATTCAGGGCGATCATGCCGTCATCCGTCACAGCACCGTAGAAGGTCTCGCCGCTGCTGGTATATGTCGCAAATTTCATCTGATGCTCTCCCAAACCTCTTGTACGACGGTCGCCACCGCCATCACATCGTCCCGCGTTGTATCAAACTGGCCAACCTGAACCCGAATGATCTTCCGGCCTTCAAAGGCCGCTTGTGTCAGGTAAATCCGCCCGTCATCATTGATCGCATCCACCAGCCGCTGCTGCATGGCATCATCGCCGTCACAGCGGAAGGAAAAGAGGCTCAGGATCGGATCGGTGGTGATCTCGAACCCATCGAGCGCGCGGATCGCTTCGCAAAGCTCTTGGGCCCAAGTGACATGATTGCGGATGCGCATTTGAAGACCTTCAAGGCCGTAGGAGCGCATCAGGAACCACAGTTTCAGCGCCCGAAACCGGCGGCCCAGCGGTATTGTCCATTCCGAATAATTTGTCACCGCATCGCCGGATGTTTTCAAATACTCCGGTTCGATCTTCAGCGTATTGAGCTGCGGCGCAGCTTCGCGCAGAAATTGGATGGAGCAATCAAACTGCGCACCCAACCATTTGTGCGGGTTAAAGACGATGCTGTCATAGGCATCCACCCCGCGCCAGAAGGCGTCTCGATACTCCGGGCAGATCATCGCGGATCCCGCCCAGGCGGCATCGAGATGGGTGTAGAGATCATGGGTGTGCGCGATCTTCGCAATTGCCTCCAGATCATCGGATGCGCCGACACCGGTGCCGCCTGTGATGGCAACAATACCAGCCGGCGTATGACCTGCAGCGATATCATCGCGGATCGCCTGATCGAGTACGTCCGCATCCATAGCAAACCGTGGTCCCTGCGTTGGGATTTTCACCAGATTTGCCTGACCGATCCCGGCAACCCAGCAGGCGCGGTCAATCGAGGAATGCACCTGATCCGAGCAATAAATCCGCAGAGCGCCCTTGCCCGCCAGACCATCGCGATTGCCGGTATAACCCGTCGCGCGCTCGCGCATCGTCAGAACCGCCGACAGGGTCGCCGATGAGGCGCTATCCTGAATGACCCCCGTAAACCCCTCCGCCAGCCCAAGCGCGTGGCGTAACCATTCGACCATGCGCCCCTCCATCTCGGTCGCCGCCGGAGAGGTCTGCCAAAGCATGCATTGTGCCGCGACCGTATTAACCAACTGCTCGGCCAGCATTGATGGCGGCGCCGCATTGGCACAGAAATAGGCGAAGAAACGAGGGTGCTGCCAATGGGTCATCCCCGGCATCACGATCTGATCAAAGTCTCGCAGGATCTGTTCCATATCCTCCGGCTGAGCCGGCGGTGTTCTGGGAAGCTGCGCGGCGATCTCACCGGGTTTGGTCTGAGCGCGCACAGGCCGGTTGCGCAAGCTCTTGTGATACTGCGCGCCCCAATCGGCAATTTGCTTGCTCCACCGAGAAAAGTCGTCCCAATCCATCGCTCAGGCGTCCTCAATCCCGCCCATGCAGATATATTTGACCTCGAGAAAATCATCGAGACCTTGCTGCGCGCCTTCCCGCCCCAAACCTGAAGATTTGACCCCGCCAAACGGGGCTTCGGCGGTAGAGACATGGCCAGTGTTCACGCCCACCATGCCGTAATCGAGCGCCTCTGAGACACGCCAGACCCGCGCGATGTCGCGGCTGTAGAAATAAGATGCAAGGCCGAACTCGGTGGCATTGGCCGCCTCAACGGCCTCCGTCTCGGTCTCAAAGCGAAAGAGCGGCGCAACGGGGCCGAAGGTCTCTTCAGTGGCGACCGCCATATCGGAGGTTACATCGGTCAGGATGGTCGGCTCAAAGAACGTCCCGCCCATCGCATGGGGCGCACCACCCAGCGTCAGGCGCGCGCCTTTGGATGTCGCATCCGCGATATGGCCGCTGACTTTAGCAACTGCCGCGTCATTGATGAGCGGGCCAAACACAACGCCGTCCTCTGCGCCGTTGCCGACCTTGAGACCGGCGACCTTCGCGGCCAGTTTCTCGGCAAACGCATCATAGACACCGGCCTGCACGTAGATGCGGTTTGCGCAAACGCAGGTCTGACCGTTGTTGCGAAATTTCGACAGGATCGCCCCATCAACCGCCGCATCCAAATCAGCATCATCAAAGACGATAAACGGCGCATTGCCGCCCAGCTCCAGCCCAAGTTTCTTGATCGTCGGCGCGCATTGCTCATAGAGCTTCGCGCCAACACCGGTTGAGCCGGTGAAAGTGAGCTTGCGCACGGTGCGGCTGCTGGTCAACACCCCGCCGATGGTCGCCGCATCGCCTGTGACAACCGAGAAGAGACCATCGGGCAGCCCCGCTTCTTGCGCGAGTAGCGCCATTGCGATAGCGGAAAACGGCGTCAACTCGGACGGTTTGAGCACCATCGCACAACCAGCTGCAAAGGCGGGGGCGGCCTTGCGCGCAATCATTGCGTTGGGAAAGTTCCACGGCGTGATCGCGGCTGTGACACCAATAGGTTGCTTGATCGTCAGGATGCGCTTGTCAGGCGAATTTGTTGGCGTGGTATCGCCGTATGCGCGGCGGCCTTCTTCGGCAAACCATTCGATAAAAGACGCGCCAAACCCGATCTCGCCCATCGCTTCGGGCATCGGCTTGCCTTGCTCTGCGGTCAGGATCGCGGCCAGATCGCCCTGATGCGCCATCATAAGATCGAACCAGCGTTTGAGGACATCGCTGCGCTCTTTCGCTGTGCGCTGGGCCCAAGCCTTTTGCGCGATCTCGGCAGCATCAATCGCCTCTTGCGTCTGAGCCGCGCCCAGATCAGGCACATGGCCCAGAAGCGCGCCCGTCGCAGGGTTGGTTACAGCAATGCCAGCGCCATTGGCATCGATCCAGCGATCGCCAACAAGGGCAGCTTGGCGCAGAAGGTCGGGGTTTTTGAGGGTAAGTGTCATGGTGCTATGATCGGGCTCGCCTGAATTTCGGATTGTTTCGTATCGACACCAACAAATGTCGTGCCATGTTTGAACCAGCTTTCAGGCGCAGCAGCGCCCCATAAGGTCTGGCGTTGCGGGTCTTTCAGATCCCACTTGATTGGCTCAAGATCGGGATCAACTGTTTGGTAATCGGAGCAGTAAATCTCGATCCGGTGGCCGTCGGGGTCGAGAATGTAGAGGAAAAAGGCGTTGGAGATCCCGTGCCGCCCGGGGCCGCGCTCGATATTGTCCACATAGCCCGTCGTCGCCATCAGATCGAGCAGATCGATGATATTGAGAGGCGTCGGCACCCAAAACGCGACATGATGCATGCGCGGTCCGGTGCCATTGGTAAAGGCCATATCATGCACGCCGCCCTTGCGGTGCATCCACGCAGCCCAGAGTTTCTTGCTCTGTTCATCCTCGGTATATTCGGTCACGCGGAAGCCGAAATCGGAATAGAAGGCAACGGAGGCATCGACGTCATGGCTGAAGCAGTTGAAATGGTCGATCCGGAGCGGCTTCACCCCGCGATAGAGCGCGTAATTCTGATGGATCGGTGCCAGCCGGTCCATCTTGTGATAGAACTCCAGCGGAATCCCGAGGTTGTCAGATGTGAGCAGCGTGCGGCCCTGATAGGGGCGCTCGATCCATTGTGTCGGGCGGCCTTTGGACTGGAAATAGGTCTCGGCACGATCCAGATCCTCTTCATCGAAGGTCTTGAACCCCATCACCTCAACCGTGCTGGGCTGATCAGATTTTTGTAGAATGATGCAATGATGCCCGCGCTCTTCCATGGCGCGCAGATAGATGTGGCTGTCGCTCTCATCGGTGACCTGCAGGCCGAGAATATCGGTGTAGAATTTGCGCGATGCGGCGAGGTCTTTGACGTTCAGACAAACGTGGCTCAGCCGGATGGTATTGAAGTCAGGATAAAGGTTCGGTGCAGGTACTGGCATGGCAGTCTCTTTTTTGGTTTCGGGCGTCCTGCCCCGGACCTGATACCGGGGCCCGTTGGGGAATTTGCCGGGGGCCCCCGGTCAGGGGCCGGGCGGCGCGACAAAGCGA
>CAYRKW010000039.1:27317-30087 GCA_964425135.1 uncultured Rhodobacterales bacterium
GGGCGCCCCCCCCCGCCCCTTACCGGGGCCGGTTGGGCATATTTGCCCGGCCGCCCGGGATCAGGTCCGGGGCGGCGCTACAAGGCTCCGAGTTTGGTGATCTTATGCTGACCGGTCGCAAAACCGATGTGTTTTTGCTCCATATAGAACTCAAACGACCAGTCCCCGCCATCACGGCCAATGCCGCTGGCTTTCACGCCGCCAAAGGGCGTTGGCAAATGGCGGACATTCTCGGAATTCACCCAGATCATCCCCGCCTCCAGCTTGTCGGTGAACCGCAGGGCGCGGGTCAGATCGTTGGTCCAGACATATCCGGTCAGGCCGTAAGGCACATCATTTGCCATCTCCAACGCCTCCTCCTCGGTCGAGAACGGGATGGAGGTCAGCACAGGTCCAAATATCTCTTCCTGCGCGATCCGCATGGTGTTGTCGGCTTGTGTGAACAGCGTTGGGCGAACGAAATATCCCTCATCGCCCACTCTCTCGCCGCCCGCCGCCACTGTCGCGCCGTCCGCTTTGGCGATGTCGAAATAGCTGGTGACCTTGTTAAAATGCTCTTCACTCACCAGCGGGCCAACCTCCGTCGCGGGATCAAGCGGGTGGCCGACCTTGATGTTATTCACGCGCGCGATCAGCTTGGTCTCAAATTCATCGCGGATCGTGTCCTGAACCAGCAGGCGTGACGACGACGTGCAGCGCTCGCCATTGATCGAATAGATCATGAAAATCGCCGCATCGAGCGCACGGTCAAGATCGGCATCATCGAACACAATCACAGGGTTCTTGCCGCCAAGCTCCAGATGGTTGCGCTTGAGCGTGTCGGCCCCTTGCTTGGTGATCAGGCTCCCTGTCCGGCTTTCGCCAACAAAGGCAATCGCCTTGATCTTCGGATGTTCGCACAGCGCCTTGCCCGCGCCGTCACCAAAGCCGTTGACCGTGTTCAAAACACCCGGCGGCAGTCCGGCCTCCTCCGCAATCTCAACCAGCAAACGCGCTGTCAGAGGGGAGGCCTCAGCGGGCTTGTGCACCACCGTGCACCCTGCCGCGAGTGCCGGCGCGATCTTCCAAGTGGAGAGCATAAACGGCGTATTCCACGGCGTGATCACCCCCACCGGCCCGATGGGCACACGCGTTGTGATATTCATCAGCGTAGGCGATTTCAGATGCTGACCATCGCGTGCCTGAACCACCTGATCGGCAAAATAGCGGAAATTCTCAGCCCCGCGCAGGGCCGCCTTGGACATGAATTTATAGGCCTGCCCTGTGTCCCAACATTCGCAGAGCGCAATCTCTTCTGCCCGCGCTTCGATCCCTTCGGCGATGCGAATGATGATCTTTCGGCGCTCGGTCGCGGGCATATCGCGCCATGCGGCGAAGGCCTCATGCGCCGCATTTGCCGCCTTGTCGATGTCCGCCGCCGATCCATGCGCAACGTCGCAGATGACAGATTCATCGACGGGCGAAATTGTCTCAAACGTACCTTCCGAGCCGGGCGTGTCCTGACCTGCGATGCGGTTGAGAATGCCTGTGTCGCGAAACCGCGTCAGATAGCCGTCAAGTTTTGCGATATTGTCCTCAAGAACGCTCATGCGCTGCCCTCCATATGATCGCGGATGTTTCCAAACTTCGGCGATAGCTCTGCATCGATATCGCGCATTTCAGCTGAAAGCGCGATGGATGTGTGCGCCATCGCTGGCGCCACGAAGTCCTTGAGTGCCCCAAAGATGCGGGTGATTGCATCTTTCTTTACATCATCGGGTCGCCCCTCGCGCAGACGTACGCTCAGATCGATAAACCCGTGCTTGGGATCGCCATCCGCCATCGCGACATGATCAACGCGGGTGGCGCGGACGCGGATGCCAGGTGTGGGGAAGGTCTCAATCCCAGCCGCCGCCACGCGGATCGTTTCGCAAAGCGCAGCCATATCCACAACCCCTTCTAGGTTCGCAGAATAGTCGATCTGGAAGTGCGGCATGGCATATCCTTAACATGTTAATTGTTGCTAAGTTAAATAATAGCTAAGAGGGTTGTCAACACATCATCTGACGGCCAAGGGAGAGACCATGGCAAAAGCGCTTCCATCAACTGCCCGCTCCCTTCCCATCGCGCTGATCCGTGCGCGTGAAGGGGTCATGGCGCCCATTCGCGAGATGCTGTCCGAGACGGGGATCACCGAACAGCAGTGGCGCGTTTTACGGGTACTGGCAGAGTTTGGCGCGATGGACACCAAGACCCTCGCCGACCGGTCCAGCCTCTTGTTCCCCAGCCTCACCCGCATCGCCGCAACCCTGCGCGAGAAAGGGCTCGTCACCCAGACCCGCGACGAAAAAGACCGACGTCGCCAATTCATCGACATAACCGCGAGCGGGCAAAAGATTATCGACGATCATTCCCCGCAGGCCGCGCAGATCGTATCTGGTTTCAAGGGCATTCTGGGGGAGCAAGACTATGAGACCCTTCTCGATCTGCTGACGCGGCTCGATCCGGGCGCGCAGAATTAGAGCCTCCGACCCAAAACCTGAGGTTTTCAGTTCTGCACAAAGGCGCTGAATACGGATTGTCGCGGCTCGTCCGGGCGATGAGCCCGCATGTCGGGACGCCGCTTGATCTTGAGAAAATTCTGATTGGCGAAAGCCTCAGGTTTTGGGTCGGAGGCTCTAACCGGCGACGATGCTATCCGCCCGCCAGCCATCAAAAATCTCCAAGGCCTTTTCTGCAAATGCCGCATCATTGATGTGACAGGACAGGCGATGGGTGGCGGTATTCTCCG
>CAYRKW010000040.1:0-29849 GCA_964425135.1 uncultured Rhodobacterales bacterium
TGGCGGAGGAGGTGGGATTCGAACCCACGGAAGACTTGCACCTTCGCTGGTTTTCAAGACCAGTGCATTCGACCACTCTGCCACTCCTCCGGCGAGAGCTTTCTAGCGGGCAATTGAAATCCGGTCCACATGATATCGCACTTGCTTGGGCTTTTCTTTGGCGAAAAAATTCAGTAAATTGTTAGCATAATGCAAAAAGAGCGACCAGTCAGTGTCGACGGAGCAGCGGAGCGGGCAAATTGCGGTGGATAACTCACCAGATATACCGCCGATCGGATACAGGGAAAGCAAATGCCAACTCATCGTAAAGCGACAAGAAATCAAACAGTTATGAGCACTGCGCTGGTGCTCGTGCTCGGACTTTCTGGCTGCGAGCAGATGTCGGCGTTCTCCGATAAAATGCAGGGCAGTGTCGGCGGGACCAGCATTCCGGGCGTTGTGGATTCACCGCAACAAGCAAATTTGCGCATTGAAGAGCGCGATGTGGAAGCGCCCGACGTGTTCAGCGTGAACGATGAAGCGATGTGGGACGGGCGCCCGTCATTTGGTGGCGTCTGGGCAGCGGTGCCGGGAAATGTGCAGCCGGAACGCGTGCGCATAGAGAACGGCGAAACAGGAAAATCAGTTGTGGGTGCCCTGTTCAAACGCGAGGCGGCTAACCCAGGACCACCCATCGAGGTGTCTTCGGATGCGGCGACTGCGCTTGGCATGATCCCAGGTCAACCCGCAACGCTCTCGATCACAGCACTGCGCCGCGAAACCATCGATGTGACCCCGGCGATTGATGAAAGCGCAGGTCCTGCACCGGTCATCGTGCAAAGCGGCGAAGAACCTTTGGCGGAGGCCGTTGATGCATCCAGTACTGACACGGGTAACATCACCACAACGCCGCTGGTGGAGACTGCCGTACTGTCGCAGGCCATAGACAATGCACCTGATGATGCGCGCCCTGAGACCGCCCAGGACACGGCGCCACAAACACGTCCTGCCACGAGCGAAACGCCCGTTGCGAGTGCTGCGTCCAATCAGGTTCCGGATCGGCCTTTTGTGCAGGTTGGCACGTTCCGCTCCGAATCGAATGCAAACGGCCTGACCCAGATCCTGGGCGATAATAACATCGCAGCCGTGGTGCGCTCGCAAACCATGGACAACGGCCGCAAGCTGTACCGTGTGGTCGCAGGTCCTGCCGCCACGCAACGCGATCTGAGCACGCTTGCAGACCGTATCTCTTCGCTCGGCTTCACCGACGCGTTTCTTGTCTCGAAATAGCAAAGGTCACCCCACCAATGCGACACCTTTTCATCGCCCTCCTCATATTCGTTCTGCCAAGTGCAACCATGGCATTCGACAGTAAGGCACGCGCTCTGTTGGTCGTTGATTATGACACAGGCGTGGTGCTGTTGGAGAAGAACGCGGACACGCCGCTGCCGCCAGCGTCCATGTCCAAACTCATGACGCTCTACATGGTGTTTGAGGCACTCAAAGAAGGGCGTCTGGGACTTACATCGACCTTCCCGGTTTCGACAAAAGCCTGGCAGATGGGCGGCTCGAAGATGTTCCTCAAGGAAGGCGACAGTGTGTCGATTGAGGATTTGTTGCGCGGAATAATAATCCAGTCGGGCAACGACGCTTGCGTTGTGATTGCTGAAGGACTCGCAGGGTCGGAAAATGAATTTGCCAACAGAATGACCAAACGGGCGCGGCAATTGGGTATGGAAAACTCTGTCTTCGCCAACTCCACCGGCTGGCCGCACCCCGACCACCGCATGAGCGCGCGCGATCTGGTGTTTCTGGCGGGTACCATCATTCGCGAGTTCCCCGAATACTATCCCTATTTTGCTGAAGAGAGCTTCGCGTGGGAGGGCATCGTTCAGGAAAATCGCAATCCCCTTTTGGCGATGAATGTCGGCGCAGACGGCTTGAAAACAGGCCATACAGAAGAGGCTGGATATGGTCTTGTCGGCTCCGCCATTCAGGACGGCCGTCGCATCGTGTTCATGCTCTCGGGCCTGTCGACAGCCCGCGAGCGAGCGCTAGAATCGGATCGTCTGGTGTCTTGGGCGTTTCGCGAATTTTCCAAAGAGGTGCTCTATGAAAAAGATGCCGTTGTCTCAACGGCAGAGGTTTGGCTCGGTGATGCAACCGAAGTCGATTTGGTGGTCGGTGAGGATCTCGAAGTTCTCATTCCTTACACCACACGCGATGAGTTGAAGGCTGAAGTCCACTACAAAGGCCCGATTGAAGCGCCGATTGAGAAAGGCGATGCGGTTGCCACGCTTATAGTCAGCGTTCCGGGTGTGTCCAACAAATCGATCCCGCTCCTGGCTGGCAGCAGCGTTGGCGCGGGCGGATTTTTGGGCCGCTTTGTCGCTTCTGCTCAGATTTTGGGGCAAAAGGTCATGGATGCGGCGGCATCGGCGCGGCAATGAACCAAACGCGTGGGCTGTTCATATCGCTTGAAGGTATCGACGGCTCGGGCAAATCCACCCAAGCCAAGCTCTTGCACAATCATTTGCGCGCGATGGGGCATGATGCGCTGCTAACCCGCGAGCCAGGCGGCTCCGACGGGGCCGAAGACATCCGGCGTCTACTTGTTGAAGGTGATCCGGGGCGCTGGTCGGCAGAGACGGAAATTCTGCTGTTCACCGCCGCGCGTCGCGACCATTTGGAACGGCTGATCGAGCCTAATCTGGCAAAGGGCCGACATGTCATAACCGACCGCTTTGCCGACAGCACCCGTGTGTATCAGGGCGCTGTTCGCGCCAATCTTCTGCCCACGGTCAACACATTGCATGAGGCCATGATCGGAATCGAGCCTGACATCACCATCATCGTCGATATTGACCCTCAGATTGCTTTGACCCGTGGCCTCGCGCGCCAGTCGGGCGAAGATCGGTTCGAAGAGATGGGGCTGGCTTTTCAAATTGCCCTGCGCGAGGGGTTTCAGGCATTGGCTATTGCCGAGCCGGGCCGCTGCACACTCTTTGACGGTGGCCAAGATACAACGACGCTTGCTGCTCAGATCGCCGCCCACATCGATTCGCGCCTGAATGGCTGATACAGACGCCATCCCCCTGCCCGATTGTATTGAAGGCGCGACCCATCCAGCGCAAACGCCTGATCTCTATGGCCAGGATGCCGCGCAATCCATCCTGATCGATGCGCTTGGCTCGGGCCGGATGCATCACGCATGGTTGCTGTCCGGCCCCGAAGGCATCGGCAAAGCGACGCTGGCCTACCGCGCGGCGCGCGCGCTCGTTAGTGGCGAGACCGGATCGCTCGACATGGCTCAGGATCATCCCGTCTTCCAGCGCATCGCCGCCTTTGGCGAGCCGCGCCTGTCGGTCGTGCGCCGCGCGTGGGATGCTGATCGCAAGAAGCTCAAAACCCAGATCACCGTCGATGAAGTGCGCAAGCTCGGTAGTTTCTTTGGCCTATCAGCAACCGATGGGGGCTGGCGGGTAGCAATCATTGATGCGGCTGACGAGATGAACCTTTCGGCCGCCAATGCGCTATTGAAAATCCTGGAAGAGCCGCCCTCCAAGGCCGTGCTCTTTCTGATCAGCCACGCGCCGGGTCGTCTTCTGCCCACCATCAAATCACGGGTACGTGCGCTCAGCATGCCGACCCTCGATGAGGCCAATTTCGCCAAAGCGCTTTCGGCGCAACATGTGGATGCGCAGGAAGACGGGCTGCATCAACTGGCCGAAGGATCGGTTGGCGCAGCGATGGCGCTGATCCACGGCGACGGGCTTTCGACCTACCAGCAAATCATCCAAACCCTGTCGGACCTGCCCAATTTGGACCGAAGCAAACTGGCAAAACTGGCGGAGCAAGCATCGGCGCGCGGCAAAGAGGATGCGTTCGAGCAAATTGTACACCTGACCGTCCATGCCCTCTCGCGCATGTCCAAGGCTGCTGCGCTCGGACCACAAGGCCTTGCTTTGATGCAATCAGAACGCCCGCTTTTTGAGCGTCTCGCCAACGCTGAGGCACAGGCCCGCGTTTGGGCCGATACCGCGCTGAACGTCTCGCGCAAATGCGCCCGCGCCCGCGCTGTGAACCTTGACCCCGCGAACCTGATCCTAGATACATTTTTCTACATCGAAACCGCCGCAAAGCGGCTCTAGGACATCCGCGCCAACCTCATGAGCACGCCTCACATCGTCGACAGTCATTGCCACCTCGATTTCCCCGATTTCGACGGTCAGCACGCGGAAATTATCGCCCGCGCGCATGCGGCTGGCGTCACACGCATGGTCACGATTTGCACGCGGCTTGCCCAACTTGACCAAGTGACCACGATTGCTGAGACGCATCCATCTGTCTTCTTTGCCGCTGGCACCCATCCGATGCATGTTGCCGAAGTGCCGATGGTCAGCGTCGAGGATTTAACCAAGATGGCCGCGCATCCCAAGTGTGTTGGTATCGGCGAGACGGGTCTGGATTACCACTACACCTCCGACAGCAAAGATGCGCAGCAAGAAAGCCTTCGCATTCATATCGAGGCCGCGCGCCAGACCGCCCTGCCCCTCATCATTCACGCGCGTGATGCAGATGCGGATATGGCGCGGATATTGAGCGAAGAGCACGCGCGCGGGGCCTATTCATGCGTGATGCACTGCTTTTCGTCTTCCGCAGAACTGGCGCAATCCGCGCTTGATCTGGGCTTCTATCTGTCCATGTCCGGCATCGCCGCTTTCAAGAACTCACACGCCCTGCGCGAAATTTTCAAATCCGCTCCGGTTGATCGCATTCTAACCGAAACCGACAGCCCCTATCTCGCCCCGCCGCCCCACCGCGGACAGCGCAATGAGCCAGCCTACACAGCGCACACGGCCCAAGTCGGCGCAGACCTCTTTGAGATGTCCTACGAGGCGTTTGCTACACAAACCTCAGCCAATTTCGACCGATTGTTCAGCAAGGCCGCGCGATACGAGGACGCAGCCTGATGGCGATTATACGCTTCACCATTTTGGGCTGCGGCTCATCGGGCGGCGTGCCACGTGTGGGCGGTCATTGGGGCAACTGCGATCCTGGAAATCCGAAAAACTACCGCCGCCGTTGCTCGCTTCTGGTGCAGCGCGTCGATGATATCGGCACCACCTCGGTCCTCGTCGATGCCTCCCCCGATCTGCGCGATCAGCTTCTGGACGCGGGCACAGGTCACTTGGACGGCGTGATTTTCACCCATGAGCACGCGGATCACACCCACGGCCTCGATGATCTGCGAATGGTGGTGATCAACCGCCGCGAGAAGCTGCCGATCTGGGCGGATGAGACAACAACGCGCTCGCTTACCACCCGCTTTGGCTATGCATTTGTGCAGCCCGAAGGCAGCGCCTATCCGCCTATTCTAGATCTTAACCCGATCGACGGCGATACCACGATCTCGGGCGCAGGCGGCCCAATCACCTTTACACCCTTCGAGGTTCGCCACGGCGGGATCAACGCGCTTGGCTTTCGCATCGGCGATCTGGCGTATCTGCCCGATGTCTCGCATATGACCGAGGCGGCTTGGGCGGCAGTGCGCGATCTGGACGTCTGGATCCTCGATGCCTTGCGATATGACCCGCATCCAACCCACAGCCATTTCGCCCAATCGCTCGAATGGATCGAGACGGCAGCCCCCAAACGCGCAATCCTGACCAATATGCACAATGATCTCGACTATGCGACCGTGGAGGCCAGCACGCCCGATCATGTCAGCGCCGCCTATAACGGTATGATCATCGAGTTGCCCGCCCCGTGACCGCGATCCTCATCGAAGTGATCTCGCCGGTCTTTCTGATCTTGGCCGCGGGATATGCGATGGTCCGCTTTGGAATATTCGGGGACAGCGTCGTTGACGGGCTGACCAAATACACCCAAGGCTTCGCTATCCCCTGCCTCCTGTTCCTCGCGACCAAAAATATGAATTTCGCGCAGGAGCTCGATGTCGGGATGCTCGCCTCCTACTACACCGGCGCGACAATCTGCTTTTTTCTGGGCATGCTCGGGGCCAGAGCGATCTTCAAACGACGTCCCGGAGATGCGGTCGCCATCGGCTTTGGCGCGCTCTTCTCCAACACCGTCCTTTTGGGACTTTCCATCATAGAACGCGCCTATGGCAGCGACGTACTCCGCTATAGCTACGCCATCATCGCGCTCAACGCGCCGTTTTGCTATTTTCTGGGTATCACATTCATGGAAACGCTCCGCGCAGGCGGGCGTGGACCCGTTGCCTCAGCCCGCATCATCACCATCGAGATGGTCAAGAACCCGCTGATGATCGGACTTGCCCTTGGCGTGGTCGCCAATCTTGCGCAAATCGAACTGGGCAAAACCGTGACCGATACCCTCGATATGATCACCCGCTCTGCCCTGCCCGCCGCGCTTTTTGGACTTGGCGGCGTGTTGACCCGTTACAAAATCAGCACCAAACTCCCGCAAGCCAGCATGATCGCGTTTATCGCTCTGATCATAAATCCCGCAATCGTCTGGTTTCTGGGCACACAAGTTTTCACACTCGATGAACGTCCCCTGCGCGCCGCCGTGGTCCTCGCAGCCATGTCCCCGGGCGTCAACGCCTATGTCTTCGCCACGATGTACAATCGCGGCACGGGCGTGAACTCAACCGTGGTACTGCTCGCAACGCTGTTGTCGATCCTCACCGTGCCGGTATGGCTTTCGATCCTGCCGTAATCTAGCGGCACAAATCACTTCAACCTCGCTTCCCGCCAAGCGGTCAGTATGCCACCTGATGCGATCAGGATCATGCCGCCTATCGACAGGACATCGGGCCAATCGGAAAAGATTACGACCCCCCAAAGACCCGCGAGAATGAGGTAGCTGTAGTCGATGGGTGCAAGCCAACTAATCTCTGCGCTTTGATAGGCTTTGACGATCAGCACATTGCCAATGACATTGCAAAACGAGGCAACCATCGCAAAGCCAACAACGATCCAAACCACCGGCGGCCAGGCGTCGAGAAGAAACGGCCAGGTCTCGCGCTGGCTGAGCGGCAGGGCGAAACTTGACAGCAGAATAATCCCGACAATCGCCGCGATCAGAAACCCGCTCGCCGACCAGATCGCCATCGTCACCGGGCTTTCATTGCGGCAATAGCGGCGCAGGATCATCGAGTTAATGGCGTAACAAAAACCTGCACAAATTGGCAAGAGTTGCGCTGGCTGGAATGACAGGCTCCACGGCCGGATCAGCAGCATCGCCCCGACAAGCGCCAGAACAATCGCAAGCACCCGCCAGACCCCGACCCGCTCGCGCAGGACGATCCAGCCCAACAGCGTCGTAAAAATCGGATAGGTGTAAAGCCCCGCGCCCATCTCAGCGAGTGTCAGGAACGGGGCGCCGGAAAAGAAAAACACCATCGTCAGTACCATGATCGCAGAGCGCGCGAACACCGGCTTGATCCGCTGGGGCCTGAGCAATGCCAATTGCCCTGCCATCAGCAGAGGAATACCCATCAGCACAAGATTACAGCTGGAGCGGAACACCTGAAACTGCCAGAGCGAAGTTTTGGAAGACGCCAGTTTCACCAGCGCATCCTGAAACGACAGAAACGAGATGGCGATGATGATCAAAGCCGCGGCCAGACCCGCGCGGTCGTGCTCTGTGCCTTTGAAAATGCTCCAAACCATCGCTCAAACCAATTTGCCCACGCATTGAATGCGCGTTTGCATCAATTCGGAGGCTCAGCCTATCGCGTTTATGCGGGTTTGACTATCATCCGTGACGCCCAGATCACTTGTTTTTGGTCAAAGCGTTCAGCGGCGTTTTGAGGTAGCTCACGCCGTTATCTTCCGGCTCCGGCATATGGCCTGCGCGCATATTCACTTGCAATGAGGGCAGGATAAGACGCGGCGCGCTCAGTTTTCCGTCCCGCTCTTCTCGCATCGCCACGAAATCCTCGCAGCTCACACCGCCGCCGATATGCACATTAGCTGCCTTTTGCGCGGCAACCGTTGTCTCCCACGCAAATTCGTCGCGCCCAGGTGCTTTGTAGTCGTGGCACATAAAAAGACGCGTTTCATCAGGCAACTCCAGAATTTTCTGGATCGAATGATAAAGCTGCTCAGCCGAACCACCCGGAAAATCGCAACGCGCAGTGCCAAAATCAGGCATGAAAAGCGTGTCGCCGACAAAAGCCGCATCACCGATCACATATGTCAGGCACGCAGGCGTGTGCCCCGGCGTATGCAGGACAAACGCGGAAATCTCACCAATGGAAAAACGGTCCTGTTCCTGAAACAGGCGGTCGAACTGCGAGCCATCACGCTGGAACTTTGTACCCTCGTTGAAAATTTTACCAAAGGTGTCCTGCACGGCCACAATTTCTGCGCCTATCCCGATCTTACCGCCCAATTCATCCTGTAAATATGGCGCTGCAGACAGATGATCCGCGTGAACGTGGCTTTCGAGAATCCACTCCACTTCAAGCCCGGCATCATTCACAAACGCGATAATCGCATCGGCACTATCGGTCACCGTGCTGCCGGAGGCTTGGTCGAAGTCCAGAACCGAATCCACAATCGCGGCTTCGCCGCTCGCAGGATCGCTCACCACATAAGAGACTGTATGTGTTGCAGGATCGAAAAACGATTTCACCTCGGGCTGCACGTTATATCTCCCTCATATCTCGTTTTTCGAGAATCTAGAGGAGAACAGCGGCAAAATCCAGTTCAGGGCGCAATCTGCGCAAACTCAATCGAAGAGCGCGTCTTGATCTTCATCGTCCAGAATGTCGTCGCTGTCAGGATTGCCGTCGTCTTCGAAGGCCTCCTCATCCGCGCCCATATCTGGCATCATATCCGGCGGCGGTCTGTTGTCGAGAAGACCGCTCGCACGCAGTTCTTTCAGACCCGGCAGATCCCGCGTATTCTCGAGCCCGAAATGATCCAGAAATTCGGTTGTAGCCATGAAAGTCACCGGGCGACCCGGCGTCATCCGCCGACGCCCCAGTTTGATCCAGTCCAGCTCAAGCAGCAGATCAAGCGTCCCGCGCGAGACGGACACGCCGCGAATTTCCTCAATCTCGGCGCGCGTGACCGGCTGGTGGTACGCGACAATCGCCAAGGTCTCAATCGCGGCGCGCGACAGCTTTCGCGTCTCGACCCGCTCTTTTTGCATCAAAAAACCAAGATCAGCCGCCGTGCGAAGGGCCCATCCATCCCCGACCTTCGCCAGATTGACACCCCGACCCTCATAGCGGCGCTTCAAGTGCGCAATCGCCTCAGGCACGTCGCAACCGTGCGGCATCCGCTGAGCCATGGCAGCGGAGGTCACGGGTTCGGACGAGGCAAACAGCATCGCTTCGACCATCCGCTCCTGCTCAGCCATCGGCGGCGCTTCAAACAGGCTCGGGTCGTCTTCCATCATTTTGGAAATGTCAGGATTGTGCGACATGCGCCTCGCCTTTCTTACGGATCAGGAGCGGCGCGAAAAGACCGTCCTGCTTCAAATCAATCTCACCGGATTTGACCATCTCCAATGACGCCGCGAAGGACGCCGCCATCGCAGACCGGCGCCGTTTGGGGTCAACCTGCCAGCCTTCCGGCAAAAACGACGATAGCGTGGCCCAGTCAACCGTCGCGCCCATAAGCGAGCGCATGCTTTCCAGCGCCGCCTCCATGGTCAGTACCGCCTCACGTTTAAGCGTCAACGGCGAGAAACTTTCCTTGGTCTTAACGCGCGCATAGGCTTGCAGAAGATCCAAAAGCGATGCGTCCCACTCGGTTTTGCGGTTCAGCGACACATCCGTCGTCTCGCCGCGCACGAAAAACTCGCGCCCCTTCTGGTCTCGCGCCATAAGCTGTGCCGCAACCCGGCGCATCGCTTCCAGCCGTTCCAGCTGAAACGCCAGATGCGCAGCAAGCTCCTCGCCCGAAGGGCCTTCCTCTTCGGGATCGGGTGGCAGCAGCAGCCGTGATTTTAGAAACGCAAGCCAGGCCGCCATGACGAGATAATCCGCCGCCAATTCAATGCGCAGCTTCTTGGCCTCTTCGACAAAACGCAAATACTGCTCTGCCAGCTCAAGAATAGAGATTTTGCGCAGATCAACCTTTTGCGTGCGCGCAAGGATCAAGAGAATATCGAGCGGGCCTTCAAAACCGTCGACATCGACAAGCAAGGCCTCAGATGCAAGACGCGCCTCAACATCCGCATCGCCATCGCTCTGCGGTGCTAGATCTGAGAGGCCATCATCTGGTGCCATCGATTCTCCAATCGCCGGAATCTACATCCGCGCAGATTGGCCAATTTAGCGTCGGATGTCTACTATATCTTGGGTCGCACGCAACATATTGTGGTGCGATTGCGGGCGTGACAGTGTGATGATCGCATTTAATCCGAGATGCCCGTCAGTGCGACCCGATGTCCGCATCGCCAGACGGCCCTTACCCAAAAGCGACCGCCCGATGATGAAAGAAGATGTAACGCCTTACGGCAGCGTCACTGTGATACAGGGCAGACCGCGCGCCGACAGCGTATCGCAGGCCGCACGGGTGTCCGATTTGGTTTCATACCCCGCAACGCGCAGGCGGTAGAATATCCGGCCAGAGCTGTTGATCCGCTGAATGTAGCTTTCCTTGCTGCTCAACAGATCACTATGAAGTCGCGAAAAGCGGTCCCACTGCTCGCGCGCCGTCGCCGCCGTGTCAAACGCACCAAGCTGGATCATCCGCGTGCCAGACGGCAGTGGAATTGTTTCGGGCGCATCGCCACCTGTTGCATTAAGCGCCATTTGTCCTGGAGCTACCTCTTGCGTAGCAGGCTGGGCGTCAGCCGGAGTTGCAGCTTCAGCAACAGCCTCATTCATAACCGCTTGCAACGCCTCATCAACCGCCGCAGCCATCGCATCTGACAGATCAACCGGGCGCGCGCGCGGCAGTGACGCCATCAGCGGCGGCAGCGCCGCGGCCTGTGCATCCTCGCTCGGCAGCATGGCCACTTTCATTTTCTCTTCGCCATCTGTGCCTTCCGCAGGCTCAATCACGCTCAAACTCGGGGTTGTCACCAGCGTCGTCTGCAAAGCCTCCTCAGGCGCAGGCGGTGTCTGGAGCGTTGGCTCAACCGCAGCAACCTCCTCGCTCACCGTCGCATCATCCGCCAGTTTCGCCACAACTTCTGGGTCAGTTTGCGTAGGTGGCTTCACGAACTTCGGGTCCGCGCTCGCCGCATCCGCTGTCGCTGTCGCCGCAACCACGGTTTCTGGTTCCGTCTCGATCACCGGCTCTTCTGTCGGGGCTGGCTTGACGACCAGCGCCTGCAATTCACTCGCAGGCTTGTCTTCATCGCGCAGAACGCGCGTGCGCGGCGCTGTAATCACGACATCCGCGACCGAACTTACACCGCCACCGTCAAGCATTTCATTTACTGCAAGCCCCTGATGCGCGACCTGCTCGCCGCCTTCATCTTCAGGCACAATACGCGCATCTCCAGCCATTGCTTTGACAACAGGCACTTCCATCGCATCGCGCTGACCCAACTTGTAGGTCCAGACACACACCGCGATTACAAAAATGACCGAACAAAGCGCGCCAAGTCCCGTCAAAATCGGGCCAAATCGGCCATCACCGCCCGATCGTCCCGATGCTTGTGATCCAACACCCGTACCAGTTGCGCCTGCCGCTGCGCCGGCACCGGTTTCGGACCTTGATGCCTTCGGTGTTATGCGACCGCTCGCGATGAAAGTTGCCGCTTTCGCAGCACCTGACTTGCTCGACTTGAGCCCATTGTGAGCGGCACGCCCGGCTGCGGCCAGCATCTGCGGCGTTTTCGCGGCGCCAGCGACGAACGTACCACCCGCGGCCTTAAAAAAACTTCCTACCTTGCTGTAATTACGAGACTTTCCTCGACTTGATTTATCAGATAACCCAGCCGCATCGTCTCGCGTTGCAGTCAGACCTGCGGTCGCGGATTTACGCTTCGATACACGCTCCGCCTCTTTTTGCTTTTCTTTCTCAATCGCGTTCGACAGCCGTTTGTTCACCTGCTCAGCGCGCAGATCATCGCTCGGCGCGTCCACATCACTTGGCTGGGCGCGTTCAAATACGCGGGCCGCGCGTTCTTCGGCGGCTTTATACATATCAGGATCAACCCGCTGCGCCACATCCGCCGGCGGCGCAACAGGGGCAGAAGCGTTGCGGGCGCTTGGTTCAAGCGTCTTTTTCTCTTTGATACCGAGCGGGATAGGCGTGTGATCGGCAGGAACCGCCGCTTCCACCTTGCCGCGTACTGCATCAAGCGCGGCGCTCAACGCATCGGCTCCTGTATCCGGCATAGGATTGGTCGTTCTATTACTTGGCTCGGGCGCCTGCTTTGGGTGCTGATCCAGCTTGGCAGCATCTTCTGCTTCCATCCTCGCGCGCTCACGCGCGGTGATAATTGGCTCGCGCTCACGCGCGGCAACGCTGGGTTCGCGTTCGTGCGCTGTAACAACCGGCTCACGCTCAGACTTGATCATCGGCGTGACCACACCCGATGCCTCGCGATCTGAACCCGATCCCAAGCCATGCTCTTGCATCGACATCGTCGGTTCCTCTGCGCCAAGCGGCGCAATCGCATTTTGTGCTGCATTATCAGCCCACGGTCTGTTTTTCTTAAGCCCGTAGACAACGCGATCAATCTCACGCATGTCGTTTGCCTCAATCTATTCCGGCACATCTTTATGTGTGCTCTGCTGCCCTTAACCCCTTGCGCCTCTTAGATTTTTTTGCGTTTTACCGCATTTCGCGCTTCGGTGTTACGCCCAGAATAGCAAGACCTGACGAAATAACAACCGCAACGGCGCGAATCATCCCAAGTCGCGCTTTTGAGCCAATTACGTCGTCTTCGTTCAAAAACCGTATATTCGTCTCGTCATTGCCGCGATTCCACAGTGAATGAAATTCAGACGCCAAATCATATAGATAGAAGGCGACTCTATGCGGTTCATTGGCGGATGCTGCCGCCTCGATCAGTCGTGGCCATTCCGCAACTTTGCCGATCAGAGCAAGTTCTGCCGGATGGGTCAGCTTCGTCAGGTCCGCGGCTGCTAGCGCTGCATCATCGGTTTCGATCCCGGCCGCATCTGCCTTGTTCATCACTGAGCAAATACGCGCATGCGCGTATTGCACATAGAAAACAGGATTGTCCTTCGACTGCTCCTGCACCTTATCGTAATCAAAATCGAGCGGCGCATCGTTTTTGCGGGTCAGCATATGAAACCGGGTCACATCCGCGCCCACCTCATCCACCATCTCGCGCAAGGTGACGTAATTGCCCGAGCGTTTGGACATCTTCACCTGCGCGCCGCCTTTGTAGAGCTTCACAAGTTGTGTCAGCTTGACATCGAGCGGCACCTTCCCCCCCGAGAGCGCTGAAACCGCCGCCTTCATCCGCTTGACATAACCGCTGTGATCAACGCCAAAGACATCAATCAGCATGTCAAAGCCGCGCTCAATTTTGTCCCAGTGATAGGCGATATCCGGCGCGAAATAAGTCCAGGAGCCATCCGATTTCATCACCGCACGATCCGAGTCATCGCCGTGTTCGGTTGACTTGAACAGCGTCTGCTCCCGCTCCTCCCAATCATCTGGCACATTGCCCTTGGGCTGATCGAGTTTGCCTTCGTAGATCAGCCCCTTATCACGCAACTCATCAATCGCGGACTCAATCCGGCCCGTGCCGTAGAGCGACTTTTCCGAGTAGAACAGATCCATGGTGATGTTGAGTGCGCTCAGATCGTCCTTGATCAATTGTAGCATCGCCTCGGTCGCAAACTCGCGGAATTCCGGCAACCAGCTTTCATCATTCACGCCCATCAGCGCATCACCGTGTTTTTCCGCAAGCGCCTTGGCAATGGGCACCAGATAGTCACCGG
The DNA here is from genome assembly GCA_964425135.1 of uncultured Rhodobacterales bacterium. GTDB lineage: Bacteria > Pseudomonadota > Alphaproteobacteria > Rhodobacterales > Rhodobacteraceae > CAYLLD01. The sequence continues at coordinate 13,862 of CAYRKW010000040.1, forward strand.
GATAGGCGCCTTCGGGAAAATCAACCTTGGTGCCGTAAATCTCCTGATACCGAAGATAGACCGAGCGGGCGAGCGTATCGACCTGCCCACCGCCATCGTTGATGTAATATTCGCGGGTGACGTCAAATCCGGCAAAATCCAAAAGCGAGGCCAGCGCGTCACCATAAACCGCACCGCGCGTATGCCCGACATGCAGCGGCCCTGTCGGGTTCGCCGAAACATATTCGACATTCACCTTTTTACCCGCCCCCTGCGCTGAGCGGCCATATTGCTGCGGATCACTCAGGATTGCCGGGATAACCCCGGCCCAGACACCTTCCGTAAGGGTCAAGTTCAAAAAGCCAGGTCCCGCCACCGTAGCAGCGGCAATCCGGCTGTCTTTCACCAGCACATCCGCAAGCGCCTGCGCTATATCACGCGGGCTCATTTTAGCAGGTTTCGCCAGCACCATCGCTGCGTTGGTCGCCATATCGCCATGGGCCACATCGCGGGGCGGCTCGACGGTCACATTGCGCGTCTCAAGACCATTGGGCAACACGCCATCGCTGGCGAGCGTGTCGAGCGCGGCGAGTACAACCTGATGGATATCGGCGAACAAATTCATAGCAAGAGCTTTCCAACTTTAACGCGGCCCGCGCATAACACGTCGGCGCAGGCCTTGTCACAAAGATTTTGCTTACACTGCGTTTCGTCGCGGCGGTGGTCGATTTAGCATTTTGATCCGTCGCGCAATACCCTATCTAAGTCGGGTCAATCGCGAGGATAAACCCATGTCGAACCTGTCCAGTTTCAAATCCAGAATGCTCAACGGCGACATCCTTGCCGGGATATTTTTCAAAACCCCTGCCTATGAGCTGATTGAGGTGTTGGCCAAATCCGGTCTCGATTTCATCTGTATAGACGCCGAACACGCACCATTTGACCGGGCGCGTCTCGATACGTGCATCGCTATGGCCCGCGCTCTCGATTTTCCGACCCTGGTTCGTGTCCCCAGCGGCGATCCCGCGACCATTCTGGGTGTCATGGACAGCGGCGCGCTTGGCATCGTCGTTCCCCATGTCGCCACCGTACAAAAGGCGCAGGATATCGCCAAAGCCGCCCGCTTTGGTCATGGCGGACGCGGCTATGCTGGCTCAACCCGTTGGGCCGGATTTGCCACCCGCCCCATGGCCGATGTGATGGCACAGACCGAAGAAACCATCGTGATCGCCCAAATCGAAGAGCCAGAAGGCGTCGAGGCCGCAGCCGAGATCGCAGCCGTTGACGGCGTGGACGGGCTATTCGTCGGCCCCGCTGATCTGGCGGTCTGCTATGGGTTGACCAACCCCAATGACCCGCAGGTCCGCGATGCGATGAAAACCGTGGCCGACGCATCCCACGCCAAAGGCAAGGCGTTCATGACGTTTGCGGCCCACTCAGATGCGGGCGCGGAATTGAACGATCTGGGCGTCACCATGTTCTTCGTCGCCTCCGAACACGCATTTGTGCTGTCAGAAGCCAATCGTACAGCAGAGGCGTTGCATAAGTTGAAGTGAACAAGGCCCCCAAGCTATCGAGGCAATCGGGCGATTGCCGCTCCTTACACCAACCCAAACACCGCATCCGCAGAAAACGCCCCCTCAGGAGCAATAACGCCCCGCTCGGTCAAGTCGATCACATGCGCCAGCATATTGCGCGCCGCAGCGCCGTGCAGCACCCTATCAACATCGCGATACAGCTCCAAAGTCATTGTCGCGATATCACGCGGCCCCTTCTCCAGCTCCGCCAAAACCTGCGCCTCGCGCGTCTGTCGATGCGCTTTGAGCGACGCCATCAATTGCTTTGGCTTGTGAACTGGCTTGCCATGGGCCGGATAGTAAACGCTCTCGTTGCGCGCAATGCACGTATCGAGCGAGGCCATGAAATCCCGAACATCCCCATCGGGGGGCGAAATCAATGTCGAGGACCAGCCCATCACATGATCCCCGCAGAACATCCGACCTCCCGAGGCAAAACAAACATGGTTCGAAAGATGCCCCGGCGTATGCACCACCTCTACCTCCCAACTCTCCCCGGACAGATGCGTGCCATCGGCCAGCAAAACATCCGGCGCGAAGTCAAAATCGATCCCCTCCCCGCCACCAATTTCGCCCAGCTTTTCCATCAAGGGCCGCCGCGCTGCATCATGCCGCCCAAAGGCATAGACAGGCGCGCCCGTCCGCGCGGACATCTCACGCGACAATGGCGAGTGATCAAGATGCGAATGGGTGATCAGGATCGCCTCAACCTCTTCGCCTGCATCCAATCCACCCAAAATTGCCTCCAGATGCGCAGGCAATTCCGGGCCCGGATCAATCACCGCCACGCGCCCGCGCCCTAAAACAAAGGTATTGGTTCCATGCAAGGTCATCGGCCCCGCATTGCCCGCCGTCACCATCCGCAAATCATCTTCAATCTCGATCATTGCCTGCACTCCAACGCCCATCCGCCTTGCCCTTGTGCGCGCGCTTCGTCATTGTCCACACATGGATTTCATCTGGCTCAAGCAATACATGCCCCGCTCCCTCATCGGGCGCGCGATGGCGATTATGCTCTTGCCGATCATCCTGTTACAACTGATCGTTGGCGCTGTGTTCATCCAGCGCCACTTTGACGGCGTTACGGCGCAACTTGCAACCGGCGTTGCACTCGAAATTGAAACCCTGATCGCACTTGTCGAGACCGACGGGGGCATCACCCCGCGCACGCATCAAACTGCCGAAGGTATGCGCCTGACCCTTGCGCTTGACCCGCAAGGCCGTATCCAGAACACCTTCAAGCGCCGCTGGTTTGATGTGTCCGGCCGCACCATTCGCCAGATCATCCAGGATCAACTCAATCGCGAGATCGACATAGATCTGGCACGCACAACCCGTGAGGTCGATTTGCGCGTGCCAACAGATGAGGGCCTTTTGATGATCACCGCCCCGCGCAAACGCCTCTCGGCCGCCAACCCACATCAGCTGCTGGTGATCATGATCACCTCATCGCTGATCTTGACTTATATTTCTTACCTGTTCCTGCGCAATCAGGTGAAACCTATCACCCGCCTGGCGCGCGCCGCCGAAGCTTTCGGCAAAGGGCGCAGCGATGAATATAAACCGTCGGGCGCAGATGAAGTGCGCAGCGCTGGCATCGAATTTCTGTCCATGCGCCAGCGGATCGAGCGGCACCTGGAACAACGCACCCTCATGCTGTCCGGCGTCAGCCACGATCTGCGCACACCCCTCACCCGCATGAAGCTGGCGCTTGCGACGGTTGATGAAAGCACCGATCTCGATGCGCTGTCACAAGATATTGTCGAAATGGAAGAAATGCTCGACGGCTTTCTTGCGTTCGCGCGCGATACTTCGGTGGAGAAAACCGCCCTCACCGATCCGGTCGATCTGGCGCGCAAGATCGTTCAAAATACGCCCCAAAGTGACGGCAAGCTGTCCCTCAATGTCGCGCAAATGCATGATGGGGAGACGCGCGTGAACCTGCGCCCGATTGCGGCCCGTCGCGCCGTGCAGAACCTTGTGAACAATGCGCTGAAATACGGCGATCAAGTCCGCCTATCGGTTCGTCTTGGCACGCGCGCGGTCAGCTTTAGCGTGGAGGATAACGGCCCCGGCATTGAGGCCAGCGAGCGCGAGCGCGCCGTGCGCCCGTTCACCCGACTTGATCCATCGCGCAATCAGGATGCAGGCGCCGGATCTGGCTTGGGCCTTGCTATCGCGCTGGATGTCGCACGCACCCATGGCGGCACGCTATCGCTTGATGAGGGGAGCGATCTTGGCGGGCTCAAAGCGACCATATCCTTCCCGCGTTAACTTTTGAGTGCTGCCACAGCCGCGCGCACATCAATTGCGCCGTCATAAATCGCACGCCCCGAAATTGCCCCTTCGAGCGGCGCACCGCAGGATTTAAGTGCCGCAAGATCTGCCATCGACGACACACCGCCCGACGCAATCACCGGAATATCGGTGGCATGCGCGAGCCCCGCAGTCGCCTCCACATTCGGACCCGCCATCACACCATCGCGGTCAATATCGGTGTAAATAATCGCTGCAACACCCGCATCAGCGAATTTCTCCGCCAGATCGCCCACAGCCATATCCGTCGTTTCAGCCCAGCCCTCAACCGCCACCATACCGCCGCGCGCGTCAATGCCTACCGCGACCTGCCCCGGGAACGACTTGGCTGCAGTGCGCACCAGTTCAGGGTCGCGTACCGCCACCGTGCCAAGGATAACCCGCGCAATCCCCTTGCCCAGCCACATCTCGATGGTCGCAAGATCGCGAATGCCGCCCCCAAGCTGCACCGGGATCGAAATCGCGCTCAGAATATCATCCACCGCCGCCCCATTGACCGGCGCCCCCGCAAAGGCCCCATTTAGATCAACCAAATGCAGCCACTGGGCACCCGCCGCCTCGAACGCGCGCGCCTGATCGGCCGGGCTGTCATTGAAAACCGTGGCCGCCTCCATATCGCCCTTCAAAAGCCTGACGCAACGTCCGTCCTTGAGGTCTATGGCTGGAAAGAAGATCATGGGCGCAATCCTATCGTATTTTGATTGCCCGCCCGCATACCCAAGGGCGCAGCGAAAGAAAAGGAAAAGAGACGATGAAATACCTGATAACCGCCCTGACACTGATCGCAACGCCTGCGCTCGCGCAGGACGCCACTGGCACATGGCAAACCGAACGCGGCGATACAGGCGGGCTGTTGCACGTCGATATCGCGGCCTGCGGCGACATGCTTTGCGGCACCATTGCGCGTGCCTTCGACAAGGACAACGCGCAGATTGCCGATTACGAGCATATCGGCAAACAACTCATCTGGGACATGTCCGCCAAAGGCGACAACGCCTGGGGTAGCGGCAAAATCTGGGCCCCGGATCGCGACAAAACCTACAGCTCGAAAATGGAGCTGAACGGCGATCGCCTCAAGGTCTCCGGCTGCGTCGCCGCCGTGATCTGCCGGTCGCAAACATGGATCAAAGTCCAGTAATTTCGCCTTTCCGACAAATACTCAAATCAACCTTTATAACGTGACGTGCGCCATTGGCGCGCGTCGCATTTTGGCTGCATATCCGCCAAAGCTGCGCTAGAGCGACAGGCATGGACACTCTCATCGCCCGCATCAAAGGCCATTGGCAGCTTCTTGCACTGTGCGCGCTTGTCTTTGCGCTCTGGAACTGGCCGGTGATTTTCCCGCTCAAGATGCTGGTGATTTTTCTGCACGAAACCTCGCACGGGCTCGCCGCGCTCCTCACCGGCGGGTCGATCAAGGAAATGTCGCTCAATATCAATCAGGGCGGGCACGCTGTCACTGTGGGCGGCAACGCCTTCCTGATCATCTCATCGGGCTATCTCGGCTCGCTCCTGTTTGGCGTTCTGATCTTCCTTGTCGCCCTGAGAACCAGCCTCGACCGCCCCTTCATGGCAGCTCTGGGGGTCACGATTATCGCCATCACCTTTCTCTACATGAAAGGCCGGTTCCCGATCCTCTTCGGCCTTGCAACAGGGGCCGCCATGCTCGCCTGCGCGCGCTATTTGTCTCATCAAATCAACGACCTGATCCTGCGGGTAATCGGTCTGACCAGCATCATTTACGTCCCCTACGACATCTTCTCCGACACGCTCGCCCGCTCCCATATCCGCTCGGATGCGCGCATCCTGGCAGAAGTGGTAGGCGGCCCTACGGTCATGTGGGGCTCTATCTGGCTCATTATTTCGCTGTGCGTGATCTTCGCCGTTCTTCGCTACGGGCTTGGCCCCTCATCGAACCTGACTTTTACCAAAAACGAAGACAGGCCAAAGCCCGGCGCTTGAAGCGCGCAATCACTTCGGTATATGCAAGGACCATGGCAAGACGCAAAAGCAGGTGAGCGAGTTATGACTTCTGGAATAATGGCAGGCAAACGCGGTTTGATCATGGGCGTGGCCAATGACCGCTCGATCGCTTGGGGCGTGGCGCAGGCCTGCCACGAGCAAGGCGCGGAGCTTGCCTTCACCTATCAGGGCGAGGCTTTGGGCAAACGCGTCACCCCGCTCGCCCAATCCGTTGGCTCGGATATCGTGCTGCCCTGCGATGTGACAGATGATGCTTCAATGGACGAGGTCTTTGCCACATTGGAGAAAAAATGGGGCAAACTCGACTTTCTCCTACACGCCATCGGCTTTTCCGACAAAAACGAGCTGCGCGGGCGCTATGTCGACACCACCGCCGCCAATTTCGGCCCGACGATGATGATTTCAGTCTATTCCTTCACCGCCGTTGTTCAGCGCGCCGAAAAGCTGATGACCGATGGCGGCTCTTGCCTGACGCTCACCTACTATGGCGCTGAAAAAGTCATGCCGCACTACAACGTTATGGGCGTGGCCAAAGCGGGGCTGGAGGCATCGGTGAAATATATGGCCATGGACCTTGGCCCGCAAAACATCCGCGTCAATGCGCTCTCAGCCGGTCCGATCAAAACCCTCGCCGCCTCCGGCATTGGCGATTTTCGCTACATCATGAAATGGAACGAGCTGAACGCTCCGCTGCGCCGCAACGTCACGCAAAGCGATGTCGGCAAATCAGCGATGTATCTGCTCTCGGATCTGTCTTCGGGCGTGACAGGCGAAAATCATCACGTCGATGCGGGCTACCATGTGGTTGGCATGAAGGCCGAAGACGCACCAGATATCGATGTGGTCACCGGTCGAAAGGACTAAGCCTGTGAGCGACCGCCTGCCCCATGAAAAAGGTTTCCACGTCAGTTGGGATCAAATTCACCGCGACGCCCGCGCATTGGCATGGCGGCTCGATGGGCAAGGCCCGGATGACGGAGCATGGCGCGCGGTTGTTGCTATCACCCGCGGGGGCATGGCCCCTGCGATGATCGTCGCGCGCGAGTTGGACATTCGCAAAGTCGACACGATCTCGGTCAAATCCTATGACCACCAAAAACAATCGAGCGCCGAAGTCCTCAAAGCGCCCGATCCAGAGCTGATGGGCGATGGCACCGGCATTCTGGTGATCGACGATCTCGTTGACAGCGGACGCACCCTAGAAGTGGTGCGCGACCTGCTGCCCAACGCCCATTTCGCCACCGTTTACGCCAAGCCCAAGGGCCGACCGATGGTGAACACCTTCATCACCGAGGTCAGCCAGGATACGTGGATTTTCTTCCCCTGGGATATGGCCCTGCAATATGTCGAGCCCTATCGCGGCGCATGAAACAGCCCAAACAAAAAGCGCGACCCAGATGCGGATCGCGCTCTTTTAGTCTCGTGCTGTCTGAACTGAGCTAGTTCGTCGCTTCCAGACTGTCCGTCACCAGACATTCGCTCAGCGCATCGCCGGTCAATCCAACACAGACTTGAGTTTGCGCCAGCATAATCGCCTCCGACGCCTCGTCGGTCACGGCAGGCTCAGATTGCGCAAGCGTCTCTTCCTGAACCGGATAAGACTGATGCGCCATCCCGCCTTGGCATCCACCTGCAATCGCAGCCGATCCAGCAAAGCAAAGCGCAACAACGCTCAAAATCATGGTCTTTGTCATATCAAACTCTCCCATGTGATACTCCGAGTTAACCATAACACACGCCAGGATTGCAAATTTATTTATATCGGCGCGATGACCAGCAAAATTGCCGCCGATATGTTCAGATTATCCCAAAAGAAACTGGCAGGGGCACCAGGGTTCGAACCCGGGACCTACGGTTTTGGAGACCGTCGCTCTACCAACTGAGCTATACCCCTACTTTCGCGGCGTAGATACGACTTGCGCTGCGATATTGCAAGACGAGAAAATCCCCGATAAACCGCCCGTTCTGACGATTTTGAGGTGCGCCCATGTCGATCACGACCCGCCTTCGACGGCGCATTGCAAACTCTGAACGCCTAAACGCCATGGTATCGGGCGCGATTGCCGCCTATCTGCGCCGCGCCTTTCGCAAAGGCACTTGGGATCAACGCGGGTTAGAGCATATCGAAAGCGCGCTTGCCGAGCATGGCGCAGTTATCATGCTGGTCTGGCACCAACGGATTTCCATGGCGCCTTTCATGTTCAATGCCGAACGCCACCAAATCCTATCGCTCTCGTCAGACGCCCGCGCAGGCCGGATGGCGGGCGATATTCTGCGCCATTTCAACTTCACGCCGGTCAAGTTCAATTCGAAAACCAGCAATCTCGCCGCCTCCCGCACCGTTGCGCGCAAGGTCCGCGATGGGTTTTCTATCGGCGCGACCGGGGATGGGCCCCGCGGGCCAGCCCGGGTGATGAAAACCGCGCCGCTCGAATGGGCACGGCTGACGCAAAAACCGATCATTCTCGCGACCTATGGGGTCCAGTCCGGACGATACCTGAATACATGGGACCGGATGATCCTGCCGCGTCTGCGCACGCGCGGTCTAATCGTGGTCGAGCCATGGCAGCAAAGCGTTCCGCGCAAACTCGATGCCGATCAGATGGAGGCGCTGCGCATCCAACTGGAGCAGGATCTTGATGCACTGACCGAGGCGGTCGACAAGGAGGTTCAGGCAACGGCTTGAAGATACAGCAGATTTTTCTACATTTGAGCGCTTTGCATTTAATCTGAGGTATATCCGGCAGAACAACCGCTGCAAAAATCCGGCGCAGAGGTCGAAAAAAACAGCGATCAACGAGCCGGTGATCGTCAGGCACGGCCCCACAAACAGCAGCGACGAGCTATACTTCCACGCCTCACCCCAAACAAAACCTCAAAAATGGATCGCCTTCCCGTAAGCATCCAGCACCGCCTCATGCATCATCTCGCTCAGCGTCGGGTGCGGGAAGATCGTATGCATCAAATCCGCCTCGGTCGTCTCAAGCTGACGGCCCACAACATAGCCTTGAATGAGCTCTGTCACCTCAGCCCCGATCATATGGGCCCCCAACAGCTCCCCGGTTGCTGCATCAAACACCGTTTTGATCAACCCATCCGCTTCGCCCAGCGCAATCGCCTTGCCGTTGCCCGCATAAGGAAACCGCCCGACCTTGACGTCAAAGCCAGCCTCAATCGCAGACGCTTCGCTCATCCCAACCGAGGCAATCTGCGGATGGCAATAGGTACAGCCCGCAATGCTCCCCTCCTTAATCGGATGCACCTCGCGCCCGGCGATCAGTTCCGCGACCATCACACCTTCATGACTGGCCTTATGCGCAAGCCACGGCGCACCGGCGATATCACCGATAGCATAAATACCATCCACATCCGTCCGGCACATCTCGTCCGTGACAACATGTGTGCGGTCCACCGTGATGCCCGCCTCCTCCAACCCCAGCCCTTCGGTATTGCCCACAATCCCGACAGCCGAGATCACCGCATCAAACTCCGCGCGCGTCGTCTCGCCGCCCTGCTCAATCGTCGCCGTGACAGCATCCTCCTCCCGATCAAGCTGCGTCACCATCGCACTTTCCATGATGGTCATACCCTGTTTCTCGAACCGCTTCTTGGCCAGCCCCGAAATCTCTGCATCTTCCACAGGCAGTATACGGTCCATGACCTCCACCACGGTCGTTTCCGCGCCAAGCGTATTGAAGAAACTTGCAAACTCGATGCCAATCGCACCCGATCCGATCACCAACAGCCGATTGGGCTGAAACGGCGGCTTGAGCGCATGTTTATAGGACCAAACCCGCACCCCATCCGCCTCCAGCCCCGGCAGATCACGCGCCCGCGCGCCCGTCGCAATGACGATATGCGATGCGCTGAACACCTGCGTACCACCCTCGCCGTCCACCTCTACCTGCCCCGGACCCGCCAACTTGGCATTGCCCATCACGACATCAACCTTATTCTTCTTCAGCAAATGCCCAACGCCCGCATTCAACTGCCCCGCCACAGCTCGCGAGCGCGCAACGATCGCGTCCAGATCAAACGTCAGATCGCTCGCCGATAGACCAAACTCGCCCGCCCGCTCCATCAGATGAAACACCTCCGCCGAGCGCAGCATCGCTTTTGTGGGAATACAGCCCCAGTTAAGACATATGCCGCCTAGGTGCTCCCGCTCGACAATCCCGACCTTCATGCCAAGCTGCGCCGCACGGATCGCGCAGACATAGCCCCCCGGTCCCGCTCCGATCACAAGGACATCATACTCATTGCGTGCCATCTACTTCCCTTTCATCCCCAAAACCGGATTTGCGGAAACTATGTGCAGGAACGAAAAAAGGTGCAACCGGACATCCGCCAATCGCACCTTTCTCAAGAGCTTTTTATCAGCGCCCGTCAGGCGGCATAGGTCTCCATCGACACGCGATACCCGCCCTGGTCAAGATACGAGACCTCAGGCTCGGTGGTGGGCCTACCCAGATACGCGTTGCGATACGGGAAGCGTCCGAACTGGCGGATAACATCGCGATGCGCCTGCGCATGTTTGAGCGTCTCGGTGCCATACTTTGGCATCCGCAGCGCGATCAACCGCACGCAGCGTTCCTGATCCATCAGGCTTTCCGAATGCATCAGCGGCATGTAGAAAAACTGCCGTTGTGGCTCTGGAACCTTCAGATCATGTCCCATCACAATCGATCGTTTGGTCGCCGCAACCGCCGCCGCATCACTGGCGTAAGCCAAATCCGTGCCGCGGTACATGTTGCGCGGGAACTGGTCCAGAAGGATGATCAGCCCAAGTGCCGTGTCAGGATTGCAAAGCCACGACCCAAACTCGCCACTGCTGGCGCGCTTCCAAAGTCCTTCAAATTCGCTGGTAATTTGTTTGTCGAGTTGATCTGACGATTGATACCACCGCTTCGGTCCAACCTCGTCGATCCAAAAATCAACAATTCGTTTTGCGTCACTCATTTACACACCCCTCACTAAGTTACTAACACCACCAGTTGGCAGTTGAATTTGATTCTCGTCAAGAATTATCCACAGCTTTACTTGAAGATGTCTTTTCTGTGTCATTTTCGCCCTGCTCTTCAATCGCCGCCTCCGCCTCAATGGCCTGATCACTGGCAATTTCCTGAACCGCTTCGACTGTGACCGGTGAGGCCTGCATTGAGACAGCCGTGTAGGCGCCGGTTTCATCGACGGACACCGCCTCGCGCTGGGTCATCCGGTAGACCGCATAGACGGCCGTGATCGCGAGCAACGCAGCGATAAAACCGAAAAAACTGCTCGGCCCCACATTGCCCATCAACCACCCCACAACCAGAGGTCCCGAGATCGCGCCAAGTCCGTTGAGGAAAATCAAACCGCCAGAGGCCGCCGCCATATCCTCATGCTCCAGATAATCATTGGTATAGGCCAGCAAGAGCGAATAGAGCGGATTGGCCACCCCGCCCATGATGAAGGCAAGGATCAGCAGCACCGAAAAATGCTCCGACAGTGGAATACCCACTACCATGGAAATCGCGCCAAAACCCGTCACCGCCGCGATCAACCGGCGGCGATCCATGCGGTCGGAGATATATCCCAGCGGGTACTGCATGATCAGCCCACCCACATAGATCGTGCCCACAAAAATCGACAGCTGACCAATCGAAAGCTCCTGCTGCGTTGCGTAAACGCCCGCCATCCCGAACTGCGCCGCAAAGACCCCGCCGAGCATGAAAATGCCAAAGCACCCCAACGGCGATATCGTCCAGAGCTTTCGCAAAGGCATCGCCTTGGTCGCCTCAAACGCAGGCGCTGGCGAGACCGAAAGCAGGATCGGCCCAAAGGAGATCGAAACCAGCACCGACATCAGCGCAAACAACACAAACCCATTGACGTCGGCGACATTGAGAAGAGCCTGGGCTGATATGATCCCGGCCATCTGCACAATCAGATAAGCCGACAGCGCTTTGCCCCGCGTCTCATTCGTCGCCACATCATTGAGCCAACTTTCCGCGACAACATAAACGCCAGAAAAGCAAAACCCGACAATAATCCGAAGCAAAACCCAAACCCAAGGATACGGCAGCGCGGCGTAGAGAATGAACACCGCAGAGATAAAAGATGCCAGCGCCGCAAACACACGAACATGCCCCACCCGCCGGATCAATTCCGGAGCAACGCGCGAGCCGATAAGAAAGCCGACGAAATACCCCGACATGACAACTGACATCGTCGTCGCCGAGAAACCTTCGAAATCGCCGCGCACCGCCAAAAGCGTGCCTTGAAGGCCGTTGCCCACCATCAAGAGCAGCACACCCAGTAACAGCGCCCAAGCATTCGAAAGCACAAAACTCATCGCTCGCTCCCATCTTCGGGCCATTATTTGTCAGGCGGTTGTCCCATTTTCCAATAGTCCTACAACCTGCACACAGATCAATCGATCACGACAATTATGCGTCGTTTTTGTGTGAAACGCTGCGCAGCCCCTCGTCCGGGAAAAGCAGCGAGCTGTCTCCATACGAGAAAAAACGCATCTTCTCTTCTATCGCGCGCTCGTAAATATTTGCTATCCGCGCGCGCCCCATCAGCGCTGAGACCAGCATCATCAGCGTCGATTTTGGCAGATGGAAATTCGTCATCAGCCCATCCGCGATCTTAAACGCATAACCGGGCGTGATGAAAATATCCGTCTCACCCGTCCACGGCCCGATGCCCTTATGCCCCGTCGCCGCGCTCTCGATCAGACGCAGCGCCGTTGTTCCCACCGGAATGACCCGCCCACCGTTCTTGATCGTCTCATTGATCTGCGTTGCAGCCTCTTGCGAGACATGCCCCCACTCCGCATGCATTTTGTGATCGGCAATATTATCCACCTTCACCGGCAAGAACGTCCCGATCCCCACGTGGAGCGTTACATAACAAAACCCGATGTTAGTCCGACGTAAGTCCGATAAAAGTCCGACATCAAAATGGAGCGAGGCCGTCGGCGCCGCAACCGCGCCCGGCGTCTTTGCAAAAACCGTCTGATAGGCCTCCAGATCGTCGGCATCCGGCGCGCGTTTTGATGCGATATAAGGCGGCAGCGGCATGGTTCCGGCCAGCGCCAAAGCCTCCAGCAAGCCCGGCGCGTCATAATCAAACGCAATCACCGCAAACCCGTCAACCGGTGCTGCATCCACCCGCCCGGACAAATGCGGCCCGAAAGAAATCATATCCCCCTCCCGCAATTTTCGCGCGGGTTTGGCCAGCACCTGCCACAGGTCCTCCGACACTTCCTTGGTTAGCGTCACTTCGACCCTAGCGCTCACATCTCCCCTGACACGCACCCCGGCAAGCCGCGCTGGTAGCACTTTGGTGTCATTGAGAACGAGCAAATCTCCATCACGCAAAAACGACCTGATATCAGAAACTTGCGCAATGTTTATCATGTCACCCTGCGCCACCAGCAAGCGCGAAGCAGGCCTGGGCGAGACAGGGCGCAGCGCAATCAACTCTTGCGGCAGGTCAAAATCAAAATCGCTTAACTTCATGTCTCAATCAACCGTCTGGACTTGTCTTGTCATGCGAGTGACACATACTTAACGCCAAATGCAAATGAACAGAGAGCGCAAACATGTCCAGCCCGACTATTGGTGATCCCCTCCCTGAGTTTTCCCTGCCACGTGATGGCGGCGGCACAGCGTCAAAGTCAGACTATACAGGGCAAAAACTGGTGCTCTACTTCTACCCCAAAGACGACACACCCGGCTGTACAAAAGAAGCCATTGGTTTCACCGAAATGGCCGATGAATTCGCCAAAGCGGGCGCTGCGATCTTGGGCGTCTCCAAAGACAGCGTTTCTAAACACGACAAATTCATCACCAAACACGATCTGAAAATCCCACTCGCCTCCGATGAAAACGGATCGCTCTGCGAAGACCTCGGCGTCTGGGTCGAAAAATCTATGTACGGCAAGACCTATATGGGGATTGAACGCGCGACATTTGTGATCGATGGAGATGGCACAATTGCGCAGGACTGGCGCAAGGTGCGCGTTCCCGGCCATGTTGAGGCGGTTTTGGAATTCGTTAAGGGCATGTAAACCTTACCTTCACAATTAGGACGGCCCGACATAATCGGCGAATTTTCGCCGAAGCACGATATCACACTGAAATCCCCTGCGAAATTCGAATACCGCCTTTGATCTCAGGGCTATATCCTGTAGGCACTTCGAAATCTGAGACAGTTAAGGGACCTCATTAGCAATGAGCGCTGCACGCAACAACAAGGGATCGTACCTGAGTCGAATCCTGCCCGAGCAGCGCATCTATGTTAAAACCGGCGAGTCCCACACACGTTATTTCAAGCTCGGATCAAAGGCACAGGCGGGTCTGGCGTGTGTTGCGTTTCTGGGCGTCTCTTGGGTGATCGTCGCCTCCTCAGCACTTTTGCTCAACTGGGTGAGCGCCGATAGCGAGGCGCATCAGAGCCAGGTCATGCGCGACGCCTACGAAGCCCGCATCGCAGCACTGTCAGAAGAACGTGATAACCGCACCCGCGAGGCGGCTGCCGTTCAGGACCGCTTCCATCTCGCGCTGGCCGAGATTTCTCGCAACCAGACCGAACTCATGCGGATGCAGGAAAATCGCCGCGAGCTGATGGCGGCGCTTGCTACCATGCGCCAGAAATTTGGCCGCGCAATCGATGGTCGCGATCTTGCCCGTTCCGAAGCAGATGCGCTGTCGACCGAATTGCGCCAATTGGCGAGCCGGTTTGAAAACCAATCTGGCACCGAGACAGACCTCAGCGATACGCTCAACACGATTTCCACCGCGCTCAGCGATGTCGTTCAGGACCGCGATAGCTCTAAAGAACGTCTGATCTCGCTCGAAGATGAATTGGCGGGCCTCGAATTTCGCGAGCGCGTAAATGCCGACCGTCAGGAACGCATTTTCAGTCAGTTGGAAGACGCTGTTCTGATTACGCTCGATCCGCTGGAAAAACTGCTGGAGGCCAGCGGTAAGGATGTCGAGGTTCTGCTCGAGCAAGTCCGCCGCCAGTATTCCGGCTCTGGCGGTCCGTTCATCCCTGCCGCGCTGCCCCTCGGGACCGAGGGAGATGAAACCGGCGAACGCTTCCGCCTTTTGATGGATAAATTCGACCGCGCACATTTGCTGCAAGTTGCGGCTGCAAAAATGCCGCTCTTCATGCCCGTTAAAGGCGGCGTTCGCCACACCTCCGGTTTCGGCCAGCGCCGAGATCCGATCACAGGTCGCGCGCGCGCGCACAACGGACAGGATTTGGCCGGGAGCCCCGGCACACCGATCCTCGCAACCGGCGATGGAACCGTGATTACGGCCATGCGCCAATCCGGCTATGGCAATGTGGTGAAAATCCGCCACGCCTTCGGCTACACCACAGTTTATGCCCATTTGAATAAAATTACGGTAAAACAAGGTGAAAAAGTCACACAAGGCGATGTTATAGGTGGCATGGGCAACACAGGTCGTAGTACAGGTACGCACCTACACTATGAGATTCGCATCGATGGCAAACCTGTCAATCCGATGCCCTATATGAAGGCAGCGAGAAATGTTTTCTAAAACAAAGACATCCGAAGACGGCAGCGATCAATCCGCAACCTCCAAAGACACCTCCAGCAAGGCATCGTCTATGACAGCAGATATCCCCTCCGCTCCAAAAGCAAAACCGGCACCTTCCGTTTTGTCCTCAGACCTTGAGATCAAGGGCAATCTGAAAACAACCGGCGATATTCAGATCGAGGGAAAGATCGACGGCGACATCCGCGCGCATCTGCTGACAGTTGGCGAGGGCGCGACGGTCAAAGGCGAAGTGACGGCCGATGATGTTATCGTCAATGGCCGCGTCATTGGCCGGGTGCGTGGTCTGAAAGTCCGCCTGACCTCCAGCGCCCGCGTTGAAGGCGATGTGATCCACAAGACCATCGCCATCGAGAGCGGCGCGCATTTCGAAGGCTCCGTGCAGCGTCAGGACGATCCCCTGAATGCATCCAGCAAGAAGCCAAACGGCACCGCCTAAGCGAATTTGCAAGAATCAATTGAGAAAGCCGCGATATGTTTCGCGGCTTTTGCGTTTTGCTCATCTAAAGTATCCCTTTTGATCAAGCTCTAATTTCGACCCATTCTCTGTCTTCT
>CAYRKW010000041.1:0-29266 GCA_964425135.1 uncultured Rhodobacterales bacterium
GGAGCGCACATGACATATCGCGCATGCTAACGCATGCGCCGCATTTGAGTATTTGGAAAATGCGAAATTTGGCGGTTCGGCCTCATCAAAACAACGAACCCTGATCATCTTTCGGAGTTTTCTTTTGCGCAGGCTTTTTGGGTTTGGGCTCATCTGAGCGCACATCTGCGCCAATCGGCAAACGCCCGTCGCGAAACTCGATCTCGTAGCTGCCCGCCTTTTGCGCCGTTTTCATATCCGGCAAAGGCGCGCCGCTCGCTCCGTCCCGCACCACCGCATAGCCCCTCTGCAAGGTCGCTTTATACCCCATCGTCTCTCGCAACCGCTCGAGCGTTTGGAACCTATCACGGGTCTCGCGCAGACGCGATGACATGGCGGTTTCAAACGCGCGCGTCAGCGGCACCAGTTTTGTGCCCGCATCGCGCAGGTTTTGCGAAGCCCGCTGTGTGGAAATGCCCCGTGTGAGCGCGGCCAGTTTTTCGCGACGAAGCTGCAATCCGCTGCGCAAAAGCGCCGGAGAAAACCGCCCGGTTTTCTCGCCCAGTTCCACGCGCCGCCGCTGACCCAATGCTGACAAAGCGCGCGGCAACCGCTCTCCAAGCGCATCATAGCGCTGCGCCCGTTCGTGCAGCAGCGATTCTGGCCGTGGCAAGGCGCGCGCAATATCCCGCAGCCGCTCCCCCCGCTGCCGCAGAGATTTTGCCTGCCCCGCAATCCGCCGCTCTTCCAGCCCCGCAAGCGCTGCCAGCAAGTCCACGCGCACAGGCACCGCGAGCTCCGCCGCCGCCGTCGGTGTGGGTGCGCGCACATCGGCGGCAAAATCGATCAAGGTTGTGTCGGTCTCATGGCCAACGGCCGAGATCACCGGAATATCGCTCTGCGCAACAGCGCGCACCGCGATCTCCTCGTTAAACCCCCACAGATCCTCAATCGAACCACCGCCGCGCGCCACGATCAGCACATCAGGACGCGGGATCGGGCCATCGCGGCCCATCGCATTGAAACCCGCAATCGCTTGTGCCACCTCGCCCGCGCATTTGTCCCCTTGCACCACCACCGGCCAAAGCAAGACCTGACGCGGAAACCGGTCGCGCAACCGGTGCAATATATCACGAATGACCGCCCCTGAGGGCGATGTGATCACGCCGATCACCTCCGGCAGATACGGCAGATGCTTCTTGCGCGCGTCCGAAAACAACCCTTCCGCCGCCAGAGCCTTTCGCCGTTTTTCGAGCATGACCATCAGCGCGCCCACACCCGCAGGCGCAATATCATCAACGATCAGTTGATACTTTGACTGCGCCCCAAAGGTCGTGATCCGCCCTGTTGCAACGACCTCCATCCCCTCTTCGGGCAAGGTCCGCAACCGGGCCGCAACGCCTTTCCATGCCACCGACGCGAGCACGGATTTATCGTCCTTCAAATCGAAATAGATGTGACCCGAGTAGGGCTTGGAAACCCGCCCGATTTCGCCTTTCACACGAACCCTAGAAAACGCCCCCTCGATGGTGCGTTTCACCGCGCCTGAGATCTCCGAGACGCTGAACTCGGGCGCATTCTCGCCCGCGCTGGGGGCGTCAATCAGATCGGACATTGCGCGCTTTCATAACTTTGCACATCGCTTCGCTTTATCGTATGCGAGCCTCAGGCGAAGGCCAAGGACAAAGGGGCAGGCATGAATATTCTCGTACTCGGATCAGGCGGACGTGAGCATTCTCTTGTCTGGGCCATCGCGCAAAATCCCAAATGCGATAAAATCTATGCTGCGCCGGGGAATGCAGGGATGGAGGCGAGCGCCACATTGATCCCGGAGTTAGATCCTGAAAATGGCGATGCGCTCGTCACGTTTTGCGCCGAAAAGGGCATCGATTTCGTCGTCATCGGCCCAGAAGCGCCGCTTGCGGCTGGAGTTGCGGATGATTTGCGCGGCGCGGGTGTGCTGACTTTCGGCCCGTCCAAAGATGCCGCCGCGCTTGAAGCCTCCAAAGCCTTCACAAAGGCGATTTGCGATGCGAGCGGCGCGCCGACGGCTGCCTATGGTCATTTTACCGATCCTCACAAGGCCAAAGCCTATATCCGCGAAAGCGGCGCGCCAATTGTGGTCAAAGCAGATGGCCTGGCTGCCGGAAAAGGCGTGATAATCGCCATGTCAGAGCAAGAGGCACTGGAGGCCATCGACGACATGTTTGGTGGCAAATTCGCCGATGCAGGGGCCGAGGTGGTGATTGAAGAGTTCATGGACGGCGAGGAAGCGTCCTTTTTCGTCATCACGGACGGAGAGATCATCGTGCCAGTTGGCACAGCGCAGGATCACAAGCGCGCCCATGACGGGGACGAAGGGCCTAACACTGGCGGCATGGGGGCCTATTCTCCTGCGCCCGTCCTGAGCGATGCGATTGCGCAAAAAGCGCTGGAGGCGATCATCGCGCCGACCCTTGCGGAAATGAAGCGACGCGGTACGCCCTATCAGGGCGTTCTCTACGCGGGCCTGATGATCAAAGATGGGGTGCCGAGACTTGTTGAATACAATGTGCGTTTTGGCGATCCCGAATGTCAGGTGCTGATGATGCGTCTGGGCGGCCAAATCCTCGATCTGCTTCTCGCGGCGGCCAAAGGGGAGCTGGCCCGGATCAGAGCGCAATGGGCTGATGATCATGCGATGACGGTGGTGATAGCGGCCAAGGGCTACCCCGGCGCCTACGCCAAAGGATCGCCCATCAAAGGGATCGACGCTGCGAATGCAGCCGATGACACGGTGGTGTTTCACGCAGGCACCGCGCGCAACGGTGATGCGATTGTCTCAAATGGCGGGCGGGTGCTGAATGTGACAGCGCGGGGCGCAACACTCAAAGAAGCGCAGAAGAAATGCTACGCTGCGATTGAGAAGATCGATTGGGACGATGCGGAATATCGCCGCGATATTGGCTGGCGGGCGCTTTAGCAGTTCAGATAAGTCTCGATGGAGCTTGGACCGCTGAACGGGCCAAGCTGCGCCACCTGAAACTCTGTGCCCGTGAACCGAATGGCCATTACATTCTGATAGGTCGCATCCGGCACGATCATTTCGGACACACCGCCGCAAGTCCGAATACCGCTCGCAATGCCCCGCTCACCGATCCTATGGTTGGAAAACCCGCTCAATTCGCCCTGCAACTCCAGCACTTTGCCGTCGAACGACCAAAGCATCAGCTTTTTGCCCAGGTGCGGCGTTTCGATATAGCTGATATCCAGACGCCCATCAGCGTCGAAATCCGAAATTCCAATGGGCGCAAGCCAGCGGTTGCGCCGGCCGATGGGCGGTGTTGCAATCCGGTCCAAGCCATTTGGGGTCAGCGTGTAGATCACCAGCGATGCCCCGCCCGCAATCGAGCTTTCCACCACAACTGCCTCTGCCACGCCATCTTGGGTGAAATCGGCAAGGCGCGGTGCGATATCTTCAAAGACCGAAGATTGCGGCAGCGTTACACACGCGCCTTTGCGGTTATGATAAAGACAAAGCCTGGACCACTCGGGCAAATCGCCGAGAACATTATGACCATAGCGCGTGGTTGCGCCTTCAAACCGAGCCGTTGTCGCACCTTGTTTGACCTCGACACCCTGCGCGTTTGCAGCACAAAACGATGCACAGGCAAGGCAGATCGCCAATGCCCGTAAAATCATGCTCAAATCTGCTTTTCCGGCATCTGCACGATCAGCCCGTCGAGCGCATCGGTCACTTTGATCTGACACGTCAGGCGCGAGCGCTCGGCATTCGGTTCCCACGCGAAATCGAGCATGTCCTCTTCCATCGCATCCTTGGCCGGCAGTTTTTCGACCCACTCAGGGTTTACATAGACATGACAGGTCGAGCAGGCGCAGGCACCACCGCAATCCGCTTCGATGCCTGGAATATTATTGTCGCGCGCGCCTTCCATTACAGTCAGCCCGTTTGCCACATCCACTACATGCTCTGTACCGTTGTGCTCGATGTATGTAATCTTTGCCATGGTTAACTTCTCAGATGATGACATATTTCGCCTGCTTCATAGTGGCTTGATCCTGCCTTGACCAGCCTCATCCAAACCCACTAACAATATTATTGATTGTTGTTGTCGATAGAGCCGATTATGGTTCTATCTTAATGGGGTGTAATCTACCTTGGAAAATGTGAAATTGCGTGCCACTTCGGACATACACGCAAAAAATATAGTGAGCGCAGTGCAATTCGCGCAATCAGAAATTGCACTTGACACCGCGTCGGTTAAACTGCGTGAAAATTAAAGACGTCAGTCGAGGACTATCGCAATGAACTACAAATCATCCGTTATATCAGTGACCGCATTGCTCAGCTTGTCAGCATGTGCCGATCTGGGCTTTGGCGACTTCCCCTTGGCCGATGCAGGCGCCAATGATGCGGGACCGGTGCTGATCTCCGATATTGAAGATACAACCGCGATCACAGTGGCCAGCAACGAAACTGCACCGCTCGCCTCCGCGCCGCGTCTGCCGGTGATCACAACCGCAGCGGTTTCAACATCGCCCAAATCACCACCGCCTGTAGTGGCCAGCGCGCCCGCAGAGGCTGCGGAAGAAGAAGTACCGATGAGCACGGCGTCAAATGAACGCCCAACCGACGCCAGA
This sequence comes from uncultured Rhodobacterales bacterium, assembly GCA_964425135.1. Classification (GTDB taxonomy): domain Bacteria; phylum Pseudomonadota; class Alphaproteobacteria; order Rhodobacterales; family Rhodobacteraceae; genus CAYLLD01. The sequence goes on from CAYRKW010000041.1 coordinate 4,621, forward strand.
CCCGGCGAGTGCTTTGCCCGCGTGACGATCCCGGCCGAAACAGTCAAACAGACCCGTCAGGTTCTTGTCTCCGCTGCGACCACGAAGAAAGAGACGATCCCGGCAACCTATAAGACCGTGACCGAGCAGGTGCTTGTGACCCCTGCCACCACGCGGACCGAGACGATTGCGGCAACCTACAAAACCGAAACCCGCCGCGTGCCTGTGGACGCATCGGCAAATGCCTCTGACGATGTCGAATACGAAACCGTGACAGAGCGCGTTTTGGTGACGCCTGAACAAACCAAGGAAGTTGAAGTTCCGGCGCGTTACGAAACAGTGACCGAACGGGTCAAGGTGCGCGATGCCTATACGGAGTGGAGAGAATCCGCCAAAGTCTACGCCATCGGCGCAGAAGCTTTGGGCGGCACAATTCTGGCCAATCAGGTCTCTTCAACGGGTGTTATGTGCCTTGTTGAGATCCCCGCTGAGTTTAAAACAGAAACCAAGCGCGTGTTGGTCGAGGAAGCCACAACACGCACCGAAACAATCCCGGCGGTTTATGAGACTGTGACCCGCCGCGTTCCCGTTGGCGGCGATGCCGCATCGGACGACTCGGGCGAGCAGGAGTTTCGTGAAGTCTCGGTTCGCGTGATCGACCAACCCGCTCAGACACGCACGGTTCCAGTGCCAGCGGTCTACAAGACAGAGACCAAGCGCGTGATCGACACGCCTGCACAAACCCGCGAAGTTCCCGTGCCAGCGGTCTACCGCGAAGAAGTGAGCGAGCGGATCGTGACGCCCGCCAAAACCGAATGGGCCCGTGTGATCTGTAAAGAAAACGCAACGCCAGATTTTGTCAAATCGCTTCAGCGCGCGCTGCAAGCGCGTGGTCTTTACAAAGGTCCGATTGACGGTCTGATTGGACCGGGCACACGTGGCGCGATCAAGGCGTATCAGGATGATGGCAGCGACGTTCTGACATTCTCTTCGGCCAAGGCGCTGGGATTGTCGGTCTAAGTCGGCTGCACCCGCCTCTTGGACAAACAAAAAAGGCGCCCTTTGCGGCGCCTTTTTATATTCCAGTTCAATTTTGTTGCGGATCAGGACTTGAGTGGTCCGATCATCATAATCATCTGACGGCCTTCCATCTTGGGCATATTTTCAACCTTGCCCAATTCGGTAATGTCTTCGGCAACACGCTCCAGCAACTGACGGCCCAGCTCCTGGTGCGCCATCTCGCGGCCACGGAAGCGCAGGGTGACTTTCACCTTGTCGCCCTCTTCCAGAAACTTCTTCACCGACCGCATTTTGACATCATAGTCATGCGTATCCGTGTTCGGCCGGAACTTGATCTCTTTGATTTCAATCGTCTTTTGCTTCTTCCGCGCCTCAGACTCGCGCTTTTGCAGCTCATATTTGAACTTGCCAAGATCCATGATCTTGCAAACAGGCGGTTGGGCGTTGGGAGAGATTTCGACCAGATCGAGCCCTGCTTCGTCGGCGTATTCCATGCCGCGTTCGGGTGTCACCACCCCTAGGTTTTCACCTTCGGCTCCGATCAGTCTGATTTCGTTCGAGCGGATTTTGTCATTCGCTCTTGGTCCGGTATCGCGCTGTGGTGGCGCGTTATGTGGTCTGCGGGCTATTTACTTGGTCCTTCGATAACTTCGATTGATGGTTTGCCGCTATGGCAATGACCCTTAGGCCATTAGTAACATAGCAGAGCTGCGGTCAAGAGCAAATGGCCGCATAGACTGCCAAATGCCCATTTATGGCTTTCGGAATTGTTTCGGACTTTTATCGGACTTGCATCGGCCCCAAGAGCCCGACGCCGCGATGCGCGTTGCGGATCGCTGGCTCACACCGCTTGCGCCGGAGCCATATTATGCGCCGTCGCAAAAGAGATCAGGCGGCGGTTTTTCGCATCCCACAGATCAAGACTCGCACAACGAATACTCTGCAACAGGGTCATCCGATTGCAATGCACCAGCTCTTTATGATCGCGCAAAATCTCCGGCAGGCGATAGAACGGAATGCGTGCATATAGGTGGTGCACATGGTGAATGCCGATATTGGCGGAGAACCAGCGCAAAACAAGCGGCAGGTCATAGTGCGAGGATCCATGCAAGGCCGCCTCGTGCAACTGCCAGTCCTCTTCACGATCCCAATGGGTCGTCTCGAACTGATGCTGGACGTAGAACATCCACACCCCGATCGAGGCCGCGAGCACGGAGCTTGGCAAGAACACAAACACCAGCGCCGTCCAGCCGCCGAAATAGTAGATCGCGCTCAGTGCCAACACGATCGCAACATTCGTGGCCATCGCGCTGATCCAGTATTTCCTGCCCTGGTTCATCAAACCGACAGGCAAACGGTTCTGGATAAAGAAAATATACGTCGGACCGACCACAAACATCGTGATCGGATGACGATACAAACGATAGAGCCAGCGTCCAAGCGGCGTGCGTGCGTTATACTCTTCGGTGGTGAGCGTCATGATATCGCCAATTCCGCGATGCGCGAGATCACCCGAATGGGAGTGATGGATCGAATGGGTGCGCCGCCAGACGTCATAGGGCGTCATTGTGATGATCCCGATGATACGCCCCACCCAATCGCTCGCAGTGCGGTTGGTCAAAAACGAGCCATGCCCGCAATCATGCTGAATGCAAAACAGGCGCATGATGAACAGGCTGTTGATCATCGACAGCCCGATGGCAGCAAGATAGCTGAACTGCGCGACCCAGCAGGCAAACACCCAAATCGCCACAAAGGGGACGATTGTGATGAAAAGCTCAACGCTGCTACGAAGATTATTTGGTTCGCGGTAGTTTGCGAGGATCTTAACCCAGTCGCGTGCGGGCGCTGGGGCCAAATCAGGGGCATGAACTGTCATGATCAACCGTTTTAATTGGTGTACTCCGGTTAACCGGACGCTGCCACCTTATCGAGCAAGAATGTACAATTTACGACAGGAAAGAGACAACTGTGGCATCAAATCGCAGTTACTGCCTTATTTTGCAACTCTAACGTGTAAAATGCTGATATTCCACGACACATTCCATCCCAGAATTGTCTCATAGCGCTGCCTGACGCACAATTTTCGAAATATCGAGCAGCTGTTCGGTCAGCGGATTTGATTTTCGCCACACCATGCCCACCGTGCGCGTCGGCTGCGGGTCGGCAAAACGCGCGATGCTGACCTTGGCGGCGCGCGTCTCAACCGGTAGCGCCATTTCCGGCACCAGCGTCACGCCAATGCCGGCACCTACCATCTGCACGAGCGTTGCAAGCGAGCTGCCGTCCAGTCCTTCGCGCCGCCCGCCCGATTGCAGGGCGCAAAACGACAGCGCCTGATCGCGGAAACAATGCCCTTCCTCCAGCAACAACAATCGCATCTTCGCCAAATCGGCGCGGCTCGGTGTTGGCACACCCGCGTCACTTGCATGACGCACCAGAACGAGCTTTTCCTCAAAGAGCGGCGTCTCTTTCAACACAGGCTCGGATAGGGGCAGCGCAACAATCGCCGCATCAAGAGAGCCATCGGTTAACTCTTTAATCAGCTTTGGCGTCACCGTCTCGCGGATATGGATATCGAGGTCGGAATACGCCGCCGAAAGCCGCCCGATCAGGGCAGGCAAGAGATAAGGCGCAATGGTCGGGATGACGCCAAGCCGCAAATGCCCCGTCAGTCCGGTTTGCGCCGCCCGCGCCAGATCACCCAGCCCATCGACGGACCGCAATATCCCCCGTACCTCACGCGCGAAACGATCACCAAATGCCGTGAGCGAAACCTGACGCGGCCCCCGTTCAAAGAGCGGCGCACCCAATGCAAGTTCCAAATCCTTGATCTGCACCGAAAGCGCCGGTTGCGAAATCGCACAGATATCGGCGGCGCGACCGAAATGGCTTTGCTGGGCCAAAGCCTCGAAATATCTCAGTTGCTTGAGGGTGATGTTGTTCATAATCAAAACCTATCGCAATCATAACAAAATGCAACTTATAGTAATCGCAAAGACTTGATAGACTTGGGCAAATTCACCGCTTGCTGCCTCTCAGGAGTCGGCTCATTAATCTACACAACATCAACGAAAAATGGAGAGTTCGATCATGGACGGAAATGATATCGCAAAATGCCCGGTGATGGGCGGGGCAGCGCATGCGACCTTTGGGACGCAGTCCAATCGCGATTGGTGGCCAAATCAGCTCAACCTGAAAATTCTCCATCAGAACTCCGAAATGCTCGACCCCATGGAAGAGGGATTTTCCTACGCTGAGGCCTTCAAAAAGCTCGACTATAAAGCGCTCAAGAAAGACCTCGCGGACCTGATGACCGACAGTCAGGACTGGTGGCCCGCAGACTACGGTCACTACGGCCCGTTCTTCATCCGTATGGCCTGGCACAGCGCTGGCACCTACCGAACCGCAGACGGTCGCGGCGGGGCATCATCAGGCAGCCAGCGGTTCGCGCCGCTCAACAGCTGGCCCGACAACGGCAACCTCGACAAAGCCCGCCGCCTGCTGTGGCCGATCAAACAGAAATACGGCAACAGCATATCTTGGGCTGACCTGATGATCTTGACGGGCAACGTTGCGTTGGAGACCATGGGCTTTAAAACCTTCGGGTTTGCCGGTGGCCGTGAGGATATCTGGGAGCCTGAAGAAGACATCTACTGGGGCTCGGAGGACGTCTGGCTCGAAGAGAGCGGCGGACCGAACAGCCGTTATACAGGCGAACGTGATCTGGAAAACCCGCTGGCCGCTGTGCAGATGGGTCTGATCTACGTCAACCCCGAAGGCCCGGACGGCAACCCCGATCCGCTCGCCTCCGGTCACGATATTCGCGAGACCTTCGCGCGCATGGCGATGAACGACGAGGAGACCGTGGCGCTGGTCGCAGGCGGTCACACCTTTGGCAAGGCACATGGCGCGGGCGATGCGGGGCTGGTGGGCGCTGAGCCTGAGGGCGCGGATATCACGGCAATGGGACTTGGCTGGCTCAACGCGCACAAATCCGGCAAGGGCGTTGATACCACAACCAGCGGGATTGAAGGTCCATGGACACCGACGCCGACGACATGGGATATGAGTTATTTCGATGTTCTGTTTGGCTATGACTGGAAGCTCGGCAAATCTCCCGCAGGTGCGCATATCTGGCAGGCGGAAGGGCTGAAATCCGAAGATCACGCACCACAGGTCGATGGCTCTGGCGAGACTGTCACGCTGATGATGACCACCGCCGATATGGCGATGCGCTTGGATCCGGCTTATGAGAAAATCTCCCGCCGGTTCCACGAGAACCCGGATGAGTTCGCCGATGCCTTCGCCCGTGCATGGTTCAAACTGACCCACCGCGACATGGGGCCGATCAATCGCTATCTGGGCGACGAAGTTCCCAGCGAAGAGCTGATCTGGCAGGATCCCATCCCGGCGGCATCCGGCACATCACTCAGCGATGGCGATATCGCCGCGCTCAAAGACAAGATCTTCGCCTCCGGCCTGTCGGTTTCCGAACTCGTCTCTACCGCCTGGAATTCGGCAGCAACTTTTCGTGGATCGGACAAACGCGGCGGCGCAAATGGCGCGCGCATCCGACTGGAGCCGCAAAAATCATGGGCATCGAACGAGCCGGAGCAACTTGCGAAGGTTCTGTCGGTTCTGGAAGGCATCCAGTCCGAGTTCAACGCTTCGGGCAAACATGTCTCGATTGCGGACCTCATCGTGCTTGGCGGCACGGCAGCGGTTGAGCAGGCCGCGCATGAGGCGGGCAACACACTCGATGTCGCCTTCACACCAGGCCGCATGGATGCAAGTCAAGAGCAAACCGATGTGGAAAGCTTTGAGCCAATGGAGCCGATCGCCGACGGTTTCCGCAACTTCCTCAAATCGGGATTGTCAGTATCCGCCGAAGAAATGCTCGTGGACCGCGCGCAGCTTCTGGGACTGACAGCGCCCGAGATGACGGTACTGGTTGGCGGGATGCGTGCCATGGCCGCCAATCACAATGGCACCAGCCACGGCGTTTTCACCGACACACCCGGCGCGCTGACCAACGACTTCTTCAAAAATATCCTCGATATGGAGAACGAGTGGAAAGCGGCAGGCGATGATGATCTGTTCAACGTGCAAGACCGCACCAGCGGCAAGGTCAAATGGACCGCGTCCCGCGTCGATCTGATCTTCGGCTCCAACTCGCAACTGCGAGCCTATGCTGAAGTTTATGGTCAGGACGATGGCGGCGCGAAATTTGTCCGCGATTTTGGCAAAGCCTGGACCAAGGTGATGAACAACGACCGCTTCGATCTGGCGTAAACGCGCTGCGTCGATATCGTATCAAATCGTGAGGCGCGCTGCGGGGCGCCTCATTTCATTTGGTATTCGTTCAAGCCACGAAGGCTGTCGCTGCCCGCGACGGGGGAGTATTTTTGCAAATGCGAAGGGGATATTGATGGCGCATGATCTGCCGCATATTTTGAACTGGCGACGTATTTCGCTGCTGCTGACCACGTCGGGCCAGCCCAGCGAGGCGGAACTGGCGCAGGTTGCCGCGCTTGGGGTTGCAACGGTGATCAATCTTGGCCCCCATGACAACAAAGGCGCGCTGGATGATGAGGCCGGAACGCTTGCTGCGCTTGGGATGGGTTATGTTTACATTCCCGTGGATTTTGAGGCCCCGACGCAGGATGATTTTGAGCGGTTTTGTGAGGCTGTGGCCCGAAGTTCTGCGCAAATGGTGCATGTGCATTGTATCTATAATGCTCGCGTGTCTGCATTCTTTTACCGCCACGCCTGCGAGGGGCATGGCGACAAGGACGCTGCTTTTGCGCGAATGGACAGCATCTGGCGACCAGGCGGGGTTTGGGCGCGGTTCATCGGTGAAGAGCGCTGTATCGATGACCCGCATCTCTATGCGGGCGAGGATTATTGAGGCATCAAAGCCCCGTCCATTTTCCATCCGCGTTTGAGGACGCAATGGCTGCTGCGATGAAGCGCATGCCTTCGACGCCGTCGGTGACGGTGGGGAAGTAGACGCCATCCGGGGTCGTCAGTTTGCCGTCCCGGCTGGCGCGGATGGCGGCGGCGGCTTCGGTGTAGATATTGGCAAAGCCTTCGAGATAGCCTTCGGGATGGCCACCTGGGGTGCGGGTCATGCGCTCGGCCTCGGAGCCTGCGCCAGGGCCGCCGCGGCAGATCATGCGTTTGGGCGCGCCAAGCGGGGTGAACCAGAGCGTGTTCGGCTCTTCCTGGCTCCATTCCAGCCCGCCTTTGGTGCCATAGACGCGCAAACGCAGGGCGTTGAGATTACCGGGCGCAACCTGGCTGGCCCAAAGCATACCGCGTGCGCCGCCCTGAAAACGCAGCATGATATTGACGTTGTCATCCAAAGAGCGGCCTTCGACCATGGTTGCGAGATCCGCCGACAGCGTATCCAGCTCCAGCCCCGTTACGAACCGCGCAATGTGATAGGCATGGGTGCCGATATCGCCGATGCAGCCGCCCGCCCCCGAGCGCTCAGGATCCGTGCGCCAGGACGCTTGTTTCTGGCCGGTATCTTCGAGCGCATCCGAGAGCCAATCCTGCGGATATTCGACCTGCACGACGCGGATATCGCCCAATTCGCCTTCCGCCACCATTTGCCGTGCGTGGCGGGTCATGGGGTAGCCCGAATAGTTATGGGTGAGGATGAAGTGCTTGCCCGAAGCGTTCGCGATTTTCTCCAGCGCTTCGGCGTCTTCGAGTTTATGGGTGAGCGGCTTGTCACAGATGACATGGATGCCAGCTTCCAGAAAGGCTTTGGCCGGTTCAAAATGCATGTGATTGGGGGTGACGATGGCCACGGCCTCGATCCCGTCATCGCGTGCGGCTTCACCTGCGGCCATGGCGGCGTAATCGTCGTAGGAGCGGTCGGCTGCAATGCCAATCTCAGCGGCGGAGGCATGGGCGCGGGCGGGTTCGGAGCTGAGTGCCCCTGCCACCAAGTCGTAATGATCGTCGATGCGTGCAGCGATGCGGTGGACCGCGCCGATAAATGCGCCTTGACCGCCGCCGACCATGCCCAATCTGATCCGGTCACTCATGGCTTATATCCCCATCATCTTGCGCAAAGCGCTCGTGTCGGTTTCACCGCCTGCAAAATCGTCGAAGGCTTTGTCGGTCACCTCTATAATATGGCGATCGATGAAGGGCGCGCCTTCGGCGGCACCTTGTTCTGGGGATTTGAGGCAGCATTCCCATTCCAGCACCGCCCAACTGTCATAGCCGTGGGTTGCGAGCCGTGAGAAAATGCCCGCGAAATCCACCTGCCCATCACCGAGCGAGCGGAAACGGCCTGCGCGTTGCGTCCAGGGTTGGTAGCCCGAATAGACGCCTTGGCGCCCGTCAGGATTAAATTCGGCATCCTTGACGTGATAGGCTGAGATGCGCTCGTGGTAGATATCAATGAAGGCGAGATAGTCGAGCTGTTGCAGGAGGAAATGCGAAGGATCGTAGTTGATCGTCGCGCGTTTGTGCCCGCCGACAGCGTCCAGAAACATCTCGAAGGTCGCGCCGTCAAAGACGTCTTCGCCGGGGTGGATTTCGTAGCCGACATCGCAGCCTGCATCCTCATAGGCGTTCAGGATCGGGGTCCAGCGACGGCCCAGTTCTGCGAAGGCCTCTTCGATCAGACCCTCGGGGCGCTGCGGCCATGGGTAGAGATAGGGAAAGGCGAGCGAGCCGGTGAAGGAGACAGAGGCGGTCAGGCCGAGGCGCTTGGACGCTTTGGCCGCTTTCATCATCTGATCAACCGCCCAATCCTGCCGCGCCTTGGGATTGCCATGAACACTTTCTGGCGCAAACGCATCGAACTGTGCGTCATAGGCGGGGTTTACGGCGACAAGCTGGCCTTGCAAATGGGTCGATAGCTCGGTGATTTCAACGCCCGCATCGGCACAAATGCCCTTGACCTCATCGCAATACGCATCGCTCTCGGCGGCCTTGTCCAAATCGAACATACGCGGATCAAAGGTCGGGATTTGCACGCCTTTATAGCCCAGACCCGCCACCCATTTGGTGATGTTTTCCAGCGAGTTATACGGCGCGTCATCGCCGGCAAATTGTGCTAGAAATATCGCTGGTCCTTTGATCTGTCCTGCCATGATCTCACTCCTTATCAATCTTGCGGCGCATAGCGCATGAACGCAAAATGCCTTCCGTCGGGCGACCAGCACGGTACGTTAATCGTCCCCTGACCGCCGAATAAATCCATCAGTTTTCTGTGCCCACCGCCCGATGCACGCATCAGCCAGAGCGAGACATCGCGGTCCCGCGGATGCTGCGCTGTGTTCGGCGCGTAGTTGAGGTAGAGCACATGAGCGCCCGTAGGATCGGGATGCGGGAACCAGCTTGTCCAGTCATCCTGCGTCATCATCTCCAGATCGCGACCATCGGGGCGGATGCGCCATATCTGCGATGCGCCGCTGCGATCCGAGTTGAACCAGATCCATGCGCCATCAGGACTGTAATCCGGGCCGTCATTATGGCCGCCGCTGGTCAGCAGGGTTTCGGTTCGGGCGGCGATATCCATTGTGTATAGATTATACGCCCCATCGCGCCGCCCGACATAGGCGAGCGTTTTCCCGTCAGGCGACCAGCCGTGCCAGTAGGAAGGCACGGTGTCTGTTATCCGCTCAGGTGTGCCGCCTGCAACGGGCAAGGTGTAAATGCAACTCTCGCCCGTCTCGGTCTTGTCACTCAACACAATCTCAGACCCGTCAGGACTGATCCCGTGGTCATTATTGCAGGCCGTCGCCAGCCCCGTATCGATCATCTCCAACGCAGGCGCGTCCAGCGGCACGCGGTAAAGCCGACCCTCGCCATTGACCAAGAGCCACCTTCCGTCAGGCGACCAATTCGGCGCTTCGATCAGCATCTCAGATTGCAGCACAACTGAACACTCAGCGGAAGCCAGATCATATATCTCCAACGAACTACGCATGTTCAGGCACATACTCAAAGCGCGTGAATTCCGCCGGCGTGCCCATGCCCGACGTATCAAACGCCACCATCCCGACAAAGGCCCCCGTAAACGACGCATGCTCGCCCTGCCCGGCCTCATCCGATACAATCGTCGCATCCAAAACCGGCCCAACAGCGCACCAGTCGCCACCCTGCCGCCAGTAAAACTGCATCTCCTTGTGATCGACCACGACGCGCACCTCGACCGCACCATCGTCCACCGGAACAGCCGCATCCAAGTGATACGTCAGCGCCGTCTCGGGATAATCTCCCAGGCAAGACACCAACGACAAAACGCGCCCCAAGTTTGCATCATGCGTCACCAAAAGCGCATGGAACTTGTGCCGATTGTAATACGCCGTCAGCCCCGCCGCCGCTTGATAGGTGCGTGGCGCAAACCGCGCCAGTTCAGCAGACGCCTCATAGGTAAAATGCTCCTGCCGACGCGCCACCAACGCCTGCTCAAACCAACTCCCGATGCTCTCCCGCCCAATCAGGCGAAGCGCCTCTCCCGTCAGCTCAAAAATTCGCTCCGGATGGGGTGTGCGCAACCACTGAAACTCCGGCGGCAACTCTGCCCCATCAAACTTCCGGCGCACCGCCGCAGGCGCACGCGGCGCAACATCCACAGACGATGGCACATCCAACCGCGCCAAAACTCCGTCCGTCCCCTTCAGATACAGCCAGTCATCCGCGCGCCATTCGCACAATTCCAACCCGCTCTCGCGCCCTAACGGACAAAACCCATCCAAAGGCCGCCCGCACAGGAATGTGTGGTAAATCTCACCTTCCGGCGTCTCCACATACTGCCCATGCCCCGTGCGCTGCAAGGGTGCCTCCGGCGCATCTTTCGACGTGATCAGATGCGGCCCCGGATGCAGCTCATACGGCCCCCAAAGATCACGCGAGCGTGCCATCGTCACCGCATGGCGATAGCCCGTTCCGCCCTCTGCCACGGTCAGGTAATAATACCCGCCCCGCTTGAACAGATGCGGCCCCTCGGTCAGCCCCAGATCAGAGCCATGACTGATCACCTTCACAGGCCCGAACAGCCCCCGCTCCGGCGACCATTCTTGCAGCAAGATGCCATCGAAACTGTCATGTTCTGGATTGCCACCCGTGCCGGAGCCGCGATGGTTCCATTGCAAATTCACCACATATTTGCGCCCGTCTTCATCATGGAAGAGCGACGGATCAAAGCCCGATGAATTGACAAAATAGGGGTCCGACCACGCTCCATCAATTGTCTCGCAGGTGACAATGTAATTATGCCCGTCCTTGAACGCGCCGTTATTGCGCTTCATGTCGGTGTAGACCAGCCAGAATTGCCCGTCCGCATGGCTCAGACACGGTGCCCAGATACCACCGCTATCAGGATTGCCGCGCATATCCAGTTGGCTCGCCCTGTTCAAAGGCCGCGCCACCAAATCCCAGTTCACCAGATCACGGCTATGATGGATTTGCACGCCCGGATACCACTCGAAGGTCGATGTCGCGATGTAGTAATCCGCCCCGACCCGGCAGATTGAGGGATCAGGATTGAACCCGGGCAGGATCGGGTTGCGGATCATCGGCTTGCAGCGCCTCGTTTGCTCCCTGACGACAGCGCCCAAAGGTTGATGTTTTCCTCATCCGCATAGGTGTCGATTTCCTTGAGTTCCGCATCCGTGAACTCCAGATTGGCCACAGCACCGGCACAATCTACGACCTGCTCAGGCTTTGACGCCCCAATCAGCGCTGTGGTGATCTTCTCGCCGCGCAAAACCCACGCAATCGCCATCTGCGCCAGCGTCTGCCCGCGCGCGCTTGCGATATCATTGAGCTTATTGATATTGGCAATCGCCCTGTCGCTCAAAAACTCCGGCTTGAGCGATTTGCCCTGCGACGCACGACTGCCATCCGGCACACCCTTGAGGTATTTGCCCGTGAGCATCCCCTGCGCCAGCGGCGTGAACGCAATCGAGCCAACGCCCAGATCGGCCAGCGTCTCTTTCAGCCCATCCCGCTCGACCCAGCGGTTGAGCATGTTGTAGCTTGGCTGGTGGATCAGGCAGGGCGTGCCCAGATCCTTCAGGATCGCTACAGCTTCCCGCGTCTTTTCCGAATTATAGGACGAAATCCCCGCATAAAGCGCACGACCAGAGCGCACGATATAATCGAGCGCGCCCATCGTTTCTTCCAGCGGCGTGTCCGGATCAAACCGGTGCGAGTAGAAAATATCGACGTAATCCAGCCCCATCCGCTTGAGCGACTGATCGCAGGACGACACCAGATATTTGCGACTGCCCATCTGCCCATATGGCCCGTCCCACATCTTGTACCCAGCCTTGGACGAGATGATCAGCTCATCGCGAAATCCCGCAAAATCCGTGCGCAATATTTCCCCGAACGCCTCTTCCGCGCTGCCCGGCGGCGGTCCGTAATTATTGGCGAGATCGAAATGGGTGATGCCGTGATCGAAGGCAGTGCTGCAGATCGCGCGCTTGGTGTCGTGATTGCTGTCGCCGCCGAAATTGTGCCACAGACCCAGCGAAATCGCCGGCAGTTGCACACCGCTTTTCCCGCAGCGGCGATAGACCATCTTCTCATAACGATCTTCCGCTGGCTGATAACTCATCGCATCAACTCCTTCGCCTGTTCAGGGCTCAAGGCTTCTGGCCGTTCGCAAGTTGTGGCAATATCGACAAACCCGCCTGTCTCACCAGAGCGCAAAATCGACGTCATCACATCCACCACATGCGCCGCCAATTCCAGCGAGCAGCGATGCGGCGTCCCGTCCTGAATACCGCGCACCATATCCGCAAGGCCAGCCACACGATAATTCGCCATCATGCCCTCACCATGCTCTTGATTGGGCACCCCGAACGGGTGATCCCAAGGCGCGACATCGCCCATGTCCGAAAAATCCCCGCCGCCGACCATCAGATCACCGCCAAAGAAATTCGGATCAGGCACATAGAGCGAGCCTTTGGTCCCGTAAATCTCCATATTCGGATGCCGATGCGCCCAGACATCCCAGCTTGCGCCAAAGGTCACGGTCGCGCCGTTCTCGAACTCCATAAGCGCGTGAATATTGGTCGGCGTATCAACCGGAATGTCCTCACCCTTGCGCGGCTCACTCAAGATCGTGCGCGTCGGCGAGGCAGATGACGTCAGCGCCCCGACCCGTTTCACAGGCCCGATCAGATTGACCAGATTGGTGATATAGTACGGCCCAATATCCAGCACCGGACCCGCGCCGGGCTGAAAGAAGAAATCCGGGTTCGGGTGCCAATGCTCCATCCCATGCGACATCACGAATGCCGTACCGCCCACAACCTCGCCGATATCACCCGCATCGACAATCGCGCGCGCCTGCTGATGCGCACCGCCCAAAAACGTGTCAGGTGCCGAGCCAACGCGCAGACCCTTTTGCGCGGCCAGCGCCCGCAGCTCTTCCCCCTCGTCCCGGGTCAGCACAAACGGCTTTTCCGAATACGCATGCTTGCCCGCCTCAAGGATCTTTTTCGACACATCAAAATGCGCCGCCGGTATCGTCAGATTGACGATGATATCCACATCATCCGCAGCCAGCAGGTCCTCAATCGATAGCGCGCGCAGACCAAACGCATCCGCCTGCGCCTGCGCAGCTTCCATATTGAGATCAGCGCAGGCGACCATGGTGACGCCTTTGAACATGGGCGCCAGCTTGAAATACGCTGTGGAAATGTTTCCACAGCCAATAACCCCGACTTTCAAATCGCTCATGGATCGCCCCCTCAATACGTGCCTACGGACGCGAGCGAGCGTTCGGCAAAACGTTTGTCATCGCTTGGATTGTCATGCTCCATAACGAAATATTGCGCAGAAGTTGCGCGCGCCTTGGCCAGAAGACCATTCCAGTCAATCGTGCCATGCCCCACATCGGCCCAACCGTCTTCATCCGCACATTCACCGACTTGCGCAATATCCTTCACATGAACCGCCGTCAGCCGATCCGTGTACCGCTCCATATACACCGCTGGGTCTTGCCCGCCGCGCACAACCCATGCCGCGTCCAGCTCCAGCGACAGGTTCGGGCCACCTTCCATGATCAGATCGAGCGGCATGGCACCTGATGGCGTCGCGACAAATTCGAAGTCGTGGTTGTGCCAGCCAAAACCCAAACCCGCCGCCCGCAGCGGTGCGCCTGCCGCATCGAGCCGCGCACCAAATGCCCGCCAGCCATCATCATCCAATGGACGATCATCCGGCATCAAAAACGGCACAAAGACGTGCTCAACGCCAAGCGATTTCGCCAACTCAATCGCTTTGTCCGGCGTCGCCTCAACCACTTCCAGCGCCAGATGCGAGGTGGGCATGCTCAACCCGTTTTCGGTCAAACCCGCCTTGAGCGCATCAACATTGGCCGGATCGTCATAAAGACCGCCAAAGCCCTCGACCTGCGCATATCCCATCTCGCCCAGCATTTTTAGTGTCGCGGGCAGCGGACCGAAATTTCGCGAAGAGTAAAGTTGGTAAGAATAGCGCTTCATTGTAAGCCTCTTTAAAGCCAGAATTTGAATTTTCGGGGCAGCAAACGGGGTATTCGTCGCCGCCCCCTCGCTCTCTTGATCCAAGCTCGAAGAGAGCGGGTATGATATCCGGGGCTTGCCGCCCCGTCGCGAATTTAAATCCGCAATTCGCTCGCAACATCAAAAAGCGAGGCTTTGGAAATATCAAACGAAACATAGACCGTGCTGCCACGTTTGAATTTCATCTCAGGCGGCACGCGCACCGAGACTTGCTGACCTTCGACCGAGAGCCACAACAGACTGTCCGACCCCATCGGCTCGTCAATATCTGCAATCGCTGGCAGCGCGCCTGGGGATTGTTCGGCGGAAACCGCGATATGCTCCGGGCGCACACCAAGCACCGCTTTCGCATTGTCGGAAATTTCTCCGCCATCGTAATCGGTCAGCGGAACCTTATTGCTTCCCAAATTGAACACCCCGCCAGAAATAGACCCGTTCAGCATCGACATCGACGGCGAGCCGATGAAATCGGCGACAAAGAGATTTGCAGGCTTGTTATAAATCGTCGCGGGATCGGCGAATTGCTGGATGTACCCGCCCTTCATCACCGCGATGCGATCCGCCAGCGTCAGTGCCTCGATCTGGTCATGGGTCACATAGACCATGGTGTTTTCAAGGTCTGCATGAAGCCGCTTGATCTCGACCCGCAAGTCCGAGCGCAGCTTGGCATCAAGGTTTGAGAGCGGCTCGTCAAAGAGGAACACATCCACATCGCGCACCAGCGCCCGGCCAATCGCAACACGCTGCCTCTGCCCACCCGAAAGCGCGGTGGGTTTGCGATCAAGCAGGTTCTCGATCTGCAAAATTTCGGCAGCGCGGGCAACGCGCTTTTCGATCTCCGGTTTGCTCATCCGTTGATTGCGCAACCCGAAACTCATGTTTCCGCGCACAGTCATTTGCGGATAAAGCGCATAGGATTGGAACACCATGCCGATGCCGCGATCTTTTGGCTCTTCCCATGTGACGTTCTTGTCGCCGATGAAAATCTGCCCGTCCGTGACATCCAGCAGCCCCGCGATACAGTTGAGCAAGGTGGATTTGCCGCAGCCAGATGGCCCCAGCAGCACGATGAACTCGCCATCTTCGATGGTAAAGTTCATGTTTTGCAACACCTTAACCGAGCCAAAGGCCAGATCGAGGTTCTTGATATCTATTGAAGCCATTGCCTTATCCCTTCACCGCACCAGCGGCGATCCCGCGCACGAACAATTTGCCAGAGACGAAATAGACCACCAATGGTACCAGCCCCGTCAGGATCGTCGCTGCCATATTGACGTTATATTCCTTCACCCCTTGCACAGAGTTCACGATGTTATTGAGTTGCACCGTCATCGGATAATTATCCGGCTTGGTGTAGATCACGCCGAACAGAAAATCATTCCAGATACCAGTGACCTGCAAGATCATCGCCACCACGAAAATCGGCAAGCTCATCGGCAGCATGATCTTGAAGTAAATCCCCCAAAAACCAGCCCCATCGACCCGCGCCGCCTTGAACAGCTCTTCGGGCAGGGACGTGAAATAGTTGCGGAAGAGGAGCGTCAGGATCGGCATGCCGAAGATCGTATGCACCATCACGAGGCCACCTAGTTTCGTGTAAAGCCCCATCTCCCGCAGGATAATCACGATCGGGTAGATCATCACCTGATAGGGAATAAACGCCCCGAAAATCAGGATGGTGAAGAAAATCTCCGAGCCTTTGAACTTCCAGTTCGCCAGCGCATAGCCGTTGACTGAGGCGATCAGGATCGAGATCAGCACCGATGGCACCAAAATCTGCACCGAATTCCAAAAACCCCGGCTCAGCCCGTCGCAATTGAGCCCCGTACAGGCCGAGGACCATGCCTTGACCCAAGGCTCAAACGTGACCTCCACGGGCGGCGCAAAAACATTGCCCAGTCGAATTTCCGGCATGCCCTTCAGGCTCGTTACAACCATCACATAAAGCGGCAGCAGGTAGTAGATCGAAACAAGCAGCAATGTACCGTAGATGAATATATTGCGACGCGAAAACTTGCGGCGCGGCTTTGGACCCCGTGGTCCGGTGGCGGTGTCGAGTGCGCTAACCATGTTTCCGCTTGCCTCCAAATTCGAGATAAGCCCATGGGATCAGCACGATCAGAACCGTCACCAGCATCATCGTGGATGCCGCAAATCCTTGCCCCAAATTCTGGTTCTGGAACATGTAGTCATAGACGTATTTGGCAGGCACCTCCGAGGCGATCCCCGGACCGCCACTGGTTTGCGCGACCACCAGATCATAGACCTTCACAATGCCCGCCGCGATGATCACCAGCGTCGTGACAAAGACCGGCTTCATCATCGGAATGATGATCTGAACATAGGTCTTCCACATCGGAATGCCATCGACGCGGGCCGCTTTCCAGATATCCTCGTCAATGCCGCGCAAGCCTGCGAGCATCAGACACATGATCAGGCCCGTGCCCTGCCACAGCCCCGCGAACAAAACCCCGTAGATAACGATGTCCTGATTGTAGAGCGGATCGAACGTGAAGCTCTCCCACCCCATATCACGGACGATTTTCTGAACGCCAAATTCGGGGTTCAAAAGCCATTGCCAGACAAGACCCGTGACGATGAACGACAGCGCGAAGGGATAGAGAAATATCGTGCGGAAAGTGTTTTCAAATCGGATTTTCTGGTCGAGCAGCGCCGCAAGGACAAATCCAATCAAGAGCGAAAATACCAGCGAAAACAGACCATAAATCGCCAGGTTCTCAATCGAGATCAACCAGCGGTTCTGGCTCCAGAGGCGCTCATATTGGTCCAGACCAACCCATTTGGAGTTGGGCAACAGCTTGGACTTGGTGAACGAATGATAGATTGTCCAGCCGGTCGCACCGATGAAAATACCCAGCGCCGTAAGGATCATCGGAATTGCCGCGATCTTTGCGCTGAGGTTTCGGAACAACCGCGATGGACGCTTAGCCTGCGCCATCTGTCCATCCCCTTTAGGTTGGTGAATTACAAAGCCCGGCCCGGGCATAAAATACGCCGCGGGCCGGTGCCGTTTCAGATCGCCTTAGTCGGCGTTCTTGATCAGATCGACATAACGCGCCTGCGCATCAGCAGGCGAAATGTTTGTGTCGTTCCAGAACTCAACCGTCAAATCCTGGATTTGACCTTGGGTATCGGCGGAGAAGGTGTTCACACCATCTGGAAGCACATTGCCTGCTGCAAGGATCGCCAGACCCTTCTTCATGCAGTCATTGGCCGCCGAAAGATCAATATCACCACGGATCGGCAGCGAGCCTTTCTTGAGGTTGAAAGCAACTTGCACTTCCTTGGACATCATCATCGACGCCATACGCTTTTGCGCAGCTGTCGTCTCTTCATCGTCCACTTTGGGGAAGTAGAACGCATCACCACCAGTGGCGATAATTTCGTTCACGCCCAGACCCGGCAGACAGGTATAATCTTCACCGGCCACTTGCTCGGCAACCTGAAACTCACCTTGCGCCCAGTCACCCATGAGCTGACCACCAGCCATGCCAGTGATCACCATATTCGTGGCCTGGTTCCAGTCCTGAACGGTCGAACCTTCGGACAGCGCACGCGCCGCGCCATAGGCTTCGAACACCGCAGTCATCTCTGCCGAAGCAGCCGCATCTGCGCTCTTGTTCGAAAGAACGTCGAGGTAAAGATCGGTTCCACCAACCGCAACCATCAGGCTGTTGAAGGCAAGTTCTGTCTGCCAAGGCTGCTGACCCATCGCAAGTGGCACAATACCTGCCTCACGCAACTTGGGTGCGCTTTCGACAAAAGCATCCCAGTTGGCCGGAACATCAACACCGGCTTTTTCATAAGCAGCGTGGCTCAGCCAGAGCCACTGTGGCGAGTGAATATTCACCGGAACACAGTAAATCTTGCCATCCAGCGTGCAGCTTTCCAACAGACGCGGCGGGTTTACCAGATCGGCCCAGCCTTCAGCTTCAGCAATATCCGTAAGATCCAGCATCAGACCCGCTTCGACCAGCTCTTCAGCTTGCCGTCCGTGGTTGAGCTGCGTGGCACCCATCGGGTCACCACCAATAATGCGGGAAATAATGATCGGGCGTGCCACGCCACCAGAACCGGCAATCGCGCCATCAACCCAGTTGTCGCCGCCAGCGTTGAACGCTTTGGCAAATTCCGCAACCGCAGCTGCTTCGCCGCCGGATGTCCACCAGTGGGTGACTTCGAGGTCGGCAGCCTGAGCTGCTGTGCCCAGTCCGAAGACCGACGCACATAAGGCTGCTTTGAGTGAAAGTTTCATGAATTCAATCCTCCCAGATCGACTTTAATGTGAACCAGACCCGCCATATCGTCCCACGGGTTGTGTTTTTTGCTTGTTCTCGCCTACGCAGCTTTCACCGACTGTAAACGATTGCAAACATCTTTGTAACAAGCTTGCTCAAAGTCAAGTCCAACGTTAAAAAAACCAAAGTTTACACCCCATTTCACGGGCTAAAATCTGAGCTGATGGACCTGAAAACCGTAAAAATTCAAGATGTCGCGCGGCGTGCCGGGGTGTCAACCGCAACAGTGTCCCGCGCGCTCTCCACGCCCGGGAAGGTCGCCGAATCGACCCGGGAAGTGGTGTTGAAAGCGGTGCGCGAAACCGGTTATGTCGTCAATCAATCCGCCTCAAATCTGCGGCGGCAAAAGACCAATACGCTGGTCGTGTTGCTGCCTGATCTGGGCAATCCGTTCTTCTCGCAAATCCTCAAAGGGATTGAGGCCGCCGCCGCGCCGGCTGGCTACAATGTGCTGATCGCGGACACCAAACAATCCAGCACCCGCCACGCGCGCCTGTCCACGTATCTGCACAACACGACAGCCGACGGTTTGATCCTGATGGACGGGCAATTGCCGCATGAAATGTTGACCGAAAACTCCCAACGCCATGACGGCCCGCCGGTTGTCTTCGCCTGTGAGTGGATCGACGATGCGCAGTTGCCGTCGGTCACGGTGGACAATGTGACAGGCGGCGCGCTCGCCATCGACTACCTCGCAGATCTGGGCCACCGCACAATCGGCCATATCGCAGGACCCCCCAGCAATATCCTCACCCATGAGCGCCGTGCAGGTATCGATGCAGCGATGGAGGCACGCGGGATGACGCTTGCGGACAAATGGGTGTTTCCCGGCGATTTCTCGATTGAATCAGGTGCGCTCGCCGCCCAGTCTTGGCTCGCCATGGCCGAGCGCCCGACAGCAATGTTCTGTTACTGCGATCAGATGGCCTTCGGCTTCATGTCCGAGATTGCCAACGCAGGGCTCTCGGTGCCAGAGGATGTGTCGGTCATCGGCTTCGACGATATTGAAAGCTCCAGCCATTACATCCCGCAACTGACCACCATCCGCCAGCCGCGTTTCGAGCTGGGCCGCAAAGCCTCACACATCCTCATCGACCTGATCTCCGGCCGATTGGATGACACACACATCCCGCATGAGAAATTGCCGGTAGAACTGGTCGTGCGCCAGAGCACCGCGGCGGTGATGTAGAGCGCCGTCCAACACAATCGTCGTTGCCCATTGCATTGGACGTTCTGACTGACCGCTCGAATGCCTCGATGTGTCTCGCGACGCTCAAGCGATGGCTTTCTTCCCAACCCGTCCCGGCCCTGAGCCGGGACCTCTTCCAAATGCACCACATGATCTACCCAGGCCCCGGATCACGCCGGGGCGGTCAGATTCACATTGCTGTTGTCAGGCCCCGGATATCGCCGCCCGCTCCGATTAACATTCACGCAGTGTGCATCCCACCGTGCATAGATTGTGCATAACTTGTGCATGGGATGTGCATCGCGCATCACCTCGTTAACCCAGTAAAACAAGGCCGCGAACGCTGTGTTAACCAAATTGCCCCTCAATCCCGCCAAAAACGCTTCAAAACACCGCCCGCCTGACCAAATTCAGCCCAAGCACAAAAAACACCAGCAAAAGCGCATTGCGAAACCCCTCCGGCGACATGCGTTGGCGCAAGTATTCCCCAATGCTGAACCCGATCAGCGCAGGCAAGATAAGCGTCAGCGACAGCCCCATTCCCCGCATATCCAAAAACCCCTGAAGCACATACCCGAGAAATAAAGGCACACTCCCAAAGAAAATCAGCACCCCCGTCGCGCGGACAAACTCGTCCTTATCAACCTGCCGCGCCGCCAGATATATCGCCATCGGCGGCGCCCACACGGACGTCAGCCCGCCGATTAGCCCCGACACCGATCCAGCAACAAGTTGCCCAACCCGGTCCATCCGATCGGGAAGTTTGGGCATATTCAGGAACTTACTCACCAGCACAAAGGCGATGATCGCACCCCCCATCGCCCCGTAAATCAACCGCTCAGACGCCGCTGCAGACAGCAGCACGGTTGCAAACACCCCAACCGCCAGCGTCACCAGAAAAAAGCGATACCGCCAAAGCGCATCCACGACCTGCCCTGCGCGATAGACCTGCCATGCATTGGTTGCAATCATCGGCAACAGCACCAGCGCAATCGCATCTCTGGGCGCGATCACCAGCGTCATCAGCGCAATCGCTGTCGTCGGCAGCCCCATGCCCGCCACGCCCTTCACCGTGCCCGCAACAATGAAAATCGCGAACACCGCAACGATCAGCAGAGTGCTCTCAAACATCGGCCCGCGCTACCCGCCAAGCATCCGGCGCGGTGCAGGCGTACCCATCAAATTGGCGTGCCGTTCCAGCGCATAACGGTCTGTCATCCCGGCAATATAGTCGCAGATAAACCGCGCCTTAGCCTGCTCATCCTCATGGGTGATCATGCCCCACTCATCTGGCATCAGATCGGGCCGCTCCATGAATATCGCGAACAAATCAGTCACAACCTTGGCCGACGTCTTGCGCGTCTCCACCACCTGGGGCGCACGATACATATTGTCAAAAAGGAACGCCCGTAGCACTTTGATATCATCCCACATGCGATCAGAAAAATAGACCACCGGGTGCCCCGCATGGCGCATTTCCTCGACCGATTGCGGCGCCAGATCAGCAATCCTGCGCTGGCTTTCTTCGATCACATCGCCAACGATTATACCAAAAACCCGCCCCAAGCCCTCAAACCTGCGACGCGTCGGATCAAGCTCTCCAAACTGCGCGTCCACCTGCGCAAAGGCGGGGCCAACAATGGGCAATTGCTCAATATCAGCCACAGCAAAGAGCCCGGCGCGCAACCCGTCATCAAGGTCGTGATTGTTATACGCAATATCGTCCGAAACCGCCGCCACCTGCGCCTCGCCGCCCGCATGACTGCCAAGCTCCAGATCATTGCGCGCATTGTAAGCCTCCAGAGCAAACGGTAGCGCGCCAGTGACCGGCCCATTATGCTTGGCAATGCCCTCAAGGCTCTCCCAGGTCAGGTTCAGACCATCGAACCGCGCATATTTCGCCTCAAGTGTCGTGACGATCTTCACCGCCTGCGCATTGTGATCGAACCCGCCAAACGGGGCCATCACATCCGCCAAAGCATCCTCGCCTGTGTGCCCAAAAGGCGGATGCCCCAAATCATGCGCCAGTGCCACTGCCTCAGCCAGATCTTCGTTCAGGCGCAACACGCGGCTGATCGTCCGCGCAACCTGCGCCACTTCCAACGTGTGGGTCAGACGCGTGCGGTAATAATCGCCCTCATGCTCGACAAACACTTGCGTCTTATGCTTGAGCCGCCGGAACGCCGTCGAATGAATGATCCGGTCCCGGTCACGCTGAAACGGCGAGCGATAGCGCGACGGCCCCTCGTCAAATAGCCGCCCGCGCGAGCGCGCCGGATCGGTCGCATAAACTGCTGGCATCATGCTGCCTTGCCTTGCAGGATGCTGCCGCGCACCCTAAGTTGTCCCTAAGAGATGCTTAACCACAAAAAGACCTGATTTGTCGATGGACTTGACCCTCCCTCCCAGCGTAACCGATCGTGCCTTTGCGCAAATCGCGAAAATCAACGCACAATCTGGCAAGGATCAGGCCCTGCGCGTCGCCGTCGATGGCGGCGGCTGCTCCGGCTTTCAGTATGACATCACACTCGCCGATGAGAGCGACGGCGATGATCTTGTGATCGAAAAAGACGGCGCACGCGTGCTGGTCGATCCAGTTTCCCTGCCCTTTCTTAGCTCAGCCACAATCGACTTCTCGCAAGAGCTGATCGGCGCGCGCTTCGTCATCGACAACCCCAACGCCACATCAAGCTGCGGCTGCGGAACCAGCTTCTCGATGTAACGCCAGCGGCGCTCCGGCGATCACTTTACTTCAACCACCACCATAGCATCCCAACTTCTTTGGTTCGCAAATATCCCGCTGCGCGCGCAGCGCAAACAAAAATGAAGCGAGCCGCGCAAGCGGCTCTCCGCATGACATGAACATCCCTTGCGCCCGACCACCGGATCAAGCCGCCGCAGCCGATCCTGCACCTCGCAACAGCTCATTTGAAAATTCAGACGGATTGAGACGCGCGTAACCAAAGAGCGATGCAAGATCCCAATCTATGATCGTGTTGATATACGCCACATCCTCAGCACATAGATCTGCGCGCCACGCCTCGCACCCATAATAGTGTTTTCGCTCGCGCGCGGACCGCCCCATTGGCTTGGTCGGATGCAAGGGCGCCAACGCGCCGGGCGCAGCGCCAAGCTCGCGCAGGGTTTGCATCAGCGCGATTTGCGGCGCATCGACAAAATTCTCGAACCGCAAAAATGCCGTCCGCAGATTTTGGCCATGCGCCATATGCGCAAAACGCGTATATGCGGCCAGTTTTCGGTTCCACAACATCAAGGGCGTGCGCAAAAACGGCTCAACCCCGTCACGACCCAACGTGTGCCACACGCGGCGCAGAAATATGTCAAACCCCACATGCCGCTGCGCCAGATCATGATAGGGTCTGCGATGCAGCGCCAGGATCCAGCTATAGGGATTGCGCACCATGAACAGCACATTGACCCCCTCCCGTCGATAGTCGTCTTCATATATCGGAGCTGCATGTTTCCACGCCCCCAACGCCCCGCGCGCAGCATATCGCATATCCAAAAGCGTCTCGCGATACATCCGCCGCCAGGGCCCGTCATGGGCCGTTTCAATCAATCCCGACCAATGGACAAATGCGCTCTCGGTGTGCGCATCAAGCGCTGGCGGGGCGTAGTGATCGACGCCCTTGGCATCCGTGATCATGCGGATGGCCGCGCGGGTTCCGCAGTTGCGTTCGCCAAATACCTTGACTTTCATGCGCTGACGCTTTCTCAAAGAGGGTCTGAGGAACCTTCGGCCAGTAAGGTAAAAATGCGATGAAAATTGCCACCTATAACATCAACGGCGTCAAAGCGCGCTTGCCGCGCGTGCTCGAATGGCTGGAGGAAACAAAGCCCGACGTGGTGCTGATGCAGGAAATCAAATCGCTCGATGAGAATTTTCCGCGCGCGCCGTTCGAAGACCTTGGCTACACAGTCGAAACCCACGGACAAAAGAGCTTTAACGGCGTCGCCATCCTGTCAAAATTCCCGCTCGACGATGTGACCCGCGGCCTTCCGGGCGATGATACGGATGAGCAGGCCCGCTGGATCGAAGCGACGGTCCTGGGCGATCAGGTGATCCGCGTTTGCGGTCTCTACCTGCCCAATGGCAATCCAGCGCCCGGCCCGAAGTTTGATTACAAATTGGCCTGGATGGAGCGCTTGCACGCCCGCGCCAAAGACTTGCTGGAAGCCGAAGAACCGGCGCTGATGGCCGGCGATTACAATATCATCCCACAAGCCGAGGACGCCAAACGCCCAGAAGACTGGCGCGATGATGCATTGTTTCGCGCCGACAGCAGAGCCGCGTTTCGACGGGTCGTTAATCTTGGTTTTACCGAAGCCTTCCGCGCCCGCAATGCAGCGCCTGAAAACTACTCATTCTGGGATTTTCAGGGCGGGGCCTGGAACAAGAACGACGGTATCCGCATCGACCATTTTCTGCTGACCCCGCAGGCGGCGGATATGCTGGAGGAATGCGGGATCGACGCGGAATATCGCGGCCGTGAAAAACCCTCCGACCATGTGCCGGTTTGGGTGACACTTACCTAGATGTGGAACCTCAATAGGTTGTTCCGATCCAAGCCTAACCGGGTGATTGG
>CAYRKW010000042.1:0-28368 GCA_964425135.1 uncultured Rhodobacterales bacterium
ACATGCTGCGCCCCGTTGACCTCCAGCTCTGTGCCGGAGACGTAGCTGCTTTGCTCGGAGCACAGAAAGTAGATGGCGTCGGCGACCTCGGCGGTGTCGCCCAGGCGACGCAGTGGGATTTTGGCGACGATTTTATCGGTGCCTTCGCTTAGGATGTCGGTGTCCACTTCGCCCGGCGCTATGGCGTTGACGCGCACGCCAAGGGGGCCGAAGTCGTGGGCCATTTCGCGGGTGAGTGCGGCCAGAGCGGCTTTGGATGTGGAGTAGGCGGCGCCAGCGAAAGGGTGGACGCGCGATCCGGCGATGGATGTCACATTGACGACTGCGCCTTTGGCGGCGGAGAGCTCAGCGCGCAGGCCGCGGGCGAGCACGACGGAGGCGAAGAAATTGACGTGGAAGACCTGACCCCATGTTTTGAGATCGGTCTCCAGCGTATTGAGCCGTGCGCCATCCTCGCCTTTGGGGGAGATCCCGGCATTGTTCACCAGCGCGTGCAAACGGCCATCGGGCAGGCGGGATTTGATCTCATCGATCGCATTGATCGTCTGGTGAGGATCGGCCAGATCGACCTGAATGTGATTGTCCGCGCCGCCGGGCCAGGGGCAATGCTCGGAAAAGGCCTGACGCGAGCAGGAAATGACGCGCCAGCCCATTTGGTCGAATTTCTTTACCGTGGCGTGGCCGATGCCGCGCGAGGCGCCGGTGAGCAGGAGGGTTTTGCGTTGGGACGTCATATCGGCATATCCTTTGTATGAAGCACCGAAACGGAAAAGAGAGGCTGATGTTGGGCAAGCTGACCGAAACGGAAGTGGAAACGAGACACGCCGCGCTGGGTGATGGCTGGGAGGTCGTTGGGGGCAGCGTATTGCGGCGGCGCTTCCAGTTCAAGCGATATGGTGATGCGGTGATGTTCGCCAATTTCTGCGCGTTTGAGGCAGAGCGGGTCAATCACCATCCGGATGTGCAATTTGGCTGGGGGTATTGCGAGGTTGCGTTGACGAGCCATGATGCGGGTGGGCTGACGGCGCGGGATTTTGATTTTGCGACCGTGGTGGATGGGGCGATTTGAAAGAGCGGAATGAGAGCGGTCCGACCGTGGGGCGGCCCTATCGCTTGAACGCCTCGATTTGTCTCGCTGACGCAGGGCCGATGGCATTCTGGCCCTTGCTTGGTTTGATAGGACCTAAGCCTCGTCTTTTTCAGGCTTGTAGGGCGCCATGCCCATGCGTGCCAATTCGTCCGCACGCTCATTCTCGTCATGGCCTGCATGGCCCTTGATCCATTCCCATGTGACGTTGTGGCGCTGGGCCTGCGTGTCCAACAACTGCCACAGATCCTCGTTCTTCACCGGCTTTTTTGCAGCGGTTTTCCAGCCGTTGCGCTTCCAGCCCGCGAGCCATTTGGTGATGCCGTCTTTGACGTAAACGCTGTCGGTGATGACCGTGATGGTCGAGGGGCGGTCGAGGGCGGTGAGGACTTCGATGGCGGCTTGAAGCTCCATCCGGTTGTTGGTGGTTTCAAACGCGCCGCCGTTCAGCTCGCGGCGTTTGACCTCTGCACCCTCCTTGAGGGCGATGAGGATCGCGCCCCAGCCGCCGGGGCCGGGATTGCCGGAGCAGGCTCCATCTGTGTAGGCGACAAGCTCCATCAGGCGCGGCGGGCGAGGATGATGATCCACGGCTCGATATCGCCTGCAAGGCCCTTACCTTCGCCGTGGTCTGTTGATTGGATTGTGAAGCCTGCGCGCGTCAACGCATCTTTCAGTTCGGTTTCGGAGTAGTAGGTGTAGTGCCGGTCAATCCCGTCACGCGACGCTCCGGTGCCGGTTTTCATGCCGAGGTGAAGAAGACCCTTTGGTGCGAGGGCTGCGTGAATATCGGTCAGATGGCGCGGGAAATCGGTGCGCGGGGCGTGGAGGAGGGCGAAGTTGGCCCAGACCCCGTCAAAGCTGCGGTTCTTGGGAATGTCATCAAAGGTGCCTTCGATGAACTCTGCCGTTGAGCGGGTGCGGGCGATATCGAGCATGGCGCGGGAGGCGTCGAGGCCGGTCGCGTTAATGCCGCGCGCCATCATATGTGCTGTGGCCGATCCCGTGCCGCAGCCCAGATCGAGGACGTGAGCGCTCGGTCGCAGTGCGTCCATGAAAGCGGTCAGATGCGCGTCTGGGCCGTCGCTTTCGAATTTCGCAGCGTATTCGGCGGCTTTGGCGTTGTAGACGGCTATGGTTTTGGGATCGCTCATGAGTTCAGGATCGCGATGGTCAGGCAAATGAGGACGATGACGGTGATTATGACGCGCAGGCGCATCCACCAAGTTGGTGCGAGGCCTGCGCGCCAGAAGAGCCAGTCGAGCACAAGGATAGCTGCATATCCGATTGCCAGTGGCGTCAGGCTGGGGACGGCGGGGCCGAGAACGGCCGAGAAGAACACGTAAAGCGCAGGAATAACCGAGGCGGTGTAGGCGGCGATGGCGGTTTTTCCACGGGCATTTGTGGCAAAGCCCCAGAGCGCGCCGGACATAAACGACAAAATGGTGCGCGCGTAGATCACCGCGATTGTGCTGCCCAAAAACCGCACCGACAATAGCGGCGCACCGGTTGCATCGGCGATTTGCGCAGGTACCGCGATCATTGCAGCGGCGGCGATAAACGGCAGCGTTCCGGCCAAGCCAAGAAAGAGTGCAATGCGGGGTATTTCGCCAGCGGGTGTCATGATGTCAGGTCCTGGCACAGGTGCTCAATGCGTTTGGCGCGGGTTTCTGCGCGTTTCGCAGTATTGATGTGGTGAATGGCCGCGCGCTGTTTGCCGGGTGATAAGCTGCTCCAACCCGCGGTCGCATCGTTTTTCGCGATCGCATTTGTCACATCATTGGGTACGTCGACAAAATCGGCGGGCGCGGGACGCAGGCGGACCTCCAGCGCCTGACCCGGTTCAAATCCGGCGGCGTCGATCAGCGATTTGCCGGTCCACAGGAAAACACCATCAATAACGGGGGCTTTGTTGAGTGCCAGATTGACCGGATACTCGCCAATTTCGCCCGCAACGCGTTTTGCACCCAGTTCGCTCAGCGCATCTGCGATATCGCCCGGCAGTGGTAGCACGGTGTAGGTGGATTTGCCCCATTCCATCGGAACGATCTGTCCCTCGAACTCAAAATACGCGCTCATGCGGCGGTTTCGCGCAGCACGCGTGGGACTTTGAACTCTACATTTTCTTTCGCAGTTTCAACGAATTCGACGGAAACGTTAAAGCGGTCTTTGAAGGCGTCGACGACCTCATTTACGAGCGTTTCCGGAGCGGACGCTCCGGCGGTGATCCCTACGGAGGCGATCCCGTCGAGCGCGCGCCAGTCAATGTCTGCGCCGCGCTGGACCAGCTGGGAATAGGCGCAACCGGCCTTGGAGCCAACCTCGACGAGGCGTTGTGAATTGGAGGAATTCGGCGCGCCGATCACCAAAAGCGCATCGATTTTGCCTGCGATGGCTTTGACCGCTTCCTGACGGTTGGTGGTCGCGTAGCAGATGTCTTTTTTGTGCGGCCCTTTGATGCCTGGAAAACGCGTTCTCAGCGCGCTCACGATTTGGGCGGTATCATCGACGGAGAGGGTTGTTTGGGTGATGTAGGCGAGTTTTTCAGGGTCGCGCGGGGCGAGATTTGCTACGTCTTCGACGGTTTCGACCAGCAGCACTTCGCCATCGGGCAATTGGCCCATGGTGCCGATGACCTCTGGATGGCCTTTGTGGCCGATCATGATCATTTGCAGGCCGTTCTCAAAATGGCGCACGCTTTCGATGTGAACTTTAGAGACCAGCGGGCAAGTGGCATCGACATAGACCATGTTGCGCGCCTGCGCTTCAGCAGGCACGGATTTTGGTACGCCATGGGCGGAGAAGATAACGGGGCGGTCGGTGGGGCATTCTTCGAGCTCTTCGACAAAGATCGCGCCTTTGGCCCGCAGACCATCAACGACATATTTGTTGTGAACGATCTCGTGGCGTACGTAGACCGGCGCGCCCCATTTTTCGAGCGCCATTTCGACGATCTTGATGGCCCGATCGACGCCTGCGCAGAACCCGCGCGGTGCGGCGAGGTAAAGGGTGAGGGTTGGCTTGCTCATGATCGCTCCGTCAGCTTGTCGTGCGCCTTATGTAGTCTCAGAAGCTCAGGCGGTCCAGATGGGTTTGCGGGGGTTTTGGGGCGTCGGACGGGCTGAGGCGCTCTATGTGGATCGGGAGTGCTGCGAGTTAGGCTGCTGCTGAGCGTTTGCGGGCGTGTCGATATGGGCTTTGCATGCGGCGCGGTTGGCTGAATGGCGCGTTGGGGAAGAAGAGGTGAGCGATGGTCCGCCGGCACAAACAAAAAGAGCGCCGTGCGGCGCTCCTTCATCTGGTGGTGTTGGTGGGGGCCTATTCGCCGTCAGCCTCAGCTGTTGCATCTTCGGATGTTTCACGGTCTGCGCGATCAAAATCCTGATCGGGACGGGGCGGGCGACCGATGACGTCGCGCAGATCGTCCAATTCGATGAAATTGTCAGCCTGACGGCGCAGTTCATCTGCGATCATGGGCGGTTGTGAGCGAATTGTGGAGACCACAGAGACGCGCACGCCCTGGCGTTGGAGGCTTTCGCACAGCGGGCGGAAATCGCCATCGCCGCTGAACAGGACGATGTGATCGACATGCGGTGCAAGCTCCATGGCATTGACGCAAAGCTCAATATCCATGTTGCCCTTGACCTTGCGTCGCCCCATGCTGTCCGTGTATTCTTTTGCGGCTTTAGTGACCATCGTAAACCCGTTATAGTTGAGCCAGTCTACGAGGGGACGAATCGGGGAATACTCGTCATTTTCCAAAAGCGCGGTATAATAAAACGCCCGCAGCAGCTTGCCGCGACGCATAAACTCGGCACGCAGTAGCTTGTAATCAATATCAAAATTCAGCGCTTTAGCGGCAGCATACAGATTTGAGCCGTCAATAAAAAGCGCCAGACGCTCATCACGATAAAACATATATCACTCCTATTCCCTGCGGCCCGCATACTGACGGCGGCAGGTCCGCTCAAGCGAAAAAATAATCTTCAGAGCACCTGACGCGATGACAAGCGCTTCAATTCCTGTTTTGGTTCAATCATGACAGACAACGACATGATCATTGCATTAGGTTCAAATCTAGCATCATCAGGATTAACACCGTCTGAAATCCTGAGAGCCAGTCTCAAACAGCTTGAGACCGAATCGTTATCAGTCGGGGCAGTGTCGCGATGGTATCAGACCCGAGCGTTTCCGGAAGGGTCGGGCCCGGATTTCGTGAATGGGGTAGCGGTTTTGCGCTCTCAACTTGCACCGCAAGAGGTGCTGGAGGCGCTGCACAGGATCGAGGCTTATTTTGGCCGTGAGCGCGAGGTGCGATGGGGGCCGCGCGTGCTTGATCTGGATTTGATCGCGGCCGGACAATTGGTGCTGCCGGATTTGGAGGGCTATGCGCTTTGGCGCGATCTGCCAAGAGAGGCGCAAACGGTGAATGCCCCGCGCAGATTGATCCTGCCCCATCCGCGTGTGCAGGATCGTGCCTTTGTTTTGGTGCCGATGGCGGATGTAGCGCCTGATTGGGTGCATCCCGTGAGTGGAAAGTCCGTGCGCGAGATGGTTGCGGAACTCCCACAAGTCGAACGAGATGCGATAAAAGTAATTTCGGAATAAGCCGATGTAATCAATACTAAATATAGTACAAACTGAATATTTTGAGATAAAGTTACAAAAAAGCGAAATACATATCTACCCATTACTGGGTTGTCTTGACAATCTGATGCAGCCCGGTAGCTTTGCACGCGTGGGGGTGAATGTTCAAAGGTGCGCCGTGGAGGTGCGCGTTTGGGCTGAATGTTAATCACATTGAAAAACCCCTTGGGCGTGTCCGGCTGCGCAGATTGCGTATCTGGAGGCACCCTTGTTTGTCCGGCCTTTAAAGCTGGGGTGCGCTGGGCCGGACAAGCACCCGCAAAATGGTGATTACTAAAATGGTCTCAATGCTGTGCAAATGCTTGCATTTTTGCGATGTGATCTATATCTGCTCGGTTTCACGCCAAAAATCCTGAGGTAGAGCCATGGCACGCGTCACTGTTGAAGATTGCGTCGACAAAATTCCGAACCGTTTTGACCTGGTGATGCTGGCATCGCACAGGGCTCGGCAACTCTCCTCGGGCGCCGAAGTGACGGTGGATCGCGACAACGATAAGAACCCTGTGGTTGCGTTGCGCGAGATTGCCGATGAAACGCTGCACGCCAGCAGCCTGCGCGAGAGCGCCATTGAATCGCATCAGCATCAGATCGAGGTCGATGAGCCCGAAGACGATGCTATGGCGCTGTTGATGGGCGGTGGACCATCCCAGTCGAGCGGTGTGTCGCGTGGCAACACGTTTGGTGCGCGCCCTGAGGCAGATGACCAGCCTGACGATGATATGTCTGATGAGAACCTGCTGCGCGCGCTGATGCAGGCTCAAGAGGCGAAATAACCCGCGACTGCGCTGGCCAAGGTGCCAGCGCCCGCGATGATCTGGAACACACTCCCGAATGATCATCGAGATTAATGATCTATTGGCATTGGTCAGCGCGTATAACCCGCGCTGCGACGCCGACCAGATCAGGCGCGCTTACGAGTATGGTGAGAGGATGCATGAGGGGCAGATGCGCCAGTCCGGCGAGCCCTACTTCTCGCATCCTGTGTCCGTCGCAGCCATTCTGACCGAACAGCGGCTTGATGATGCATCGATCATCACGGCGCTTTTGCATGATACGATTGAAGATACGGAAGCGGATTTCAACGAGATATCCGCGCTTTTCGGTGTCGATGTTGCCAAGCTGGTTGATGGTGTCACGAAACTCACAAATCTTGAGCTTGGCTCGTCTCAGGCAAAGCAGGCAGAGAATTTTCGCAAGCTGGTGATGGCAATGAGCGAGGATGTTCGCGTTTTGCTGGTCAAGCTGGCGGACCGGCTCCACAATATGCGCACCATCAAGGCGATGACGGTCGCCAAGCAGGTGCAAAAAGCGCATGAGACGATGGATATCTATGCGCCGCTTGCGGGCCGGATGGGTATGCAATCCATGCGCGAGGAGTTGGAGGATCTGTCGTTTCGGGTGCTCAACCCCGAAGGTCGCTCGTCGATCATGCGGCGGTTCATCAATCTGCGCAATGAAACCGGCGATGTGATCCCGCAAATCTCCGAGGATATCGCCTATGTGCTGGAGCAAAAGGGGGTAAGCGCGGAGGTCGTGGGGCGCGAGAAAAAGCCTTACTCGATCTGGCGCAAGATGCAGGAGAAAAAAGAGGGGTTTCACCGTCTTTCGGATATTTACGGCTTTCGCATCATCACCAGTAGTGTCGAGGATTGCTATTCGGTGCTGGGCGCTATTCATCAACGCTGGTCGGCGGTACCGGGGCGGTTCAAGGACTATATCTCTAACCCTAAGACCAACGGGTATCGGTCGATCCACACCACTGTCTCGGGCCGTAAGGCGCGGCGCGTCGAGGTGCAGATCCGTACGCGCGAGATGCATCAGGTTGCCGAGACAGGAGTTGCGGCCCATTGGTCCTACAAAAACGGGGAGCGGTTCGAGAACCCTTTTGCGGTTGATCCGTTTCGCTGGCTGCACACGCTGACCACGGGCTTTGAGGATGCGGAAAATCCCGAAGAGTTTCTGGAAGATGTGAAGATGCAGATGTTCACCGATCAGGTGTTCTGTTTCACACCCAATGGGCAGGTGATCCAGCTGCCACGCGGGGCGACACCCTTGGATTTTGCCTATGCGGTGCATACGAATGTCGGGGATAATTGCGTCGGCGCGAAGGTCGACGGCAAGCGGGTGCCAATGTGGCATCGGCTGCGCAATGGGCAATCGGTTGCGATTATCACGGCAGATGGTCAGCGCCCGACGTCAAGCTGGGAAGATTTTGCGGTCACGGGCAAAGCGCGGGCAGCCATTCGGCGGGCGCTGCGACGCGAGAACCGTGAGAGCTTCATCCGGCTGGGCTCTGAAATTGCGCGCATCGCGTTGGAGCGGATCGGCAAAACCGCCTCTGCAAAGGCGCTGGCGACCGCCGCCAAGCAACTGACGGGCGGGGATCGCGATGAGTTGCTGTCGCGGCTTGGGCAAGCGGAGTTGCGCGGTGCGGACCTTGTGCGGGTGCTCTATCCAGAGCTGGACACCGAAGTGGAGATGCGCCCTGAAGCGCCGAACAAGGGTGTGATTGGTCTGGAAAAGGGACAGGATGCCAAGCAGGCGGCCTGTTGCAGGCCTTTGCCAGGCGAGCGTGTGATCGGAATTTTGGTCAAGGGCGAAGGCGTTCGGGTCCATGCGATAGATTGCGATGTGCTCGAAGACTTTGAGGAAAAGGGTGGGGAGTGGATCGATCTGCGCTGGCCCGAAGGAGGATCAATACCGCAACATCTTGCTGTTCTGGAACTCACACTGGTCAATGATGCTGGTGTGCTGGGCCGCATTTGCACCTTAATCGGCGAGCAAAAGGCCAATATCTGTGATATAACCTTCACAGAGCGTAAACCGGACTTTTACAGGATGGTCATAGAAATTGAAGTCAGGGACGTTAAACATCTGCTACATGTGCAAACAGCAGTTGAGGCTGATAGCGATGTAACCGAACTGTTGCGATACCGGCGGCGGATTGATCCTAGCGCTGATTGAGGTCGAATGTGTCGCGAGCGGATGTGATTGCAGGTGAGCGTGGGGATTTGTTGGGTGAATACAGGACACAATGGTCTTTAAACGGCGCAAACAATTAACCTGGGCGCAAGCGGCGCGGGAGGCGGTTTACCCCAAAACCGGATGGCGCCGCGCTTTTGAGTATGTCGGCCATCGCTTGCGGCGTCTTCCCGACACGGCGCACAAGATCGCGGTTGGCATCGCCTGCGGTGTTTTCGTGTCTTTCTCACCGCTCTTTGGACTGCATTTCCTCTATGCAGGTATTCTTGCGCTGATGTTGCGCGGGAATGTTCTGGCGGCGCTTTTGGGGACGTTTTTCGGCAACCCGCTGACCTTTCCGTTTATCGCTGCAATCTCGTACCAATCCGGCCTGAAGATACTCGGGTTTGATCATGATCCGGGTGCGGTGGTCGGGCTGAAAGATACGATCACCAACGGGATCGGGGGGCTGTGGTCGTCCCTCAAATCGCTCATAGGGATGGGGCAAGCGCAGTGGAGTGATGTGGGGGCGTTCTTTGTCGATGTGTTGTGGCCCTACTATATCGGCGGAATACCCACCGGAATTGTGGCTGGCACAATCTCCTATCTGATCTCGCGCCCCCTCGTTTCGGCCTATCAAAACAGGCGTCGGCGGCGTTTGAAGACGATTGCCGACAAGCGCAAACAAAAGCGCGACAATTCTGCTGCTGACGCGGCTGAGTAAACCCCGTAGAATTATTCTCAGATGTTGGATTGAACCTTTAGGAGGCGGGCCGATGGCGCGCAATGAGACCCCAATCGGGCCGTTGAGGCTGGGTGTGAACATTGACCATGTTGCAACGGTGCGCAATGCGCGCGGCTCGGCCTATCCTGATCCGGTACGCGCGGCGCAACTGGCGCAAGAGGCAGGCGCGGACGGGATCACGGCGCATTTGCGCGAGGACCGGCGGCATATCACGGATGCGGATATTGATGCGCTGATGGAGACGCTGACCCTGCCGCTCAATCTGGAGATGGCGGCGACCGAAGAGATGCAGACGATTGCGCTGCGCCACGCGCCGCATGCGATCTGCATCGTGCCCGAAAAGCGCGAAGAACGCACCACCGAAGGCGGGCTGGAGGTGGCGCGGGACGAGAACCGGCTGGCGACGTTCATTGCACCATTGCGAGAGGCTGGCAGCCGTATCTCGCTCTTTATTGCAGCGGACAAAGCGCAAGTTGCCTCGGCCGCGCGGATTGGTGCGGATGTGGTGGAAATCCATACCGGCGCCTATTGCGATTTCCATGCGGAGGGCCGGTTTGCCGCGCGGGACGAGGAATTGGGCCGGATCGTAGAGATGTGCGCCTATGCCCATGAATTGGGGCTGGAGGTGCATGCAGGACATGGGATCACGTTTGACACCGTAGGTCCGATTGCTGCGATCCCGCAGGTGGTTGAGCTGAATATCGGGCATTTCTTGATCGGCGAGGCGATCTTCACGGGCCTTGATGCCGCGATTGGCCAGATGCGCACGGCGATGGACGACGCGCGGGAATGATCCTTGGCATCGGTACGGACCTTGCGAATATTGAGCGAATTGAGGCGACGCTGGAGCGGTTTGGGGATCGGTTTCGCAATCGGGTTTTTACCCAGATCGAGCAGCGCAAGGCGGAGCGGCGGGTGGATGTGGCTGGCACCTACGCCAAGCGCTGGGCGGCCAAAGAGGCGTGTTCCAAGGCGCTGGGCACTGGATTGCGTATGGGGATTGCGTGGAAGGATATGGCTGTGCGCAACTTGGGCACAGGTCAGCCAGTGATGGAGGTCACCGGGTGGGCCAAGACGCGGCTGGAGGAGATGACGCCGGAGGGACATGAGGCAATCATCCATGTCACCCTCACGGATGACCATCCCTGGGCGCAGGCTTTTGTCGTGATCGAGGCGCGACCAATTTCTTGACACCTGCAAACGGAGCGGTCACAAGGCGGGCATACCCCACATGAAGCCAAGGCGTAAATAATGGCGAGCAGCACCGAAAAGAAAAAAGACGGCGGCATTGTCGAAATGATTAAGACAATCGTCTATGCCTTGCTGCTGGCGGGGATCATTCGCACATTGCTTTTCCAGCCGTTCTGGATCCCGACAGGTTCGATGAAGGACACGTTGTTGATCGGAGATTTCCTTTTCGTCAACAAATACGCCTATGGCTATTCGAAGCACTCCTGCCCCTGGTCGCTCTGCCCGTTTTCGGGGCGTATTCTCGCCCAGATGCCGGAGCGCGGTGATGTGATTGTGTTTACACATCCCGTTGATAACACTGTCTTTATCAAACGACTCATCGGTCTTCCGGGGGATCGCATCCAGATGCGTGATGGTGTGCTCTTCATCAACGATGTCGAAGCGCCGCAGGAACCGATTGAGGATTTTGTCGAGCTAAAAGAGCGTCAGGGCCCCATCGGCAGCTTGCCGCGCTGTGCCAATGCACCGGTGTCGGCAAATGGCGGGACATGCATCAAGGAGCGGGCGATTGAGACGCTGCCCAATGGGGTGACGCATACCGTTCTGAATATCCTTGATAGCTCCAGTGACAACACGCCCGTGTTCACGGTGCCTGACGAGCATTTCTTCTTCATGGGCGACAATCGCGATAATTCATCCGACAGCCGGATTTCCCGGCGCACCAATGGTTTGGGATATGTGCCGTTCGAGAACCTTGTTGGGCGCGCGGACCGGATCATGTTCTCATCGGCAGGAAGTTCGATCTTCGCGTTTTGGACATGGCGCTCTGACCGTTTCTTCAAAGCCGTCAACCCGTGATCCGGCCCCGGACTTGAGTAGGGCTTCGGACATATCGGCGTTTTGCGACAGGCTCGGCTATCAGTTTTCCAATGCGCAGCACCTTGAAGAGGCTCTGACCCACCCGTCGTTTCAAAGTGACACCGTCTCGAACAATCAGCGGTTGGAGTTTCTGGGCGATCGGGTTCTGGGGCTGGTGACAGCAGAGCGGCTTTTGCAACTCGATGCGGACGCCAATGAGGGCGATCTGGCACCGCGGTTAAATGCAATGGTCCGCAAGGAAACCTGCGCGGAGATTGCGGGTGAGATCGGGCTGGGCGCCTTGATGCGTATTGGCCGCTCGGAGATGCAATCGGGCGGGCGGCGCAAGACAGCGCTTTTGGGCGATGCGATGGAGGCGGTGCTGGCGGCGGTTTATCTCGATGGCGGATATGCGGCAGCACGCGATGTTACCTTGCGTCTGTGGGGGGAGCGGTTCGCAACCGCCGAAACTACGGCGCGCGATGCGAAAACCGCGCTTCAGGAATGGGCGCAGGCGCGCGGGCAAAAGCCGCCGCGCTATGACGAAGTGTCGCGCAAAGGACCGGATCACGCGCCGATTTTCACGATCCGCGTGGTTCTGGACAGCGGGCAAAGCGCGCAATCGTCCGACAGATCCAAACGGGCCGCGCAACAACTGGCGGCGGCCAAATTGCTGGAAACCCTGGAGACACCTGCATGACGAAATGCGGTTTTGTGGCGCTGATTGGCGAGCCGAATGCGGGGAAATCGACGCTGACCAATGCGATGGTCGGGGCCAAGGTTTCTATCGTCACTCATAAGGTGCAGACGACGCGGGCGCGGATCAGGGGCGTGGCGCTGGAGGGCGATGCGCAGATCGTCTTTGTGGACACGCCGGGTTTGTTCAAACCGCGCCGTCATCTGGATCGCGCCATGGTATCGGCCGCGTGGTCGGGGGCTGCGGATGCGGATGTGGTCGTCCTGATGGTCGAGGCGCATCGCGGCATCACCGGCGGGGTCGAGGCGATCATTGATGCGCTCAAAGAACGGGTGCGCGCGGAGCAGCCACTGCTGTTGGCGATCAACAAGATTGATATGGTGCAGCGGGACAAGCTGTTGGCGCTGACCCAAGAGCTGAACGCGCGTTTGAGTTTTGCGGCAACTTTTATGATATCGGCTGAGAAGGGCTATGGTATCAAAGAGTTGCGTGGCTGGCTGGCAGAGCATTTGCCGGAGGGGCCTTGGCTTTATCCCGAAGATCAGATTGCCGATCTGCCGATGCGGATGATGGCCGCTGAGATCACTCGCGAGAAACTGACGCTGCGCCTGCATCAGGAGCTTCCCTATCAGCTAACCGTCGAGACGGAGGCCTGGGAGGAACGCAAGGATGGGTCAGTGAAGATCGATCAGGTTATTTATGTCGCGCGGGACGGTCACAAGGGGATTGCGCTGGGCAAGGGGGGGGAGACGATCAAGGCGGTCTCCAAGGCGTCGCGCGAGGAATTATGCGAGTTTCTGGACCGCAAGGTGCATCTGTTTTTGCAGGTGAAAGTGCGCTCAGGATGGCTCGACGAGCCTGCGCGCTACGCGCAGATGGGTCTCGATTTTTCCGATGGCAGCTAGCGCGCGTTTGACGGCAGAATTCTGGGTGAAAGCCTATATCGCGCGCCTGCGCTTGTCGGATATTCCGGTCTTTGTGCGCGCGCGGGGCGATGCGACGGCGGGGGCGGTTTTGATCAAGCTGAACACGCTCGACGGCAAAGCGGTGCTCTATCAGCGCGGCTTTGCGATGGAGGGGGATCGCGGTTGGGATGTGCTGTCGGAGGGCGAAGATGCGGCGGTGGAAAAGGCGCTGACGCGGCAGCTTGGTTATGACAGCGATCTGTGGGTTCTGGAGCTTGAGGATGCGGAGGGGCGCACGCTTCTGGATGAGCCGGGTTTGCGCGAATAAGCGATGGACTGGCGGGATGAGGGCATATTACTGTCATCGCGCAAACATGGCGAAACATCTGTAATAATTGAAGTTTTTACCGCTGAACACGGGCGTCATGCAGGTATTGTCCGGGGCGGCGTGTCGCGGAAGCTCAAGCCCGTGTTGCAGCCCGGATCGCAGGTTGCGGTCGAGTGGTCCGCGCGGCTGGAAGAGCATCTAGGGACGTATCGCGTTGAGCCTGTGCAATCCCGCGCAGCGTCTGTGATGGGCGACCGGCTGGCGCTGGAGGGGATGAACGCGCTTTTGGCGATGGTGCGCTTTGCGTTGCCCGAGCGAGAGGTAATCGCAGGGCAATATGAGGCGGTGGTCGCGCTGGCCGATGATCTGGGCACGGCTGATTGGCCTGCGCGCTATGTGCTGTGGGAACGGGAGTTGCTTGGGGAACTGGGGTTCGGGCTCGATCTGACGGCATGTGCGGCGACCGGGGTTCAGGACGGGCTGGCGTTTGTGTCACCAAAGACCGGGCGCGCAGTGAGTTCCCAGGGCGCTGGGGAATGGGCGGATCGGCTATTGGCTTTGCCCGCGTTTATGATTGGTGGGGAGGCAGCTCAGGCTGGGGATGTGGCGCAGGGGTTGGCGCTGACAGGGTATTTCCTGACCCATCATTTCGCGGTGTCTTTGGGCAAGGACAGTCTGCCCGATGCGCGGGAGCGGTTTGTGCGGTTGATCGAGAAGCTGTCGCGTTAAGCGGTGCGCCCTGAGCGGGCGCGCGATTTTTAATCTCGTTCGGCACGAAGCCGTCGCTGCGCGCGACGGGCGGGATATTTTCAAACCAAAGAAGGTGTGTGTGTTTGGAGCGCCGTGCAACACGTCTGATCAAATTCTGCGTGTCTTGGCTGGGTGTCAGCAGCGGGTGCGAGGTTGCCGATGCACCCAACCCAAACGCGCCCTTCGGGACAGGCCTTTTGCGTCCCTGACACTGCGCCCCGTCACGGGCAGGCAGCCAAGGCGACCCGGACGCGCCACATCTCGTGCGCGAATGACCGCGTCAGAATGGGTCAGATGTGTTGCACGGTGCGTTAGAAGAGATCGTCGGTGTCGATGAGTTCGGGGCCGTCGTCCTTGATGCCGAATTTGGCGACGCGGTGGAATTTGTAGGTTTGTGTGGTGCCGAAAGTGTCGATTATTTCTGCATCGGTGACGTCGTTTGCCATCCATGGGGTGAGTTGGTCAGAGGTCAGGATGACGGGCATGCGCGGGTGCAGGTCTTTGATCTCGCTGCTGGCCTCGCGGGTGAGGATGGTGCAGGTGGTTTGGCCGCTTGTGCGCGTTGAATAGAGGCCTGCGAAGAAGAAGACGGGCAGATTTTGGTCAGGTGCGATGAACCACGGTTGTTTTTTGCCCTTCTCGCCGGTCCATTCGAAATAGCCTGAGGCGGGGATGATGCAGCGCTGGTGTTTCCATGCGGCGCGGAAGACCGGCTTTTCATGGGCGGTTTCCATGCGGGCGTTGAAAGTTGTTGCTTTCCAGTCTTTCACGTCGCCTTTGTGCCAATGTGGGACGAACCACCAGCGGGCGGCATCGGCGACCGGCCCAGCTTCAGTGGCATAGGCGATGTGGACGTCCTGGGTGGGCTTGATGTTGTAGGAGATTGTGCCCGCGTCCACGGGTTTAATGATGCTCAGCGCCTCGTGATAGGCGGCCCATGAGCTGTCACCGAGGATGTAGCGCCCGCACATATCAGTCGCGCTTTGGCTCCAGCAGGCGGCGGGCGATAACCTGGGCCTGAATCTCGGCGGCGCCTTCGAAGATGTTGAGGATGCGCGCATCGCACAGCACACGGCTGATGGGGTATTCCAGCGCAAAGCCGTTGCCGCCGTGGATTTGCAAACCGTTATCGGCGGCGGCCCATGCAACGCGGGCGCCCAGAAGTTTGGCCATGCCAGCTTCGAGGTCACAGCGGCGTCCGGCGTCTTTTTCGCGGGCGGAAAAATATGTGAGTTGGCGGGCGATCATGATCTCGACACACATCATCGCAAGTTTTGACGCAACGCGGGGGAAGTCTCGGATGGATTTGCCAAATTGCTTGCGGGCGGTGGCGTAGGCCAGCGCGATTTCAAGTGCCGATTGTGCGACGCCGACGGCGCGGGCGGCGGTCTGGATGCGGGCGCTCTCGAAGGTTTCCATAAGTTGCTTGAAGCCTTTGCCCTCTTCGCCGCCCAGAAGATTGGCGGCATCGACTTTGAAGCCGTCAAAGCCAAGCTCGTATTCTTTCATGCCGCGATAGCCGAGCACTTCGATTTCACCCCCGGTCATCCCTTCGGACGGGAAGGGCGTGTCATCGGTGCCGCGCTCTTTGGTGGCGAGGAACATTGACAGGCCGGTGTGGTTTGCGGTGTCCGGATCAGTGCGTGCCAGAAGGGTCATCACATCGGCGCGGGCGGCGTGGGTGATCCATGTTTTGTTGCCGGTGATCTCATAGGTCTCGCCTTTGAGCGTCGCGCGGGTTTTGAGCGCGCCAAGGTCAGAGCCGGTGTTGGGTTCGGTGAAGACGGCGGTAGGAAGGATCTCTGCGTTGGCGATTTTGGGGAGCCATTGTTGTTTTTGCGCTTCTGTGCCGCCGCACAGGATCAGTTCGGCGGCAATCTCGGAGCGCGTGCCGAGCGAGCCGACGCCGATGTAGCCGCGAGAGAGTTCTTCGGAGACGACGCACATGGCGGTTTTTGACATGCCAAAGCCGCCGTATTCTTCGGGAATAGTGAGGCCAAAGACGCCGAGTTCGGCCATTTCTTCAATCAATTCAAGCGGTATCAGCTCGTCTTTAAGGTGCCATTCATGGGCGTCGGGGATCACGCGATCTTCGGCAAAGCGCCGGAACTGATCGCGGATCATGTCGTATTCTTCATCAAGGCCAAGCGCGCCGAGGGAGGGTATGGGGCCGCGCTCATAGAGGTGGGTGGCGAGCGCCATGCGGGCGGCTTGAGTGTTGGCCTGGGTGCGCAGGGTCGCGATGGACGGGCTGTCCGCGCCGTTAAGCGCGTGCCAGTCGATGCCGAAATCGCTGAGGCGGATCATTTCGTTTTGCGACATGGGAATGCCGCCGAGCAACTGGTTGAGATATTCGCCGCAGCCTATTTGCAGGATGAGCGCTTCTGTGTCGCCAAATTTTCCTTCTGCATCAAGTCTTTGCGCCCAGTCGTTCATCTGGCGGAAAACCTCTGTGTAGGTGGCTATCCAGCTCAGACCGTGGGCGAGGTATTGGTGCTGTTCGATCAGCGAGGCTTTGGGGCGACCTTCGATCACGACCATAGATGCGAGCGCGTTTTTCGCGGCCTCAAAGGCGCTTTGTGCAAGTTGCGTGGCCGCATCGCTGAGGGCGAGCATATCTGGCAGGATCGTCACGGGTTCGGCATCCTTGGTCGAAATAACTGGCGAGTTCACTGGTCCACCCTTTCACGCATGTTGCGCTGCACGATTCTGTCATGCTGCATTTGCGAGAAGTTAGGGCGGTGCATGCATCCGGTCAATATTTTTCGCGCAATTAATATTCAATTTGCCGCAGAAAAATGGAATTTTATTAGCGATGTGTGTTTTCTGCGGCTTTCGG
Organism: uncultured Rhodobacterales bacterium; assembly: GCA_964425135.1. Classification (GTDB taxonomy): domain Bacteria; phylum Pseudomonadota; class Alphaproteobacteria; order Rhodobacterales; family Rhodobacteraceae; genus CAYLLD01. The sequence goes on from CAYRKW010000042.1 coordinate 17,009, forward strand.
GTTTTTATCGGACTTTTGTCGGGTTTGCGTCGGACTTTTTCCGAAATGGTCGCGGAAGGCGGAGGCGAAATGGGCGGAATTGGCGAAACCGGTCGCCAGCGCAATCTGGGTCAGGGGCTGGGCGGTCTGGTCGATAAGCTGGCGTGATTTGGCGAGACGAATGCTGCGGTACATCGCCATGGTCGATTGCCCCAGATGCGCGGTGAAGAGGCGGTTGAGCTGTCGGGGGGTCAGGGCGCAGATGGTAGCAAGCTCGGTCAATGTGAGGGGTGCGGAAATGGTGTTCTCCATCGCCTCAAGTGCGGTCAGGACGGCGGCGTTGGTAGTGCCAAAGCGGGCGACGCGGCCTGCGCGTTGCGGGCCAGCGGACGGGCGGGCGTCGGTGTGCAGGAACCAATCAGAGACGGATTGCGCGAATTTTGGGCCGTGATGGGAGGCGATGAGTGCGTGGAGCAAATCGAGCGGCGCAATGCCGCCTGCGCAGGTGATGCGGTCGCGGTCGATGACGTAGAGGCTGCGCTCCAGCATGAGGTCCGGGTAGCGTTCTTTGAGAGGGTCGGCGTGTTCCCAATGTATTGTCATGCGGCGGTTGTTCATTAATCCGGCGCGGGCCAGTATTGCGGGGCCACCGGAGACGCCACCGATGGTGACATTGCGGCGGGAGATTTGGCGGAGCCATCCCAGAACGCGGGTGTCGGAAAAGTCGAGCGGCGTACCGCCTGCAACGACAAAGACGATGTCGAAATTCAGATCGCCGATGCGCGCCGTTCCGTCGATGGAGGCGCCGCTTGAAGCAACGGCGCGGATGCCGGAGGCGGGAATGTCGCGCATGTGGTAGAGGCTGCGTCCTGCGAGCATGTTGGCGGCGCGAAAGGGCTCGGTCAGAGAGGCGTAGGACATGAGCGCAAAGCCGTCGATCAACAGGATGCCGATGCGCAGGGCGGGGGAAGTTTCGTTTATGTCCATAATAGAGCGCTAAATGTCTTTATTGGGAAAGTCTAGATACTGGTGCCTCCGCTAGCGTTGTGAAAAATAAAAGCAAAGCATCAGGGTGGTCGCATGCGATATTCAGCACTTAAAATCCTTTCGCAAGGGCTGACCGGCAACAAGGGTTGGAAGCCGGTATGGCGCGAGCCGGAACCTAAAGCCGAATATGATGTGATCATTGTGGGCGGCGGCGGTCATGGGCTGGCGACGGCGCATTATCTGGCCAGCCGTCATGGGATCACCAATGTAGCGGTATTAGAAAAGGGCTGGCTTGGGTCGGGCAATATTGGGCGGAATACGACGATTGTGCGCTCGAACTACATGCTGCCAGGCAACCAGCCGTTTTATGAGCTGTCGATGAAGCTCTGGGAAGGGTTGGAGCAGGATCTCAATTACAATGCGATGATGAGCCAGCGGGGGATTATCAACCTGTATCACTCGGACGGGCAACGCGATGCCTACGTGCGGCGCGGCAATGCGATGCGCATGTCGGGCGCTGATGCAGAATTGCTCGATCAGGATGCGCTGCGTCAAGAATGCCCGTTTCTGGATTTCGACAATGCGCGCTTCCCGATCATGGGCGGCTTGCTGCAAAAGCGGGCGGGGACGGCGCGGCATGATGCGGTGGCATGGGGATACGCACGCTCGGCGGATAGTCGCGGTGTGGATATCATTCAGAACTGCGAAGTTACGGGATTTCAGATCAAGGATGGCGTTTGTTCGGGCGTTGAGACCTCGAAAGGGCCGATCCGCGCCAAGCAGGTTGCTGTGTGTGTCGCCGGATCATCGAGCCGTGTGATGGCGCAGGCGGGGATGCGTTTGCCGATTGAGAGCCATGTCTTGCAGGCGTTTGTGTCCGAAGGCCTGAAGCCCGTTATTCCGGGCGTCATCACTTTCGGGATGGGTCACTTCTATGGCAGTCAGTCGGATAAGGGCGGGCTGGTCTTTGGCGGTGATATCGACGGGTACAACACCTATGCGCAGCGCGGCAATCTGCCGGTCGTCGAAGACGTCTGCGAGGGGTTCATGGCGGTGATGCCGATGGTGGGCCGCGCGCGGCTCTTACGGATGTGGGGCGGGGTGATGGATATGTCGATGGATGGCTCGCCCTTTATCGACAAGACCCATATTGGCGGCCTCTTGTTCAACGGCGGTTGGTGTTATGGCGGGTTCAAGGCGACCCCTGCGAGCGGGTTCTGTTATGCGCATCTGATTGCGACGGGACAGCCGCATGAGGTGGCCACAAAGCTGCGGCTCGATCGGTTTATCTCTGGCGGGATGATCGACGAAAAGGGAGTGGGCGCGCAGCCCAATTTGCATTGAGGGGCGCGGTTTGTATGAACGGGTCAGTCGCGGCGGTTTGCGCTAATGACGCTGCGCCCGCTGGCATAACCAATGACGCCAAGGGCGCTCAGCAGCAAGAGCAAGGGTGCTGGAACAGGGGCGCTGGCCGGGGCGGTATCGGTATCGGTTTGAGCAATAGCCGGAGCTTGCAGCGATATAAGCGCGGCGAGAACCGTCAGGACTTTGATTTTACGCATTGGCTTTCCTCTAAGAATTGGCTGAGGGCAGTCTGGCGGTCGTTCCTCCGCAAAACTGTGACAAAGCACACGCATTCAATTCGATTTATGAAAATGCGCACATCTGAGGGCCGGGCGAGGGCGGTTAACAGCCGCGCAGCGGCCCGCCCGTGGGTCGGTCGGCCCGCTCAAATGCCCTCGATAAGTCACGGCTTCGCCGCGACCGATGGGCATTTTCCATATCGCACCATACCCGCGGAGATGCTGACATGATCATCAATCATCCGATCCTTGGGCCGCGCGATGCGGCGGAGTTTTACGTGATGGGAGATGCGTCGCTCATCAACCGGCCAGATTATGAAGACGGGATGGAGGCGATGTATGACTATCTCTATCTGCGCGACAATCCGGCGGGCGAGCATCGGGAGCTTTGGTATCACGAGCAGGGCGACCGGTCGTGGCTTGTGGTGACGCGCGATACGCTGACCCATGAGGTTAAGAAGGTCGAATTGGCCCGCGATGTGGCAAAAACTGCGGGGAGATCGACATGAGCGGCTATCGTTTGGATGGCGGTCTGATTGATCGCGGATCGTCGCTGTCGTTTTCCTTTGATGGCAAGCGGATGGGCGGATATGCGGGCGATACGCTGGCTTCGGCTTTGCTGGCCAATGGGGTGCAGCTTGTCGGTCGCTCGTTCAAATATCACCGCCCGCGCGGGATATTCACGAGCGGATCGGAAGAGCCGAATGCGCTGGTGCAGTTGCGCTCTGGCGCGCATCTTGAGCCGAACACGCGCGCCACTATGGTCGAGATGTTCAATGGGCTGGAGGCCACCTCGCAGAACCGGCGCGGGCCGCTGAAATATGATTTTCTAGCAGTTAATGACCTGTTGTCGCCGTTTCTGAGTGCCGGGTTTTATTACAAGACTTTCATGTGGCCTGCGGCGTTTTGGGAGAAGCTGTATGAGCCGGTGATACGGGCGGCAGCGGGGCTTGGCCGTTTGTCGATGGAGGAAGATCCGGACACTTACGATAAGGGCTTTTTGCATTGCGATGTGCTGATCATCGGGGCTGGTCCTGCGGGGCTGTCGGCGGCGCTGGCGGCGGGTCGTGCTGGGGCGCGGGTTATTCTGGCGGATGAGGATTTCCGTCCTGGCGGGCGGCTCTTGGATGAAACGCACGGCGTTGATGGCGATAGCGGAGCCACTTGGGCGGCGCTGGCGCTGAGCGAATTGCGGTCGATGGACACTGTACGGGTGATGACACGCTCGACGGTCTATGGGGCTTATGATCATGGCGTTTACGGTCTGCTGGAGCGCAAGACGGATCATTTGGCGTCCAGCGATGACAAACCGCGTCAGGTCTTGTGGCGGGTCTACTCAAAGCGCGCGATCTTATGTGCAGGTGCGACCGAGCGGCCTATTGCGTTTCGGAACAATGACCGGCCCGGTGTGATGCTGGCGGGTGCTGTGCGGGCTTATGCGAACCGGTTCGGCGTGGCTTGCGGCGAGCGGGTGACCGTCTTTACCAACAATGACGATGGCTGGGCGACGGCGCGAGATTTGACCGCCAAGGGCGTGCGGATTGGTGCGGTGATCGACACGCGCGCGGATGCGGACACGCCAGCGATGAACTGTCCTGTCTTCAAAGGCGGCGCGGTGGTGGATACGCGCGGGCGGCACGGGCTGGGCGGTGTTCTGGTGCGCGATGCTAGCGGTGAGACCCAGTGGATCGATAGTGACTGTCTGGCGGTCTCTGGCGGTTGGTCGCCGAATGTGCATCTGACCTGTCACCAGCGCGGCAAGCCGGTCTGGAATGACGATATTGTCGGGTTTGTGCCGGGCGGTGATCTGCCTGTCGGCATGGTCGTTGCGGGTGCGGCGAACGGTGCAATGACGCTGGGCGCAGGGCTGGCGTCGGGGCGTAAGGCGGCCAATGAGGTGGTCAAATCGCTCGGGTTCAAAGCCTCGCGCAAGGCTGCGCCAATAGCGGAGGACGAGCCACGTGCGGCGTCGGCGTTCTGGCATGTTCCGGGCAAAGGGCGTGCTTGGGTCGATTTGCAAAATGATGTGACGGTCAAAGATGTGAAGCAATCGCAGAAAGAGGGCTTTCAATCGGTTGAGCATCTCAAGCGCTACACGACCATGGGCATGGCGACGGATCAGGGGAAAACCTCTAACATAGTCGGGCTTGCGGTGATGGCGGAGGCGACGGGCAAGACTATTGCGCAAACCGGAACGACGATTTTCCGCCCGCCTTATACGCCTGTGCCCATCGGCGCGTTTGCAGGGCGCGCGCGCGGCGCTGACTTCAAGCCGGTGCGCAAGACGTTTAGCCATGAGTGGGCGGCTGAGAATGGTGCGACTTTCGTGGAGGCGGGGCTGTGGTATCGGGCGCAATGGTATGCGCGGACAGGCGAGGCGGGCTGGCGCGACAGTGTGGACCGGGAGGTACTGGCAACACGCGGCTCGGTCGGAATTTGCGACGTCACAACCCTTGGCAAGATCGACGTGCAGGGACGCGATGCGGCGGCGTTTTTGAACAAGGTCTATGCCAATGCGTTCGGCAAGCTGGCCGTGGGCAAAGTGCGTTATGGTTTGATGCTGCGCGAGGATGGTGTTGTTGCCGATGACGGGACGGCGGCGCGGATGAGCGAGACCCATTTCGTGGTCACGACGACGACCGCGAATGCCGGGCCGATTTTTCGCCACATGGAGTTTTGCCGTCAGGTGCTTTGGCCGGGGATGGATGTGCATCTCATTTCGACCACGGATCAATGGGCGCAGTTTGCGGTTGCGGGACCGAAGAGCCGCGATCTGCTGCGCAAGATTGTCGATACAGAGCATGATATCTCGAACGAGGCGTTCCCGTTTATGGGGTGCGCAGAGATCAGCGTTTGCGGCGGCACGCCTGCGCGGCTGTTCCGCATCTCGTTCTCAGGTGAGCTTGCCTATGAAATTGCAGTGCCGGCGCGTTATGGCGATGCGATGATCCGCGCGCTGATGGAAGCGGGCGAGGAATTTGACGCCACGCCTTACGGGACAGAGGCGCTGTCGGTGATGCGGATCGAGAAGGGGCATCCGGTGGGCGCGGAGCTTGTTGGGACGACTACGGCGCGCGATTTGGGACTTGGCCGGATGGTATCGAAGAAGAAGGATGCCATTGGAAATATCATGTCCGAGCGCGAGGCACTGAACGCGGAAGACGGGCTGGCGCTGGTCGGGTTCAGGCCGGTTGATCTCTCGCAGCCATTGGCTGCTGGTGCGCATTTTGTGGCGGATGGCGCGGAGGCGACGACCCAAAACGATCAAGGCTGGATGACATCGGTCGCCTATTCGCCGAGCCTTGGTCATTCGATTGGCTTGGGCTTTGTCAAACGCGGTGCGGATCGGATGGGCGAGACGCTTCGCGCGGTTGATATGATACGCGGCACGGATGTTGCGGTTGAGATTGTCAGCCCGCATTTCATTGATCCAGAGGGGGAGCGGTTGCGTGGTTGATATGATCGAAGTGAGCCCCTTGAAAGGGTATTCAAAGCAATTTGGCACGGTGCAGATCGACGAGATCACGGGCCGGTCGCTGGTGTCTGTCGCGGTCCCGCTGGGCGGGGACGCGAAGATAAGAGCGGCGGTCAAAAAGGCGTATAAATGCGCTTTGCCGGGGCCGATGGAGACGGCGGCGAGCAAGACCGATGAGGCGCTGTTGATCAATATGGCGCCGGGGCAGTTTTTTATTGCCTATCCCCAGAACGATCCATGGCCGAACCGACATGTTGCGGGGCGCTTGGGCGATGCCGGTTATTATGTCGATCAATCGGATGCCTGGGTGAGCCTGCGCATTGCGGGCAAGGATGCGGTGGCAGCGCTGGAGCGGATTTGTCCGCTTGATCTGGATCTCTCGCAATTTCCCGTCGGCGCGGCCAAACGTACCGGCATGGAGCATATGACGGCGATGGTGCTGCGCGAGAGCGAGGACGCTTTCGTTCTGATGTCCGCATCGTCGTCGGCAGAGAGTTTTTTGCACGCGGTCGTAACGTCCGCGCGGAATGTAACCTGAATTTAACCTGACACTCCTTCAAGGATACGCATGATGAGCTACAAGAGTGATATTGAGATTGCCCGCGAGGCGAAGAAAAAACCGATCCAGGAGATCGGCGCGAAACTGGGTATCCCCAGCGAGGCGCTGCTGCCATATGGCCATGACAAGGCGAAGGTCTCGGCCGATTTCATCAAGGCGCAGGGCAAGAAGGAAGACGGGCATCTGATCCTTGTGACCGCGATCAACCCGACGCCAGCGGGTGAGGGAAAGACAACGACGACGGTGGGTCTGGGTGACGGGCTCAATGCGATTGGCAAGAAGGCGGCAATTTGTATCCGTGAAGCCTCGCTCGGTCCGTGCTTCGGGATGAAGGGCGGGGCCGCAGGTGGTGGTTACGCGCAAGTTGTGCCGATGGAAGAGATGAACCTGCATTTTACGGGCGATTTTCACGCGATTACCTCTGCGCATAACCTTTTGAGCGCGATGATCGACAATCACATCTATTGGGGCAACGAGTTGGAGATTGACCAGCGTCGCGTTACCTGGCGGCGTGTTCTGGACATGAACGACCGGGCGCTGCGCGATACGGTGACGTCGCTGGGCGGCGTGGCGAACGGATTTCCGCGTCAGACAGGCTTTGATATTACGGTGGCCTCGGAGGTGATGGCGATCCTGTGCCTTGCGACGGATCTGGATGATCTGCAAAAGCGTTTGGGCGATATCATTGTTGCGTATCGCCGCGACCGCTCCCCCATTTATTGCCGCGATATCAAAGCGGATGGGGCGATGACGGTGCTCTTGAAAGATGCGATGCAACCCAATCTGGTGCAGACGCTGGAAAACAATCCGGCCTTTGTGCATGGTGGTCCGTTTGCCAATATCGCCCATGGCTGTAATTCGGTGATTGCCACAAAAACTGCGCTGAAACTGGCGGATTATGTGGTGACGGAAGCGGGCTTTGGCGCTGATCTGGGGGCGGAGAAGTTCCTCAATATCAAGTGCCGGAAAGCGGGCCTGAAACCGGAAGCTGTTGTCATCGTTGCGACGATCCGGGCGCTGAAGATGAATGGTGGCGTCGCGCGGGCGGATCTTGGCGAGGAGAATGTGAGCGCTGTCGAGCAGGGCTGTGCAAATCTTGGACGTCACATTGGCAATATCAAACAGTTCGGCGTGCCTGCTGTGGTGGCGATCAATCATTTTGTGACCGACACGGATGCAGAAGTGCAGGCAGTGAAGGACTACGTCGAGAGCCAGGGGGCTGAGGCGATCTTGTGTCAGCACTGGGAGAAGGGGTCAGAAGGGACCAAGGCGTTAGCCACACGGGTCGTGGAGATCGTTGAGGGCGGTGGGTCGCAATATGCGCCGCTCTACCGTGATGACATGCCGCTCTTTGAGAAAATCGAGACTGTTGCCAAGCGCATCTACCGCGCAGATGAGGTTTTGGCGGATAAGAAAATTCGCGATCAGCTCAAACAGTGGGAAGAGCAGGGCTATGGCAATCTGCCAATCTGTATGGCCAAGACGCAGTATAGCTTTACGACCGATCCGAACCTGCGCGGCGCGCCGACAGGGCATTCGGTTCCTGTGCGCGAGGTGCGTTTGAGCGCTGGTGCGGGTTTCGTTGTGGTGATCTGCGGTGAGATCATGACCATGCCGGGTCTGCCGCGTGTGCCTGCGGCCGAAGCGATCGGGCTCAATGATCAGGGGAATGTTGAAGGGTTGTTCTAGGCCTTTTGGCATTGAGCAAGACGAGCTTGGGGGGCATTGAGCCCCCGCGCGCTCGGTCGGGGCCATGCTGGCCCCTCCGGGCGCTTGATTGATAGAAAGGACGAAAATGGCGGCGACAGTCATTGATGGAAAGGCCTTTGCGGCCAAGGTGCGCGCGCAGGTGGCGGGCCATGTGACACGGCTGAAATCGGATCACGGGATTACGCCCGGTTTGGCGGTTGTGCTGGTGGGGCAAGATCCGGCCTCGGAGGTCTATGTGCGCAACAAAGGCAAGCAGACGGTGGAAGTCGGCATGGCTTCGTTCGAGCATAAGCTGGAGGCGGATACGTCCGAGGCGGATCTACTTGCGCTGATTGATCAGCTCAACAATGATGGATCGGTGCATGGTATACTGGTGCAATTGCCGCTGCCCGATCATCTCAATTCAGATCTGGTGATAAATGCGATTGATCCGGCCAAGGATGTGGATGGGTTTCACATCTCGAATGTCGGGCTGCTGGGCACCGGGCAAAAATCGATGGTGCCTTGTACACCTTTGGGTTGTCTGATGATGCTACGCGATCATCATGGGAGCCTGTCGGGCCTAAACGCGGTTGTCGTCGGGCGTTCGAACATTGTCGGCAAGCCGATGGCGAACCTGCTGCTTGGCGATAGCTGCACCGTGACGATTGCGCACAGCCGCACGAAAGATCTGGCGGATGTGTGTCGCGCGGCGGATATTCTGGTCGCTGCTGTTGGCCGTCCCGAGATGATCCCGGGCGATTGGGTCAAACCGGGGGCAACTGTAATCGACGTCGGCATCAACCGCATTCCTGCGCCTGAGAAGGGAGAGGGGAAGATGCGGCTTGTGGGTGATGTGGCTTATGAGAGCGCTGCCGAGATTGCCGGTGCGATCACGCCGGTGCCGGGCGGTGTCGGGCCGATGACCATCGCTTGTTTGCTGGCAAATACGGTCACCGCAGCATCTCGTGCGCATGGACTTTCTGAGCCGGAAGGTTTAACGGCCTGAAATTGTTGAAAAAAGCCCATTTCGGCAATTTTTTGCCGAAATGGGCTATGCAGACACCCCCAAAAATTTATATTCTACACTTATTGAAGGGCGAATCGCCCAGGGGTTGAACCAGCATGGGGGTGTTGGGACATGACTGTTAAAAACCAAAAAAATTGTGAGACAGCGGCACAGTTCAGCGGTGACGGGGATAGCACACAAGAGCGCGCAGAGCCGCTGTCATGGTGGCGCACATTGATAGAGAATGTCGCGCTGTCACGCCTTGGCAAGATCAGGGTTGGGGACAAACGTTTCATCGGATTCGGTGAAGCGTCGCAGAAATCGCAAACATTCTAAAGTCGGACGGGCGCTGACGCATCGTTGTCGCCTGAGCCAAATTGCATTTGCTACGTGAGAGACCATGTCCTATGGCGGTGAGCTATGGGCGACGCTCAAGCGAAAATATCATCCGGCTATGGCGCGCATTTTCGTGCGACGATGAAGCTGTCGGTGCCGCTGGTCGCCTCTAACCTGGCGGCGGTTGCCTATGGTGTGACCGATACCATCATGCTGGGCTGGTATGGAATTGATGAGCTGGCAGCGGGCGTGCTGGCAAGTCAGGTGTTCTATGTCTTTTTGCTGTGGGCGTCCGGCTTTGCGCATGGCCTTGCGCCATTGGTGGCAGAGGCGCTGGGCGGGGAGGATGGTGTCCGCGCGCGGCGCATTTTGCGAATGGGGTTTTGGGTCACCTTTGCGTTTATAACCATTTCCATCCCGCTGGTCTGGCAAACCGGATGGCTGTTGCGCGCGCTGGGGCAGGACGCGGCATTGTCGGACCTGGCGCAGCAATACATGCGCATCGCCATGTGGAACCTCTATCCGGTGCTCGCCTTTTTCGTGCTGCGGGCGTATTTTTCGGCACTGGAGCGGGCCAATATTGTCATGTGGACGACGATGGTGGGGATCGTTCTGAATGCGGTTCTCAATTACATCTTCATCTTTGGCAATTTCGGTGCGCCGGAGTTGGGCTTGCGCGGGGCGGCGATCGCGACGCTTGGTACGGGGATGTTGTCGTTCATTGTGCCGCTTGTGTTCTTGGTCCTTGATCCTGAATTGAAACAGACCAGAGCGCTGGCGCGGATTTGGCGGCCCGATTGGGAGATTTTTGCCGAAGTTTATCGTCTGGGGTGGCCGATCTCGCTTATGCTGCTGGCGGAGACGGCGCTCTTCTCGATCTCAGCGCTGATGATGGGATGGATTGGCACGGTGGAGCTTGCGGCGCATGGGATTGCGCTTCAGATTACGACGGTGATTTTTATGATCCCGCTGGGCATTTCGATGGCAGCAAGCGCACGGGTCGGGCGCGCGGTGGGGCGGCAGGACGCTGGGGCGGTGCGGCGCGCGAGTGTGATGGCGCTTGCGATGGGCTTGTCGGTGGCGGTGGTTGCGACGCTTGTGCTGTGGCTCATTCCGGATGCGCTTGTGAATGTTTTTCTCGATCCGGCCAAGGAGCGCGCGCCGGAGATTTTGCGCTATGGTGTGCTGCTGGTGCTGGTGGCGGCGGTGTTTCATTTCGTCGATGCGGTGCAGGTGCTGATTGTCGGTATTTTGCGCGGGCTGAAGGATGCGCGGGTACCGATGATTGTTGCGGTGGTGAGCTATCTGCCGATTGGGCTGGGGGCGTCCTACTATCTGGGGTTCGTGCGCGGCTATGATGGTGTGGGTATCTGGAGCGGGATGGCCATTGGGCTGTTGGTCGCGAGCATCGGGCTGGCGTGGCGGTGCTGGCGGCAGATCGAGGTGCGGTATGGTGGTGTTTGGTGAGGTTGTGATGTGAGATGGTCTTCTGCGTTGGTTGATATGGTGCCGGATGATTAAACGTCCTCGAAATTAGCTTGCTTGCCTTTTTTAATTTAGACCACCAATCACAACAAGCACTTGTCCGGCACCGCCGGACAGCCCCCGACCCTCCCCCCTGGGAGGGGGCCTTCGCCCCCACCCGAGGGTCGGGGGCTGTCCTTGGTTCTGGAGGATTTAGGCAAGTTTTGTGAGCGTCCGTTGAACCCGACCTAACGCTTGCCACTAGCGGCAGCTAAGTGT
>CAYRKW010000043.1:0-24039 GCA_964425135.1 uncultured Rhodobacterales bacterium
GCCCTGAAGAGTAACGGGCAGCTTCGCCCCGCCGAACGCGATGGCAAAACGCCAGGGGTCCGTTGCGTTGGTTCCGCCAGTTTGAGGATTTCTATGGAAGCTTTAGCGTCATGTTGCTTCTGGGAACAGATCAGCCACGAACTTGATCTCGTTCAGTACGTCTCGCTCGCATTTTTCAAATTGTCCTTTCTTGATTGTTCTGAATGTTTCTATCCCTTTGAGTGTAGCTTTTGCTGAGCTCAAACTTCGAAACCCCCGTATTGGCTTGAGATATTGCTTTAGCGCGGCATGGTCGCTTTCGATCCGATTGTTCAGGCCCTTTCGCGTGATGTGTCGAATATGATCATCTGGCCCACGTACGCTATTTATTTCATCAAGTACTTTGGCATAGCTGGCGGCCTTGTCTGTCACAATCGTCAGCGGCGCATAGAGGCGAACCGTCTCCTTTGCCTGGCGCATGAAAGCCCGCGCCGCGCCTGCGGTTCTGCGAGCAGTAAGTCGGAAGTCGGTCAATTGTCCGCAGTGATCGACGGCGCGCCATAAGTAGCACCATCTCCCATTTACTCGGATGTAGGTTTCATCCATTGCCCGTCAGGACGTTGCGCAGCAACGTTCGAGAGGGGACATGCCATTGAAGCCCGCGCCAGCTGCGATGTTGGCCAAAGGATCGGCTACAAATTTCAGGACCGAACTTTTGGACCCACCTGTAGATAGTTGCGGCATCGACAGAAATACCGCGCTCTGCAAGCAAATCTCGGACATCCCGGTATGAAAGCGGGTATCTTCAGTACCAACGCACCGCCAAAAGGATGATGTCTTTCGGAAACCGATGACCTATGAACGGATTCTTGCGGCGGCCCATGTCTATCTCCTTTGGCTGAGAGCCAAATCTGCATCAAACACGCCGAATAACGCAACAGACCCGTTTTGATCTGTTGTGCCATCGCGTTGACCTGATCAGACGCGCCTCAACCGGCTAGCCAGTTTGACAGAGCCGCGTTGGTCAGCTCGGGCTGTTCCAGGGTTGGCAGATGGCCTGCGCCGGGGATGACCGCGAGCCGGGATCCGGGGATCAGCTCGTGCATCAGGTCGTGCCGCGCGCGCGGGCAGAGCGTGTCCCGTTCGCCCATCAGGATCAGCGTTGGCACCTGCACGGATTTCAGGGTCTCACATTGATCGGGGCGGGATTGGAGCGCGCGGGATTGGCGTTTAAAGACGAACGGGCCCAGTGCAATTGCCATCTCCATGCACAAATCGAGAATGGGGCCGGTCTGCGGGCCGTCGGCCAGATAATTCGGCTTCATTTCATCGCGCATCACACATGCAAGCTGGCCGCGCTCGACGGCCTCAATCTGCGGCTCGCGCCCGGCAGCGACCTCTCGCGTTTCCGCCTTCGGGTTGGTATCCATCAGCGCCAGATGCGAAATACGCTCCGGCGCTTGGCGGATCATCTCCATCGCCACAATCCCGCCCATCGACAGGCCCGCGAGCGCGAATTTGGGCGGCGCATGGGTCAGAACCTCTGCGGCCAGAGCCGCAACCGTGTCATGCGCGGTGATCGGTGCGACGCAAACTGCACGCTCACGCGACAGATGCGCGATCTGCGCTGTAAAAAGCCGCGCATCGCACATCATGCCCGGCAGAAAGAGAAGCGGCAGGCTCACAGAGGCATCGTCGGGCCAGCATCGTCGTCGGTGCTGCGGATGCGGTAGCAGGTGGCCATGCCGGTCATGGCGGGTGTGAGGCTGTGGGGCAGACCCGGCGGGACAGCGCAGGTATCACCGGGGTTGAGCACTTCACTGCCGCCATCATACGCGAAGCGCCAATGGCCGGTCATCGGCATGATGATCTCATGCTGATCGGTGACATGCATCTCGTGGGGCGCGGAGCCGCGGGTGATGAAATCGACTTCAAAACCGGGACGGTCGCGCAGCATCGCATGCGCGCCAATGACAGCTGCCGGGGCTTTGTCGGCCAGCGCCACCATATCCCAATAGCGCGCCACGTAATGCGGAACGACCTCAGCCGTGGTCGGCTCACGCAAGAGCGCCAGCTTGTCCTCAGCAAGCGGTTTCATCGGGGCGACACCGCTCGGGAGTACCTCCCCTTTTTTGGTGTCATAGAGCTTGCCATTCTCGCCCAGAACCAGCCCGTGATCGGCTGCATCCTCAATGACCTGCGGCGCCCAGATGACACCGCCGCCCGCATCATCACCGCCGAGGATCGCCATGATCATCCCGTAATCCGTCCCGATATTCTCAAACCCGCGGAACATGCCGGTGGGGATGTTGATGATATCGCCCTCTTCAAGCGTCACCTCACCTGCATCGCCCCAACGCCCCCAGAAAAAGCGCCAACGCCCCTTAAGGACGAAAAACACTTCGGCGGTGGTGTGTGTGTGCAGCGAGTTGCGGCACTTGGGCGGCTGTCCGGCAGCGCCGATATTAAAGCCAGGCGTATCCTTGATATGCACATGCTGATCCGCGCTTTCGGACACACCGCCGCCGATGATCGTGAAGTTCTCCTTCTGATCAGAACCGGGCGTGTGGGCATCGATAAAAGCAGTTTTGCAGGGAATGAGATCGCCGTAGCGGACGATGCGTTCATTCATTTGGGAAGGTGTCATGCTCATTCTAGGATCACTTTTCGTATTGGCGCAGGCGCTCTTGAAGCGCTGCATTGCGTGTTTCGAGGTCTTTGATCTTGGGGCCGACCATGGTTTCGATATCCTGCTCTGTATAGCGCGGTTCGATGTATTTGGGACAGTTCCAATCGAAGGCGACTATGTCGATGAGAATGGCGCGAGTTGCAGGGATGCCGCCTTGGGCAACGGTATCGTGAAGCTGCGGGGCGTCGCTCAGATCAACGGCGCGCGCATGGCCGAGGATTTTCAGACGCGCCTTGCGCGGGTAATCCATCAAAAAGAGCGCCACGCGGGTCTCCCCGCTCAGATTGCCGATGGTAACATATTGGCGGTTGCCTTTGTAATCGCCAAACCCGAGCTGGGTGGGCGAAAGCTGTTTGAGGAACCCCGGATTGCCGCCGCGATGTTGGACATAGGGCCAGCCGTCCTCATTGACGGAGGATATGTAGAAAGACGTGCGCGTCTCAACGAACGCCTTCTCATCCTCGCCCATCTCCCGCGCTTTGGTGCGATGGGCGAAATCCTCGTAGCCAGCGCGCGAACCTGCTGCGCTTTGCTCGGCTTTAACGTTCGGTGTGAACATGATGTCAGCGAAGCTCTTCATGTCTGCTCCTTAGCTTGCCAATCCGCCAGCAACAGCTGCCAACGTCCGGTATCGTGCCATTTGCCGAATTTCCACCCAACCTCGCGCAGACGCCCTGCCGGTTGAAAGCCCAAGCTCTCATGAAAGCCGACGCTTTGTGCGTTGGGCAGGGCGATTGTGGCCAGCGCACTGTGCACGCTGCGCGCCGACAGATCGTTAAGAATAGCAGTGTAGAGTTGCCGGCCAAGGCCCGCGCCGCGATGCTCGGCTGAGATATACGCGCCAATCTCGACAGTCTTGTCATAGGCGGGACGGGCCCGATAGCGCGAGGCGTAGCAATAGCCGACGACCGCTCCTGCATGCTCTGCGACGAGATAGGGGTGGCTTTTCATGGTTTCGGACATGCGCGCCGCCATGGTGGCCGCATCCGGTGGATCGGATTCGAATGAGACGATGGTGTCGGTTACGAACGGCGCATAGATGTCGCGGATGGCGGCGGCATCCGAAGAGGTTGCATTTCTGATAATGACGTCCGGCATTGGGTGCCTATCGACTGCGCTGATGCGGGCGCACTGCCCGAAGTTTGAGACAGGCTAATCACTTCTGCATACCCATTCAAGACGCGACGCTCAGGGCGACGGCGCACTGACCTCCGCCGTCCGGACACCATCAGCATTGCGTATCAAATGTTCCGAAATACGCGCACGGGTCAATTGCGGATCACCGGCCAGCGCCGCTTCGACGATTCTTTTGTGCTGCG
Organism: uncultured Rhodobacterales bacterium; assembly: GCA_964425135.1. Classification (GTDB taxonomy): domain Bacteria; phylum Pseudomonadota; class Alphaproteobacteria; order Rhodobacterales; family Rhodobacteraceae; genus CAYLLD01. The sequence goes on from CAYRKW010000043.1 coordinate 3,988, forward strand.
TGATATTTTCAGGCACATAGGTGAAGTTTTGATCGCTGTTGATCATCTGCTGGCGAAACCGGTTGTAGACGATCAAATGCGTGTCCATCAGCAAGTCGAGACCGCAGGCATCTATGAGCGTTCGGTGAAATTCCAACTCGGCGTCGGTCCAGATAACGAGGATTTCGCTATCGCGTTGCCCCGCGCGCACCAACCCCTCGATATGCGAGAGCTTGTGATGCGCCGCCGTCAGACGTGCGCCCCAGGCAACGCCGCCGTTTTCGATGGACCGACACGCGCCTTCGCTTTCCAGCAGGATGCGCATCAGGGTCAGCTCCCGCTGCGTCTTGGTTGAGATTTGCGGCATGCGAAAGCCGCGTTGCTCTTCAAACTCGACCAGACCGACGGTGGAGAGCCTGAAGAGCGTTTCGCGCATGGTGCTGGCGGATGTCTCATACGCCTCGGCCAATGCAGTGGTTTTCAAACGCTGCCCGGCGGAGTAGAAACCGTTGACCAGCCGATACTGTAATTTTTCGTAAAGGCTCATGCCGCGCCGCATCCAAATATTTCGAGATTCCAACCGAACCACGAAATTTTAGAGAATTCAATAATCTTGTTGCCAGCCCAGATTGGCAACGCTAGGCTTTTTCTGCAATAAGAGTTGCCGCCTTCATCCGGTCGGCACATAACAAACTAGGGAGACACTAATGAAAGCCATGAAATCACTGGCGCTCGCTGCCGCGCTTGCGGTCGGCGCATCCGCCGCAACGGCGCAGACAACAAACCTGCGTATCCAAACGCACTTCTCGCCAGAGACACTTTCGGGGCAAATGGCGGCGGAGTTCATCGAAGACATCACAGCAATGTCCGGTGGCGATATTGCGGTTGAGATGTTCTATTCCGGTTCGGTCGTTAAAGCGGCTGAAACCTTTGACGCGGCCGCTACGGGTATTCTCGATTGCGACATGACCGGTGGTGCATACCAAACCGGTAAAAACCCTGCGTTCCAGTTCACCGGCGATCTGAACGGTGGCTATGCAAACCCATACCAGCAAATGGCATGGCTTTTGCACGGTGACGGTTATGCGGCGCTGAACAAGCTCTACAACGAGCACAATATGGAATTCATCGGCTGGTGGATCCCGGGTCCAGAATCGCTCTCCTCGACCGCACCAATTCGCGGCGTTGACGATTTCAAAAACTGGAAGTTCCGCTCGCCTCCGGGCATTATCACAATGATCTTCCAAAACCTTGGCGCATCGCCGATCGTTATGGACTTCAACGAGATCTTTACAGCGCTCGAAACCGGCATCATCGACGGTGCAGACGCGGCCAACCTGACCAACAACATCGGGCTGGGTCTTTATGACATTGCCAAGCACACCAACTATCCTGGCTTCCACTCGATGCCAGCCGACCACCTTGCTTGCCGCAAGGACGTTTGGGACGCGATGCCTGACAACCATAAGGCAATCCTGAAGGTTGGCATGCAGGCGCTGGCGCTGAAAAACACAACCATCAACGAAGTTGAGAACGCCAAGAACTCGGTCAAACTGGCCGCCGAAGGTCTCAACATGTACGAATGGTCGCCAGAAGAGCTGGGCAAGTACCGTTCCGCTGTTCAAGCTGCTTGGGTTGAGTTCGCGACAACGCCAGAGTCGAAAGAACTTCTGGACAGCCACTTGAGCTTCCTGCGCAGCATCGGCGCGATGGAATAAGCAACGCCTTAGACGTTGAACCAATAAGGGCGGCAGGGCTCACACGGGTCCTGCCGCTTTTTTTCGGCCCGACACGCATGAAAATCACCAAAATAACCAGCCATGTCCTGCAATATGACTTGCCGGAGTTGCTTGGTTATTCCCAACAGTATTACGAAAAACGCTCCGCGCATCTGGTTCAGGTAGAGACCGATGAGGGTGTGACCGGCTGGGGCGAATGCTTCGGCCCCGGCAACATCGCGATTGCCAATAAGGGCATCGTTGAGGGCGTCATTGCGCCCTTGGTGCTCGGTATGGACCCGATGGACCGCGATGTCATCTGGCACAAGGTCTACAACCTGATGCGCGATCACGGCCAGAAGGGCATGCCGATGCAGAGTCTCTCAGGCGTAGATATCGCGCTGTGGGACATTGCCGGTAAGGTGATGGGCCAGCCGCTCCACAAAATGATCGGGGGCGCGCATCGAACGGAAATTCCCGTCTACGGCTACGGCATGATGCTGCGGCCCGAGCCTGTGGATGATCTGGCTGCGCGCTTTGTTGATGAGGCGGCGGCGATCAAGGACAAAGGGTTTGCAGCCACCAAGATGAAGGTTGGCATGGGTCCGGCTGAAGATGTGAAGCTGGCCCAAGCCGTGCGGCGCGGGGTCGGTGAGGACTTCCGCTTCATGGTCGATGCCAACCACGCCTATACAACCTCCGATGCCTTCTATGTTGGCCGCGCGCTTGGCGAATTGGGCGCGTATTGGTTCGAAGAGCCGGTCGCGCCCGAAGATCTCGACGGATATCGCGAGTTGCGCGCAGGCCTTTCGGTCAACATCTCCGGCGGCGAGGCGGAGTTTAACCGCTGGGGCTGGCGCGCGCTGTTGGAATCGCGCGGCCTCGATATCGCGCAGCCCGAGGTTTGTGCGCTGGGCGGCATCACTGAATACCTGCGTGTCCTTGCGCTGTGCCATGCGCATTTCACGCCGGTGGTGAACCATGTCTGGGGTTCTGCCATCGCGGTCGCGACGAACATGCACCTGCTCGCCGCCATGCCGCCCTTGCCGGGTGGCTTGCACCCGTGGGAGCCAATGCTGGAGTTCGATACAACAGACAACAAGTTCACAGACGACTTGCTAAGCGAGCCGTTGAATATACACTCGCAAGTTAAGAACACCTGCGGAAAGGTTCGCGTGCCGACAGGACCGGGACTGGGCGTGGAGCCGGATATGGATTTCCTGCGCCACTATAAGATCGCGTAAACGCGCGAAAAAGGGGACGGATATGACAACGAAAACCGGTAGTAGCCTCGCAGAGTGGTTCTTCCCCGCAGCCTTCATCATATGTGCCGGTTGGGTGATCTGGCACATGCCGGCCTTCATCCTCGATCTTCTCCCGCACCAATCCGAAAGCCTTCAGGCACAGATCAGCGAATTGCACATGCGCAAGGACGTCACGCCCGGTCTGGGCGGCGTGTTCGGCGGCTTTGCGGATATCATCGACTGGGCGGCGCTCATCGCGATCCCGATCCTGTTCTTCTTTGGCACGCGCACCCTGAAAGTCGCCTCGATGGAGTGGCAACATGAACGCCGCGTCGACCGTATGGCGCTCTTTGTCGGGCGTATCACCATGATGCTTATTCTGATGATGACGCTGATCATGCTCTATGAGGTGTTCTTGCGATATGCGGTCGAAAAACCGACGCTTTGGGCCAATGAGCTGACCTTATGGACGGCCGGTTTTGTGTTCCTGATGTCGGGCATCTACGCCATGCAGCAACGCTGCCACATCCGCATATTCCTGCTCTATGATGCGGTGCCGCGATGGTTGCAAAAGGTGTTCGATACCATATCGGCGCTGCTGTTTGCGATATTCGCCTGTTTCGTCATCTACGGCAGCTTCTATCAGGTCTTCGTCATCAAGTTCTATAAGTGGGAGATGTTCGGAACCGCTTTCGATCCGCCCATCCCCGCCACCATGCAACCGATGATCCTGATCACCATCGCGCTCGTCGCCATTCAGGGGCTGATCAATCTGGTCGCCGACTGGAACCTGGAGCCGGAGGCGCATTCGGCAGCCGATGACGTCGATGAAGAAGAAATTGAGGCCATTAAACGCAGCTTGGGAGACGACTGATGGACGTCGGTACAATATCAATCGTCCTCGTGATGGGGCTCTTCGTTCTGCTGGCCATCGGTATGCCACTGGGCTTTGCCTCTGCTGTGATGGCCCTTGCGGTTATGATTATGAAGTTCGAGCCAACGCTCCTGACCGATCCGTCCTGCTACATTTTCGCCTGTGAAGAAGCCAAGCGGATACCCGGCGTCTTGATGGGCAAACCGGGGACGGGGCCGCTCTATATCATTACCCAGAAAATATTCGACCTCACCACCGAATATGTGCTGATCTCGGTGCCGCTCTTCATCTTCATGGCAGCCCTGCTGGAGCGCTCCGGCATTGCCAAGGACATGTACAACGCGCTCAACTTCTGGCTCGCGCGCACCCGTGGCGGGATTGCGATTGTCACCTCGCTCATGGCGGTTCTGATGGCCGCGATGTCCGGCATCATCGGTGGCGAAGTGGTGCTTTTGGGACTGATCGCCCTGCCGCAAATGCTGCGGCTCGGCTATAATCAGAACCTTGCCATCGGCACAATCTGTGCCTCCGGCTCGCTGGGCACAATGATCCCGCCGTCCATCGTACTGATCATCTACGGCCTGATCACCGAAACCTCGATCAAGGCGCTCTTTACCGCGGCCTTTGTGCCGGGCTTCATGCTGGCGATGTTCATCATCATCTACATTATCATCCGCACCCAGCTTCGACCCGAAGACGCGCCGCTCCCCGATCCGCAACCGGGCGATCCAACCGGATGGCAAAAGGCGGGGATGTTCGGCGGATTTTTGTCCGTCTTGCTGGCAGGCGTCTCTGCGCTGCTGCTCGCACGAGCACTCTTTTTCAATGTCACGGGACAAAATGTGAATATGGGGGAGAATGTCGAAGATATTTTCCTCGGAATGAATTACCACATCCCCTATATCGCCGGATTTTTGGCCGCTGGTCTCGTGCTGGCGCTCGTGGTGTTCGGCGTCAAACGCTCAAAACTCGGCTGGGAGCATGGCAAGGGTCTCGTTGCGCCTTTCGCCGTGATCGGCGTTGTGCTTGGATCGATCTATGGCGGCATTTCGGGGATTACCGAGGCAGCGGGCATGGGCGCGCTGGTTGTGTTCCTGATCGCGGTTTTGCGCGGTGAAGCCTCGCTCGATCTGATCTGGGACAGCCTCATGCGCACGCTCAAATCCACCGGCACAATTATCTGGGTGACGGTTGGGGCAGCAGCGCTTGCAGGCGCCTACACGCTCGCAGGTGGACCGAACTACATCGCCAACCTGATCGTGGGCAGCGAAATGCCAACCATGCTGGTCCTGCTAACCATGATGCTGATCCTCCTGTTTATGGGAGCCTTCATGGATTGGGTCGGCATCGTGCTTCTGATCATCCCGGTCTTCCTGCCCATCGTCAAACGCCTGCCGCTCGAAGAGATCGGCCTATTTGGGCAACTTGAGCCGAAATATGTGTCGGTCTGGTTCGGGGTGCTGTTTTGTATGAATATGCAGGTGAGCTTCCTGTCGCCGCCCTTCGGACCTGCGGCCTTCTACCTCAAATCGGTCGCACCGCCGCATATCTCGCTGACCGATATCTTCAAAGGCTTCCTGCCGTTCATTGGCGTGCAGCTCATCGCCCTGTCGGTCCTGCTGATCTGGCCGCCGATTGTGACGCTGCTGTTGAAGTGACGCGAGGAAAGAGATCGCAAGTTAGCTTCATCTTTCCAAAAATACTCAACAATGATTTCGCGCGCAACGCGCGCGAAATGACATAACGTGCGGCCCGTAAGGGCCGCTCCGCTAGAAAATATTCTTACTCCGCCGCATCCCGCTTCGGCAGCACCCAACCGGGCCGCACAAAATGGCAGGTATAGCCATTGGGTATCCGCTCCAGATAATCCTGATGCTCCGGCTCCGCTTCCCAAAAGTCACCAACAGGCTCCACCTCTGTCACGACTTTCCCCGGCCAAAGCCCTGACGCATCAACATCCGCAATCGTGTTTTGCGCCTCGACCTTTTGCGCCTCATCCTCATAGTAAATCGCTGACCGGTACGACATACCCCGGTCATTGCCCTGACGATTGGGCGTGGTCGGGTCATGGATTTGGAAGAAGAACTCCAGAAGGCGCCGATAGGACATCACCGACGGATCATAAATCACCTCAATCGCTTCAGCATGTGTGCCGTGATTGCGGTACGTTGCATTCGGGACATCGCCGCCGGAATACCCGACACGGGTGGAGATAACGCCAGGCATTTTGCGGATCAGATCCTGCATCCCCCAAAAGCACCCACCGGCCAGCACTGCACGTTCTTGCATGATGTGTCTCCTTTTTTGCTCGCACTATAGATAATCATCCGAAGCGCAAAATCCAGATCAGCTCAGATATGGCTCACGCTCAGCCCGTATTGCTCTTGTTTGCGCTTGCTAACCGCTTGGGTCATCCGATCGGCGATCATGGCAATCACCGCCATGCCAATCCCTGCCGTCATACCGACACCGAAATCTCCATCGCCAAGCCCGATGTAGATCTGTTGGCCCAGCCCGTTGGTGCCAACAAGCGCGGCGATCACCAGCATGCCGATACCGTAAATAATCGTCTGGTTCAGCCCCAGCATAATCGCAGGCAGCGCCAAAGGCAGCTTCACCCGCAGCAGCATTTGCCACCTCGTGCAGCCAATCGTCTCCGCCGCCTCGATCACATCGGGCGACAGATTGCGCAGCCCGTGCTCGGTGTAGCGGATGGCGGGCACAATCGCATAGGCAATCACGGCCAGAAGCGCCGTGAACTCACCGATTTTGAAGACCATCACAAACGGGATCAGGATCACAAAGAGCGGCATGGTTTGCAGCGTGTCCATGATCGGACGCACGATTGCGGATACGATGCGGCTCTCGGAGGCCCAGATGCCAATGAGCGTGCCAAGGACAAAGGAGATCATCACCGCCACACCGCACAGATAAAGCGACAGGACCGATTCTTTCCAAACGCCAGCAAGGATGAGAAAGGCGAGTGCTATGGACGTGCCGATGGCCAGCCCAATGCCGGAGGTGACGTAAGCTGCATAGACCAGCACCGCCACAAGCGCGAGCCACGGCATATTGGTCAACCCGATGAACGACATAACGCCCCACAGCACAATGATGGCGGCCAGCGTTCTGCGCTCTTTGAGGAAAGCCCAGATCGCTCCGGCGGCGATCATGGCGGCATAAGCGGCGATGATCGGCGGGGACATGGCAAAGCCCCATGTGAACGGGCTGACCGCTTGGCCCAAACCGATTTTTATGGGGAGCATGATGAAGAAGAAAGCCGAGTTTTTGACCGCCTCGATCGTCAGGCGGCCATTGATGACGATATACTCCAGCGCCTCGTTCATCGCTTTTGCCGGGTTCCAGATCAGCGCTTCGGGCCAGACGCGCAGTGCGGGGACGACCATCGAGAGCGCGGCAATCGCAAGGATAATGAGACCGCCCATCACCCACATGCGCCGCGCCGCGCCATCATCGGTGGTTGTGCGCGATTTGGTGGCATAGGCATAGGTGATCCGGTCCAGCGCCATAGCGATCAGCGCGATGACAAACCCGGCCAGCAGGCTCTCGCCAAACTGCGCTTTGCGCATCGTCGATAGCACTTCCCAGCCAATGTCATTCGTCCCCCCGATAATCGACGCGATGATCACCATCGACAACGACGCCATGGTGGTTTGGTTCACTCCCAAAAGCATCTGGCGCTGGGCTGCTGGCATACGGACTTTCCAGAAAAGCTGCGCGCGCGTGGTGCCGGAGATCATGCCCGCCTCGATAATCTCGCTCGGAACCGCTTTGAGCCCCAGGATCGTGTTCCGCACCATTGGCGGGAAGGCGTAGAGAACTGAGGCGACAAGACCAACCGTGGTGCCAAATCCGAAAAGGATGAGGATCGGCAGAAGATACGCAAACGCCGGAATGGTCTGCAGCAGATCAAGCATCGGCATGATCACCCGCCGCGCCCGCAGGGAATAAAAGCCCAACACGCCAAAACCAAAGCCGGTGGCGACGGCCATCGGCACTGAGATCAGAACGATGGCAAGCGAATTCATGCTTTGCGCCCAATAACCGATCACTGCCATGTAGATCATCGCAAGCCCTGCAAAAAGCGCGAGCCGCCAGCCCGATCCGATGAAACCAAGCAGGATGAAAAACGCGGTGGTGACGCTCCAGGGCAGGGCTTGCAGCAACCATTGCGCCCAGCGGACGGGCCATTCGAGCAGCCAGCCGATGGCCTTGAAAACAGGTCCGAAGAGATCGACGAACCCACGCATGAAAGTGTTCATCGCATCGGTTGGCGAGATGATCCACGTGTCGGGAAATGTGCTCAGCACACCAGAGCTGTGATAAAGCGCAAGTGTCAGCGCGGCGAGGCCGAGCCAGATCAGCGGTTGCGCGTCCCGTGTCACGTCGAAAGATCCACGTCCGCACCATCGAGAACGCCTGACGCCAGCGCTTTGACAACATCGCGCGCGTTCAATGCGCCAACGTCCTGACCAGCTGCGTCGCGTACCATCACCCCCGCCTCGTGATCCGCCAGATAGGGCAGGAGCGACGCCAGTTTGGCATCGGCATTGATGTGCCCCATGCCCGTCTTGAACGGGCGATCCGCATCGGCAATGTCTCCGGCGGTTAGCACCATCTCCCACGGCACATCATTGGTGAACTCGCGCACATAATCGTCGGTAGGGTTCAGGATCAGATCGACCGGGCGCCCGATCTGTACCACCGCACCATCGCGCATAATCGCCATACGATCCGCGATCCGCAGCGCTTCGAGAAAGTCATGGGTGATGAAGACGATGGATTTGTGCAACTCGCGCTGAAGCCGCAAAAATTCGTCCTGCATCTGACGGCGAATGAGCGGATCAAGCGCGCTGAACGGCTCATCAAGAAACCACAATTCCGGCTCAACCGCGAGCGAGCGCGCGATCCCGACACGCTGCTGCTGCCCGCCAGAGAGCTGCCGCGGAAAACTATCCTCGCGCCCGCCAAGCCCGACAAGATCAATCATCGCCTGCGCCTTGGCACGGCGCGTTGTGCGGTCGATACCCTGCACCTCCAGCGGGAAGGCGACATTATCCAGCACACTCAGATGCGGCATCAGCCCGAAATTCTGGAACACCATCCCCATCTTGTGACGACGGTACGCGATCAGCTCCGCCTGGTTGATCCCCAGCAAATCCTGCCCATCGAGCAAAATCTCTCCAGCCGTCGGCTCCACAATGCGCGACAGGCATCGCACCATCGTCGATTTACCCGAGCCGGACAGCCCCATGATGACGAAAATCTCACCGACATGGACATCGAAGGATACATTGGCGGCGGCGACAATATGCTGCGTGTCGCGAATGGTCTGCGCATGGCTCAGGGCGCGCGCCGTATCGCCCACATCCCCCATTTTGCCATCGAAAAATTGCGCAGGCTTGTCGCCGTAGACCTTCCAGACGTTTTTGCAGGAGATTTTCACCGGGTTAGGATGTGCAGCGTCGGACGGCAATTTCAGGCTCCATAAAAATCCCTGCGCCCGGGTTGTACGGGCGCAGGGGGAAGGTTTTGATAGTCAGAACTGCCGGATCAGTTCATCCAGGCGGACCAGACGCTTTCATTCGCACCCATCCACTCGGCCACGGCATCCTCAACCGACATGCCGTCCTGATCCACCTTCTTGATCAGCGCATTTTGCACATCGTTGGACAGAGCGATTTTACCAATTGCCGCATGCGCTTCAGGCCATTTTTCCGCGAAATCACCGCTAACGATCTTCTGTACTTTTGCTTGCGCAAAGCCGCAGGCATCGCCGCGCGATTGTGGCGGGCCTGCCTCGCAATCAGGATCAGCACGGTCCCATTCGACAAGTTTCAGCTCAATATCCGCATGCACCCAATGGGGCTGCCAAAACATCATCAGCATTGGTTGCTCGGTGGCGACGGCGGCTTTCATCTCGGCAACCATCGCACCCTCAGAGCCACCCGCCACAGGTTGCAGCGGCATGCCCAGCATCTCCACCAGATCCTTGGAACGCGTGCCCCAATCCGCCGGATAGGTGATCAGACGCCCATTGGGGAAGGTGTCGGCAGCAGCAAACGCCTGCGCGCAATCAAAGAGCGCTTCGTATTTCGGCAGGCCAGGGCAAGCCTCTTCCATATACGGCGGGTAGAACCAGCCCTCAGACGGTGTCAGACCCAACTCGCCGATAACCTCAATGTCGCCGGACTCAACCGCCTTGGGATAAATATCACCAACATTGTTGGTCCAGATCTCGGGATTGAAATGCAAAGACCCCTCTGCAATCGCGGCAAACTGCGGTACAGCGCCAGCGGTCACATATTCAACGTCCATGCCCATCTTTTGCAACACCGAGCCTGCGATATTCGCGCTCAGATGCTGGCCGCTCCACTCATTGATCGCGATTTTGATCGGCTCTGCAAAAGCAGTGGACGCAGCGCCCAGCGTTATCGCAGCAGTCAGCGCAAACGCGCCTGCGGATTTCATCATCTCATCTCTCCTGTTGATGTTTTGTGTCAGCTTTGGTGAAACTAGATCACCCACCAGAATTTATGTCAATCGAAGCCCGCCCAGATGCGTTTTGGTCATCGCGTTTTGCGCTCCGGCGACAGGATCACGCTCTTGCTCGACGAACGCGGGCGCTGCCAAGGATGGTGATGCAAAAGATGATACCGGACAGGACCGCGAGCGCGCCTTGCAGCCGGATGAATATGTCCACCTGCAACAGCGCAAGACCCGACGTGATCAGCGAGGCCACGAGTAACTGAAACGTGCCCATAATCGCCGCTGCCATGCCGGCGGTTTTGGCCAAGGGCTCCAACGCCAGCGCAGTTGTGAGTGCCAGCATCATGCCGATGAAGGTGAAAAGCGCGATCGATATCGCAATGAACAGCACGATATTCTGAAGCCCCAGCGCAAGGCTGAGCGCAAGGCAAAGGCCACAAAGCGCAAACCCCATCGCGGTCCGTCGCATCAATTCGAGCTTTTCATGTCGTGCGATGATCTGCCGGATGATCAGCCCTCCGATAAAATACCCCACCGATGCGATGGCGTAGATCGCCGCATAGCCCTTCGCGCTGGTGCCAAAGGTGTTGATAAACGCCTCAGACGACAGTGTCACATAGGTGAGGAGTGTCGCGAACGTGAAGGCAAAGACCAATGCGCCCAGAAGGCTCGGCGGGGAGGCCGCAAAGGCGCGGATGCCGCGCGATAGACGCTCCAATATAGAGCTGCGCGGTTGCTTTTGCAGCGATTCAGGCACGCTCGTCCACATCAGAATAAGCGCAGCGCCCCCAAAGAGGGCAGAGGCGAAGAATGGCGCGCGCCAGCCAAACATCTCCATCGCTAGCGCACCCGCAATCGGGGCGACGATCATCACAACGCCCAGCATTGACGTCAGTAGCGACATGAGCCGCCCCGTCTGTGGCCCTTCGGTCAAATCACGCGCAATCGCCCGTGCCATCACCGCGCCGCTCGCCCCGACCAATCCTTGCAGGAAGCGGAAGATGAGCAGGGTGGTGATGCTCGTGCTAAAGGCTGCGATGGTCGCAAACACCACAAACATCGACATGCAGATCAGCACGAGCGGGCGGCGGCCAAAATGATCCGACAAGGCGCCGATGGGAATCTGGCCCAAGCCATAGCCAAGGATGTAGAGCGAGATGGTAAGCTGGATCACCCCTATCTCAGCGCCGAAAAACTTTGCCGTGGCCGGGATCGCGGGCAGGGTGACGTCGATTGAGAAGGCGGTCGCACCAATCAGCGCAATCAGGGTCAGGACCGTGAGTTTTGGAATAGCCATGTCGCAACGGTCCAGCACTTGTTTACGGATCGATGCTTAGGGTTTTGGCCAATGCGATACAAGCGACAAGCCCGCCTCGCTCAGAACCACTGCCCCGGTTCGATGAACCCATGATCCATCAATTGCGTTGAGGTCCATTCGAACCGGGTAGATCCGCTCCACATGAAACTCTCCACCTCAAACTGCGAGCCGGGATTGTGGCGCAGGCTCTTTGCGACGCGGAACGAGGCAACAGCACCGGTGAGCGAATGGTGCCATGGGCAACTCACCGTGTTCATCTCCGCATCGCTCAGCTGAAATTCTGCTGTCAGCCGCACATCCGGTAGAGCCCGAAACAGCGCAATGCGATCAATGCTCTGCCGCGCCCAGGGGATATGTTGCGCGTAACGCCACTTGAGACCGCCGAAAACCTGCTTCTGCCGCTCAAGCCTTTGAGGTCCGTCAAACCGGTCGTGCGCGTAATACCCCTGAGAGTCAAAATGCGCGTTTGTGGCATCCACCGCGTTTGGCGCGGTCGTGCAATCTGCTGCATAAAGATCAAGAACAGTACAATAGACAGCGCTGCGGTTTTCCTCATCCACAAACTGAATCGCATCGGATATCGCGCGTTGCTCGCAAAACGGGAAGTAGAAATACTCGGCGTTATACACCGGCAAGACCCAGCGGTTTTGCAATTGGCCAAGCAATGGATTGACGATCTCGTCAAGTCCGCCCTGCGGCGCGCCCTCCAGATGGATCACCGGCGTTTTCAGGCTCGCGGGTTTTTCGCCCAACAGAATGATATTCTCAAACCCCAACGCCGCGTGATGCGCCAGTGTCGAGGCCAGCTCAACCCCGTCCTCATTTATCACAATCGCGACCGGACCGGGTTTGAGCGCGCTGGTAATGTTCCGATATGATGAAACCATGATCTATTCTTGGCAATTCAGAGGTTCACTTACGTGTTTACACCGAGGCGCTTGAATTTGGCAGAGCGCTTCGTGATCAACTATTCGCGATTGCGACAATACTGATACTATAATCAATTGACACCTCACGAATGCTGCCTATCTTGAGGCCATTCCAACGCCCCAATAACAGAAGTAATAAAAAGAGGGTCAACTGTATTCACGAGAGAGTTTCGTAAAAGAGTGAAGGGAGCTGCCCGCAGTTCGCTGGTACAACACACACACTGAGTATCACACACACAGAAAGTACAAATATGAGTAACGAAGAGCCTGTCGATAAGGCAGAAATTCTAGCACTGACGTCGGACATTGTCTCGTCGCATGTTGCGAATAATAACGTCTCGTCTGACGACCTACCGGGATTAATCGAACTTGTTTATGAAAAGCTCGTGGATCTGAGCAAGCCTGAGTCAGAAAAAACCGTAGAACTTATTCCTGCCGTACCAATCAAGAAATCGGTCACAGATGACTACATCGTCTGTCTTGAAGACGGCAAGCAACTCAAAATGCTCAAACGCCATCTGATGACCTCCTACAACCTGACGCCGGAGGACTACCGCGCGAAATGGGGGTTGGCGCCGGACTATCCCATGGTTGCGCCCAATTATGCGATCAAACGTCAGCAATTGGCGAAGAAGATCGGCCTGGGACGCAAACCCAAAGGCGCAAAAAAGTAAGATCAAGCGCATTGATTTGACCTCGCGGTGACTTTAAGGCTGCGAGGTCTCAAACTCCGGTTTTCAACAGGCGGATGCGCAACCATGCCAGATCGTAAGAAACTCTACATCAAGACATACGGATGTCAGATGAACGTCTACGATTCCGAACGCATGGCCGGTGCTTTGGCACCAGATGGCTATGAGCAGACCTCAGCGCCCGATCAGGCTGATCTCATTCTGCTCAACACCTGTCACATCCGCGAGAAGGCGGCGGAGAAGATTTATTCCGAGTTGGGACGGCTCAAGGGTCATAAGGCCAATAATCCTGACCTGAAAATCGGCGTCACCGGCTGCGTTGCGCAAGCCGAAGGCGCGTTTATCATGGAACGCCAGCCCGCCGTGGACCTCGTGGTCGGACCACAAGCCTACCATAATCTTCCCGCCATGATGAAGGATGTGGCGCAAGGCAATCGCCCCGTGAACACCGACTTCCCGCTGGAAGATAAGTTCGAGCATTTGCCCAAAGATGCGACGAGGACGCAGCGCGCCCCTGCTGCGTTTTTGACCGTGCAGGAAGGCTGCGACAAGTTCTGCGCCTTTTGCGTCGTTCCCTACACGCGCGGCGCAGAGGTCTCGCGCCCGGCCATGCGGATCATCGATGAAGCCAAAGCGCTCGTGGACAGCGGCGTGCGCGACATCACGCTTTTGGGGCAGAACGTGAATGCCTATCACGGCGATGGACCGGACGGCGACTACTCGCTCGCCAGACTGATCGCAGCACTGGCGGAAATCGAGGGTTTGGCACGCATCCGCTACACCACCTCCCACCCCAACGATATGAGCGACGATCTGATCGCAGCGCATGGCGAGATTGCAAAGCTGATGCCTTACCTGCATTTGCCGGTCCAATCGGGCAGCAACCGCGTTCTCAAAGCGATGAACCGCAAGCATACGGCGCAAGATTACATCGCGCTGATCGAACGCATCCGAAGCGCGCGACCCGATCTCGCGCTATCGGGGGATTTCATCGTCGGCTTTCCCGGCGAGACCGAAGAGGACTTCGAGGCGACACTAGATCTTTGTGATAAGGTCCAATACGCGCAAGCCTATAGCTTCAAATATTCCGAACGCCCAGGAACACCCGCAAGCGAACGCGCGCAGGTGGATGAAGACGTCAAATCCGAGCGTCTGGCGCGATTGCAGGCCAAACTGACCGCGCAGCAAACTGACTTTCAGCAGAAAATGGTCGGGCGTAAATTGCCGGTTCTCCTGGAAAAGCGGGGGCGCGATCCAGGGCAGCTCGTGGGTAAATCCCCCTACCTTCACGCGGTTCATGTCGATGCGGATGCCGCCAATATCGGCAGCGTGGTTGATGTGAAAATCACGCAAAGCGGTACAAACTCGCTTAATGCGGTCGTTCTGGATTGAATTTCCTTTTTACACCGCAAAAACTGTGCTTTATAACACCGCAAATTGGTTGACACGCGCGGGTCCGATTTTTCGTCTCGTGACATAAACAAAACAACCGTGGAGACGAGGGTAATGAAGTTCTTTACAGGATGTGTTGCACTGGCTGTTACTGTGGCGATTGGCGCCTCCAGCCCCGTGATGGCGCAAGGTATCGGCGGCTTTTTCAAGCGCATTGCAACCGGCATCACGGATGACAATTCCAACAGCGAACTTGTTGCAACGATCTGGGTTGACCCGGATGGGTGCGAGCATTGGGTGATGGACGACGGGCTCGAAGGCTTCATGTCCGCACATCTCGACAATCACGGCAAACCCGTGTGCCGCGTCGTTCCGCCTCCGGCAGAGGTTTGCGCGCAGCTTGATGCCAACGCGTTGTTCGCCAGCGGCAGTGCCGCACTGAACAGAAGTGCCCGCGCTGAAGTTGAAGGCGTGTTTAGCGAGTTGTTTGGCAAGTCGATCATCGTCAATGGCTATACGGACAGCGTCGGCGATGAAGAGTTCAACCTCGATCTTTCGATGCGCCGCGCAGCCGCTGTGGCTGCGGTTGCCAACGAGATGGGCGTTGTTGCCGAACCACGCGGGTTTGGCGAGCAGATGCCTGTTGCCTCGAAC
This sequence comes from uncultured Rhodobacterales bacterium, assembly GCA_964425135.1. Classification (GTDB taxonomy): domain Bacteria; phylum Pseudomonadota; class Alphaproteobacteria; order Rhodobacterales; family Rhodobacteraceae; genus CAYLLD01. Next base: position 19,298 of record CAYRKW010000043.1, read on the forward strand.
GATACTGCGGACGGGCGGCGTCTGAACCGCCGCGTGGAGTTGTCATGCTCATGAATTGCGAAAAGAACGGAGCCGCCCGGATGAATAGCAAGCTGGTACATACCGCTCTTGCGGCGATTTTGTTCACTGCCGGATGTGCAGGTGACACAACCCGAGATTTTGGAATTGATCAGGGCGACCTGACCACGATGAAAGCCGGAATTTGGATTGATCCGAACGGCTGTGATCACTGGATTATCGACGATGGCGTTGAGGGCTACATGACCCCGCGTTTGCGCCCCGATGGTATTCCGGTCTGCCGTAAGGCGCCGGTTGATGACGCCGATAATACGGTTGATTTCGAGCGTCAGCTGATCGGCTCCTCCTGAGCGCGACACCGCGTCCCGACAAATTTGTAATTTTCGCTCCAATTTTGCACGCATGGTGATAGGATCATCCCTGCAACCAAGTGTAATTTGTTCTTCGGAGAAGATATTTTGGCGACATCCGCCCAGTTTCCCAACGCGTCCGATACCGAGCCGTCCGAAACGGTGCTCTCTTTCCCAGACAACCGCCTACTGATTGATCTTTGCGGAGAATTTGACCGCAATCTGGCGCAGATCGAAGCAGCGCTCGACGTCACGCTTGTGCGTCGCGGCAATGAGATAGACATTCACGGCGATACCGAAAGCGCCGCGCTTGCGCAGCATGCGTTGCAAGCGCTCTATCGGCGTCTGGAAAGTGGCAAGGAAATCGAGCCGGGCGATGTCGATGCCGCCATCCGCATGGGTGGCACAGAAGAGGGCACCGGTTCACGTGACGGCGATCAGATCGAGATGTTCAACGGCGGCGCGATGGAAATTCGCACCCGCAAGAAAACCGTTGAGCCGCGCAGCAAGACCCAAGCGCAATATGTGCATCAGCTCTTTGAAAATGAACTGGTGTTTGGGCTCGGACCCGCAGGCACCGGCAAAACCTATATCGCCGTGGCCGCCGGTGTGTCCAAGTTTCTCGACGGCGAGGTCGACAAGATCATCCTCAGCCGCCCGGCAGTCGAGGCGGGGGAGCGGCTCGGGTTTCTGCCCGGCGATATGAAAGAGAAAGTCGATCCCTACATGCAGCCGCTCTATGACGCGCTGAACGACTTCCTGCCCGGCAAGCAAGTGGCCAAACTCATTGAGGACAAACGCATCGAAATCGCCCCGCTCGCGTTTATGCGCGGACGCACCCTATCGAACGCTTTCGTTGTGCTCGATGAAGGACAAAACGCGACAACAATGCAGATGAAAATGTTCCTCACCCGGCTCGGTGAAGGTTCGCGCATGGTGATCACCGGCGATATGAGCCAGATCGACCTGCCACGCGGCGTGCCGTCAGGGCTTGTCGAGGCGGAGAAAATCCTGCGCGGTGTAGAAGGGATCGGCATGACCTATTTCAAGGCCGAAGATGTGGTCCGTCATCCGATGGTCGCCAAGATCATTCGCGCCTACGAAAAAGCCACCTCCTGACCCGATATGCCACAGCTTGAGATGGATATACTGATCGAGGATCAGGGATGGGACGTCGTTGATCTTGACCGGATTGCCGTCTCGGTTTGCACCGCGCTTTCAGATCAACTGGGTCTCGACAAACCTCATGAAATTAGCGTCCTGGCCTGCAATGACGCAAGGATTGCCGCGCTGAACGCGCAGTTTCGCGACAAGCCAAACGCAACCAACGTCCTGTCATGGCCAAGCGAAGACTTACGCCCCGAGACGCCCGGCGCGTTGCCAACGCCGCCGCAGATGCGCGAGATCGGCGATGTGGCGCTTGCGCTGGAGACCTGCCTTGCGGAAGCGGACGGACAAAACAAGTCATCAAATCACCATATTGCTCATCTTTTGGTCCATGGCAGCCTGCATCTGCTCGGCTACGACCATGAAACCGACGCGGATGCGGCGCTGATGGAAGAAACTGAAATCAAAACGCTTGAAAAACTAGGTATAGAAAGTCCATATTAATCTATGCGCCGCACAAATTCGGTGCAAATTTCGGATACGGAGAAAATGGCCGACACCTCAGACGGATCTTCTAGCGCAGCGCAAAGCGCGCAGGATGTTGATCCTCAAAACGAGACAAATTCTGTTTCATTTCTGGACTGGGTTTTGCAGCGGCGCGGACGCCGTTCTGCGCCCAGCTCTCCCAAACAAGTGACCGAGCTTGATCGCGAAAGTGCGGCTGGTCAACGCCAGATGCTCGTTAATCTGCGCGAGATGCGCGATTTGCGGGTTGAGGACGTGGCCATCCCGCGCGCCGACATCATCGCGGTCCCGATTGATACCGATGCTCGTGAGCTGAAGCAGATTTTTCACGATAGCGGGATGAGCCGTATCCCGGTCTATGAGGAATCTCTCGATAACCCGCTTGGCTTTGTTCACATCAAAGATTTCGCAATGAAATTCGGGTTTCAGGACGCGGGCACTGCGTTTGATCTCAAAAGCCTGTTGCGCGAGTTGATGATCGCCCCGCCGTCGATGCCGGTGGGCGCACTGCTGCTGCGGATGCGGAACGACCGTATGCATATGGCGCTGGTCGTTGACGAATACGGCGGTGTTGATGGCCTGTTGACCATGGAAGATCTGGTCGAACAGATCGTTGGCGAAATTCTCGACGAGCACGATACCGAAGACGATGATAGCTGGGTTGAGGAAAGCCCAGACACCTATCGCGCGCTCGCCCGCACGGATTTGTCCGATTTTGAGGAAGCGGCGAAAGTCGATTTGCTGCCCGATGATCTGGACGAGGACGTCGATACCTTGGGCGGTCTTGTGTTCATGCTGGCCGGGCGCGTTCCGGTGCGCGGCGAGGTGGTGCGCCACCCGCAGGGCCACGAATTCGAGGTGCTGGAAGCGGATGCGCGCCGCGTCAAACGGCTGCGTGTTCGGGTAAAACAGCAAAAGCCGCTGGATCGTGCCGCAGAGTAGAGTTGCCGGCTGGCGCGATGCCCATCCGCGTCTCATTGCGTTTTTGTGCGGTGCCATCTTCGCGCTTGGGCACGCGCCCTTCGGCCTCTTCCCCACCTTCCTCATCGCAGTCCCCGTCATTGCGCTGATCGTATTTGGCGCGCATAGCATTCGTCGCTTCTGGATCGGATGGTTCGCCGGGTTCGGGTATTTTCTCGTGTCGCTCCACTGGATCGTCGAGCCATTTCTCGTCGATGTCGAGGCAACCGGATGGATGGCCCCCTTCGCGCTGATCCTGCTGGCAGGCGGGCTCGCGCTCTTCTGGGCGATAGCGTTCTGGGCCGTTTTCAGACTGCCCTCCGGCATAACACAGCGCCTCGTGATGTTCCCGATTGCGTGGGCGACGGCAGAGCTTGCCCGCTCCACAATGCTGACCGGATTCCCCTGGGCGCTGCCCGCCTATATCTGGATGGACACCCCTATTGCCCAATCGCTCGCGTACATCGGTCCCTACGGGCTGAGCTTTGCGACCTTGCAATTCGGCGTCCTGCTCACGCTCGTCCTGCACTATCGCATTGCTGCGCCGCTCGGTCTGGTTGCGGTGGCAGTGATGGCGTGGCTTGGTCTTGACACCCGCCCGCCGCCGCAGACCGCGTTTACCGAAACGCTCGTCCGTCTGATCCAACCCAACGCGCAGCAGCAGGAGAAATGGAAGCCGGAAATGGCGCAGGTTTTCTGGGATCGCCAACTGGCCATGACAGCCGCCGAGGGGGAGGTTGATATCGTGATCTGGCCCGAGGTCGCCGTGCCCTATCTCTTTGACGAACAACCGCAATACAATCGCGCCATCGCGGCACAAAAACCGGAGGCGACGGTGATTTTTGGCGCACGCCACGTCGACCGGCAGGCCGAAAACTGGTATAATTCGGCGGTCGTGCTGGCCCCAAACGGCGAAGTGCAAGCCTATTACGACAAGCACCATCTGGTCCCGTTTGGCGAGTATCTGCCGTTTGCCCCGCTCTGGGATCGGTTCGGCCTGCGGGCCCTTGCCCAGCACGCCGGGCGCTTTGCGTCCGGGACAGGCGGGCTGGTCGGCACATTGTCGGGTCTCCCCGCGCTGGTCCCGCTGATCTGCTACGAGATGATCTTCCCCGATGAAGTCCGGCGGGCAGCGCTTGATAAGCAAGTGCTGATCCACGTCACCAATGATGCATGGTTCGGGAATTTCTCGGGCCCCTATCAGCACCTCGACCAAGCCAAAGCGCGCGCCATTGAAACCGGTCTGCCGGTTGCGCGGTCTGCCAACACCGGCGTCTCGGCGATGATCGACCCCTATGGACGGCTGATCGCGGACATACCGCTCAACACAGAAGGCTGGATCGATGTTGCGATGCCTAAAGCGCTCTCGCTGCCCTTCGCAACCATCCCGCACTACGCGCGTTTCGCTATCCTCGCTGTCGCCGCGCTGATCCTGGCTGGCCTCGCAAAACTCGCGCGCCTATCGCGGACCTCACGCAATGATCGAAGCATATCCTGATGGTCAAACCGTACTTGCTCTCCGCCCAAAATGCGCAGGCGCGAATGTCCGAAGGACGCCTGACATCCGCCCAACTCGTCACTTCCTGCCTTGAGCGGATTGCGCAAACCGACGGGCAACTGAAAGCGTGGACGTATCTCGACACAGACCGCGCGCTGGCGCGTGCTGCCGATCTTGATGCAATGCGCGCCGCTGGCAATCTGCTCGGGTCCCTGCACGGCATTCCCGTCGGCCTGAAGGATATTATCGACACCAAAGACATGCCGACCGAGCGTGGGACGCCG
>CAYRKW010000043.1:24139-27233 GCA_964425135.1 uncultured Rhodobacterales bacterium
GTATTCGGCCTCAAACCAACGCGCGGGATGATACCCCGCGATGGCGTGCTAGAAACATCAGCAAGCCTCGATCAACTCGGCACATTCGCCCGAACGCTCGAAGATGCCGCGCTTTTGGCCGATGCCATGCGCGATCAGACGCAAATGGCCGTGCGCGCGCAGACCGATCCTGCCTCAGCGCCGCGCCTCATCTGGTTCGATCTGCCTTTCACCGATGCGCTGCCCAAAGATGCCAAAGACGGCTTTGCGGCGATCCTCGATGCGCTTGGTCCAAGGGTCGAAAAACGCACCGCCCCTGAAAGCCTCTCTGCGCTCGTCGATGTCCACACGACAATCTATTTCTACGAACTTCTGCGCGCTCTGGATAGTATCGCCGCGACGCATTGGGATGCATTGAGCGAAACCATCCGGCCCATTCTGGAGCAGGCAAAAACCATCTCGGACGCGCAATATCAGAACGCACTGGCCGCAAAAGCAAAAGCGGACACGTTCTTCGATGCGCTCTTTGACGACTTCGATGCCATCCTGACCCCGCCTGCCATGGGCGAAGCGCCGGGCTTCGGGCCGGGCACAGGCGATCCGATATGCTGCAAAATATGGACGCTCGCGGGCCTGCCGTGCGTGTCCCTGCCGCTTTTGACCGGTGCAAACGGCCTTCCCATCGGTGTGCAGCTTGTCGGACAACGGCAACAGGACGTCCGCCTGTGCCGTTCCGCAAATTGGTTCATTCAACAACTCGCAGAGCACGCCTGAGACGCTTTTAACCCGCTAATAACACACCTCAAATTTGTGAAAGTTGCAGCCGTCCGTAGGCACGTTCCGCCACAGATGCGCACGGGCGTCAAAACTCTTTGACCCTTCCCCAAAATCTGCGCTATCCAGCCTTGATACATAAATTTACCCTTTGGAGCGCGTTTTGACCCGTAAGAACTACATTTTTACCTCCGAGTCTGTATCGGAAGGACACCCGGACAAAGTTTGCGACCGGATCTCTGACGCTGTTCTGGATGCATTTCTGGCCGAAGATGTGGAAGCGCGCGTGGGCGCAGAGACCTTCGCCACAACCAATCGGGTCGTGATCGGCGGCGAAGTGCGCGGCCCGCAGGCCGTGATGGGCCGGATCGAAGAGATCGCCCGTGATTGTGTGCGCGACATCGGCTATGAGCAGGACGGGTTCCATTGGAAAACCATGGATGTGCACAATTACCTGCACGAACAATCAGCCCATATCGCGCAAGGTGTTGATGCAGCCGAAGGCAAGGAAGAGGGCGCTGGCGATCAGGGGATCATGTTTGGCTATGCGGTCGAAGAAACGCCCGAACTGATGCCCGCCCCGATCCAATACAGCCACGCCATTCTGCGACGGCTCGCCGAAGTGCGCAAATCCGGGCAGGAGCCTGCGCTGGGACCAGACGCCAAATCGCAACTCACCATTCGCTACGAAGACGGCAAACCGGTCGAGGCCACGTCGATTGTGCTCTCAACCCAGCATCTCGATGAAAGCCTGACGTCGGAGGATGTGCAGGCGATTGTCGCGCCCTACATCCGGGAGACGCTGCCCGAGGGCTGGATCACCAATAAAACCGAATGGCACGTCAATCCGACCGGCAAATTCGTCATCGGTGGACCGGACGGAGATGCGGGCCTGACAGGGCGCAAAATTATCGTCGATACCTACGGCGGCGCATCGCCTCACGGCGGCGGCGCGTTTTCCGGCAAAGACCCGACCAAAGTGGACCGCTCTGCTGCCTATGCCGCGCGCTATCTGGCCAAGAACGTCGTCGCGGCAGGTCTTGCCAAACGCTGCACAATCCAGCTTGCCTATGCGATCGGCGTGGCCAAACCGCTCTCGATCTATGCCGATACTTTTGGGACAGGCGAAGTCCATGAGAGCGAGATCGAAAACGCCGTGCGCGGCGCGATTGACCTGACCCCACGCGGCATTCGTGAACATCTGGGCATGAACCGCCCGATCTACCAACGCACCGCCGCCTACGGCCACTTTGGCCGCGCACCGGATGCAGATGGCGGGTTTTCCTGGGAAAAACTGGACCTGGTCGAGACGCTTAAATCCTCGGTCTGACGCGCGCGATGGCACCTGAAGACGAGACACGGCGCAATTTCTATGGGCGGCGCAAGGGCAAATCCTTGCGTCCCGCGCAAAAGCGCGATCTTGAACACCTAAAGGACCTCTCGCCGGGGGCCGTGACCCGCGACGAAAACCCCGACCGAACGCAGCTTAATCCCGCATCAATCTTCGGCGGCGACACAGAGATTTGGCTCGAAATCGGATTTGGCGGTGGCGAGCATCTGGTGCATCAGGCGCGCAACAATCCAAACATCGGCTTCATCGGCTGCGAGCCCTATATCAACGGCGTCGCCATGCTCCTTGGCAAAATTCGCGACGCCCGGCTCGACAACCTGCGCCTGCATCCCGGCGATGCCCGCGACCTTCTGGACGTTCTGCCCGACGCCAGCCTCAGCCGGGTTTTCCTGCTCTACCCCGACCCATGGCCAAAAAAACGCCACCACCGCCGCCGCTTCGTCACGCCCGAGCACCTCATTCCCCTGTCGCTAAAAATGAAACCGGGCGCGATCCTGCGTATCGCAACCGACATCGACGACTATGTGCGCCAAGCGCTCGAGGAAGTGCCCAAATGCGGGCTTCACTGGCAAGCGGAACGCGCCTCAGACTGGAAAGAGCCATGGCCCGACTGGATCACCACCCGCTATGAGGCCAAAGCCCTGCGCGAAGGCCGCGTGCCGACGTATCTGACGTTCCAAAAAACCTGATTTTCGATCAGAACGCACAGAGTCACTCGATGCAGAATTTGTGTCGATCATCACATCTTCAATTTCCGGACCGGCCAAAGCTGTCGCTTCATTGTCAACAAAGGAAATTGAAATGACCAAAACACCTATTGCCACCGCGCTTGCACTGATCATCGGTTGGGGCGCAGCGGCAGGCGCAATTCCCGTGCCAACGCTCACAAAGACCACAACAGTCGATCTCAGTGTGACAAACGTCCAACAAGACGCGATCATCGCACGATGCGACAAACCCTGTCGAAAGCGTCACCGCAAACAGGCGCGC
>CAYRKW010000044.1:0-13496 GCA_964425135.1 uncultured Rhodobacterales bacterium
TCAGCCATCGCACTAAGCATATCAATCGGCACCTGAATATGCTTGGGCCGTGGACGTTCGGAGGAAAATTCACCAAGCGCCTTGTCTATCAGATAGTAAGCCCCATCCGCATCCGGCGCCGTCACTGACCAGTCGCACACACAGGCCGCCGCCGCCTCCTGATCGATCATCTCATGCAGCCTCCCGCGCGCCATCGACCGGTCCCGCCGTTCCAGACAGGACGACATCACCAGCATCGGCACACTGTCCGAATAGGCCTGCCCCATGGGCGTCATGATATTACACAGCCCCGGCCCCGTGATCACATAAGCCACCCCCGGCTTTCCGGTCGCCCGCGCATAACCATCGGCCATGAAGCCCGCGCCCTGCTCGTGCCGCGCCAGCACATGCGTGATCCCCGCCTCCTCAATCCCGCGATACATCTCGACATTATGAACGCCAGGAATACCGAAGATGACATCCACGCCGCGATCTTTCAGCGCATGCGATATCTGCGCGCCCAAACTACGTTTCATTCGCAAACTCCCTGTGTCAGCGCTGCCAGAAGGCTGCGGAAAACAAAACAAAGACCGACATCAGCTCAAGACGTCCCAAGAGCATCGTCATCGCCAGAATCACCTTGGCCGTATCCGAGAGCGGCGCATAAGTGCCTGCGGGGCCAATAATCGGACCAAGCCCGGGCCCGATATTGGCCAGCGCCGCCGCTGCGCCCGAAATCGATGTGGTGAAATCAAGCCCGGTCATCCCCAAAAGCACAGCCACGATCAGCAGCGTCGCCATGAACATGATGAAAAAGGACATAACCGACGAGTAGACATCGAGCGAGATCGTCCGTCCCTCATAGCGCGGCAGGAATATCCCGTGCGGCGAGTGGATCTGCCGGATCTGCGCCTTGAGCGCCGCCCAAAGCAGCTGATAACGGAACACTTTGATCGAGCAGCAGGTCGAGCCCGCGCACCCGCCGATCAGACCGATCAGAAAGAAGGTCGCAACCGCAAAATCGCCCCAGGTCTGATAGTCCGTACTCGCATAGCCCGTGCCTGTGATGATCGAGGTGACGTTGAATAGCGTCTCGCGCAGCATACGCTCGCTGAACTCTCCGCCTTCGAGCATCAGATAGAAAACAATCACGGCAATAATAGCGATCAACAACTTGAAGAACACGCGCACCTGCGTATCCTGAAAGAGCGGGCGCGCGCTGCCACCAAGAAACTGCACATAGCGCACGAAGGGCAGGCTTGCTGCAATCATGAAAAATGCAGCGACATATTCTGTCGCCCAAGGGTAGCTCGCAAATGAGCCATCGCTATTGGAAAACCCACCCGTCGCAATCGTCGTCAGCGCATGAACAATCGCATCAAAGTTCTCCATGCCCGTCATCGAATAGCCCAAAAAGGCCGCAGCGGTCAGTGCTATGTAAATATATGAGATTGATACGGATATTTCAGCCGCGCGCGGTAAAACCTTTCCCATCGTGTCAAAGCCCTCGGTGCGAAAAATCTGCATCCCGCCAACCCGCAGCGCCGGCAAAAGCGCCATGGCAACAACAACAATACCCACGCCGCCAAACCATTGCAGCATCCCGCGCCACAAAAGCGTCGCCTTTGACATTTCATCGAGACCTGTGAACACCGTAGCACCGGTTGTGGTCAATCCAGACATCGCCTCGAAAAACGCGTCAATATAACTCACACCTGGCGCACCCAGCCAGAACGGCAGCGCGCCGAACACAGGCAACACCAGCCAGACCATCGTTGTCAGCATGAAAACCTGTTGCAGCCCAAGCGCTTCTTTTCGCGACGTATTGCACGTCAGCGCCACCGCACCGCCAATGGCCACACAGATGAACGCACAAAGCCCGAAAATATCGCCCTGACCGTCGCCAAAGACGAAGGAGACCAGCACCGGCAACAGCATAAACACGCCAAGCGCGGCCACCAAAACACCCAACAGATAGCCCACAGGGCGCAGGTCAAACATGAGGTAAGCGTTGGCGCATCACTTTGCCCCTGTCAACACCGCTCTGGACAGCAGCATGAGGCCCGCAAAGGCGACAAACTCCAGCACGTTCGCTTGCACCAAACAGCATCGCGCAACCCGGATTATACAACAAGCGCGCTGGGCCGACCCGCCCACAAACCGTCACAAATGCAAATTATCTTGCCGCTCAGACGGGGGTGACTTAGGATCAAGTTAACGCTTTAACTTTGTTAAACTCCAAAATTCTCCCATTGAATGAACGACAACAACGAGAAGTATCCACCCATGCCAATCGCTCTTTCCAAGACAATTTCCGGCCGCGCGCTTGCACTCACCTCGGCATCTTTCTTGGCCCTCTCCTCATCCGCTTTGGCCAAAGATACAGTCGTTGATGACTACTTCAGCATGATCGAAGACACCGGCCAGTCGGTCACCATCGGCCAGCGGAACGAAAGCGGCGATGACGTTGAATGGCGCGATATCGTGATTGCCGACAAGAACGGCGACGGCAGCGTCTCGCTTGACTGGATGAAACTTGAAACGCAATCAGATGGCGGCGCGCGCCTGACGCTGTCGCCCGTCATCACCATTTCGGCCAATGATCTGCCAGAAGGCGGCAGCGCCAAATTTGAGATGACACACACCGGGCTGGAATATCTCTTTCGTGAGAGCGGTGGCAGCGTCGATCAGGCGTTTAACGCTGAAACCGTAAAACTCGCACAAGTCGAAGGCGATCTGTTTTCCGAGTTTGACATGACCATGATCGGCCTCTCGGGCCAGCACATCTATCCTTCCGATAACCTCAAGATCGGAACAGGCAATATGCTGCTCGAAAAACTCGACATGACATATGCGATGAACACTGCCGAGGTTGGCAATATGGGCGCAAGCGCCACACTCGACGAAATGACAATCGTTTACGACTACGACATGTCAGACGTCGATTTTGAGGCGGATGAACCTGATCTGGCCGCGTTTAACATGAATATGTCGATGCGCACCGGTGCCAGTTCCTCGAAAACGGATATGAGCGATTTTGGCAGCGGCGCATTTGACGCCACAGCAGGACCGACCGAGCTTGACGTGAGCATAAGCGACGGTCGCTTGGCCTATGACGGCTCCGGCGTTGATCTCAAGTATGACGTCGATTTTAGCGCCATGGGCATGCCGCGCACGAATGTCTCCGCAGATGAGTTTTCCTTCGGAATAGAATCGCCCATCGCAAAAAGCGACGATTTTTCCGACATGCGTTTCCAGCTCAACTTCCTGAATCTCATCATCGGTGAAGAGCTTTGGGGCATGTTCGATCCAAGCGCTATCCTGCCGCGCGATCCCAGCAACGTGCAAATCGACGTCACCGGTCAGGCCCGCGTGAATGTCGATCTGAGAGACGGCCCGCAATCGAATGCAGCGCTGCCCTATGAGGTGTCAGAGGTTAACATCAACACCCTGTCGATTAACGCCGCAGGTGCAAGTATCGATGGCAACGGCGCAGTTAACCTCAGCTATCAAGGCCCGGTCCCGATGCCGACAGGCAAGCTGGAGTTCAATATTAACGGCGTAAACGGTCTTTTGGACAAACTCGGCCAGATCGGACTGTTGCAGCCCGAACAGGCGATGCCAGCGCGCATGATGCTCGGCATGTTCGCAAATCCAGTGGGCGAAGACATGTTACAATCGATCATCGAATTCAAAGACGATGGATCGATCTTGGCCAACGGCCAACGCATCCGCTAACAGATCAAATCCATCCGGCGCTGGCGCAATAAGGGCCGGCGTCGGAGTTCATCTTTCTGATGATCAGACCTCTCTATTGATCGCGTTTGAGCCCGTTATTTCTCCACACCGGATCGATGTCGCATGATCTTGAGAACAGCACCAGTACCTCGGGTCATGCGAGTGCCAGCACCCCATACAAAAAGCGGCGCCGATCCGCTTTGACCGACGCCGTTATCCACAAATAGCTGCGCAAGAGTGGGGGGGGTGGGGTGCGCTGTTATCAGCCTTTGTGGATGAGTGTTTCGAATAGTCTTGGATCAATGCTCTCCGCCGCGAAGGTTTCGCCGCGATAGAGCATCGAAATCGCATCATGGCTGTGCAGGCTTTCCTGATGGCTCGCGATCACCCGGAAATCGCCAATCCGCGTATCCATCTCCAGCTGCTCACAGAACAGACGTGCTGCATCTTCCACGAAAATCGGATTTGCAGCATTCAACTCCGCAAACGCCTGCTCGTCCTCGCGTTTGACCATGACCTGCGTCTCGGTCGGGACCGCATCTGTGCACATGTCGATCAGATCCTCGAACCAAAGACAATCATCGCCAACCTGCTCAACAGAAAGCCGCGCGACCGAGCGTTGGGAGTGCGGGGTCGCAAGCTGACCCCGCGTCTGCCGCGCATGTTCACTCAGTTCGAGCGAGCACGGACAGGTCGATGAGTAAACATAATCAAGATGCGTGATCTTTTTGCGAATACCCTGACGTTCAACCACTTCAAGGGTGACGTCATAATACTGATAACCTTCAAGCCCCGAGCGCAGCGATTGCTTTTTCATCGGGAAGGACATGCGCATCTGAATACGCGCATCAAAACTCTCAAGATCGCTCTTATAGGCGTCAAGCGCCGCCTCGATCACCTCAAAGCTGAACGTATCCTCGGCATGTTTGTAGAATGAGCGCATGATGCGGCTCATGTTGATGCCCTTTTTCTCCGCCTCAAGCGATACCGAACCGGTCACCGACGCTTCCAGCGTTATCGTATCCCCGTTACGGGTCTTGAACTTCACCGGCAGGCGGAAATTCGAAATGCCCACATGCTGTATCTGGCGCTTCGCACCGCGGATCAGGCTCGACGGTCCATTCTGCAAATCCGGCAGCGTGGCCACATAGGATGAATTGGCCGCAAATTCCTCAGGGTAGTCGCGCGAGAAGGTGGGATATGCCGACCGCTTCTCGACATCGGCATAAGCCAACGGGCCGTCCTGAACCGTTACATCCAGATCTTCTGCGTCAAACGAGGTCGAATAGATATTCATCGTGTCACTCCCACATTCAGTCACAAACTCCCACTTGCCAGAGATATAGGCTCAAAGTGTAAATTTACCACCTACAGCCCAAGTCTTGTCTCTCTTACTGGCGAGAGATTGTGTAAACCTTTCCTTACATGTACACTACCCAAAGTTTAAAATATGTCAAACTAATACAACTTATAGTTGTTTTTCTGTGCAATCACACCGCTTTAAGCGCTGTGAGCAGGTCATTGATGATGTCATCGCAATGCTCCAATCCGATGGAAAGACGCACCAATCCATCAGAAATGCCGAGTGATTCCCGTGTTTTTGCATCGAGTCGTTGATGGGTTGTTGTCGCAGGATGGGTCACCAAACTCTTCGCATCACCCAAATTATTGGAGATCAGCACTAGTTTCAGAGCGTTCAAAAACCGAAACGCGCCTGCCTGCCCGCCTTTGATAACCAGCGTCAAAACCGTGCCACCCTCTTCCATCTGCGCCTTGGCCAACCCATGCTGCGGATGATCCTCCAGAAATGGATAGATCACCCGTTCAAGCGCCGCATTGCCTTGCAATGCCGTCGCCGCCGCCAGCGCCGTGCTAGCTTGCGCGCGGCACCGCAGATCCATCGTCTCCAACCCTTTGAGCATCACCCAAGCGTTAAACGGGCTCATCGCCCCGCCGGTATGTTTGAGATATGGCTCCAGCGTCTTGCGAATGAACTCCGCCGTTCCCAAAACGACACCGCCCAGACAACGCCCCTGCCCATCCACATGCTTGGTGGTCGAATAAATCACCACATCCGCGCCAAGATCGAAGGACCGTTGGAAAATCGGCGTGGTAAACACATTGTCCACCACCAGCTGCGCCCCCTTGGCATGCGCGATTTTGGCAACACCCGCCACATCCATTACCTCAAGCGTCGGGTTCGAAAGCGATTCCAGAAAACACAGCTTCGTGTCCTCCCGCACCGCAGCGCGCCATGCGCTCAAGTCCGTGCCATCTACCAACGTCACCTCAACCCCGAACCGCGGCAAAATCGTCTCAACGATATAAAGACAAGATCCAAAAAGCTGCCGCGCCGATACCACATGATCGCCGGCCTTGAGCTGCGAGAAGAGCGCCGCATTCACCGCCGCCATACCGGACGCCGTCGCAAACGCATCCTCACACCCCTCAAGCGCTGCAATCCGGTCCTCGAACATGGCAACCGTCGGATTGCCATAGCGCGCATAGATATATTCATCCGGCCCCGACTGCTCAAACCGCGTCGCCGCCTCTTCCGCCGAGCCGTAGACAAAGCCTTGCGTCAGGTAAATCGCCTCGCTCACTTCGTTATACTGCGAACGACGGGTTCCTGCATGAACCAGCCGCGTGGAGGGGTGCATATCTTTCATCGCGTCAACCGCCTTGCCTTCGTCCAACAAAAAAACCCCGACCGGCAAAGGATCGGGGCAAACGCCTCAAACCTCTTTAGCGGCATGTTTTACGTGGCCCGCAATCCGGTCAGTCAAATCGCCACGATGCAGCGACCCATAAGCCGATTGGCCGCACACGTCAATTGTTGCACACTTAAAGTCAGCGCAATATAGACGGGCCACGCAACAGGCAAAGCGCACATGAACAGAAAACTGATTATTTTCCTCATCCTCGGAGCCGGTCTTTTCCTGCTCACAACCCAAGGCGACAAAGTCTCCGAAATGCTCGGCGATACCGCCTCCGCGCCTGGCACCAATGAGCCAATCATCGCCGCAGGCAATGACACCGCCCAACCACTGCCAGAGGTGTTGGAAACACCCGCCCAGAAAGCCGACGCCACCCTGCGCGCCTTCTGGACCGCCTGCCTGCCGCATCTGCCCGAGTTTGACACCATCGATCTGGCACTGGACGAGCTTGGAATGACCCAAAAAGGCGATCTCTTCACCAATGCCCAAGGCATCCAGATCAATGCCGACACCCAAGACAACATCTCCCTATGCTCTGCCACCTACGCCAAAACCGGCTTTCTCGACGGCGAGGATGACCTGCCTGCAGCCCTCAACACCGCCTTCCTCGACAGCCTCAAATCCCGCAATGTCACTCAGTGGATCGAGGACGGCGGCACCTACACCATCCCCTCCCAATTCGGCGATCTGCTGATCCGCGTTCTCGACCCCACGGATACATCGCTGGGCGGCCTCATGGTGATGCTGCGCAAATGATGATCTATAAAATCTGGCGCGCCGACGAATGGGCCGCACTGCAACAAAATGGCGAAACGAGCGGCGCACCTATCGACATCACCGATGGCTACATCCATTTCTCCACCGCCAAAACCGTCGCCGCAACAGCACAAAAATACTTCGCCGATGCGGCCGATCTGATCATCGCAAGCTACAACAGCGATGACTTCGGAACAGCCCTGAAATGGGAGCCCGCCCGCGACGGCGACCTCTTCCCCCATCTCTACGCGCCCCTAAAGGCCTCCGCCACGCAGCAACACGCCCCGCTCCCCCGCAAGAACGGCGCGCATATCTTCCCAGCTTGGGTCACATGACACTCCGCGAACGCCTCAGCCTCGCCACCCTGCACCGCTTTGATCCCGAAACAGCACACGCGCTGGCGATCAAAGCCCTGACCGCAGGGCTCACCCCCAAATCCGCACCTTTCACCTCCCAGCGCCTGCAAACCACCATCGCAGGCATCGCGCTCCCCAACCCCATCGGGCTCGCCGCAGGCTTCGACAAAAACGCAGTCGCCCTTTCCCCGCTCCTGCAATCAGGCTTCGGCTTTATCGAAATAGGTGCCGTCACCCCGCGCCCGCAGCCAGGCAACCCCAAACCCCGCCTCTTCCGCCTCACCCAAGATCGCGCTGCTATAAACCGCTTCGGCTTCAATAATGACGGCATGGACGCCGTCGCCGCCCGCCTCGCGCAGCCCCGCGCAGGTGGCAGTCTCGGCATTAATCTGGGCGCCAACAAAGACAGCGCCGACAAAGCCCGCGATTTCGCCGATGTCCTCAAAGCCACCGCGCCCCATGTCGATTTCGCGACGATCAATGTCTCCTCCCCCAACACCGAAAAACTGCGCGACCTGCAAGGTAGCGACGCGCTCAAAGCGGTGCTCGATACCGTCATGTCCCAAAACGCCGCCCTGCCGACGCAGCGCCCCATATTCCTGAAAGTCGCTCCCGATCTGACCGAACCCCAGATCGACGAGATCGCCGATGCAGCCCTCAACGCCGGCATATCAGGTCTCATCGCTACCAACACCACGCTGTCCCGCAACGACCTGCAAAGCCCCCACGCCAAAGAGACCGGCGGGCTTTCAGGCGCGCCCTTGCGCCCCCTCGCCACACGCATCCTCGCCCATTTCGCAATGCGCCTTGAAAACAAACTGCCGATCATCGGCGTTGGCGGCATCTCAACCCCGCAAGACGTCATCGAAAAAATCGAGGCCGGTGCCAGCGCCGTCCAACTCTACACTGCGATGATCTACTCTGGCCTCTCGCTCGCAGACCGCCTTGCAAAACACCTCGACACCTACCTGATCCAAAACGATCTGAACGTGACCAGCCTTCGAGGACGCCGCATCGCCGAACTCGCCACCCCGCTCGACCAGCCATGATGTCATCTTTCCCCGAAATACTCCCGCCGGAGGCCACGCATCGCGCCAGCGATGCCCAAAAAATACAATGACAGAGCCCCGACAGGGGCGAGTGTCGCCGCTTAATTCACCTGCGCCGCACGCTCCAACGCCCCGTAACGCCACCAAAGCGTCACCGCACGTGCAACAAACGATACATAGAGCGCAAGCCACAGCCCGTCATTGCCGAACCACCCCGTCAACAGCCACCAAGCCACGACATAAACGGCCAACGCCTCCAGCGCGGCCCGGGCCATATCCCGCGTGCGCATCGCACCAATATATATCCCATCGAGCATCCAAGCGGCGATCCCGACAATCGGCGAGAAGACCACCCACCAAAGATAATCTCGCGCTTCGATCCGCACCTCCTGTGCCGTCGTCATCACATCAATGATCCAGGGGCCCACAATGGCAAACCCCAGCGCCATCAGCACAACCGCCAGCAGCCCCCATAGGCTCGTCAGCAGCGCCGCCCTGCGCAGCGCCGGTAATGCCCGCGCCCCCATCGCTTGCCCCACGAGCGCCTCAGCCGCAAAGGCAAAACCATCCAGCGCATAGGCAGTAATCTCCAGAAATTGCAGCAGGATCTGATTGGCCGCCAGTGTCACATCGCCAAAGTCAGCGGCGCGAAAGATGAACAACAGGAACATCGCATTGAGCGCCATCGATCGGACCATGATGTCCGCGTTGACCGAGATCATGTACCGCAGCCGCGCGGGATTGAACACGCGCGCCCAATCGCGCCACTGATCTCCGGCGAATGCGCTGGAGCACAGCAACAGCCCAAGCGCCAGCCCGCTCCATTCCGCAATAATCGTCGCGCTCGCAACCCCGGCCACGCCCCAGCCAAAGCCAAGCACGAACCAAAGATCGAGAACAATGTTCAGACCGTTCATCCATAGCTGTAAAATCAAAACCGACCGGGTCCGCTCCATCGCAATGAGCCAGCCGTTTATCGCAAAAATCGCGATCGCCGCAGGTGCGCCCCAGGCGCGGATCTGAAGATACTCCCACGCGAGGCTCTCCACCTCCAAGCTGGCAGGCGACGCCCAGAACGCCATGGCAAAAAGCGGCGTTTGCAAGATCAGGAACAACAAGCCTCCCGCAATCCCGATCATCAGCCCCCGCATCAGGATCGCGCCGGTCTCCGCACCATCCCCCGCCCCGCGCGCCTGCGCAGCCAGACCCGATGTGCCCATCCGCAAAAAGCCGAAGAACCAGTAAAGCGCTGCAATGATAATCGCGCCGATCCCTACCGCGCCAATAGGTGCCGCCAGCCCCATCTGGCCGACAACCCCGGTGTCTACCGCCCCAAGGATCGGGACAGTGGCGTTGGAGATCACAATCGGCAGCGCCACTTTCAGCACCCGCCGATGGGTAATATCCGCTGCCGTGATGGCTTTGTGGGAGGCAGATGCACTCATGTCGCACCCCTAATCTGCTTTATCAGTATTGAAAACGCCAAGTTTCGCGTACATCTGGAAGATGGGAACAGATCGCAGGACTACACCAAGTCTTTACTTGACGTGAACGTCAGCGATTGCCTATGGTGACGCACCCGATCAAACGTGTCTGACCCCAATACACGGAGGCTATGATCATGCAAAAGAACACGATGACAATCGGCGAGATGTGCGCCGCCTTCGACGTCACACCACGCACCTTGCGGTTTTACGAAGCCAAAGAGCTTCTATTCCCCATTCGCGAAGGCCAGAAGCGGCTCTTTACCGACACAGATCGCGCCCGCCTCAAACTAATCCTGCGCGGCAAACGCTTTGGCTTCTCGCTCGAAGAAATCAGACAGCTTTTGGATATGTACTCGGACGACCCGCAAGGCGTCACTCAGCTCAAATCCGTCTACCTCAAAGCCAAAGAACGCCTGACCGCGATGGTCCAGCAACGCGACGAGCTGACCGAAGCCATCGACGACCTCAACAAACGCATCGACTGGGGTCGCACCGAATTAACCAAACAAGGCGTCGATCCTGACGCCTGACCCCCTGCCCGCCCCTTCGGCCACCAAGCATGATTAAGGGCGGATCGCACCACATTTTTACGGAGATTGCCCATGCCTTCCTATAACGGACCCGTCAAAGACATTTCCTTCGTCCTGCATGATGTGCTGAAAATCGAAACCGCCCCGATCGACGGCTTTGAAGAGCTCACTCCCGATTTCACGGGCGCCATCCTCGAAGAGGCCAGCAAAGTCAGCCGCGACATCCTCACCCCGCTCAATGTTGTCGGCGACACCCAAGGCTGCACACTCGAAAACGGCGTTGTGCGCACCCCCGACGGCTTCAAGGAGGCCTATGACACGCTGCGCGAGGCAGGTTGGAACTCGGTCGATTGCGATCCTGAATACGGCGGCCAGGGCATGCCGTTCATGATGAACATTGCTGTTGGCGAGATGCAATCAGCGGCCAATATGGCCTTCGCCATGTACGCAGGTCTCACCCATGGCGCGGTTTCAGCCATCCACGCCCATGGCTCCGAGGATCAAAAGCAGAAATACCTGCCCAAAATGATCTCCGGCGACTGGTCCGGCACCATGAACCTGACCGAGCCGCATTGCGGCACCGATCTGGGCCTTCTGCGCACCAAGGCCGAGCCGCAAAGCGACGGCGCGTTCAAAGTCTCCGGCCAGAAAATCTTCATCTCTTCAGGCGATCACGACCTGACAGACAACATCATCCACCTGGTCCTCGCCAAAATCCCCGGCGGACCCGACGGCGTCAAAGGCATCTCGCTTTTCATCGTCCCCAAATTCCTCGTCAAAGACGATGGCTCATTGGGCGAGCGCAACGGCGTGACCTGCGGCAAAATTGAAGAGAAAATGGGCATCCACGGCAATTCTACCTGCGTGATGAACTACGATGAGGCGACAGGCTATCTCGTTGGCGATGAACACAAAGGCCTGCGCGCCATGTTCACCATGATGAACGAAGCCCGTCTGAACGTGGCGATGCAAGGCATGGCGCAAGCTGAAGTCGCCTACCAAAACGCCGTCGATTACGCCCGCGACCGCCTTCAGGGGCGCGATGTGACAGGGGCGAAAAACCCCGACGGCCCGGCCGATCCGATCATCGTCCACCCGGACGTGCGCCGCAACCTGATGACGCAAAAAGCCTTCATCGAAGGCGCCCGCGCCTTCATGCTCTGGGGCGCCATGCTGATCGATCAATACATGCGCGGCGAGGATGAAGACGCCGAAGGACTGATCTCACTCATGACCCCTGTCCTCAAAGGCTTCCTGACCGACAAAGGCTTTGATTGCACGATCATGGCCCAGCAAGTCTACGGCGGTCACGGCTATATCGAGGAATGGGGCATGTCGCAGTTCGCCCGCGACGCCCGCATCGCCATGATCTACGAAGGCGCAAACGGCATTCAGGCGCTTGACCTGGTGGGCCGCAAACTCGGTCAGGACGGCGGCAAACATGTCATGGCGTTCTTCGCCATGGTCAAGGACTTTTGCGGCGAGCATAAAGGCAACGACGAGCTGGCCGATTTTGTCGAACCGCTCAAAGCCGCCTCCAAAGACCTTCAGGAAGCGGGCATGTTCTTCATGCAGCAAGGCATGAAAAACCCCAACGCCGCACTCGCTGGCTCCACCGATTTCATGCACCTCTTCGGCCATACCTGCCTTGGCCTGATGTGGGCGCGCATGGCCGTGGCGTCGAAAGCAGCGCTCGATGGCGGCACATCCGATCCTGATTTCTATGAAACCAAACTGGCAACCGGCCGCTTTTATATGTCCCGCCTCCTGCCCGAAACCGGACTTCTGCTCGCCCGCATCAAATCAGGTGACGCACCGGTCATGGCACTGGCCGCCGAGGCGTTCTGATAACGGATCATTGCGCGGCATGGCGGGCGGGCCGGTGACGGTCCCGACAGGGGCCGGAACTCGGGGCTCAAACCGTCATGCCCGCAACAAAAGCTAGGAGACAAAATGCCCGCAAAACGTCTGCCGCTTCCCGTTCGCCGCTCCATGAACCTCACCGACGAGGCCTACAAAACCTTGCGTCACCTCAATGAAATCTACGGGCTTGGGAATAATTTTCTGCTTGTGGTCCTGCTCGAAAATCTGAACAGTTTTGCAGACGCTGACAATCTGGATCGCTGCTTCCAAGACTTCATTGCCGAATACGGCGCGCCCAGCACCTAAAGGACCGTCTATGGCCGATTTTAAACTTCATTGTTTCGCCCAAAGCGGCAACGCCTATAAAGCCGCACTCATGCTGGAGCTATGCGGCGCAGACTGGGAGCCGATCTTCGTCGATTTTTTTAAAGGCGAAGCCCGCTCGGAGGCCTATCTTGCCATCAATGAAATGGGCGAGGTTCCAGTGCTCACCCATATGTCGCGCGAGTTCACGCAAAGCGGCGTTATGCTCGATTATCTGTCCAGCACCTTCGGCCGCTTTGGTGCCAAGACCGAGGATGACCGCCGCTCAATCCTGCGCTGGACCTTGTGGGACAATCACAAACTGACTGCCAATCTTGCAACCGCGCGTTTCATGATGAATTTTCTTCCCGAAAAGCACCGCAACGACGATGTCATCGCCTTTCTCAAGGGGCGCGCCATCGCGGCGCTGAAAATCCTCGACAAGCGGCTGGAGCATTCACAATGGGTTGCAGGCGGGCATATGACCACCGCCGATCTGTCCTGCATCGGTTATATCTATTTCCTCGATGAAACCGGCATTGATCCGGCTCAGTTCCCCAATGTGACGCGCTGGTCCGAGGCCATCAAGGCTCTGCCGAACTGGAAACACCCTTACGATCTGATGCCCGGCCACCCGCTGGAGAGCGCCTGATATGCCGCCCATCGCCGCCATCTTCGCGTGCGCCGCAACAGCCGCAGCCATCGCGGCGCTGATGCT
>CAYRKW010000044.1:13596-26823 GCA_964425135.1 uncultured Rhodobacterales bacterium
CTCAACGCTGTCAAGGAACGCAACAATCTCGACGGTCATGCGGTCGAAGACGTAATCTGGGGCAATGTCACGCAAGTGGCCGAGCAAGGCGGCTGTCTCGCCCGTTCCGCCGTGCTTTTGTCCGATCTCGACGAGAAAATTCCCGGCCTCGCCATCAACCGCTTCTGCGCCTCCGGCATGGAAGCCGTCAATCTCGCGGCCAATCAGGTACGTGGAGGTGGCGGCGACGCCTATATCGCAGGCGGCGTTGAGATGATGAGCCGCGTTGCCATGGGCTCGGACGGCGCGGCCATCGCGGTTGATCCAGAGCTTGCGATGAAGTCCTACTTCGTCCCCCAAGGCATCTCCGCCGACATCATCGCCACCGAATACGGCTTCTCCCGCGATGATGTGGACGCTTTCGCCGTCGAAAGCCAGAACCGCGCCGAGGCCGCTTGGAAAGACGGCCGCTTCGCCAAATCCATCGTCCCCATCAAGGACCGCAACGGTCTGCCGATCCTCGACACCGATGAGCACATGCGCCCCGGAACCGATATGCAATCTTTGGGCGGTCTGAAAGCCAGCTTCAAGGATATGGGCGAAACCATGCCCGGCTTTGACGCCGTGGCGCTCCTGAAATACCCGCACTTGGAAAAGATCGAGCATGTGCATCACGCAGGCAACTCATCTGGCATCGTCGACGGCTCCGCTGCACTTCTGATCGGCTCCGAGGAATTTGGCAAAAAGCACGACCTAAAACCCCGCGCCCGCATCCGCGCCACCGCCAAAATCGGCACTGACCCCACGATCATGCTCACCGGCCCCGTGCCTGTGACCGAGAAAATCCTCGCCGACAGCGGTATGTCCATCAAGGACATCGACCTCTTTGAGGTGAACGAAGCCTTTTCCTCCGTTGTCCTGCGCTTCATGCAAGCCTTCAACGTCGATCACGACAAGCTCAACGTCAACGGCGGCTCCATAGCCATGGGCCACCCGCTAGGTGCCACAGGTGCCATGATCATCGGCACCGCCCTCGACGAGCTTGAACGCTCCGGCAAAGGCACCGCTCTCGCCACCCTGTGCGTCGCCTCTGGCATGGGCGCGGCCACGATCATCGAGCGGGTTTGAGCCATGCCCAAGATCAACCTCGACGACGTGCCTGAACAGACCGGCACTATCTACCCACCGCAATATGCGGGCGAGATGGAGGGACGAAGCTCCAAACGCCTAGGCCCAGCCTCCGGTCTCACCCAATTCGGCGTCAATATCGTCACACTGGCGCCGGGCGCAAAATCCTCCCTGCGCCACTGGCACGAAAACCAGGACGAGTTCGCCATGGTCACCCAAGGCAATCTCACCCTCATCGACGATGGCGGCGAAACAGCCCTCGCTGCGGGCGACTGCTGCGCCTTTCCCAAAGGCGATGGCAACGCCCATCACATCGTTAACCAATCGGGCGAGACAGGCGCGTTTCTGGTCGTCGGAACCCACACACCAACCGAATGCGGCCACTACGCCGACATCGATATGAAGGTCGAGTTTAGCGACGGCAAAGCCGTTTTTACCCGCAAAGACGGCACCGCAATAGGAGACACACCATGAGCGACACCCATTTTACCTACGCCGTTGAAGACGGCATCGCCATCGTCACCTGGGACCGCCCCGATATGGCGATGAATGTGCTGACCGTGCCCGCCTTTGACGCGTTCGAAGCGCAGATCGACAAGATGATGGGCGATGATGACGTCAAAGGCATGATCGTCACCACCGGCAAGAAAGACTTTGCAGGCGGCATGGACCTCAACG
Source organism: uncultured Rhodobacterales bacterium (assembly GCA_964425135.1). Taxonomy (GTDB): domain Bacteria; phylum Pseudomonadota; class Alphaproteobacteria; order Rhodobacterales; family Rhodobacteraceae; genus CAYLLD01. Next base: position 15,382 of record CAYRKW010000044.1, read on the forward strand.
TCCTCTCCAAGCTGACACAAGAGAGCGGCGATAACCCTGCGCAAGCCGTCTTCGATTTCACCATGCAAGGCCACCGCATCCTGCGCAAGCTGGAGCGGAACACCATGGACCCCAAAACCAGCAAAGGCGGCAAACCCGTCGTCGCTGCTATCCGCGGCACCTGTGCGGGCATCGGCACCGAACTGGCGCTGGCCTGCCACCACCGCATCATGGCAGACGGACGCGGCAAAATCGGCCTGCCCGAAATTCTCGTCGGTCTCTTCCCCGGCGGCGGTGGCACGACACGCTACTCCCGCATGGTCGGCGCAATGGCCGCCTCACCAGTGCTCCTGGAAGGCAAGATGCTCGCGCCTGCCAAGGCGAAATCCGCTGGCCTCATCGACGAGGTTTGCGACGGCGACGATCTGATCGCCAAAGCGAAAGACTGGATCAACAACGCCAAAGACGACGACATCATCAAACCATGGGACAAGAAGGGCTGGAAAATGCCTGGCGGCACGCCCTACCACCCTGCCGGTTTCATGACCTTCGTCGGCGCCTCCGCGATGGTCCATGGCAAAACCCAAGGCGTGTACCCTGCGGCCAAGGCGCTGCTGTCGTCCGTCTATGAAGGCGCGCTTGTCCCCTTCGACACCGCTCTGAAGATCGAGGCTCGCTGGTTCACCGACATCATCCTCAACCCAACCTCCAGCGCCATGATCCGCTCGCTCTTCATCAACAAACAAGCGCTCGAAAAAGGCGCGGTCCGGCCAAAAGGCATCGAGGATCAATCGGTCAAAAAAGTCGGCATCCTTGGTGCAGGCATGATGGGCGCAGGCATCGCCTATGTCTCCGCCTTTGCGGGCATCGAAGTTGTGCTCATCGACCGCGACCAGGACGCCGCCGACAAAGGTCTCACCTCCATCACCGAACTTCTCGACAAGGCGATCAAACGCAAGCGCTTTGACGAAGCGAAGAAAAACGAGGTGCTGGGACGCGTCACTGCCACACCAGACTACGCACATCTCAAAGGCTGTGATCTGATCGTCGAAGCGGTTTTCGAAGACCCGAAAATCAAGGCCGATGTGACCAAACTTACCGAAGAGCATATCCCGGACGATTGCATCTTCGCCACCAACACATCCACCTTGCCGATCAGCGAGCTGGCCAAAGCCTTCAGCCGCCCCGATGATTTCATCGGCATCCACTTCTTCTCGCCCGTCCATCAGATGATGCTGGTCGAGATTATCAAAGGCGCAAAAACCGGCGATCGCGCCGTCGCCAAATCCCTCGATTTCGTCCGCCAGATCCGCAAAACGCCGATTGTGGTCAACGACGCACGCTTTTTCTACGCCAACCGCTGCATCATCCCTTACGTCAACGAGGGCATGCGCATGATAAGCGAAGGCGTGGAGCCCGCGCTTATCGAGAATGCCGCCAAACAGCTTGGCATGCCGCTCGGCCCGTTGCAGCTCACCGACGAGACTTCCATTGATCTGGGCGTCAAGATCGCCAAAGCCACGAAAGAAGCGCTCGGCAAAGACTATGACGACGCGCAGGACGATGTACTGTTTAAGCTCTTCGACGAAGGCCGTTTGGGCCGCAAGTCCAACGCCGGTTTCTACAGCTACGATGATGCGGGCATGCGGCAGGGTCTATGGGAAGGCTTGCGCGAAAACTGGTCGCCCGCCGATGCGCAACCGGATACGATCACGGTCCAGCATCGCCTGATCATGGTTCAGGCCTTGGAGGCCGTCCGCGCGCTTGAAGAAAACGTGCTGATGGACATCCGCGAAGGCGACGTCGGCGCAATCCTCGGCTGGGGCTTCATGCCATGGTCCGGCGGCCCCATAAGCTGGCTCGACATGATCGGCGCGGGCAAAGCCGTCGAGATTTGCGACGCGCTGGCCAAAGGTGGCCAATCACGCTTCGAAGCCCCGGCGCTTCTTCGAGACATCGCAGCAAAGGGCGACAGCTTCTACGGTCGGTTCGGTCCGGCGGATGCGAAGGCGGCCTAGGGACTGGGGCGTTTCGAAAATATACTCCAAGGACGGCACCGACCCTTGGGTTGAGGTGAAGCCTCGACCCAACGGGAGCCCCCGGGCTGTCCGGCTCCCAAACACGGCCGCCGCGACCTGCCACGCGCCCTCAAAGGGCACCCCACCCAAGAATCGCGCGCCAATAAGTTAATATCTCCCAACCCGAGCGTTTGTTCTCCAATCAGTCCAATCCCTAACGATACGTAAATACCCGACTGTGCATAGATTGTGCATCGACTGTGCATAGGTTGTGTATCGTATACCTTTAAACCTCTTTCACGTAATTTCGTTTATTAACAACGACTTATTTCTCCACCGCCCGAGAGCGTAGCGCAATAAACGCTCCACTCGCAATTATCAGCAAAATCCCCAAAACCGCCGCGAAACCAATGGTTTGCCCAAACAACATCCACGCCCAAAAACTTGCGAAAATAAGCAACGAATATTCCAAAACCGCCAAATAGGACGGGTCCGTGCTCTGATAGGCCCGCGTCAGGCACCCCACCGCAATCATCGATCCATAAGCCTGCACCGCGCACCACGCTAGAAATACCAAAGACGGCGAAACCCACCCTCTGAACCCGAAAGCGACATCCATTTTTCCGTTTAATATCAACACCCCGACCAGCCCCGCCAACCCAAGCCCCATGAAAAACCAGATCAGCAGAACCACCGTATCCTCTCCCGCGCACCAATGCCGAAGGGTCAGCGTGTTCAGCGCGTAGAAAACCCCCGCCAAAACTGGAATAGCCAAGCTCCACGACAGCGCATCCGCCCCCGTCCCGGCAACCAGCAAAACGCCGAAAAAGCCAATAATAACAGCAACAACGCGCACCCATCCGATACGCTCTCCAAAGAACAGTACCGAGAAAATCAACACGAACGCAGGCGCCGTAAAAAGCCCCGCCACAACCGCCGATATCTGCATCAGCGGCAGCGCAGCGAAGTAAAGCAGCATCGAGATTGTCATAAACACCGACCGCCAAAACACCCGCCCCGCGCGCTTCGGCCAAAGGCTGACACCGCGCCAAAAACATATCCCCGCCAGTACCGGAACAGCCATCAAAGTCCGTGTAAAATGGAACTGCCAAAGCCCGGCATGTTGCGCGATTTGCACGACGAAATTGTCAATCAAACCAATGACAAACATGCCCGCCAGCACCAACAGCCCAGACGTTAGAAGACTGTTTGCAACTCCCTCTTTTCTCGTCATTGAAACCTGCTAATCTGCGACGTGGCGATTGGGCAGCTAAGACCTCAAATGCCAGCGAAATCAAGGAGGAAACGTGAATGAGTAGTTACATGCAGAACTGGCCCCTGAACGTGGGCCGTATCATTGACCACGTTGCCCGTTTCCACCCAAATCGCGCCGTGATCTCCCGCGACACCGAAGGCGGGATCTCGACCGGCACATGGAGCGAAATTCACCATGGGGCCAAGCAGGTCACCCAAGCCCTGCGTGCCTTGGGCGTTGGTCCCGGCGATGTCGTTGGGGTGATGGCCTGGAACACAGCCCGCATGCTCAAGGTCTGGTACGGTGTCCCCGGCGCAGGCGCGGCGCTGCACACGCTGAACCCGCGCCTATTTGCCGAACAGCTCATCTACGTCATCAATCACGCGCAAGACAAAGTGCTGATGGTCGATTTCGACCTCGCTCCCGTTATCGCTGCCGTGCGCGATCAACTCACCAGCGTCGAGCATGTCATCGTTATGACCGATCAAGCGCATATGCCCCAGATGGAAAACGTGATCTGTTTTGAAGATTGGATCGGCGCGCATGATGGCGATACGGATTGGGAAAAGGTCGATGAAACAGCGGCTTGCGGGATTTGCTACACATCCGGAACCACCGGAAACCCCAAAGGCGTCGTCTACACCCACCGCTCCAATACGCTGCACGCGCTCACCTCGCAATCGCCCGACATGCTGGGCCTGCGCAGCGTCGACCGGATGATGCCCGTCGTGCCGCTCTTCCACGCCAACGGCTGGTCCACGGCCTATTCCACACCTATGTCCGGCGCTTCAATCGCTATGCCCGGCAATGATATGAGCCCGGCCGGATTATACGAAATGCTTGAACAGGGCGTGACGATCACCGCCGCCGTCCCCACAGTCTGGCTGGGCCTATTGCAATACCTCGAAGCCGAGAAAAAAGAGCTGACCACCCTCAAACGTGTGGTCATCGGCGGCTCTTCCTGCCCCCGCGCGGTGATTGAGGCGTTTCAGGACAATTACGGCGTTCAGGTGATGCACGCGTGGGGCATGACCGAGATGTCTCCTCTGGGTACCATTTGCACCTTCAAACCGGAGGTCGTCGAGATGAATGCCTCCGCGCAACTCGACGTGCAGGAAACCGTTGGCCACCCCCCCTTCGGCGTTGATCTGAATGTGGTTGATGATGATGGCAAAGAAGTCGCGTGGGACAGCAACGCACAGGGGCGTTTGATGGCGCGCGGGGACGCAGTTGTAGACACGTATTTGCATGAACCAAGGTCTGCAATCGATGCGCAAATGTGGTTCGATACGGGCGATGTGGCAACCATGGATCCCAATGGCTATGTCCGCATCACCGACCGCTCAAAGGACGTTATCAAGTCGGGTGGCGAGTGGATTTCTTCGATCGATCTTGAGAATTACGCAGTCGGCCATCCTGACGTGATCGAAGCTGCCGCGATTGGCATTCCGCACGATAAATGGGGCGAGCGCCCTATCCTGGTTGTCGTTGCCAAAGAAGGCAGCACCCCCGACAAAACATCAATCCTCGATCATGTCGCAAAATACGTCGCCAAATGGCAAATCCCGGATGACATTGTTTTCAAAGATGAAATCCCGCATACGGCCACCGGTAAAATCTCCAAATTGACGTTGCGCAAAATTCTCGACGACGATGGATATGCGCTGAGCTAATACTTGGGTGACAGGCTCAGGACGCCGACCTATAAATCTGGGCAACAACAACAAAACAGGCATACACTCGCAGCATGACCGCACTGGATCGCTATGACCGACTGGAGGCCATGGGCAGTTTGCGCAGTGGCGAGGACGTGCTGGCGCAAGAGGTCGTCGTCAAGTTCGGAAACGCCACGCTGGTCATCCTGACGCCCGATGACACACCGATCACCCATTGGTCGCTCGCCGCTATTCGAGTTCTGGATGAGCGACCTGCTACCACGCTTTACGTCGCTGATGAAGATCACGCAGAAATCCTCACCATCGAAGATGAGGAAATGCGCGATGCGCTCAGAACGATCATGCTTCGCGCCTCATCGATTGATCCTGAACCGGCCTCAAAGACCTCATTGCGGTGGGTGAAGGGCATTTTGCTGTTTTTGGTGCTCAGTGCGCTCGTGGTCGTCGCAGCGCAACACTGGCTCAAACCCAATGCATACCGCCTCATCTCGCCTGAATACGCGCAGGTGTTGTCGCAGGACATGCTGGATCGGGTGGAAGAGCGGACCGGACCGCGCTGCACCACACCATGGGGCACGAGCGCGCTCGATCTGCTCGTTTCAAAGCTCGATCTGGGGGCGAACGCCAAGGCCCATGTGCTCGATCTTGGCGACAAACCGGTGATCAGCCTACCGTCGCAAACGATTTTGTTGAACCGGGGTTTGATTGAAACGGCCACCGGCCCCGAAGAACTGCTCGGCTGGATCGCCGTTGGCGGTGCGGGATCAAGGCCGGAGCATGTATTGCGCGGGATGTTCGATCAGGCAGGTTCAGGTCAGACTTTGCATTTTCTTGTCGAGGGTGAGCTCGATCAAAGCCTCATCGAAGACACCATCTCCCATCTCTTCGCCGCGCAAAACCGGCTCGAACCGGAGGTAGAGCAGCGCGTGACGGAATTACTCGTCAGCGCCCGTATATCGGGCGAACCTCTGGCAGAAGGGTTGCGGCGAGAAGGTGTCTCCACATCCTTTACCACATGGTCCAATCCGGACGCCCCAGGCGCGCAGTTGATAAATGACCAGCAATGGCGCGCTATTGAGAGTATTTGCCGGGGTTAGGATGTCGGCCTTTAGACGAAGGTGAAAATTACGCCTTATAATTCAATATGTTACCGGAAATAATCTGGACGCATGTAGGACTTCCTCGCCCCCGAAACAAGACCCTAACGATCCGTCAGCTGCCCCGCATCAAGCCGCACAATCCTATCCATACGCTGCGCCAGTTCCAGATTGTGCGTTGCAACCAGCCCCGTCAGACCGGTTTGGCGCGCAATCGAGATTAGCACGTCAAACACCGTCTCAGCAGTCTCTGGATCGAGGTTTCCCGTTGGCTCATCCGCCAATATCAACGCTGGAACGTTCGCAAGCGCACGGCAGATGGCCACCCGTTGCTGCTCACCCCCCGACAACTCCGCCGGACGATGATCCGCACGCGCGGCAAGCCCAACCATATCCAGCAATTCTGCCGCACGTTCGCTCGCCACAGACAGCGCCACGCCCGCCGCTCGTTGCGGCATGGCGACGTTTTCGAGCGCCGAAAACTCAGGGAGCAAATGATGGAACTGATAGACAAACCCGATGCGATCCCGCCGGATTTCTGTGCGCCGCTTTTCGGGCAATCCGCGTGCCTGTTCGCCGCAAATCCAAACCTCGCCATCGCTCGGCTCATCCAAAAGCCCCGCGATATGCAGTAGAGTCGATTTGCCCGCACCAGACGGAGCCACCAGCGCAACGACCTCGCCGCGCGCGAGTTCGAGATCAACGCCCTCAAGCACTGTCAGCGGCTCGGAAATCCCGCTGTCATAAGTCTTCGACACGCCCTTGAGGTGAACAACCTGATCACTCATACCGCAGCGCCTCCACCGGATCGAGCCTTGCTGCATTGCGCGCAGGAATAAGGGTGATGACGAAGGACAGCACCAGCGCCATTCCCATCGCCGCACTCACATCCTGCCACCGCAATCGCGCCGGAACCTCGGTCAGCATCCGCACCTGAGGATCCCACACCTGACCGCCCGCAAACCACTCCACAATCGCCTGAATATCCTGAATATAGTAGGCAAAGACGCATCCCAGCACGACACCTAGCAGTGTGCCGATAACCCCAATGGCCGAGCCGCATATGAAAAAAATCCGCATGATCGCACCACGCGTCAGCCCCATCGTGCGCAAAATCCCGATATCGCGGCCCTTGTTTTTGACCAACATCACCAGGCCGGAAATAATGTTGAGCGCCGCGATCAGGACGACGAGCGACAGGATGATAAACATCACCCGCCGCTCCACATCAAGCGCAGAAAGAATCGCCCCATTGGCATCCTTCCACGTCCACATCACCCGCCCCTCACCGATTTGCGCGCCGAGGTTCCAAACCACGTCTTCCACCGCATCCGGGTTTTCGACGATGACTTCCACTTCATCCGCAACACCTTCGCGATTGAAAAAGCTCTGCGCCTCCGCAAACGGCAGATAGGCGCGCACTTTATCGATATCAAAACGGCCTACACCGAAAATATAGGCAACCGGATAGTCATTCAGGCGTGGCATCGTCGCCCCAAACGCCGTCTGCACACCATCGGGCGAAATGACCGTGACAATATCCCCGACCGAGACCCCCAGCTCCCGCGCAACGCCCGACCCAATCGCTATCCCTTCAACGATGTCATCGAGCGATCCAATTGACGTCTCTGGCGCCGCCAGAAGCGGTAATTCCCGAATATCTTCAAGCGTTTGGCCGCGCAGATCGATACCTGTGTTCCGACCATTGGCCGACGCCATAACCTGCCCACGTATCATCGAGGCCGCATGAGTAACCCCATCGACGGAGCGCACAAGTTCCGTCAGCGCAGCATGATCCGGGATCACCCGCGTGACACTCCCGTCTTCCTGCAAATATCGCTGGTTGTAGACTGTGATATGCGCATTCGCGCCAAGGATGCGGTCGGTGAACTCCTCGCGAAATCCGATCATCACCGCCTGCACGACAATCAGCGTGGCAACGCCAAGCATCACGCCGATAAGCGCGTACCAGGCGATCACGGAAATCCCACCCTGCTGACGCCGCGCGCGCAAATAGCGCCACGCAATCAGCCATTCATGCGAAGAGAAAGCACGCGGCGTGATACCCGTTGTCGCCATCTATCTCACACCTGCGTAGATCTCGCTTATGCGCGCGATCACGGCCTCGATGCTCATCTCTTCGCTCTCGCCGGTTTTGCGCGATGTAAGCTCGACAACCCCGTTCCCAAGCCCGCGCGGTCCAACCGTCACACGCCATGGCAATCCGATCAGATCCATCGTTGCAAACTTCGCGCCTGCCCGCTCCTCACGATCATCATAAAGCGGCTCCAACCCAGCAGCCTCCAGCCCTTGGTAGATTTGCGCACAAGCCGCGTCGGTCGCGCTATCACCCTGTTTGAGATTGACGATACCGGCATGGAACGGCGTGACACTTTCGGGCCAAATGATCCCGTTGTCGTCGTGAAACGCCTCGATCAGCGCCCCCACAAGACGGCTTACACCAATCCCGTGAGATCCCATATGCACCGGCACACGCGCACCACTGTAATCGACGACAATCGCGCCCATTTTCTCCGAATATTCAGTACCAAAGTAGAAAATCTGCCCAACTTCGATGCCGCGCGCCGAGCGTTGGTTGGCCGCGTCGATTTTGGCGAATTCGGCGTCGTCATGGGTTTCATCGGTGCGCGCGTAAAGCGTTGTGAACTCCTCCATCACGCCTTGACACTGCGCCACATCATCATAGTCGATCTCGCGATCACCCAGTTTAATGTCGGTCACGCGGCTGTCGTAAAACACCTCGCTCTCGCCGGTTTCTGCCAGCACAAGAAACTCGTGGGTATAGTCCCCGCCAATCGGACCGCTATCCGCGCGCATCGGCAAGGCTTGCAGACCCATCCGCTCATAGGTGCGCAGGTAGCTCACCAGATGGCGGTTATAGGCATGCAGTGCATCCTCACGCGTCAGGTCGAAATTATACCCGTCTTTCATGAAAAACTCGCGCCCGCGCATCACCCCGAAACGCGGTCTGATCTCATCGCGAAACTTCCATTGGATGTGGTAGAGCGTTTTGGGCAGATCCTTGTAAGACCCAACCGCGTTTTTGAAGATATCTGTAATCATCTCTTCATTCGTGGGGCCATAGAGCATGTCGCGCCCATGCCGGTCGGTGATCCGCAACATCTCCGGCCCATAGGCATCATACCGGCCGCTCGTGCGCCACAAATCAGCCGATTGCAGCGTCGGCATGAGCATTGGATGATGACCCGCGCGGATTTGTTCCTGATGCACGATATCTTCCAACCGCCGCAGCACTTTGAACCCAAGCGGCAACCACGCATAGATACCCGCGCTCGTTTGCCGGACCAGCCCGGCCCGTAGCATCAGCCTATGCGAGACAATCTGGGCTTCCGAAGGCGTTTCTTTGATAATCGGCAGGAAGTATCTTGAGAGGCGCATCGGTCTGTGCTCATGGCTGAAATGAAGAATGGCCAACATCTAGGACATGCCCTGCCAAGCCGCAATCACTATTGCGCCACCAATATCTAGGGGTGCGAAATCCTAGCAACACAAGCCATTAGGTGGGTTTTTGAGACTAAGCCGCCGTTGGGCAGATTGTCATTGAAATCGTGGTATTTAGCCGATAGACGTTCCGGACGCGCAAAATACTGCAAATCCGGTAGTAACCGGGGGGAACAGAATAAAACGAATTTATGCGCGTTTGACGGCCGAATACTTGGCTCAAGTCTGGGGAAGACAAGACGGCTCGCATTGGCGGGCCGTTATTTTTTCGCGGTCACGCTTTTTGGAAAATACGGTTGTTCAAGCGTCAATATCGATGCGCGACGTCATGTTCAGCGCATTGGCGAGCGATGCAGCGCGTTTCTCGACCACCTCTCCCGAATGAAAGGCTGCATCTTTCTGGAACTTCAGCACAAGCGTGTCGTCCTCAACACCCAAAACGACCTGACGCAGCAGGTTCAGCGACCCACCCGACAGCATTGCCCCAAGCCGCATGGCCTTGCCCAGAATTGCCGCATCGTTCTTTTCCGTCTCGCTCAATAGAACCAGCGACGGGGGTGATACATTGGTATCTCCAGATGACTTGTAGCGATTGAGAAGGGCGAACCCGACAAACACCCGCTCCTGATGTGTCAATCCACCGAGATTGGCACGCGTGACGCTCTCAAAGCAAACCTCCGCCCGATAGTCAGGATGCGCGCGCCATGTCACGTCATGAAGCAGGCACGCCGCCCGTATCAAGCGCCGCCGCGCCTTGGGCTTATCCGCAAAAAGTGGTCTGATCCATTTGTAGAGCGCTGAGCCAAACCCCGGGAAACGCGCCGCTGAGCTTTCCATGTATTTGGCAGCCTCGATGAGCGGATCAAGCTTGCGGATCGCATCGCTCATATGCGCATACAACAGCCCCTCGCGAATACCGTAGCTCGAGATCGACACCTGTCGCGGCACGAAGGCTTTGATAAGTGGTATCAATACCTTCGCCGCATCGGGCACCAGCGACAAACGCTGCATCGATGTATCGGTCATCGTTGACATGGAGGATGGCTGTTGCTCGGAAGCCCATATCGCAGTCTCAATCGCAGTTTGTGGCTCCATTCGGTATTCATGGAGAACATGAAGTGGATAATTGCGCCGTATCATGTCGAGCCGTGCTAAAGCGCGCCACGACCCGCCCACCAGAAACAATCGGTTCACATCTTCGGGGAATTGCTCTCGAAGTTTCGCAATCGTTTGGGCGATGTGCGGCACTCGATCTTCTGCTGGCAGGCTTTGCAGCGTCAGCGGCCCCAAACCGGATGTCTCGGCACGCGTGATCTGACCGTTCTCGATCCGCGCCAGCTCCATTGAGGAGCCACCAATGTCGCAAACCAGACCTTCCGCATCCGGCCAACCGAGCAGCACGCCCTGTGCGCTTAGTGCTGCTTCTTCCTGACCGGTTGCGACCATGACTTTGAGGCCTGTGGACTGCTCGATTTCCTCAACAAAATCCGGCCCGTCTTTCGCTTCGCGCACCGCAGCGGTGCCAACGGCGGACAGGACAGTCAGGTTCATTTGCTCGCCCAGCGCCACAAAGCGGCGGATCGATGCAAACGCGGAGGCCCGCCCTTCGGGATGGAGAATACCGGTTTGCCCCAGTTCACGGCCCAGTCCGCACAGGACCTTTTCGTTGTAAAAATAGGCGGGCGAGCGTGCTGCACCATCGAACACGACCAGCCGGACGGAATTCGATCCAATATCGATCACACCAACGCGGCGCAGCATATCGCGGCTCGATCCCAATTCGTCCGTCGGCGCAAATGAAGGCGCGTCAATCAGAAGTGCTTTTTGTGAGATATTCCGCGTCCCGATAACCGATTGTTTCGGGCGACATCCTGACGCAGAACGCGCCGAAACTTCAAGTCCAATATTCTAGAGCGCCGTCCAACAAATCTGAT
>CAYRKW010000045.1:0-24000 GCA_964425135.1 uncultured Rhodobacterales bacterium
CAAGAGCGGCGGTTCTGGATGGGCGATTGCAGGTGTCCCATCGACGGATAGCTGCATGAGCCCAAGGTTTTTTCTCACTCCCCGCGACATCAAACGAAAACATCGGCATCATCAAACAGTTCGGGCGGTGTGCCGTTTAGGATCAAGCGATCCCCGCCTAGTGTCCGATAAATGACCGACGTTACGCCATTGTAAGTATTAAGGGACATGGTCATGTCGTCCAATGTCAGCCCATCCATAAGGCGCACAAGATCGGACCCATCTTCAAAATCATGGATCGTCAAATCACCGTCATTCAAGCCAAACTGGAAGATATCAGCGCCGGAGCCGCCGCGGACATACCAATCGTTTCCGGGGCCAGCATAAATGTAGTCGTCTCCGGCACCGCCAAATAAGTTGTCGCGCCCCTCGCGCCCTTCAATCCAATCGTTTGCCGATGTCCCGACGATCGGATTGTCATTTGCATCGCCAATGAGAACGTTGTCGTAGTTTGATGGACTGGGTTCATCTGAGGTTTGCACCACGTCGATTGTGACGATGGCGGTATCGGTATTGCCGGTTCCATCGTCTACCAGATACGAGAATTGATCTGGGCCTGCATAACCTTCGAATGGCGTGTAGGTGAACGCACCGTCAAAAGTAATGCTGACCAGCCCAAAACCGGGATCTGACGAGACGAGATAGACGGGAATATCACCGTCGGGATCGCTCGATATCAACTGGCCGGAGACCGACCTATCAACGAGGGTGCTGATGGAGGCTGGTTCAGCGACAGGGCTGTCCGGCTGCGGCGCGATATTGATTGAAACATCACCCACATCAAGACCACCGCGATCATCGGCTGCGATGAATGTGAACTCATCCGCGCCGTGGAAATGCGCCTGGGGCGTATAGGTGAAACTACCATCAGGATTGATCTCAAGCGTTCCGTTCTCGGGCGAAGAACCGAGCGAAAATGTGATGGGGTCATCCTCAGGATCGGTGGCTATAAGACTGCCGCTCAGCGCAGTATCTTCGTCCCCGTCAAATTGTGCATCTTCGGCGACTGGGCTTGTGTTTGGCGATCCTGCGACCTGAAGGATGTCATCTTCGTCAATCATCGCCGCAGTGACATTGCGCATCATGAACCGCCCGCCTTCGGAGGTGTTCAGCGACAGTGTCGTGATGCCGTTAAAGACGTTCTCGCGGAAGATCAGATCATCGAGGGTCAGGCCGTCCATGAGGCGGATTTTGTCGATGCCGTCTTCAAAATCGAAAATGGATACATCCTGATCGGCGAGGCCGTATTGGAAAATGTCTGCTCCGCTTCCGCCGCGCACATACCAGTCCTGCCCGGCGCCCGGGATGATGTAGTCATCGCCTGCGCCGCCAAAAATATTGTCACGCCCGTCGCCGCCCTCGATCCAATCGTTGAGCGAGGTTCCGGCAATCGGATTGTTATTCTGATCGCCAATAAAGACGTTGTCATAGGCGGAGGGGACTGGAACGGCTGCGCTTTGTTTGACGTCTATAATAATCGTAGCCGTATCGGTATTACCGGTTCCGTCATCGACGAGATAGGTGAACTGATCAAGGCCAAAGAAACCATCATCGGGTGTATAGACATAGAGCCCGTCTGAGTTGATCGACACCGCACCATTCGCAGGATCGGTATCCAGGGAATAGGTGGGTATGTCACCATCAGGATCGCTTGATTGTAGCTGACCTGAGACGACGGCATTAGATAGAGTCGTTGCCTGCCCATCCTGAGCGACCGGTGCATCGGGTAGGGCGGCAATGTTGATGACAACCTCCGCCGTATCACTGCCGCCGCGATTGTCAGTTAGAATAAAGGAAAAGGCGTCTGAGCCATAAAAATTCGCGGTGGGTGTATAGGTGAAGGTGCCATTGCTGTTGACCGTAGCGACGCCGTTGGCAGGCGCACTTCCAAGAGCGAAGCCTATTGGGTCGCCGTCGGGATCGAAACCGGATAGCACATCCGAAAGCGCTGCATCTTCGTCAACGCTGAAGACCCCGTCGCTTGCCTGGGGCGATGCGTTGACCGATCCTGCGACCTGAAGGATGTCATCTTCGTCAATCATCGCCGCAGTGACATTGCGCATCATGAACCGCCCGCCTTCGGAGGTGTTCAGCGACAGTGTCGTGATGCCGTTAAAGACGTTCTCGCGGAAGATCAGATCATCGAGGGTCAGGCCGTCCATGAGGCGGATTTTGTCGATGCCGTCTTCAAAATCGAAAATGGATACATCCTGATCGGCGAGGCCGTATTGGAAAATGTCTGCTCCGCTTCCGCCGCGCACATACCAGTCCTGCCCGGCGCCCGGGATGATGTAGTCATCGCCTGCGCCGCCAAAAATATTGTCACGCCCGTCGCCGCCCTCGATCCAATCGTTGAGCGAGGTTCCGGCAATCGGATTGTTATTCTGATCGCCAATAAAGACGTTGTCATAGGCGGAGGGGACTGGAACATCCGTCGGTTCGGTCTCGTTGGCAATTGTGATCTGGATGTCAGACTGATCGGAGAGTGCGCCACTGTCGGTGACGGTAACGGTCAGATCATAGACGCCATTGAGATCTGCATCATCGGGCGCTTCGAAGTCGGGAGGGCTTGCAAAGCTCAAAGCACCGGTTGTTGCATCGATTGTGACGCGATCAGCATCGCTGCCGGATACAGAATAGACCAACCCGTCTGGTTCCGCATCGACATCATCTGTTGCGTTGAGGTCAACGATGACGCTGCTATTTTCGATGATGATGAGATTTTCTGCGTTCAGGAGTTCTGGCGGTACGTTTTCATACACATCGATGACGTTAACGACGACGTCCTGAACCGCACTCAGGGTGCCGTCACTTACGGTAACTTGCAGGGAGTAGTCGTTGCTCGCGTCGTGGTCTATTGGCTGTTCGAAATCCGGGCTGGAGACAAAGGATAGCACACCCGTTTGCAGGTCGATGTCGAAGGCTGGTGCATCGTTCCCGCCGGTGATCGCGTATGACAGGGTATCGCCGTCCACGTCGAGTGCGCTGAGATTTGCCGCGATGAGTTGGTTCTCATCGGCATCAAAGGTGTTTGCGCTGGTAAACACCGGCGCATCATTCACACTATTGATGGTGATGGTTGCACTGGAGGTCACAACAGCACCATCGCCATCGTCGATGGAAAAGGTGAAGCTGTCAGGGCCATTGTCGTTGGCGTTTGGAGTATATTGGAAAGACCCATTCGGGTTTATTGTGACGCTGCCGTTGGTGGCTTGTGCATCCAAGGCAAACGTTAGTTCAGAACTGTCGATATCAGTAGCGGTTAGCTGGCCGTTGAACACACCGTCTTCATCTACTGTCACGTCAAGGGCATCAGGGACAGGCGCGTCATTGACCGAGGCAATGTCTATGGTGACGCCAGCGGTATCGGAATTTCCTTCAGGATCTGTGATTGTGTAGGTGAAACTGACCGCACCATTGGCGTTGGCGGCAGGCGCATAGGTGAGTGTGTTGTCGGCGTTTTGCTCAAGCAAGCCGCTGGACACGCTCGATGGTGTCAAGCTCAGCGAGCTTCCATCCGGGTCCTCGTCATTTGCCAAGACATCAATGATTATTGGCGTATCTTCGTCGGTTGAGAAGGTATCATCGCGCGCGACAGGTATGCTGTTTTGGGCGACGTCTAGGGTGACGGTTTCGATTGTGCTGCCACCGCGACCGTCGCTGGCTGTGTAGGTGAAGCTGTCGGCGCCTGAATAGCCAGCGTCTGGCGTGTAAGTAAACGAACCGTCAAGATTCAACGTCGCGAGGCCGTTTTCAGGATCGGTCGATATGGTTGACGTGAGCGGATCGCCATCGTCATCAGTATCATTTGCAAGAACGCCATTCATCGCATCGACGGTGAGCGGCAGATTAAACGCAACATCATATTGGTCGGCGAAGGTGTTCGGATCGACGTTTTCGAAAACGTCTGTCACGGTAATTTCGAGCGATGCAGAGTCAGACAATCCGCCTATATCGGAAGCGATAATGGTCAGTGCGTAGACATTGTCTGCATTCAGATCGTCTGGTGTCTCAAAGTCCGGCGGGAGCGTAAAACTGATCGCGCCGGTTTCTTGCTCAACTTCGAACTGCGCGGCATCGTCACCTGACAGCGAAAATACTATCCCATCACCAAGACCGCTGACATCATCCTGTACAGATATGGTCAGAACGGCGTCCGAGTTTTCCAAGACCGAGATTTGCGATACGACCGAAAGCTCTGGCGGAGTGTTCTCGTAGACGTCTTCGACGGTGATGGTAATCTCTTGAGTTGACGTTGAGACTTCATCTGATGCGGATATTGTGACCTGGTAACTTCCATCTGAATCAGCGTCGCTTGGCAACTCGAAATCGGGAGCTGTCACGAACACAAGGTTGCCCGACAATTGGTCGATTGAGAGCAACTGCGCATCGTCGCCGCCCTCGATCGCATATGAAATATTGTCTCCATCGGCATCCGTTGCGATGATTGCAGGGCCGGTTATGAGGTTTTCCGCAACTGTGAACGTGTCTTCAGATTGGATGATCGGAACATCATTTTGAGACGTTATCTCAATGGAAACGGTACCAACAGCGCTGCCGCCATCGCCATCGTCGACCAGGATGGTGAAGCGGTCGGTTCCGAAGAAGTTGGCATTTGGCGTGTAGGTAAATGCGCCGCCGTCTTGTAATGCAACCGTTCCATCCTGAGCTGCGGTTCCCAGCGCGAATGACAAGATATCGCCTTCAACGTCGGTGGCGGTGATTGCACCCGATACGGGTTGATCCTCATTGGTCTGAACGCTGGTGTCGGTCGCCACTGGAGCATCATTGACCGGAAATGCCACAACCGAAACGGTAGCAGTATCGGAAAATCCGGTCTCATCTTCAACAGAATAGGTGAAGCTGTCTGTTCCATTGAAATTGGTCAGTGGCGTATAGGTGAAATCACCATTGCCGTTCAGGTCAACCATTCCATTTTGCGGACCGCTCACCAAAGCGAATACCAGATCATCACCATCGGGATCAGATGCTGTGAGCGTGCCTGAAATCGGGTTGTCTTCATCGCTCGATATTTCGATGTCCTCAGCCGCAGGCGGGTTCTCGGAGACATCGCGAACGTCGATATGAAGATCGGTGGTATGGGTCAGCACATCGCTGTCCGTGACCGAGACAGTGACGTGGTAGATATTGTCACTATCAGCGTCGAAAGGCTGTTCGAAATTTGCAGGCGTGAGAAACGTAAGCTCGCCAGTCAGAGCATCCAATTCGAAGAGCGCTGCATCCACGCCGCCGACCAATGTATAGCTCAGACCGCTGCCTTCGCCGTCTTCGTCAGTTGTTTCAAGGTCGATAACGATGGTCTCGTTTTCATCTACACTTACTGCGCCTGCATTTTCGATGGCGGGCGCGCCGCCAAAGTCAAAAGTAAGGTCGACATATTGGATCGGCGCATATTCATAGATGTTTCTGTCTTGCAGGGTTTGACCGCTCGTTGTTTCAAGTGCAGTAGTGATGTGAGAGTCCCGCAAAGACGTCCCACCAAATCCTGACAGGTTGGTTGGGTTATCCGGGGCAGACGGATCGTCATTGTTGCGACCCAAATAGAGCCTGAAATTTCCCTCGACCGGCCGAGAAAACGAGAGGGCAACTGTATCTGGTCCGGCGATCTGGGCCGAAGTTACTTCGGGCAAGTTGCGTGTCGGAGACCAGAACCCATCCTCCGTATAGACAAAAAAGCCCAGATTTTCGATCGGAAGCAATCCAGTTCCAGATGTGTAAACTGATTGATCGTCAACCAACTGGCCGGTCAGACCCTCAAACTGGACCAAAAGCTCGGTATTGGTCGTGGCGGTCACGTCACTGATCAATATCGGCGCATCAGGTGTGCCAGCCAGCGCATCGGCGAGTTTGCGCCCCATCAACTGGCCAAACATGTGGTATCCTTCAGCGCTCAGATGTGTGTAGTCCAACCCGATTGAAGACGGATAGCGCGCTTCAAACTGATATTCAGGGGCTCCGAAATAGATATTCGGATTTGTGCGCACCACCTCTATCTGGTCTATGGCAACGGCTTTGGTTCCATAGCCGCGATGCTGGGACACCAATCCCAAAATACTCGTATCTTCGTCGAAAATACTGTTCGCCTCTTGTTCAACTTTGTCAAAGAAGCGGTTGAGCAGGTGCTCATATCCGAAAGCCTTGCCGCCGATCCCGGGGTCAGATTGACCTTGTATCCAGTTGGTAACGATCTGGGTGTCGACCTCGTAGCCTTCGAGTAAGGCCTGGTCATGGGCGAGTTGTAACTGGATCGTGAGATTGTCGAAACTTGCGGGGATATTGTTTGAAACCACCTTTGGAGAGGTGATGTCGTCACCGTTTACGTAATATTTATAGGGTTGACCCGCCTCAAGCACGGCAAACAGATCACCATGGCTCGTATTGGCAAGTCCAGTATCGACGTCATCAAAAATATCATCAGAACTCACCATCAACTCTGCAATTGAGCTGCCGCCTGTCCCCACATTGATATGCGTGAAGATGGTATCTGACATCCCAATTGCATCAAGGGAATGGACCATCTGGTTCATCATCGCCGACACATGGGTTTCGGTGTTGAATTCCTGTAGGGGCCGGAAGCCCTGGAATTGACCTTCATCGACAGGCACGCGCTGCCAGCCCTTGTTCACAAAATTATGGGTTCCAAAATCAAGCGCAAGGAGGCGATCTGCATAAACTGGTGCATCTGTGAGGACATTCTGAACAATCGTCGTCCCGACCGACAGGGATTGCCCCGAACTGACAACAAACTGCATCGTCGGACGATCCGTCACGGAGACGTTTATGTCGGATTGGGTTGTGTCTGTTCCGTCGGAAGCGGCGATGGAGACGGCGTAGGTGTTGTCGCTGTCGCTATCGAGGGGTGTTTCGAAATCGGGTGCGCTTATAAAGGCGAGTGCGCCGGTTGTCGGGTCGATCTCGAACAGCGCGGCATCCTCGCCGCCTGCGATGGCGAAGGTGACAGTGTCGCCTTCGGTGTCGGTTGCGCTTATTTGCGTGACGGCGCGCGCGTTCTCATCGATGGTGACCGCCCCATTGGCCGGACCGCTGATCTGGGGGGCGTCATTGACGGGGGTGACGGTGAGGGCGACCTGAGCCGTGTCGGTGTCGCCATTCTCATCGGTGAGCGTGTAGCTAAAGCTGTCGGCACCGCTGAAGTCGGCGTCCGGCGTGTAGGTGAACGCCCCTGACTGCGGATCGAGCGTCAGGGTGCCATGCGCGGGCTGCGTGAAATCGGTGACCGTGAGCGGCCCGTTCTCTGGATCGCTGTCATTGGCGCGCACATCAAAGGTCAGCGGCACATCCTCGGCCGTCGAAACCGCATCATCCTGCGCGGCAGGGGGCTGGTTCTCGAACACATCCGTCACGGAGACGTTTATGTCGGATTGGGTTGTGTCTGTTCCGTCGGAAGCGGCGATGGAGACGGCGTAGGTGTTGTCGCTGTCGCTATCGAGGGGTGTTTCGAAATCGGGTGCGCTTATAAAGGCGAGTGCGCCGGTTGTCGGGTCGATCTCGAACAGCGCGGCATCCTCGCCGCCTGCGATGGCGAAGGTGACAGTGTCGCCTTCGGTGTCGGTTGCGCTTATTTGCGTGACGGCGCGCGCGTTCTCATCGATGGTGACCGCCCCATTGGCCGGACCGCTGATCTGGGGGGCGTCATTGACGGGGGTGACGGTGAGGGCGACCTGAGCCGTGTCGGTGTCGCCATTCTCATCGGTGAGCGTGTAGCTAAAGCTGTCGGCACCGCTGAAGTCGGCGTCCGGCGTGTAGGTGAACGCCCCTGACTGCGGATCGAGCGTCAGGGTGCCATGCGCGGGCTGCGTGAAATCGGTGACCGTGAGCGGCCCGTTCTCTGGATCGCTGTCATTGGCGCGCACATCAAAGGTCAGCGGCACATCCTCGGCCGTCGAAACCGCATCATCCTGCGCGGCAGGGGGCTGGTTTGTGTCTTGGTTGATTACGATCGCATCGCTGGCGACGATGTTTGCTGCGATCGATTGCATGAGTTGCGCATCGGACACAGAGACGCCTGCGGGTAAGTAAGCTGAAGGTGGAGGCGGCGTTTCGTTTAAGGCGGTTTCATACCAAACATTTGCCGCGAGATAGGCGAGCAAAGCTGTCGGATGCCGCGGATCCTCTGTGAGCAGGTCTTCGGCAGTTTGCCCGTTGTCGCCGTCGCCATAAAGTATGGTCAGTTGTCTGTAGGCCTCGCTGTAGGCAAGGCCGGACGGGGCGTAGTGTTGGTTGTTCCGGATCGCGGCCGATTCATATGCGCTATGAACCGCATTTCCAAAAGCATCCCCGCCCGAGATGGTGGCGTAATCGACAAACCAATCGCTCGCCCATGCGGTGTATGTAGATCACATCACCGCCATTTGACTCTATCAGACCGGCAAACAGATCAGCGTAGGTGTTGAATGTGGCTGTGCCGTCCGGATCATCCGCTGTTCCGTCGTGAATTTTCGTGGGTTCGCCTCCCACAAAGACGATATCGTAGGTTCCAGACGTAATCTCGTCCTGCGCGTTTTGAACTCCGGTGTCTTCCCAGGCATCCTGAATGGTTCCACCGCCCGCATCTGAAAGGGTCTGAGTTATGGTATGTCCGCCGGCGTTTGCCAGGGCATTGAATTGAGAAATTGGGCTAAGGGAGACGTCACCCCCGGGTTGATGAAAAATAAATGGATTCCCTACAAACAGTATATTCATCAATATTAATCCAAAATTGCTCGTGTTATCATTTTGCCAATCAAAAACTATTCATCGCGATTGGGGGCTAAGTTAACCAGATAAACAAAGTCTTTACTCGAAAGGCCTCAACTTTGATCGGCCCATCAAACAAGATTTTGATATACAATACTAAAATTATATATAGATTTCGCTAAAGCGCGAAAATGACTAGGTCTCTGTAATAAAAGAACTATTCTGTATTTATGACGCTACCAATTCAGGTCCACAGGTGATCTGGGAAATGGTTTTTGCGTTTGTATTGTTCAGCGCTAAGCTATCGAATCGAGCCGCCTGAGTAGATTTGTTGGTTCTGTCGCAAAGTTAAGGGCTGGTCAAAGTTAACCACTGTCTGGGCACACTTATCCTGCGATCGCCGCAAACTGCTTGAAGCCGCAATCCAGATCGCCAAAAAGACCGTTCAAAACTCTGGCAGATTACAATGCCATCAGGATGGGGGCATCCACCCCATCAATCCCGATTTTTCTCCAAACGAGAACCAATCGTAACTTTTGCAGTTGCATTAGTAAAGTAACTGCGTAAGTTGCGTGATCTATTGGATCAGTTTTGGAGCGCCTTATGACAGACCAACGACTGCCCGTCACCGTCCTTTCAGGTTTCCTGGGAGCCGGAAAAACCACACTTCTCAATCGGGTACTGAATAACCGCGAAGGCCGCCGAGTTGCGGTCATCGTCAATGACATGTCCGAAGTGAACATCGATGCTGATCTCGTGCGGGCAGACACGGAGCTGAGCCGGACGGATGAGACGCTCGTGGAGATGTCGAACGGCTGCATCTGCTGCACCCTTCGCGATGACCTGCTGGAGGAGGTGCGTCGGCTCGCAGCGGAAGGCCGCTTCGATTATCTGCTGATCGAGTCGACCGGGATTTCAGAGCCGCTTCCTGTTGCGGCAACGTTCGATTTCAGGGACGAGTTCGGCGACAGCCTGTCGGACGTATCCCGGCTCGACACGATGGTGACCGTGGTCGATGCGGTGAACTTGCTGAACGACTTTTCCAGCCACGACTTCCTCAAGGATCGTGGCGAGACTCTTGGCGAAGAGGATGATCGGACGCTTGTCAATCTGCTGGTCGAGCAGATCGAATTCGCCGATGTGGTCATTTTGAACAAAGTTACGGATGCAGGGCCAGAGCGGACGGACGCCGCGCGCAAGATCATCCGAAGCCTAAACGCCGATGCCAAGATTATCGAGACGGACCATTCTGACATTGCTGCCGAGGCGATCCTAGATACCGGCATGTTCGACTTCGATAAGGCCCACGAGCATCCGATGTGGGCCAAGGAGCTCTATGGCTTCGCCGATCACACGCCGGAAACCGAGGAATATGGCGTGGCCTCCTTTGTCTACCGCGCGCGGCTGCCGTTCGTTCCAGAGAAAATCCTGAGCGTTCTGAACGGTGATCTGCCGGGTGTGATCCGTGCCAAGGGGCATGTCTGGATTTCCACCCGGCCCGGTTGGGTGACCGAATTCTCGCTCGCCGGCGCCTTGTCGAGCGTCAAGCCGCTTGGAACCTGGTGGGCGTCTGTGCCGAAGGAGAGTTGGCCCGTTGATGAAAGCGCGCGCAATTACATGCAGCAGCACTGGCAAGTGCCGTGGGGGGACCGGCGTCAGGAAATCGTGTTCATTGGGGCGGGCATCGATTGGCCAGCGCTAAAGGCGCGGCTGGATGCCTGTTTAGTCCCCGCAACGGCGACAAGTGGTCCAGATGATCTGCCCGATTATCCGGATCCGTTCCCAGCTTGGCGGCGGCAAGAGGAAGCGGCATGACGTTGGCGCGTGCCCTGGTCCGGAACGCAGCAATCGGTGTCGCGGTTGCGGACAAGCCGGAAGACCTCAAGACATTTCTTCAGCCCGGTTGCGCCGCTGCGATCTGGCGCAGGCAACCCGAGCCTGCGTTTCAGAAATGGATCGACACTCTCGATCCATCCTTATTGCCGCAGGGACGGATCGTCTTGCGTCCAAATGCCGTCCCATCTGCGGTAACAGCGCTTTGCGATGTGGCGGAAACACCAGACTGCGACGAACGCGATCAATTCATCGGTGATGTCAGCGCTATGGCCGAAATCTTCGCCGAATTGATGAAGGCACCCTATCTGCGGCTGCGTCTTCAGGCGGTCACAACGAATGCCTGTCGCAAGTTCCATATCGACGCGATCACTTCGCGGCTTGTATGCACCTATCGTGGCCAAGGCACTCAATATGGGATCTCGACTGACGGCGAAGACCCCAAGCGGGTCTTTTCGGTTGCAACGGGTGCGCCGATCCTTCTGCGTGGCACACTTTGGTCCGAAAAACCGGCCTCAGGTCTGCTCCATCGCTCGCCACCCATTGAAGGGACAGGTGAGACGCGCCTCGTTCTCGTGCTGGATGCGGTGGAGCGCCCGGAGGACGAGATTTGACCCGCAACCTCGGATCGACATCGCTCAAACGCAAGCGGCGGGCGGCCAACCCGATGCGTAGCTACGATGCATTGCCTGCGCCATTGCGAAATTGGTTGGCGCAAGCATGCCTGCCTTGGTCGCCCACGTCAGCGCGTCGTGTCTGGAATCGTGCCTGTGCGAAAGGGCTGAGCCATGAGGACGCGCTATCCGTTCTGTCACAAGTAGAAGCCCGCACTCTCGCGCGAGACCGCTTCTCAATTCCCAACAACCTGAAAACGAACATCTGAAGGAACCTCTATGTCATTTCTCACCCGCATGACCGCTGCCGCTTTGATTGCGCTTGGCACCGCGGTGCCTGCCGCAGCGCAGGACGATACACTTACCATTTCGGTCGCATTCGGCCCCACGGCCGAGGTGCCTGACCCGCGCACAGGCTACAACGGCTGGATGTCAAACCAGACCGGCGTGACGGAAACGCTCATGGGCATCGATTACGATCTGAACCTCTACCCGCGTTTGGCACAGAGCATTGATCAAACGGCACCAACGACCTGGCGCGTGACCTTGCGCGATAATTTGATGTTCCATGATGGTTCCCCGGTGACCGCGCAGGCTGTCATTGATGCAATTGCGCCGATTTCGGACGAGAACGATCCGGCGTTCAACAAGCGCATCGCGGGCGTTCTGGATCTGGCGGGCATGTCTGCGGATGGTGAGCGTGTTGTGGTTTTTGAAACCAACAGACCAAATGCAGCCTTCCAGTGGAGCCTGTCCGATCCTGGCGTCGCCATTCTCGGCGCGCCGTCAGATGCGTTCCCAATTAACGCAACCGGTCCCTACATCTTCCGTGAGGCTGTGCCGGAGCAGCTTTACCGCGTTGAAGCAAACGCAGACTATCGCATGGGTGAGCCTGGCTTTGACGATGTGCGGGTTGTCGCCACACCTGATCCGGCAACAGCCTCACTGGCCTTTGAAGCCGGTGATGTGGATATGGTGATCAACTATCCCGAAACCGATTTTGCACGCATCCAAGAAACGGGTGCGCAGGGCTTCACGGCACCAACCGCACGGCTTTATTTCTATTCGATGAACACGACGTCGGGCCCGCTGGCGAACCCGCTTATCCGGCAGGCGGTATCTTTGGCGATTGACCGGGATGGCATTGTCGAGGCCGTTCTTTCCGGCGTCGGCGGTGTGCCTGCCGGAACCATTTATCCCGCGGGCAAAAGCTGGGCAGCCGACATCGCGCCGACCTATGATCCGGCACGGGCGGAGGAGCTGCTGGCCGAGGCCGGAGCCGTCAAGCAGGGCGGGACGTGGATGCTCGATGGCGCACCGCTTGAGATCGAGATCCTGACCTATTCCTCTCGCGCGGCGTTGCCTCCGACGGCCGAAATCACGCAGGCCTTTCTGCAACAAATTGGCATCACAGCATCCGTGCAGGTTGGTGAATATGGTGCCAGCAACGACGCGCTCAAAGCGGGCGACGGCGACATGTTCCTGCAAGCATGGGTGATGTTGCCGCAGGGTGACCCCGGTTCGATCCTCGGCTTTCTATTGGCCAGTGACGGTGGTTCAAACGCGGGGAACTACGCCAATCCGGCGATGGACGCCCTTCTGGTCGAAGGCCAAACTACGTTTGAACAAGCCGAGCGTGAGCGGATTTACGATGAGGTTCAGCAGATCATTGCCACGGACGTCCCGCTTATCCCCGTCTTCCACGTTAGCCAGGCCGTTGTTGCGCGTGCCGGTCTGACTGGTTACAAGGTCCACCCGACCGAGACCTACTGGATTACCCACGAGACGCGCTTCGCTGAATGACGATTAAAGTCCAAGGCCTGAGTGCAGAGCGCTCGGGCCAGATCATACTTCATCCCACAAATGTGGACTTCAAGCCCGGCGAACGCGTCGGGCTTGTTGGTGCTTCAGGGTCTGGCAAGTCGACCTTTGGGCATGAACTGGTGGATGCGTTGCGGGCGCAAGGGGCCAGCGTTTCCCATGTGCCGCAAAGCCCGGATGAAGCGCTCGACCCACTTCGGTCGATGGCGTTCCATTGGCGTGAGGCTGAGCGGGCTCTGGCGCTTGCCCCGGACGACGCGCGCCGAGAGGTGCTGTTCAAAGCTCTCCGGATTGAAAAGGGTGATCTGCGCAAACGTCCCTGGGGCTGGAGCCGAGGGATGCAGCAGCGGTTTGTGATCGCCATGGCATTGATCGGCACGCCTGATCTGTTGGTGATGGACGAGCCTACGTCCGCGCTTGACCCGGTGGTCGCGGCGGGAACAATGGATCTTCTCGAAGACTATCTGAAAGATCGGCAAACCGCGCTCCTGCTGATCACGCACGATCTGGGGCTTGCCGCACGCCGGGTCGCGCGATTGATGGTGATGGATGCCGGGCGCATTGTGGAGGATGCATCGACCGAAGCGTTTCTCGCATCACCGAAAACACGAGCCGCCAAGGCCCTTTGCGCCCATCGGAATTGGCTGGAGCTGCCATGCTGATGGTAGACAACATCTCTGTGCGGCGTGGCGCTTTGACGACGCTCCAAGAGGTCTCGCTCTCACTCAAACCGGGGTGCACGCTGGCGGTGGTGGGCGAAAGCGGCGCGGGCAAGTCCACCCTCATCAACGCAATCCTTGGGCTGGTCCATTGCTCAGCGGGCAGAATGTCGTGGAACGGCGCACCGGTCTCGCAGTGCCGCCCTGCGCTTGTCATGCAGGAACCACGCGCGGCCTTTAATCCGCGCCTGTCGCTCCGTCGCTCTGTCATGGAACCTGTTGTGGCCCAAAACCTGACTGCGGACCCAGAGCGGTTGGCAACACTGTGCCGCGCTCTGGAAATTTCACCCGAACTTCTGGACCGGCGTCCCGATCAGGTGTCGATCGGGCAGGCACAGCGCATGGGCATCCTTCGCGCGCTTATCGCTGTCCCCCCACTGGTGCTGTTTGATGAACCACTCTCCGCGCTGGATGCAGTAACGCAGAAACACACCGCGCGTCTGATCGCCGACATGCAACAGAAGGAAGGGTTTGCTGCGCTGATCGTGACACATGATCTAGGATATGCCGCCGCCTTCGCGGATGAGATTGCTGTGTTGCGGGCGGGGCGGATCGAAGAGTTAGCGATCGCGCAAACCTTTGTCGAAGCGCCGCAAACCGACTATGGGCGCACGCTCCGCGATGCCGCCTTCGCCCTTGGTGCATTGGAGCGTGTCGCGTGATTGCCGTCTTTTCCGGGCTTTTGCTGCGCGCCTTGGTCGTTCTCACCGGTGCGGCTTTGGCGACATTCGCTCTATTGTGGCACGCACCCGGCGATCCTGCTTTGGCGATTGCAGAAGCGCGCTATGGCCAGAACGTATCCAAAGAGGTTTTGGATTTCATTCGGTCTGAGGCCGGGTTTGACGACGGGTTTTGGACAGCGTTTTGGGCCTGGCTCGCCCCACTATTGCAGGGTGATTTCGGGCAGTCTTCCGTCAACGGGCGGGACGTCTGGCCCGATCTTGTAACGGCCATGTCCTACACCTTCCCGCTTGCGATCGTCAGCTTGGCACTCGGCTTGGCCGTCTCCATGCCACTTGCCCTGATCGCGACACGCAGACCCGGCAGTTGGTTGGATCGCGGAGCCGTTGCGCTTGCCTCGGTCGGCGTTGCCATCCCGGCGTTTTGGCTTGGGCTGCTGTTGATCCTGCTTTTCGCGGTGCAACTCGGCTGGCTGCCCGCAATGGGGGCCGAAACAGCCACGCACGGCATCTTGCCCGCAATGACGCTGGGGTTTGGTATTGCGGCTTCGCTGACGCGCATTATCCGCTCGGGCATTCTTGAGGCACGCGGACAGCCTTTTCTGCCGGCGTTCACCAGACGGGGCGTTGCGCGCCACGATATTGCCCGCGATCACGTTGCCCCCCACGCCGCCGTACCTGTCGTCACCGTGCTCGGTCTGGAACTTGCCTTCTTGCTGGAAGGCCTTGTCGTGGTCGAAGTGATCTTTGCGCGACCCGGTCTCGGAAGCTTTCTTGTAAACGCCATCTTTGCGCGCGATTTCCCAAAAGTGCAGGCGGTCGTCATACTCGCCGCTGTCATATTCGTGGTGGTGAACCTTGCCATCGACCTGATCTATCGCAGCCTTGATCCCAGATTGAGTGGGCGCGATGCGTAGCGTCTGTGTTTTGGTTACGGTGTGCGCGCTGATTGCGATATTCGGCCCCATGCTTGCACCTCATGATCCGACAGCCATCAACATTCCGAACCGGCTTAGACCGCCGGGTGGGGAATGGCTTTTTGGCACGGATGCCCTTGGGCGTGACATCCTCTCTCGGCTTCTGCACGGCGCGCGCTGGTCGCTTGGGCTGGCTTTTGTCGTATCGCTGCTAGGACTGATCATCGGAACAACCATCGGTCTGATCGCGGCTCAGGGTGGTCGTTTGGCCGATTGGATTGCCATGCGCGCAACGGACACGTTTCTCGCTTTTCCCGAGCTTATCGCGGCGGTGGTCATTGCGGGTGTTCTTGGGGCAAGCACAGGCTCGCTCATCTTCGCTCTCACCGTGACAGGTTGGATGCGTTATGCCCGCGTGGCCCGCGGCATTGGTCTGTCTGTCAGCAACAGGGGATACGTCGTGCAAGCGCGACTTGCCGGCCTTTCGCCACTTGCGATTGCGCGCTGGCATTATCTGCCGTCGCTGCTGCCATCGCTGATCGTCGTCTGGACCGGAATGCTTGCTAGGGCGATCTTGGGTATTTCGACACTTGGGTTTTTAGGGTTCGGTGTTCAGCCCCCTATGCCGGAGTGGGGAACGATGCTTCTGGATGCGCGGATTCACATGCGCTCTACCCCGCTGCAAATGATCTGGCCCGGGCTTTGTGTTGTGGTGTCGGTTCTTGCGATCAATCTAACTGGCGATGCCCTGCGGGATGCGCTCGCTAAGCAGGATGCAAAGACGTGACACGGCCTGACAATCCATCGCTCGGGATCGCGCTGCGCATCCTGTCGGGCATATTGTTCACTGGCATGGTCGTTTGCGTGAAAGCCCTAAGCGATGCCGTACCGCTTGGTCAGATCGTGTTCTTCCGGTCATTCTTTGCCCTGATACCATTGGTGATCTTTCTGATGGTGCGCCACGAATTTCCCGGCGGTCTTCGTACCACACGCCCCCTTGGTCATCTGGTACGCTCCTTCTTTGGGGCAGTGGCGATGTTTACGTCGTTCGCCTCAGTTGCGCTTCTGCCATTGGCCGAGGCCGTCCTGCTCGCCCAACTTGCGCCGGTGCTGACAGCTATCACCGCAGTCGTGGTCCTGTCCGAACGGCTCACGAGATGGCGCGCGCTGGGGCTCGCCTTCGGGCTGGCGGGTATTTTGGTCCTGGTCTGGCCTGATATTGGAGGCGGCACGGTGGATGCGCGCCGGTTGATCGGGATCGGCCTTGGGTTTTTGACGGCGCTCCTGACAGCCTTCGCCCTCATTATGGTTCGCAGCCTGACACGGACAGAAAGCCCCGGCGCCATCGCCTTTTATTTCGTGGTGGCTTCCATGGCCGGAGGAATACTGACGCTGCCATGGGGCTGGGCATTCCCAGGCGCGCAAACGGTTCTGTTGTTGGTGCTCGCGGGCCTCTTCGGTGGTTTCGCGCATATCGCGATGACGCTATCGTTCAGCTTTACCGAGGCCTCCCGGCTTGCGCCGTTCGAGTATGTCGCGCTTCTTTGGCCGGTTCTGGCGGATTTGCTCATCTTCGGTCTGCCACTGGGAACGAGTTTTCTGTTCGCGCTGCCGCTCGTATTGATAGGTGCTACGGTTGCGGCTTTCGAAAAGAAACAGACGACGTCATGAATTGCGCGGTGAAAGGCATTGAAGCCGTTCGCATGATCAAAAGGGCCACGTTTACGACCCGCCAGACGGTGTCACGGGCGAAATCCGTCTTCTAAATGACATGTTCGGCCTTGCCGTATAATCGGCGTTCAAAGGCGACTGATCTTTGCGATCTCAGAAAATTAATGCAACGATCCCGGTGAGAATACCGGTGATCGTGCATGACCTATCCCTCATCCCTCGTTCAATGCCAGCGAGCGCAGTCGCTGTCTCGTTTCTGGGCGAGATGAGGTGTTATTCTGCCGCCATCGCGCCTTCGGTGAATTGCAGGCGGGCGAGGCGGGCATAGAGGCCGTCTTGGGCGATTAACTCGTTATGGGTGCCGATGGCGGCGATGCGGCCTTGGTCCAGGACGATGATGCGGTCGGCTTTTTTCACGGTGGCCAGGCGATGGGCGATGATGAGGGTTGTGCGATCTTGCGCCATGGCCTCGACCGCTTGCTGGACGGCCCGTTCGCTTTCGGCATCCAGCGCGGAGGTGGCCTCGTCGAGCAGCAGGACGGGAGCGTTGCGCAAAATAGCGCGGGCGATGGCGATGCGCTGTTTCTGGCCGCCTGAAAGCATCACGCCGCGCTCGCCGACGTGGGTGTCGTAGCCATCGGGGAGACTGGTGAGGAACGTGTCGATGGCGGCGGCTTTTGCGGCGGCGGTGATCTCCTCATCGGTTGCATCGGGGCGTCCGAAGCGGATGTTCTCGCGGGCGGTTGTAGCGAAGATCACCGGCTCTTGCGGGACCAGCGCATAGGCAGTGCGCAGGGACTCGCGGGTGATGCTGTCGATGGGGGTGCCATCGAGTGTGATGCGGCCTGATTGCGGGTCGAAAAACCGCAAGAGCATTTGAAAAATGGTGGTTTTGCCGGCGCCGGACGGGCCGACGAAGGCGATGGTCTCGCCTGATGTGATGTCGAGCGAAACGTCATCAAGCGCTGCCTGATCGGGGCGGGCTGGGTAGTGGAATGTAACGCCTTCGAAGGACAGCGCACCGGTGATCGGTTGGGGCAGGGTTGCGGGATTGGCCGGATCCTCGACCGGATCTTCAGCGTGCAGCAGATTGACGAGGCGCTCGGTCGCGCCGGCGGCGCGTTGCAGCTCGCCCCATATTTCCGACAGGGCAGCAACCGCGCCTGCGACCAGGACGGCGTAGATGACGAACTGGACGAGCGCACCTGCAGACATGTTGCCTGCCCGCACATCGCGCGCGCCGATCCACAAGACGCCGACGACGCCTGAAAAGATCAGGAAGATGACAATAGCGGTCATGAACGAGCGGGTTTTGATGCGGCGGCGGGCGGCATCGAAGGCCTGTTCGGTGAGGGTGCCGAAGAAACTGCTGGCGGCGCGTTCATGGGTGTAGGCCTGGATCGTTTGCGCGGCCAGAAGCGTTTCGGAGGCGTTGCCGGAGCTTTCGGCGATTTTGTCCTGGCTTTCGCGCGACAGGATGCGGACGCGGCGGCCCAGCGTAAGAATGGGGACGATGACGAGGGGGACGATCAGCAGGACAAGGCCGGTGAGTTTGGCCGATGTCAGCAGCATAAAAATCAGCCCGCCAAACATGGTGAGTGTATTGCGCAGGGCGAAGGAGACGGACGAGGAGATAACCGACAGGATCAGGGTGGTGTCGGTGGTCAGGCGTGAGAGCACTTCGCCGGTCATGATCTTCTCGTAGAACGCCGGGCTCATGCCGATCACACGGTCATAAATGGCGCGGCGGACGTCTGCCACGACCCGCTCCCCGAGCCGTGTGACGAGGTAAAAGCGCAAACCTGTGAAGATCGCCAGAAGCGCGGCTATCGCGATGGCGGCGCCGAAATAGAGATCGATGATGCTGGTATCATCAACACTGAAATTATCAATGATGCGCCGAACGGCGAGCGGCAGCGTGAGCGTAAGTCCGGCGGTGATCAAAAGCGCGGCCAGGGCTGCGATGATCATCGGGCGGTAGGGTGCTAGAAACGGGAGCAGTCCGCGCAACGGGCCGATGGTTTTCGATTTTTCGCGTTCTTCCTCGGCCATGGATTGCTTATCTCCCGCGCTGCCTGCTGGCATTTAAACTTTGCATTCGTGGATGACAATAAGGCGGCGGGGTATCGGCGTCGCGGGTGCTGATTTTTTGAGAAAGATTTGGAGCGGGCGGCGGGAATCGAACCCGCATCATCAGCTTGGAAGGCTGAGGTCTTACCATTACACAACGCCCGCGCGCTCTGAGCGCTCTTGCTAGTTCAGTATCGGGGTGACGTCAAGAATTGATGCGCGGCTCAGTTGCAAAACGGAGCGGCCCTTGCGGGCCGCACGACATATCGTTTCGCGCGGGCGCGAAACCGTTTTTGAGTATTTGTTGGAAAGATGAAGGTTTTGTGCGGTTACAGCGCCCGAGCTAGTCCTTGGATCGCTTATTCGCTGCCTTTCGCTTCGCTCAAACGCGAAAAGCGGTGCGTTGTGTTTCAGGTTAAAGGTCGGACGCCTTAGCTCAGGCAGAGTTGTGCTTTTCCCAGATCGGTCAGATCTTCGAGCGTGGCGCGGCCTTCGAAATCCACCTCGTAATCTTCGGCCGCGAAATCGGGCGCGCTTTTGCCTGCAAGGAAGGATTGGGCTTGTTTGCGGGCGTAGGCTTCGTTTTTTGGGCATTTGGGGGATGCGCCAATGTAGATCACGCTGGCAAAATCGTCGCCTTTATGTTCATCCGCGACGGAGTGTATGACATCCGGGTGCCACCAAACGGTATCGCCCGGCTCCACTGTTGGGATGGAGATCAGCCCGTCCATTAACTCGCCATGCCATTTGGCGCTTGCGCCCAGCGCGCGGCCCGGTTCGGCGCCGCACAAATCGTCGCTCGCCACATCGTCTTGCAAGGCGCGCAGCAGGAAATAGCTGATCGAGTTTGCGATCGGCAAGAGCGAGAGTGTGCCATCCTCGGGGCCTTGGGTAGTCAGGCCGGTCCAGCCTTGAAAGGTGCGGAACATGGAGCATACCGCGGGTGAGGCGTATTCGCGGGTTTGGGTGCGGTAGGTGGCCCGCCATGGATCGTAGTCTTCAAGCTGCCCCGAAAAAATCGCGCCGTAGATTTTCTGATAGGCCGGATCGACCCAGCGTTCGTAAGAACCGCTGTCCATATGCGGCGACAGGCCAAGCGTGGTATCGCCGGGGGCGCGGCGGCGGGTGCGGTCGGCGTAGGCGTAGTCGTGATTGGGATCGAACTCTTCGCCCATCGGCCCGTCGGTTTTCCAAAGGCCGTTCAAAAAGCGCTTGGTGGCAGCCATGCTTTCGGCTTGTCGCGCCATGACCTGCGGTTTGGACCAGTAGAGCCCGTAAATCTGGGGCGCGCCTGCATCGAGTTGTGAGAAGTATTTGTCCAGGCCAGCTTTTTCCTTGGCTTTGGTCAAATAGTCATTGCGCTCGATATAGTCGCCAATCTCTTCGTTCCACTCGCGGGCCTGGTCTTGCTCGAACACGCCGCGCACGATCACGCAGCCGCGGTTTTTGATGGCGTCGATGCGGCTTTGGCTGACGTTTCCGGCGTTTATATCCGCATAAGACAACTCTGGGATAATCTCCTGACCCTTGGCCTGCGCGCTCTGGATTGTCTCAACCTCGCGGAGCATCTGGTCGCGCACGGTCGCAAAGGCGGCTTTGGTGTCGGAGATTGCGCGCAAATGGGCTTTGGCCGCTGCAACGTATGATTTGATTTGCTCGGACATATCCATCTCCCGCCGCTGAACTTTGGATGAGTGTGCCAAGTGCGGCAAGAAGGTCAAGCGTGATTATCCGCGCCAATCATGTGCGCGATGCGTTCGAGCGAAGTTGGGGTGAACGTGTTGGGCGCTTTGACCATCGTTTCGAAAAACACATCGGAGGTCAGAGCGGTCATCAAGGCATCGCGCGCCGATGGATCAAAGCTGATGTTTTGCGGGCAGGCCAGGGCGGTCATGAGATCGTTGGTGGAATTGATCTTGGTCGCGGTGCCGGGGCGCTGGTAAATCGCATGGCCCAGCACCAGTACCGGTTTATCAAAGTAGAAAGCTTCGAGCCCGACCGATGAATTGACCGTAAGGACCAGCTCGGCCCGTTCGATCATATGGTACGTGTCGGTGCGCGCAGTGAGTTGCAGCTTGTCGCCTGAAAGGGAGGCATATTTACGGGTCATCTCCGGTTTTGCGCGGGGGTGGGGTTTGAGAAGGATGCGCCAGTTTTCCGGCAGCGCGCTCGCGGCGGTTTTTAGGGTCGTGAGCAGCATATCCATCGAGGCGATCCAGTCTCCCATGTGGGTGATCTGGGTGTCATGGGGCATCTGAAGGGGCACGAAAATGTAGGGGCGGTCCAAATCCGTCGTGTCGTTTGCGGGTGGAGCATCACGGGGGTGCGGCGCGCGAAGCTGTGATTTGAGCGCGCGCCAGTTGCTGCCGCCCAGCGCGAGCGGTGCAGAGGTCTGCACGAAACTATGCGCGGCATTCACGCCCTGCCAGTCAATCTGGATGCGATTGGGAATGGCCGTGCGCTCGGCGAAGAGGACGCGATGACCTGCGGCTCTCGCGGCGGCAACGAACTGCGCGCGCCGCCCTTTCAGGCCGTTCCACACCAGCGCGATCGCGTTGGGGTCGGGGTGCAGTGGGCTGTCGCCACCACTGCGCGGCCATATATTGAGGATACGGGACGCGGGGTGCAGTGCGCATATCTGGCGCAGGAGTTTGCGCCGGGCGTATGGCGCGCCCAGGGCGACGATGGGATGTGGGATGCGCGACTGGCTTTCGGCGCGGTTAGGTCGGAAACGTTGCGATTTGGGCCAGTAATTCATCTGCGACACTCGTCCATGATCGGGTTTCTTGCAACTGCGCAGCCTTGGCCCCGGCCAGCGTTAAGATTGCTTTAACCATATCATCGGTGCTGTCCGGATCAAAGAGGATGATGTCGCCCGATGCCGACGGCAGGAGCGGGGACAGGATGCGCGATGCGGCGATGGGCTTGCCGAAAAAGAGGGCCTCGCCAAGCGGCAGGGCAAAGCCTTCGGCGCGGCTGGGCAGGATCAGCCCGTGGCAGTTTTGGTAGAGCGCCTGCATTGCCGCGTGATCGGGGCTTGGGACGACATGGATATGCGCGGCGCTTTGGCGCGTGAGGTGGCCGGCGAGCACCAGTTTGGGCAGGCTCGGGTTTTGAGCGCGTGCGCGGGTGTAGGCGTCGATCAGGCGGGGGCCGTTTTTCCAGAATTTGAGCGGTCCGACGTGCAGGAAGTAGGGCTGCGTGATGGGTGGCGGTGGCGCGGTGACGGTTCGGTAATGATAGGCGAGGCGCAGGACGGTTGGGTTTGTGTTGGGGTGGAGCGTGCGGATGTTGTCGCGGGTGATGGCCGATGGGGTCAGAAGCTCGGCTTTGCTGGCGCATATGTCGCGCAGAACGTTGCGCTGGCGGCGGATGAGGCGGCGGCTGGGCACCTCGATGCCAAGCGCCATGGAGGTATCGTGGATCATCACCATATGTCGCGCGTTTGGGCGTCGTTTTAGAAGCGCTGCGATCATTTCGGGACGGCCAAGTGATATGATGGTGTCTTTGGGGTCGATCTGTACAGTCGAGAGGCGGATGTCGGGGCGCCTTGGAGGGAAGTGCCACTTGGCGAAGTGTCGGCGGCGGGGGGCATTGGCGGTGTGGCTCCAGCGTTCCGGGGTATCGAGGTTTTTGTCGGAGAGCCAATCGTTTGGCGCGCGATGCAGTTGATTCTTGCGCGGGTCGAAGACAATCAACGCCGCATCGCCGCGCTTTGCCAGAACATGACCGATTTCCAGCAAAACGCGATCAATTCCGCGAGGAGCTTTACCACGCGCCGCCATCATCCAGAGCTCTGTGATGTTGAAAAAAAGCATCGCGCTGCCCTTAGCGCGAAGGCTTTGGCCTGTCTACGAAGCGGCTTTGCGCAGACACATCAGGCGGTAGCCGTGCAGGAGCAGCATCACGGCGTTGAGGACGAAGACGGGCCAGACCTCGGCGAGAAAGCCGTAGAGGATGAAGGTCGCGTTGCCTGCGATATTGCAGGCGCGCATGTGGATTTGGGACTTCATGCAGGCCATCATGATGAGGAAAAATCCGGCCAGATAGCCTAATGCGTCGATGCCGATCATGAGCCTGATCCCTTTTTGCGGCGTGCATTATTGCCATTGGCTTAGCGCGGGTTGGGTGGACGTTCAGTGAGGTTTGTCACAGTTTCACGTGACATTCTCGTCGGCCATGCGCCGCCATTGCCGGACATGATTGCGATGGTTTCTAATCTTGCACACCACGCGGGGACTGAGCGCGATGCTGAAGATGAGCACAGACCAAGAATGGGTGATCAATATGATGAATGCGAGCAGGATCTGGAGCGTAACGCCGCGATGGATCTGGGCTTTGACGTGAAGTGGCATCGGATAAGTCTCTCGTTGGGTGAGGTGTTGCGGTGACACGGCTGAGATTGACAGGTTGCGGAAGATCGAGATGTGACAAGCGCCACGCCGTTGACGCTGCGGGCTTGGTCTGCCTAGAGTGGACGGGATAGACGTTTGGGAGACATGACATATGACACGCGTTTTGCTAATTCTTACCGTGAGCCTCAGCCTTGCGGGCTGCGAGACCATCCGTGGGTTGGGGCGTGATCTTAACAATGTCGGGGATGCTCTTTTGGGCAACTGAGCGGCTTTTCGACCTATCGACTTTGACGCGCGATTGCGCAGACACGAAAAGGACTGAAGACATGACAAAACTGATCGCATCCGCATTGCTACTGGGCGCATTGGCGCTTTCCGGCTGCGCGCCATTGGTCGGCGCTGGCGCTGTTGTGCTGGCTGATGAAGCAGCTGAGCAAGAGGGTGGGAATTTGTTTTAAGCCCGGTTGGGAGCGTCGTGAGAGATCCCCGCTTGTGCGGGGGTGACGTGTGGGGAAGTTGGCGCAACGGGCGTCATTCCCGCGAAGGCGGGAACCTCTTAAAGT
>CAYRKW010000045.1:24100-26745 GCA_964425135.1 uncultured Rhodobacterales bacterium
TGGGGAAGTTGGCGCAACGGGCGTCATTCCCGCGAAGGCGGGAACCTCTTAAAGTGCATGCGCTGTGAGTTGGCTGGCGCGCTGTTTGAGAGATCCCCGCTTGTGCGGGGGTGACGTGTGGGGAAGTTGGCGCAACGGGCGTCATTCCCGCGAAGGCGGGAACCTCTTAAAGTACATGCGCTGTGAGTTGGCTGGCGCGCCGTTTGAGAAATCCCCGCTTGTGCGGGGTGTTAGTGCGGTGTTGAAGTATCCGTTTATCAAAAAGGCAATGCCAGATCGCGCCAATTGGGGTTCATGGCCGTGATCAGCTTGATTTTCCAAGCGCGGTTCCATTTCTTAAGACGTTTCTCGCGCGTGATGGCCTCGCGCATGTCGCTGTGGGTTTCGAACCAGACGAGCTTTTTGCAATTGTAGCGTTTTGTGAAACCGGGCAGCAGCCCTTTGCGGTGCTGGAAACAACGTCTTTCCAGATCGCTCGTCACGCCGATATAGAGTGTTCCGTTGGGTTTGTTGGTGACGATGTAGACGTAGGATGGCTGCATCGTGCAGATGATGGGTCGGCTTGGTTTATGCGAGGTTAACGCGGAGCTTGAGGTGGGAGATCCCCGCTTTTGCGGGGATGACGTGTGCGGGAGATGGCGCAACGGGCGTCATTCCCGCGTAGGCGGGAACCTCTTACATCAAGCTCTAACCCTCACCCATCCATCTTCAAAGCCGAAATAAACGCCTCTTGCGGGATATCCACCTTGCCGAACTGGCGCATCTTTTTCTTACCCGCTTTTTGCTTGTCCAAGAGTTTGCGTTTCCGCGTCGCATCGCCGCCATAGCACTTGGCGGTCACATCTTTGCGCAGCGCTGAAATCGTTTCGCGGGCGATTATACGCCCTCCAATCGCCGCTTGGATCGGGATTTTGAACAGGTGTTGCGGGATGAGGTGTTTGAGTTTTTCGCACATCACCCGCCCGCGCGCCTCGGCGCGGTCGCGGTGGACCATCATCGAGAGGGCATCGACGGGTTCTTCGTTGACGAGGATGCTCATCTTTACCAGATGATCTTCGCGATATTCGGAGATCTGGTAGTCGAAGCTGGCGTAGCCTTTGGTCACGGATTTGAGGTGGTCGTAGAAGTCGAACACCACCTCGTTGAGCGGCAGGTCATAGACCACCATCGCGCGCGTGCCTGCATAGGTAAGGTCCAGCTGGATGCCGCGTCGGTCGTGACAGAGTTTGAGCACATCGCCCAGGTATTCGTCGGGCACGAGGATCGTGGCTTTGATGCGTGGCTCCTCGATATGGTCGATGTGGTTGACCTCGGGCATGTCGGCGGGGTTGTGCAATTCGATCATCGTCGCGTCGTTCATATGCACGTGGTAGATGACCGAGGGTGCGGTGGTGATCAGCTCGATGTCATATTCACGCTCTAAGCGGTCGCGGATGACTTCAAGGTGGAGAAGGCCAAGGAAGCCGCAGCGGAAACCGAATCCCAGGGCGGCGCTGGTTTCCATTTCGTAGCTGAAGGAGGCATCGTTGAGCGCCAGTTTCTCAATCGCCTCGCGCAAGTCCTCGAATTCGGCATTGTCCACCGGAAAGAGGCCACAAAAGACCACCGGTTGCGCGGGTTGGAAGCCGGGCAGGGCGTCGGTGGTGCCTTTCTTCTCATGGGTGATGGTATCGCCGACGCGGGTGTCGCGGACCTGTTTGATCGAGGCGGTCAGAAAACCGAGCTCGCCGGGGCCAAGGCTGTCCATGTTCTGCATCTCTGGTTTGAACACGCCCAGACGGTCCACTGGATAGACCGCGTTTGTGTTCATCATTCTGATGCGGTCGCCCTTGGAGATTTTGCCGTCGATCACGCGGATCAGGACGACGACGCCAAGGTAGGCATCATACCAGCTATCGACCAGCATGGCTTTGAGCGGTGCGTTTGCATCGCCTGTGGGGGAGGGCAGTTTTGCGACAATCGCCTCCAGCACATCGGGAATGCCAAGGCCGGTTTTGGCTGATATTTCAACAGCTTCACTGGCATCAATCCCGATCACATCCTCGATCTGGGTGCGCACACGATCTGGCTCGGCGGCTGGCAGATCGACTTTGTTGAGGACCGGAACAATCTCGTGATCCGCCTCAATCGCCTGATAGACATTGGCCAGCGTTTGCGCCTCAACTCCTTGGGAGGCATCCACCACCAGAAGCGATCCCTCAACTGCTTTCATCGAGCGCGAAACCTCGTAGGCGAAATCCACGTGGCCCGGTGTGTCGATGAGATTGAGCACGTAATCCTGCCCGTCGTTTGCCCGATAATCGATGCGTACAGTGTTGGCCTTGATGGTGATGCCGCGCTCGCGTTCGATGTCCATACTGTCGAGAAGCTGCTCCTTCATGTCGCGCGCTTCAACGGTGTTGGTGGACTGGATCAAACGGTCGGCCAGCGTTGACTTGCCGTGGTCGATATGAGCCACGATGGAGAAGTTGCGGATATGAGAAAGCTCGGTCATGGAGGGCATATCGCGCGGTTTGAGTTCTGCGTCAACGGGGCGAATTGGCGGGGGTGGCGTTGGGGTGGTTTTGCGTTGGCATTTGGGCGGTGTGGAGTCGGTGATGGGACGGGTTGTTTTGGGGGGTGATGCGGGTAGGGTGGGAGGATGG
>CAYRKW010000046.1:0-26398 GCA_964425135.1 uncultured Rhodobacterales bacterium
TGTATAGAAGGAACAATCCGGGTTATTCGGCACAAACGGCTCTCCACAATAGGTCCGCAGCGCCATAAGATGACCCAAAACGAGAAGCAGGCGGCCAATGGCCAAACGAGCAAAGAAGAAGACAAAACCAGCCAAACGCGGATTGGTTGCAAGATCTCTCTTGTGGCTGACACGCACGTTCTGGCGCGTGATCTGGTATACAGGCACGCGGGCAGCTGCTGTGCTGGCGCTCGTTTTGGGCGGCGGCGTGATCTATTACTATGTGACCTTGCCGGATGTGTCGGAGCTTTCGGATGGGCGCGAGCGCGGCTCTGTTATCCTCACTGACCGTGCGGGTGAGGTTTTTGCGTGGCGCGGTGAGCAATATGGCGGGCAGTTGCGCGCAGGTGCCGCTTCGCCGCATCTGGTGAATGCAGTTGTTGCGACTGAGGACAAGCGTTTCTTTTCCCATTTCGGCCTCGACCCGCGCGGCATCGCCCGCGCCACACTTGCCAACTATCGCGCAGGACGGGTGGTGCAGGGCGGCTCGACCATCACACAACAAGTCGCCAAACTTCTCTTTTTCGACAACACCCGCTCGCTGGAGCGGCATATCAAGCAAATCCCCATCGTCCTGGCGATGGAGTTGAAATACGACAAATCCGACATCCTCTCAATCTACCTCAACCGCGTGTATCTGGGCGCAGGGGCGAACGGTTTTGAGGCCGCATCGCAACGCTATTTCGGCAAATCAGCCCGCGAGGTCAGCGCGCCCGAAGCGGCAATGCTCGCGGGTCTCTTGAAAGCGCCCTCCCGCTACGCGCCGACCAAGGATATCTCGGTTGCCCAAGGCCGCGCCAACGTCATCGTCAACCTGATGGAAGAACAGGGGTTTTTGACCGGCGCAGAAGCCCGCATCGCACGCGAGCATCCTGCCCAGCTGAGCCAAGCGGCTGAGGCACGGGCAGGCGGCTATTTCGCCGATTGGGTGATGGAGGATGCGCCGGATTTTCTGTCCTCAGCCACCACCGAAGACGTTGAAATACGAACAACCTTCGATCCGCTGATCCAGCGGCAGGCCGAAGCGGCGCTGGCTCGTGTTTTCGACACCAAGGTCAAACCGGGCTCGAAAGCACAGGCGGCCATTGTTGTCATGTCTCCCGATGGGGCCGTGCGCGCCATCGTCGGCGGGCGCTCGATTGACGGGGAAAGCCCCGGCCAGTTCAACCGCGCCACCCAAGCGCTGCGCCAGACCGGATCGTCGTTCAAACCGTTCGTCTATGCTGCCGCGCTAGAGCTCGGGTTCACCCCCAATGATCTTGTCGAGGATGCGCCGATCACCCTGAATGTGCCCGGTTCAGGCGATTGGTCGCCGAAGAATTATACAGGCGAGTACTTTGGCCCCGTAACGCTAAGCTTCGCACTCGCCAATTCGCTCAATACCGCCGCGGTGCGCGTTTCGCAGCACGTTGGCGACACGCTGGTGCGCGCCCTGGCACAGGATTTCGGCATCAAATCCCCCCTTGCGCCCGGCCCGGCCTTCGTTCTTGGCACATCCGAGGCAACCTTGCTGGAGATGACCGGCGCCTATGCCGGTTTGCTCAATGGTGGGCGGCTGGCGGAGCCCTATGGCCTGACCGAACTCACCGTGCGCGGCGATGACACGCCGCTCTTTGAAGGGGATCGCAGCTTTGGGCATCGGGTGATCAACGAACGCGCGGCAGGGCATCTGATCTATATGATGAACCAAACCGTCGAGGCAGGCTCCGGCCAACGCGCCCGCCTGGCCGACCGCCCTGCTGCCGGTAAAACCGGCACCACGCAAGGCGCGCGTGATGCCTGGTTTATCGGCTTCACGGCGCATTACGTCACGGGCGTTTGGATGGGTTATGACGACAACTCGAAGCTGACCGGCGTGACCGGCAGCGGCCTTCCTGCGGAAATCTGGCACGAAACCATGACCCGCATCCACGACGGCCTCCTGCCCCGCCCCCTGCCCATGATCATCCCACAAGAACAGGTTGCCCAAGCTCCCGGCGGTGATGTGGGGGATGTGGCGGAAGAGGCCGCGAAATCAGTGTTGCAAAAGGTTTTGGAAGACCTGTTCAGCAGCAACTAGAGCGCGACCCGCCCCGACCTCAAAGAGGTCCCGGCTCAAGGCCGGGACGGGACGAGACCTGCCTTGCAGCCGTACAGCCAATCACTCCGGCAGCAATCCCAGCAGGCGCACGAACTCCGCGCGATACCCGTGTGGGTCATTTCCACGCGCTGAGGTCGCTAAATCACGCGCATCGCTCAGCGACCAGTCGCCCAAATCCTCACCGCGCATCAGACGCGCTGCCCCAACCACCGCACTTGCCCAGTCTTGATCTTCGGGCGCAA
Source organism: uncultured Rhodobacterales bacterium (assembly GCA_964425135.1). Lineage (GTDB taxonomy): Bacteria > Pseudomonadota > Alphaproteobacteria > Rhodobacterales > Rhodobacteraceae > CAYLLD01. The sequence goes on from CAYRKW010000046.1 coordinate 2,362, forward strand.
TTGCATCCGTATCCGCCGTCACAGGCAACTCAAGCAAGTTGCTTTGAGTCTCGCCAGGGCGTTTGTAGCGCAGCTTGACGAAGGCATATTCATCGCGCGATGTCGCCATATCCTCGCTCTGATAGCGCATCGCATCCACCATTTCAGCATCGCTGCCGCGCGGGGTGATCTCATAGATTGCCGTCACGCTGTGACCCGCGCCGATATCGCCAGCATCCACACGATCATTGTTGAAATCCTCACGGTTGAGCGCCCGGGTCTCATACCCCACCAGCCGATATTCCGAGATTTGCGCCGGATTGAACTCCACCTGAATTTTCACATCAGACGCAATCGTGATCAACGCGCCAGTGATCTCTTCGGACAGCACTTTATCCGCCTCGGCCAAGGTATCGATATAAGCCGCCACGCCATTGCCGTTCTGCGCCAACGCCTGCATGGTCTGATCGTTGTAATTGCCACGCCCGAACCCAAGAACCGACAGTCTGATCCCGCTCTCCCGTTTATCCGCGATATACTCGGTCAGAGGTGCCGCGCCGCTGATCCCCACATTGAAATCGCCGTCGGTCGCAAGGATGACGCGCGCCGATTGACCGTCCTGCTGCATGGATGCAGCGACTTGATACGCCTGCTCCAGCCCCGCAGCCCCCGCCGTTGATCCACCTGCACTCAGGCGGCTCAATGCGCCCAAAATAGCGCCCATATCCGACACCCGCGTCGGCTCTAAAACCACACCAGCGCTGCCCGCATAGGTCACAATCGCAACCGTATCGTCTTCGTTGAGACTACGCAGCATCGTCTCGAAGGACTTAATCAGAAGCGGTAGCTTGTTCGGTTGGTTCATCGACCCGGATGTGTCGATCAAAAACACCAGCCCCATCGGATCGCGCGTTGCCGCATCGATATCATAGCCCTGAATGCCGATCTGCATGAGCTGCGTGCCATCGTTCCAAGGTGTTTGGCTCACCCCCACCGATACCGAAAACGGCTGCTCGGCTGCATCAGGTACCGGATAACTGTAATCGAAATAATTGACGATCTCCTCGATCCGGATCGCCTCGCGCGGCATGTCATAGCCGCCAAGGATAGACGAGCGCATCACCGCATAAGACGCCGTGTCCACGTCGATGGAAAACGTCGAAATCGGTTCATCGGAGGTGATTTTCAGCGGGTTCGTAGTCGCATCTGGATAACGCTCATTCATCTCCCGTGCTTCAACCTTTGGGTGAACCAAGTCGGCTGTTGCCCTCAAAATAGCGCGCTGCCGCATATCTGACTGGTGTTTGGGCGCCTGAAAGGAGGGGGCAATTGCATCATCCAAATCACTCGGTCCGATCTCCAGCATCACCATAGGCGCCTTAGCATCCTGCCGCGTCAACAACTCTTCAACCGCCCGCGTCTGCTCCGGCGTATCCAAAGGCTCACGAAACGCGCGGTCGGTCACATTCGGGATTTGCCCGACAATCACAACGCCAAGCGCAATCACCGCAAGGCTTGATCCGGCCAGCATCGCCGGCAAAGGTCGTATCGATCTGAACATTCCAAACATCCTTTTCCAAACACCCGCATGCGAGCGGTTGTCAGTGGGACGCGCGGCCTCAGGCGATCCTTGGGAGGCAGCATGGAAATTCTCGAAATTTTGCTGCGCCGTGGCCAGAATACGCGCGCGCGCTGCAACATCAGGCACAGGCGTTGCGCTCTCCATGGTGGATTTGAGCTTATCGAGCGGGTCGGTCATTCGATCATGCCCTCCTGCTTGGCAATGTCGGTCAGGGTCTTTTTCACTTCGGACATGCGCCAGGAAACGGTGCCTTCGGAAATCTCCAACGCTTCCGCCGCCGCCGCATGGGTCTGTTCCTCACCGATCACCAGCACAACGGTCTCGCGCAACGAATGTGGTAATTGTTCTAACGCGCAGGCCAGCCAGTCCTGTCCCTCCTGCGCCTCAGCGGTTTCTGCGCGGCGCATAATTTCTATCTCGACCCATCCTTGCGTAGCCCGATCATAGGTGCCCGCCTTACGCAACCGGTCCCGTCCTGCATTGATCACCACGCGATGCAACCACGTCGTAAACGCCGCCTCCGCCCGGAAATGTTGCAGCTTTTGCGGCAGCGCAAGACAAACATCCTGCACGATATCTTCCGCCTCCACCGCGTTGCCCAACATGCGATAGGCAATGCGGTACATCCGGTCATAGTGACGCTCTAAAAGGCTCGAAAACGCGATCCGGTCGCCCAGCTGGGCGGCCTTTACCAGTTCCAGATCGTCCGTTTTCATGCGCATCACCCTTGTATGACGCGGCCAAAAGCGCAATCCTTGGACAAAATTCGAACTTTTTTCCAAGATGCGAGTTGAGAATGGCTGATGAAGAGAAAATCGCGTGCCGAACGCCGGCAGAAGATCGCGATGGTGTGACGAATATTCCCAAGTGGAAGTACGACATGCTGCGCGATGCTATTCTCACCGCGATCGGTTCGGACGGCATCGACTATAAATCGCTCAACGATGCGGTGCGCCCGCAACTGTCAGAGGCTGATCTGGCGCGGCTGGGCAAGCTGGGCTGGCATGTGGTTACGGTAAAGCTCGAAATGGAAGTGCGCGGCGAGATCGCGCGGGTTCCAAACAAAACCCCGCAGCGGCTGGTGCTGGCGGATCAATAAGCAAAGGACGTGAAATGATGAAACGGATGGGACTGGCTGGCGTATGCGCCGCGCTGCTTTTGGGAACAGCAGCTTTTGCCGAAGACGTGGCGCTGGTGATAGGGATCGAACGATATGACAATCTCTCGCGCGTGCGCGGCGCAGATGACACCGCCAAGACCATATCGCGCGCCTATCGCGATCAGGGCTTTGACGTCATCACCACCACCAATGTGCGCGCTGAGCAATTTGCCCAGCAGCTCCGCCGATTTGAGGACGCCCGCGTCGGCGCAGACCGTCTGATCATCCATTTCATCGGTCAGGTCGCCTGGTCCGGCCAAAACCTGCGCCTTGCCCCGCGCGATCTGCGCACCGGCTCGCTCGTCGGTCAGTCCTTTGCCAGCGCGCCTCTCGATCTGCTCTATGAGCTGCTCGATGACCGCCCTGGACGCTCCGCACTGATCATCGCCACACCTTATGGGGAGATTGATGAGGCCATCGCCCACGGCCCACATATCCCGCAAGGCGTTTTGGTGATCGCAGGCGCTCCCAATGAAGTGGCGCAAGCGGTCCGAAACGATCTTGTCGCAAGCGGGCTCGATGCGGTCAGCCTGGCGCGGAATAATCCGGACATTACCGTTGCCGGCTATGTCTCCGATCAACCGCTCTTTGGCCAAGCGCCGGTGGCTCCAACCACCACCACGAACACTCAGCAAAACGATGCCTTTGCCGAGATGGACGCATGGCGTGCGGCCAGTCAGGACGGCAGCCGCGCCGCATTGGAGGGATACATCAATGCCTATCCGCGCGGCCTGTTTCTGGGCGAGGCCAAAGCGCGCCTCGAAGCGCTGACACCTGCTGAACAACGGGCCGAACAAGCGCTCAACCTCAGCCGTGCAGAACGGCGCGAGGTGCAAGAGCAACTCACGCTTTTAGGCTTTGACACACGCGGCGTAGACGGCGTTTTTGGGCGCGGCTCGCGTACCGCCATTACGCGCTGGCAGCAATCGGCAGGCTACAAAGCCTCCGGCTATCTCGACATCACGCAGTTGCGCGCCCTGCGCCGCGCGGCCGCGGATGCCGAAGTCGAACAGCGCCGCCAGCAAGAAGAGGCAGACAAAGAGCGCGACGCGCAGGATTTGCGCGTCTGGCAGCAAACAGGCGCATCTGGACAAGAACGCGATCTGCGCGAATATCTTCAACGCTTCCCCAACGGGCTCTTCGCATCGCAAGCCAAGCGCGCGCTTGAGGAAATCGAGGCCAATCGCGGCGTTCGTGTCGACCGTCAGGCCGAGGCCAAGGAAAACGGATTGGGCCTGAACAGCCGCACGCGCATTCTGGTGGAACAGCGCCTTGCTGGTCTCAACCTGTCGCCCGGCCGCGTCGATGGCACGTTTGACGAGAACACACGCATCGCCATCGCCGAGTTCCAGCGCGCCCGCAACTTGCCAGCAACCGGCTATCTGACAAACGAAACAGTCGGACAGCTCATCGCTTCCATCTTCCGGTAAGGCGATGTCCCAGAATATCCCTGCGCCAAGCGATGCCTTGGCGCAGATATTCTCCAGCTACCCACCGCCCGCGTCGAGCGCGGCCCTGAAACTGCACGCGCTCATCTGGGACATTGCCCTGAACGACACTGAAATCGGTCCCTTGCACGAATCCCTCAAATGGGGCGAGCCAGCCTATACCACTCCCAACAAATCCGGCAGCACCGTGCGAATCGCCTATAAACCCAGCCTTGGCGATGAGATCGGCCTCTACTTCATCTGCAACACACATCTTGTGGACCGCTTCCGCAGCCAGTTCGCACAAGACCTCACCTTCGAAGGCAACCGCGCCATCCGCGTTTCGCTCACAGGCGACTGGCCAGACGTGCCACTGCGCCAATGCATCGCCCAAGCGCTCCGCTATCACATCGACAAAAAACCATAGCTGCGCGAAATCGGACGCCCCCACAGGCTCCCCAATTTCGCCTTTCCAAAAATACTCAAAAAACGGTTTTGCGGCACGCAAAACGATATGTCGTGCGGCCCGCAAGGGCCGCTCCGCTTGATAACAGAGCCAAAAACGACGAAGGCCGCATCCTAAAGATGCGGCCCCGCCAAAATCTGTAGAGTGCTGGTATCAGCCTTGACGCGCTTTGAACCGGCGCTGGGTCTTGTTGATCACATAGATCCGACCCTTGCGGCGTACCACACGGCAATCCCGGTGGCGGTTCTTGAGCGAGCGAAGCGAGTTTCTGACCTTCATCGCACATTTCCTTCTCACGTTGCGCTGGGCCGGGAGCCTGACTGCGCGAAATTCCAAAATTCGGTCCCACCTGTATGCAGGCGAGGGATGGTGGGCGTAACTGGGATTGAACCAGTGACCCCTTCGATGTCAACGAAGTGCTCTCCCGCTGAGCTATACGCCCGAATCCATCGCATGGCCTGCTGTTTGCAGACCGGAGCGACCCTATAAAGCCGCTTGTGCAACACTTCAAGGGTTTTCCGAACGGTATTTGAGCGCTATATCTATCTCATGCAACACGGCCCGCCCAAATACGACAGCGACACGCTGGATGTCTCGCTTCCCTTGCGCTGGACAAGCGCTGCGGTGTTTTCCTCACCGCACAGCGGATCAGAGTATCCGCAGGCACTTCTGGATCGCTCGCATCTGTCAATGGCAGCTCTGCGCTCCAGCGAAGACGCCTATGTGGACGAGCTTTACAGCGCTGCTCCGGGATGCGGTGCGCCGCTCTTGGCTGCGCGTTTGCCGCGTGCCTGGGTCGATCTCAATCGGGCGGCCAATGAGTATGATCCGGCCCTGATCGCGGGCGCGCCGAAATCCTCACGTTCCCCGCGCATCAACGCTGGTCTTGGCGTGATCCCCCGTGTTGTCTCGGAAGCCCGCACGATTTTTCACGGCAAATTGTCGATGGATGAAGCGCGCGCGCGCGTTGAGGCTGCCTATCAGCCCTATCACGACATGCTGGGCGCGATCATCAGCGAAACCCGCGAGCGGTTTGGCTATGTGGTGCTGTTCGACTGCCACTCCATGCCCCATGACGCGCTGGCAGGCTCGCCGACAATCGGCGGCAAACGACCCGAAGTGGTTCTTGGGGATCGTTTCGGCGCGTCCTGCGATCGTTGGATCATGGATGCCGCGCTCGATCTCTTCAGCTCCGCCGGCTTCCGGGTGGCGCGCAATGCGCCTTTTGCAGGTGGCTATATCACCCAGTCCTACGGCAAACCGTCCCGCAACGTGCACGCCTTGCAGATCGAGATTGACCGCAGCCTCTACATGAACGAGGCCACAATTGAGCGTCTGCCCCATTTCGCAACAGTGCAGCGGCAGGTGTCGGCAATTGTGCGCGAACTGACGCAGTTTGGCGCAGCCGCGACGCCGATTGCGGCCGAATAGCCGGTACATCGACCTTCCAATCCCCAAGGGACCAAAAAAAAGGCCATGCATCAGCATGGCCCAAGTCTAGGGAGGAAGTCCGCTCTCGCGGACAAGCAACATCATCGATGTCGCACTGCAACAATTAATTGTGCGCCGCATCATTGTCAAGAGAATCTCAATATAAACCAAGATTAATGTGACATTTTTCGCTGCTTGCGCGGTAACTCATTGTTAGGACTCAAGATTTCAGCGAGCGCCCTTTAAGGATCGCATCGCTGCCAAAGCGGTTTCTGATGCTGTCGGTGGCCCGTTCCGCCTTCTCGCGCCGCGCCGCATCAGGATCGAGCAGATTGCCGATCTGCGCCGTTGCCGCCTCATCTGCAATATGGCTCAGCCCCACGCCCAACAGACGAAACGGGGCATGGGTCAATTCTTTGCTCAGCATCGGTTTTGCCGCCCCGTAAATCACCTCGGCAAGCTGCGTCGGGTCCAGAAGGCTCATCCGCCGGGTAATCAGTTTGAAATCCGCGCGCTTGAGCTTCAGCGTCACCACACGCCCCGTCTTTTCCGTCGCCTTCGCCCGATCCGCGACCTTTTCCGCCATGCGCCACAAAATCCCGTCCAGATGATCAGGATCAGAGATATCCTCAAAAAACGTTGTCTCATTTGAGATCGATTTCACCGGGGCGCGGGCCGAGACGCGGCGTTTGTCCAGACCGCGCGCCAAATGCCACAACCGCTCCCCCATTGACCCGTAACGCTCCGACAGCGTCTTACGCTCGCGGGTCAGGATATCTGCGATTGTCCTGATCCCATCCCGTTCCAGCGCTGCTTGCGTAACCGCGCCCACGCCCCAGATCACCTTCACGCTCTGGCGGGCAAGAAAGTCCGCGGTCTCGCCTTTGCCGATCACCGAAAACCCGCGTGGTTTGTCCAGATCAGAGGCGATCTTGGCGAGAAACTTGTTGTGCGACAACCCGACAGAGGCGCTCACCCCGATCTCATCCTCGATCCGTTTCGCCAGTCGCGCCATTTGCACCGCAGGCGGCTCTCCATGCAACCGCTCGGTGCCCGTCAGATCGAGAAATGCCTCATCCAGCGACAGCGGCTCTACCACCGGCGTCAGATCCTGCATCATTGCTTTGATTTGTTTGGAGACCTCGACATAAACGCTCATCCGCTGCGGCACGACAACCGCCTCAGGGCATAGCTTGAGCGCTTTGAACATCGGCATCGCCGAGCGAACCCCCTTGATCCGCGCGATATAACAGCAGGTCGACACGACCCCCCGCTTGCCGCCGCCCACTATCACGGCCTTATCGCGCAACTCCGGCGCATCGCGCTTTTCCACCGCTGCATAGAAGCAATCGCAATCCATATGGGCAATCGACAACGCCGATAATTCACCATGCGTAATTACCCGTGGTGAGCCGCACGCGGTGCAGCGTTTGGCATCCGAAAACGTTGCCAGACAGTCTTGGCACAGCCCGTTGAAGGAAGATGTCGCGGTCATGACGCCAGTATACGCGGCTAGCCGAGCTCCGTGCAAATGGCCTTCGCCGCCGCCACCGGATCATCCGCTTGCGTGATCGGACGCCCGACCACCAGATGATCCGCACCGTTTGCAATCGCTTCGCGCGGCGTCAAAATACGCTTCTGATCCCCCGACGCACTGCCCGCAGGACGCACTCCCGGCGTGACGATCAACCGATCTGCCGCATTCGGCAGCGCCCGAATCATTGCCGCTTCATGCGGCGACGAAATCACCCCATCCGCCCCCGCATCAAACGCACGTCCCGCCCGCGTGCTCACAATATCGCGGACCTCTCCGGCCTCAATCATCGCCGCATCCAGATCAGCGCGATCAAGCGACGTCAGCACCGTCACCGCCAAAATCTTCATCTCCGACGCCCCACGCCCACGCACCGCCGCCTCGACCACATGCGGATCGCCATGCACGGTCAGAAAATCCAGATCAAACTGCGCCAACCCGCGCACCGCCGCCTCGACCGTGTTGCCGATGTCAAAGAGCTTCATATCGAGAAACACCCGCTTGCCGCGCTCCTTGATCTCCATCGCCGCTGCAAGACCGCCGCCCGTGAGCATGCCAAGGCCGATCTTGTAAAACCCGACCGTATCCTCCAGCCGATCCACCAGATCGAGTGCTTGCGGCGCCATCGGAACATCCAAGGCAACGATTAATCTCTCATCTGTCATAGAGCTTCCTTTCATGTGGCTGCGCATCAGGCAAATTGTCGTGGGTTATAGGGAGCGAAAAGGCGATTGCAAGCGGATAACCCGCGCGCCTTCGCGCAAGCGCTGCGCAAAAATACCGCGAAATCTGTACAAGTACCGCAGGGTTTACATGGGTTTGCATGCAGTCACGCCTTATATTAAAGCGCAGTGAACCAGTTTGAAGGCGTAATCAGCGTGAACCCTCCGGTCCAAACCCCGCTTCTCGACACAATCAAATCCCCAGCGGACTTGCGTGGTCTTTCCGATGAAAAACTGACGCAAGTCGCAGATGAATTGCGGGCCGAGACCATATCGACCGTATCGCAAACCGGCGGGCATCTGGGGGCAGGGCTCGGGGTGGTCGAGCTCACCGTCGCCCTTCATGCTGTATTCGACACGCCCCGCGACCGCCTGATCTGGGACGTCTCGCACCAATGCTATCCTCACAAGATATTGACGGGGCGGCGCGAGCAAATGATGAGCCTGCGTCAGGAAAACGGCCTGTCCGGTTTCACCAAACGCTCCGAAAGCCCATACGACCCCTTCGGTGCGGCCCATTCGTCAACATCCATCTCCGCTGCTCTTGGTTTTGCCACCGCCCGCGATCTGGGCGGTGTAACCGAGCCAGCGCTGGGCGATGCGATTGCCGTGATCGGCGATGGGGCCATGTCGGCGGGCATGGCGTTTGAGGCGATGAACAACGCCGGCCATTTGGGCAAGCGTCTGATTGTCATTCTCAACGACAACGAGATGTCCATTGCGCCGCCCGTGGGCGCGCTCTCCAACTATCTCTCTCGTCTCTACGCAGGCGAGCCGTTTCAGGAACTCAAGGCCGCCGCCAAAGGCGCAGCCTCTCTCCTGCCGCCACCGTTTCGTGAGGGCGCGCGACGCGCCAAGGAAGTCGTCAAAACCATGACTGTGGGCGGCACGCTCTTTGAGGAACTGGGCTTTTCCTACATTGGCCCGATCGACGGGCACAACATGTCCCAACTCCTTTCGGTCCTGCGCACCGTGCAAACACGCGCCGATGGCCCTGTGCTGATCCACGCCGTCACGACCAAAGGAAAGGGCTTCGCGCCCGCCGAGACCGCCGCAGATAAAGGCCATGCGACAGCAAAGTTTGACGTCGTGACGGGCAAGCAGAAAAAAGCCAAATCCAACGCGCCAAGCTATACGTCCGTTTTTGCAAAGTCACTGATTGCACAAGCGGAGCAGGATGACGCCATCACCGCCATCACCGCTGCAATGCCCGACGGCACTGGCCTGAACCTCTTCGCCGAACGCTTCCCCAACCGCTGCTTCGATGTCGGCATCGCCGAACAACACGCCGTCACCTTCGCAGCAGGGCAGGCGGCGGGTGGGCTGAAACCTTTCACGGCCATCTACTCCACCTTTCTGCAACGCGGATATGATCAGGTCGTCCATGACGTCGCGATCCAGCGCCTTCCGGTCCGTTTCGCCATCGACCGCGCAGGCCTCGTTGGTGCAGACGGCTGCACCCACGCGGGCAGTTTCGACACGGCCTTTCTCGCCAATCTGCCCGGTTTCATCGTCATGGCCGCCGCAGATGAGGCGGAGCTTGTACACATGGTCGCAACCGCCGCACAGATTGACGACACGCCCTGCGCTTTCCGCTTCCCGCGCGGCGAGGGCGTCGGCGTTGATTTGCCCGAGTTCGGCACGCCCATCGAGATCGGCAAAGGACGGATTATATCCGAAGGCAACAGCGTTGCGATTTTGAATTTCGGTGCGCGCATGGCAGAAATATCCATCGCGGCCGAAGCGCTCGCCGCAAAAGGGATCACTCCAACGCTGGCGGACGCCCGTTTCGCCAAACCTCTCGACGAAGAGCTGATCGTGCAACTGGCGCGCCATCACGAAGCTCTCATCACCATCGAAGAGGGCGCAATTGGCGGATTTGGCAGCCATGTGGCGCAATGCCTCGCCGAACATGGCGCGTTCGACACGGGTCTCAAGTTTCGCTCAATGTTTCTGCCCGACACCTTCATCGATCAGGCATCGCCAGCGGCAATGTATGCCCATGCAGGGCTGAACGCAGCAGATATCGAGCAAAAAGTGCTTCACTTACTAGATATTGCACAAATCTCGCATAAAAGAGCGTGAAATAAGCGAAAAATTAACGCTTCCCTCTACCATTTTTCCTTGGAGTATGGCACGAGTTATCCAGTACCAGTGGGGGTGATTTTGATGTCGAATATCAGGCTATTTTTTGTTGCGCTTTTTGCGCTTACCGCAACCAGCGCGCAGGCGTTTCCGCTTTTGTGGACCTTGGAAGATTGGACCTTCGATGACGGTGGGTCGGTCACAGGCTCGTTCATCTACGATGCCCAAACGCGCGAATTTTCGAATATCGACATGATATCGACGGGTGGCGTGCAGACCACGCACTACACCGTATTGCAAGACTACACGACATTTGCACCGTTTGAGGAGTTGGCAACCTTTGCGCCCGCGAACTTCACGACACCGCTGTCTGCACCGCTCATGCAAGTGGCGCTGAACTTTCAGCTGACAGATGCGGGCGGGACGGTTGATCTGTCGACGGGCGCGCTGTTCCCGGTGATCGAAGACAAGTGCTTTGCCAATCCTGCAAATTGCGGTCCCGGCGGTAAATTTCCCGACTTTCGCTTCACAACGCCGGTAAAGCTTGACCCTGCAACAGGCCAGTTTGCCTTTACAGGCACAAATCTCGTCGCCTCAGCGGTTCCAGCGGTTCCATTGCCTGCTTCGGCCCTGCTGCTGATGGGCGGTCTGGCGATGCTGCGGATCAAGGCGCGTCGCAAGACCGTTTGATCGGGCATAAAAAGCGCGCGCAACAGGGCGGTCAAATGCCACCCGCGCGCCCTTTGGGGTAATCCACGCTTGCATATCGTGAAATCTTTCGGCACCTAGGCCGAATGAGCGAAAACTCCATCATCTGCGTTGGTTCCGCGCTTTGGGACGTGATTGCCCGCGCAGAACATGACATGTCCCCCGGCCATGACAGCCCGGGCCGGATCACCCGGCGACCGGGTGGTGTCGCCCTCAATGTCGCCATCGCGTTGCTGGCCGAAGGCGCGCGGCCGATTGTGCTGAGCGCGATTGGAAACGATGATGAGGGCCGTCGCTTGATCGAAGATCTCACCGGGCGCGGCATCGATTGCGGCTTTGTCACCCGCGTGGATGATCCCACCGACAGCTACATCGCGCTTGAAAACAAAGATGGTGAAGTCTTTGGCGCGATTGCTGATTGCTATTCGCTCGAACTGGCAGGAAGCGATATTGTCACCCCCTTGAAAGACGGTCGCCTCGCCAGTCCGCAAGCGCCGTTCAAAGGCACGATTGTCATCGACGGCAATCCACCCGAACGCGTGTTGAACGACTTGGTCGCCCAGGGCGATCTCGATCAGGCACGCCTCTATTTCGCACCCGCGAGCCCGGGCAAAGCGGAACGCATGCGCGCGGTTTTTGAGCAACGCAAAGGAACGCTGTTCGTCAATAAACGCGAAGCGGAAATCCTGATTGGCAAGGAATTTGGCGGCAGCCGAGAGGCCGCAATCGCCGTTGCCGAACTCGTCGGCGGCGCTGTTGTAACGAACTCTGCGGAAGACGCGACCATGGTGCGCGACGGTACGGTTCTGTCGGTCACACCGCCCGACGTCACCGTGCGCTCGGTCACCGGCGCAGGGGATGCTTTCCTCGCAGGCTTTCTCGCTGCAGAGATCAAAGGCGAACACCCCGCGACCTGCCTTCTGGAAGCGGCAGACGCCGCTGCACGGCACATATCGCGCGGCGCTGAATAATCCCGCTCATGTCGCCTCACCTCAAATACAGCGATGAGGTTGCAACGGCGCTGGCCAAAGACGCGCCCGTCGTCGCGCTCGAATCCACGATCATCACGCACGGTATGCCGTACCCCCAAAACCTTGAGACTGCACTGGACGTCGAAGCGGAAATTCGCAACGCGGGCGCGACCCCGGCAACAATCGCAGTGATCGATGGCTCCATTTGCGTTGGGCTGGAGCGCGCGGCGCTTGAACAACTCGCGCAAACCAAAGACGTGATGAAGCTCTCCCGCGCCGACCTTGCCTTCGCGGTCGGCAACGGCAAAACCGGCGCAACCACCGTTGCCGCCACCATGATCGCCGCCCATCTGGCCGGGATCGAGGTTTTTGCCACAGGCGGCATCGGCGGTGTGCATCGCGGCGCACAGCAGAGCTTTGACATTTCCGCCGATCTCACCGAACTCGCCACAACACCCGTTGCTGTCATTTGCGCCGGTGCCAAGGCGATCCTCGACATTCCCAAGACCATGGAAGTGCTGGAAACCAATGGCGTCGCGGTGATCACCTATGGGCAAGATAATGTCCCGGCCTTCTGGTCTCGCGATGCGGATATCCCATCCCCCCTGCGCGCCGACGATACCGATACGCTGGCCAAAGCCTTCCGCACACGCCGCGATCTGAACGTCGCTGGCGGTATGCTCATCGCCAATCCGATCCCCGCCGAAAACGAGATTTCCCGCGAGACGCTCGCCCCCCTGATCGCTCAGGCGCAAGATGAGGCGGATGCACAAGGCATCGCCGCTAAAGACGTGACCCCGTTCCTTCTGTCGCGCCTGTTTGACCTGACAAACGGCGCATCGCTCACTGCAAATATCGCCCTTGTCAAAAATAACGCGCGTCTGGCCGCAAATCTGGCTCAATCTCTCGTTAAATTGAGAAGCTGACCCCGTGAGGTCACGTTGCGCTTTGCCGCGCTGCATCCTACATTACAGCATCTGTTCAAGGTCTTTTTGATGGCGCAAAAACCCGTTCGACGCAAACTGGTCAAGAAAAAACAGCGGCAATCGCTGCTGCAAAGGGTACGGTACAACTTTCTGACCGGCCTCGTTGTTGTTGCGCCGATATTTCTGACGATCTATCTCGTCTGGATTTTCGTTGGCTTCATCGACGACCGCGTGCTGCCCTTTATCCCGGCGCAATATAACCCCAAAACCTATCTGGGATCGGATATTCCGGGCTTTGGTGTGGCCGTGTTCTTGCTTGGAACAACGCTCATCGGCTGGACCACCAAAGGATTGTTCGGACGGCAGCTTGTGCGCTGGGGCGAGCAGATTGTGGACCGCACCCCCATTATTCGCTCGATCTACAACGCGGTGAAACAGATCGTGGAGACGATCTTTTCCCAGTCCAATACCTCCTTCCAAAACGCCTGCCTCATCCAATATCCCCGCGAGGGCCTCTGGGCGGTCGCATTCGTGTCGACCGAGGCCAAGGGCGAGTTGCCAAACGCGACCGGTCAGAACGATTTGGTGTCGGTGTTTTTGCCAACCACGCCCAACCCGACGTCCGGCTTTTTACTATTCGTGCCACGCAGCGATATGGTTGTGCTGGATATGAGCGTTGAAGAAGCGGCCAAGCTCGTCATTTCCGCAGGCCTTGTCGTCCCGCCCACCAAAGAAGAAATCCGCGCAGGTCGCAAACCCGTGAGCCGTAACGCTGCGTGAGTGAATTTATGAGTCCAACGCTGACGGGGTTTTGGACCTCACTATCCCTCATCCTCGCGATCGGAGCGCAAAACGCGTTCATTTTGCGTCAGGGTTTGCGGCGGCAGCATGTCTTTATTCTCTGCCTCATTTGCGCACTCAGTGATGCAATCCTGATCACTGCTGGCGTTCTGGGCTTTGGCGCGCTTGTTGAACTGTGGCCGCTCTTTCCCACAATCATGCGCTACGCTGGCGCCGCCTTCCTGATCGTCTACGGCCTCATGCGGCTCTATTCAGCCTATAAAGGTGGCGAGACGCTCGAAGCGGAAGGGCAAAACCAAGCGCTTTGGCCCGCGATTGTGACCTGCCTTGTCTTCACATGGGCCAACCCGCACGTCTATCTCGACACACTCGGCCTGCTGGGCGCGATCTCCACGCAATATCCGTGGGGGCAGGGGAAGCTCGCGTTTGGCATCGGTGCGGTTCTGGCCAGCTTCGTCTTCTTCTTCTCACTCGGCTACGGCGCGCGCCTTCTGACCCCCATCATGGCATCCGAGCGCGCTTGGAAACTCCTAGATCTGCTGATCGGGATTGTGATGCTGATCTTGGCCTATTGGTTGCTGACCGGGCATTGAGAGCGCCGATCAGCGAATGGCGCGATGCAACCAATCCCGGTTTGGATTCGAAGCACTGATCCACATTTCACCGCGCCTCAAGCCACCCCGCAATTTCCGCCCCCAACCGGCTCTTATCACTCACAAACGCGCCAATATGCCCATGATCGAGGCCAAGCTCGGTGTAGTCTTCACTCCCCACATGCGCCCCCAACGCCTTGGCGCAAGCGGGCGGCACGATATGATCCTTGCGGGCATAGACATTCAGAACCGGCATGTGAAGCGCGCCCAAATCCACGGCGCGCCCCGAAATCTCGAACGTTCCCGCAACCAGCGTATTCAGCTTATAAAGCCCGATCAGAAACTGCTTGGCCGCAGCGCCCGGATGGTCCGGCCGGTCGGCGAGCCACGTTTCCATGCGCAAAAACCGCAACAATTCCTCGGGGGACTCAGCGATTTCCATCAGATCGAGATTGTACTTCGTCAGCGAGCGGCGCGGCGACATCATCTCAAACGCGGCCCCCATCACACCGCCGGGCAAATTGCCAAAAGCGTCGATCAGCCGCTCGATATCGTCCACCTCCAGAGCGCGCAGCCAAAGGTTCAAAAAACCCTCATTGCCGCCGCAATCGGCGTGAAAATCAATCGGCGTGACCGTTAGGATCAGATTGCGCACGCGTTCCGCGTGTAGCGCTGCATAAAACGTGGACAGCAACCCGCCTTCGCAAATCCCCACAAGTGTGATCGATGGCACCCCCAACTGAGCGCATATCTCGCCAACAAACCCATCCAGATACCCGTCCACATAGTCATCCATCAGCAAAAATCTGTCGCTGCGATCCGGGTACCCCCAGTCCACCATATAAACATCCGCGCCTCGCGCCAACAAATCGCGCACCAGCGAATGCTCCGGTTCCAGATCAGCAATCGTTTGACGCCCGACCAGCCCGTAAACGATCAGAACCGGCGGCAGGCGCGCAGGGGTGTCCCGATCGTACCGATAGAGCGAAGTCTTATCTGTCGCTGCGATCCGCGTCTTGGACGTCTGCCCGATGCGCGGCGCATCTTGCGCATATGCTGCCACAGCCTCCCGCGCCTGAGAAAACCGTCGTGCCAGTGCCTCACCATCGGGCGGCACGGGGGTCACGCCTCTCGCGCCTTCTTGAGTGCGCGAATGTCTCGCTTCAACTCTGCCACGGTCTCATGCAGCGCATCAATCTCTGCACGTGTCGGCAGCCCGCGTGCGCCAAGCCAAGCATCAAGCGCTGCCTGTTCCTGCGATTTATACGCAGCCCCTGCGCGCAAAACCTCGCGCTGCGCCTTCAGATACGCGTCAGAGGCTTGGGTTTTCATGAGCTCTTCATCCGCGATATCGAGCCATTGATCCATCACCGGCTCAATACCGGCCTGCCACACCGATGGCGTTGTGCCGACTTCGGATTTGAACCGCTCAAAGGCACGCGTCCACGCCGATGCGGTAATCATCCTGTATGTCCCAAGCGCCGCCTGCAAGGCAAGCCACTCCGAACTGCTTTTGAGCGCTGTCGTATCAATCTGCGCAACGTCCGAACCATCGAACATCTGCTGCAACGACCGGCTCATCTCATCGGTGCCCGCGTACATGAACCGTGCCGGATCCATCATCCGCCGCAATACCTTTTGCGGGATCGGCTCGCCCGCATGGCCCTGCATCGACTTTGCCCAATCCAGCGTCATCTGGCTCGCCGCCTGCCACGGATCATCCCCATCGGGCGCGCGCACATGCGCCATCATCTTGGTTTGCGCATCGAGCCAGGCCTGCATCAGAGGTGCAAAAGGATTCTGATCGCTCATCTTACAGCGCCGCCGCATAGATCGCGCGCGCTGCCTCGTAGGTCATGGCGCGCGGATTGTTGATCAAAAGCCGCTCCTGTTTCATGGCATCTGTAGCGAGCATCGACAGATCATCCTCGCTCACCCCGACATCGCGAAGCTGCGTTGTCATGCCAAGCTCCGGCCCCAATGCCTCGAAGGCCGCAATCATCTGATCTGTCGTCTTTGCGCCCTCAAAGATGATCGGCGCAAGTTCTGCATAAAGCGCATCCGCCTCCGCCGCGTTGAAGCGCAACACATGGGGCAGAACCAGCGCGTTCGACAGCCCGTGCGGCACGTGAAAATGCCCACCCAACGGATAGGCCAGCGCATGAACCGCCGCCACAGGCGCATTCGCGAACGCCATGCCCGCCAGCATCGATCCCATCAGCATCGCCTCGCGCGCATCCAAGTTGTCAGGCTCAAAACACGCCGTCCTGATATGAGCGCCCAAAAGCGCCAACGCCTGTTTCGCCAGACAATCGGACACGATGTTTTTGAGCCGCACGGACGTGAATGCCTCAATCGCATGCACCATCGCATCAATTCCCGTCGCCGCCGTGACCGCAACAGGCAATCCGGTCGTCAGCGTTGCATCCAGGATCGCAACATCCGGCAAGAGCTGCGGCGCAACCACGCCCTTCTTCTCGCTCGCTCCTGTTGTGACAATCGAAATCGGCGTCACTTCCGATCCCGTTCCAGCCGTCGTCGGTGCCAGCACCAGCGGCACCCGCCGCCCCGCAACCTGACCCACGCCATACATCGCCGATAGCGTTTGATCGCTCCCCAGCAGAACCGCAATCAGCTTGGCCGTATCCATCGACGAACCACCGCCCACGCAAACCACCCCGTCAACGCCTTCTTCGCGCGCGGCTTTCACGCCCGCCAGGATCATCGCCTCCGGCGGATCGGCCACCACCTCGCTGAAAATCCAGGTCGCAACGCCTTCATCGCGCAGACCATCCAACGCTGCCTGTGCCAGTCCCAACTCAAGGATCAACGGATCGGTCACAAAGGCCACCTTGCGGCAGCCCAAGCCGCGCATGATCGCGCCTATCTGCGCAGTTGCCCCCGCACCGCAGCGAATGCTCGGGGTTGTGTTAAACTGAAATTCTGTGCTCACACGTCACTCCCGCGGGGTCTTCACCTTGCGCCACAGTTTCCCCCAACCGCCCCAAAAGAGCCAGCCGAAATTGCGCATTCAAATTGACAGCGGCAGGGGTGGCTGGCAACGTCTTGATCGCAGCGAATGAAGAGCGAACGGGAAGAGTTTACATATGGCCTATGCACGCCCCGACAATGTCAAGGATGCGCTTGAGATGCGCGCCTCAGGCGATTGGCGCGTTCTGGCAGGCGGCACCGATCTTTATCCCTCCACCCAGCGGCAGGTTCTGGATGGCGATGTGCTCGACATCACCGCCATCCCAGATCTGCGCGGTATCTCGACCAGCCACACTCATACCCGCATCGGCGCAGCGACGACATGGACAGATATTATCAAAGCCGATCTGCCAGCTGCATTTGATGGTCTCAAGCAAGCCGCACGCGAGGTCGGGGCGGCGCAAATCCAGAACGCGGGCACGATTGCTGGAAACCTGTGCAACGCATCGCCTGCCGCCGATGGCGTCCCGCCGCTCATGACGCTCGATGCGCAAGTGGTGCTGCAATCAAGCGCGCAAACCCGCTCGCTCTCGCTCTCGCAATTCATTCAGGGCAACCGCCAAACAGCACTGGAACGCGACGAATTGGTGACCGCCATCGACATTCCGAATGCCGCCACGACAGGCCAAGCAGCCTTCCTTAAACTGGGCGCGCGGCACTCGCTCGTCATCTCAATCGCCATGGTCGCCGCCCGCGTCTCGCTGACACGCGACGAGATCGATGCGATCGCGCTGTCGGTCGGCTCGTGTAGCGCCGTTGCGCAGCGATTGCCCGAACTTGAGCGAAACCTGACCGGATTAACCGTTCCCAACGCCGCAAAAACCGCCGCGCAAAGCACGTCTGACGCGCTCGCCCCCATCACCGACATTCGCGCCACGGCAAACTATCGCACCGACGCCGTACCAGAATTGATCGCCCGCGTTCTCACCCGCCTCACCCCGCCGCATAAGCGTGACGCCGCATGAGCTTTGACGCCCCCGCCTCCCATCTCAGCGTCAATGGTCAGGAGATTGCCGTTGACGCCGATCCGAGGCGGCGGCTTTCGGATGTGCTGCGCGAGGAACTTGGGCTGAAAGGCACCAAAGTCGGCTGTGATGCGGGTGATTGCGGCGCCTGCACCGTCCTGATCGACGGACGTGCGACATGTGCCTGCATGATGCCTTTGGGGCAGGCCACCGGACGCGCGATTGAAACTATCGAGCATAAAGATGCGCTTTTGACCAAGCTGCAAGACGCCTTCCACCGCCATGGGGCTGCGCAATGCGGGATTTGCACGCCGGGGATGCTGATGACCGCGCTTGAGTTGATGCGCGCGACACAAACGCCAACCCGTGCTGAGGTCAGCGATGCGCTGGGCGGCGTTTTGTGCCGCTGCACCGGCTACACGAAAATCATCGACGCTGTGTGCGATGCAACCGGTGCCACCACCACGTCGCCGCCGCCACTTGTCAGCAATGTTGGCGCGCCCGTTGCCCGTCTCGATGGTCGGCAAAAAGTCGATGGCAGCGATGTTTTCGGCGCAGATTTCGCGCCCCAAGACGCCCTTTGGGTGCGCGTCCTGCGCTCCCCGCATTTTGCAGCGCGCTTTACATTCGGTGATCTGGCCGTTTGGGCGAAAACCCACAATGTGCAGGTCTTCACGGCCAATGACATCAGCGGGCGAAACGCGTTTGGCGTCATTCCAGCTTTCGCCGATCAACCCGCGCTGGCCGAAAACCGCACTCGCATGCGCGGCGAAGCGGTCGCACTGATCGCTGGCGCACCTGAGGTGATGCGCACCCTCGCCATCGTCGATTTTCCCATTGACTGGCAGGCCGAGGATGAAGTTCTCGACCCGCAACCCGCCAAAACCGCGCCCTTGCTCCACGACAATCGCAGCGGCAACGAGCTGATCACCGGCCATGTGGCCTGCGGTGACGCCAGCGCAGCGCTCAATGGCTCCGCTCAAGTGGTCGAAGGGCAGGCGCGCACGTCTTATGTCGAGCACGCCTATATCGAGCCGGAAGCGGGCAGCGCCTGGATGGACGGCGACACGCTTGTCATTCAGGCCTGCACCCAGGCACCTGTGATGGATCAGGAAGACACCGCCATCGTGCTCGGCCTGCCCAAAGAGCGCGTGCGGATCATCCCCGCCAGCGCAGGCGGAGGCTTTGGCTCCAAACTCGACGTCTCGATCCAGCCGCTGATCGGCCTTGTAACCTTGAAAACCGGCCGCCCCTCGCGGATCGTCTACACCCGCACCGAAAGCATGCAATCGACCACCAAACGCCACCCCGGCGAGATGCGCGCGCGCATTGGCGCAGATGCGACCGGGCGCATTACCGCGATGGAGTTTGACGGCGATTTCAATACCGGTCCCTACTCCAGCTGGGGTCCAACCGTCGCAAACCGCGTCCCCGTCCATGCCAGCGGTCCTTATAAAACCCCGAACTATCACGCCATCGCTCGCGCCATTCACACAAATGGTCCTGTCTCCGGCGCATTTCGCGGCTTTGGCGTGCCGCAAGCGGCGATCCTGCAAGAAACGCTCTATGATGAACTGGCCGACAAACTTGGTATGGACCGACTGCGGTTTCGCCGTCTCAACGCGCTGCAAGATGGCGACAAAACGCCCTGCGGTCAGGAACTGCACGGCGTCGGCATTGCCGAATGCTTCGATGCGTTGGTGCCAGCCTGGGCCGAATCGCTCGCATGGGCCGAAAGCTCGGACGGCGACATAAAGCGCGGCGTCGGCGTAGCCTCCTGCTGGTATGGCTGCGGCAACACCGCATTGCCCAACCCCTCGACCGTGCGGGCAGGGATCTCGCGCGAGGGCCGTATTATCCTGCACCAAGGCGCAACAGACATTGGCCAAGGCTCCAACACCGTCATCACGCAAATCTTCGCAGATGCGCTTGGGGTTGGACTTGATGCCATCGATCTCGTCGGTCCCGACACCGCGATGACTCCGGATTGCGGCAAAACCAGTGCGTCACGCCAAACCTATGTGACCGGTAAGGCTGCTCTTGCCGCCGGAGCCGCCATGCGCATGCAACTCCTGCGCCACGCCAATCTCAGCGCGACTGCGAAGATCAGCGTCGCGAACGGCATAATCGAGATCACCGATGGGGAGGCGCTGCGGCAGATCGATCCGCTGAGCCTGCCTCTGGTCGCTGATGACTACGTTTTTGAGGCCATCGAGACTTACGACCCGCCGACAACCCCGCTCGATGAAAACGGGCAGGGCATCCCCTACGCCGTCTACGGCTACGGTGCGCAAATCGCCCGCGTCGAAGTTGATATGAAGCTGGGCACCACCAAGGTCCGCCATATCACCGCCGCGCATGATCTGGGCCGCGTCATCAACCCGATGCTGGCGGAGGGCCAAATCCACGGCGGCATCGCCCAAGGACTCGGCATGGCGCTGATGGAGGAATACATCCCCGGCAAGACCGAGGATTTGCACAACTACCTGATCCCAACCATCGGCGATATGCCGGACATGGACGTGATTTTCATCGAAAAACCAGACCCCGAAGGCCCCTATGGCGCAAAAGGTCTGGGCGAGCATGCCCTGATCCCGACAGCTCCCGCGATCCTCAACGCCATCCGCCACGCGACCGGCAAACGCATCACCCAGCTGCCCGCTCTGCCGCACAGGGTTCTTGAGGCGATCCGCGCATGACCGACAGCACTCCCGTCGCCCCATCGCCCACACCGCGCGGCGGCGACAAAATCCGCTGCGATGCCTGCCCGGTGATGTGCTACATCGCCGATGGGCGCACCGGCGCTTGCGACCGCTATGCCAATGAAGGCGGTCAGATCATCCGCTGCGACCCGCTCGTCGTCCTCGATCGCGCCATCGATCAGGGCCGCGACATCACGCCCTTTCTTGGCTCCGACTGGGATGGCAATATCGTTAACACCCAGGACCGTTTCATCACCGCTATCGGTGCTGGCACCACCTACCCCGACTATAAACCTGCCCCCTTCATCGTCAGCCGCGAGATCGAAGGCGCGGATCTTGTGACCGTCGTCACCGAGGCAATCTTCTCCTATTGCGGCGTCAAAGTGAAAATCGACACTGACCGCCACCTTGGCCCCGAGACTGCCACCATTCGCGCAGACGGTGAGCCTGTCGGCCATATGACCACCGCCGAATACGGCAGCCAGATGATGAGCCTTGGCGGCGTTCATCATCTCACCGGCGGCACAAAACCCGAAGGCCGCGCCACCTGCGATGCGCTGATGAACCTTTGCAACGGCGAGGCAGTCGAATTGACCGTCGATGGCGGCTCCACCGTGATCGTACAGGCAGGCCGCGCGCCGATTGTCGATGGCACGCGCGAAGCCCGCATGCGCGTCGGCTGTGGCTCTGCCACCATCGGCATGTTCGCGACCCAATGGAAAGGCCTCGTCGATGAGGTCGTCGTGGTTGATGACCATATCACTGGCGTTGTCTCCGAACATCAGGCAGGCAAAGTGATCAACTGGCCGCCAACGGGTATTAAGATCATCGGCCGCCGCTCCACCCCCGGGCGTTACTTCCAGGTCGCCGAGCCGGGCACCGGCTGGGGCGGCTCAACCATCGAAGACCCGCTCGACATCCTCGGCCCATGGAACGCCAAGAAAGGCGCGCGCCCGGGCCTGACCCTCCTCATGGTTTCCACCACGGGCGAGCAATTTGGCTATTATATCCTGGACGACGACCTCACCCCGCAAAAAGCATCGCTGCCCGATGCCCTCAAGCCGTCCGTCGATCTAATCGCCGAAAACTGCGAACCGGCACTGTGCACAGTCCTCTTCATGGGCGGGGCCGGGGGCAGTCTGCGCGCGGGCGTCACCGAAAACCCCGTGCGCCTGACCCGCTCCGTACAATCTTGCGAGACGCATCTGACCATGGGCGGTGCGCCGACGTATGTATGGCCCGGTGGCGGCATCACTGCCATGGTCGACGTCACTCAAACCCCGAAAAACGCCTTCGGCTACGTTCCGACCCCGGCCTTGGTCGCACCCTTGGAATTCACCATGCGCCGCAGCGATTTCGAAGCTCTTGGCGGCCATATCAAAGACATCCGCACCATCGAGGACATACTTGAGGCAGGCGGCGAATACGGCGATGCCAGCGAGATCCTGCGATCATGAGCGCCCAAGCCTGCCTCCTGCCGGACGGTAAACGCCTGCACCTCCATCACGGCCCTATCGACCTGATTATCGAAGCCTTCGGCCCCCCCGCCGAAGTAACCGCAGCCTATGCCCAAGCCACCACCCGCTTCGAAACCATCCTCACCGAACTCGCCGCAGAACTCCCCCGCCTGCGCGCGCCCAATGGCCCGGAGCCGCAAAGCCCGACCGCCAAACGCATGACCCGCGCCATTGTCCCGCATGCAGAACAATTCGTCACTCCGATGGCCGCCGTCGCAGGCGCGGTCGCCGATGAAATCCTCGCGGCCTTGACGCAAAACCGCAAATTAACCCGTGCCTATGTCAACAACGGCGGCGACAGCGCGCTCCACATCGGCCCAAACGCAACCCTCACCGTCGCCGGACCGCAAGGCACACGCATAACGCTTCATCACACCAGCCCCGTGCGCGGCATCGCAACCTCCGGCTGGGGCGGGCGCAGCCTCTCGCGCGGCATCGCCGACGCCGTCACTGTCCTCGCCCCAACCGCCGCCGCCGCCGATGTCGCTGCAACCCTCATCGCCAATGCCGTTAATATCAACCACCCATGCATCCAGCGCCAACCTGCCAACACTCTCGACCCCGACAATGATCTGGGTCCGCGCCTGATCACCACCGACGTCCCCCCGCTCACATCCGCCCAGATCACCACCGCACTCCAGAACGGCCTGCAAACCGCCACCGCCATGCAAACCCAAGGCCTGATCCATCAGGCTCATCTCAGCCTGCAATCGCACGCGCTTACAACATCACAAGAGACCCAACATGCCTGACTTCCCCATCCGTAAAACCCAACTCCTCGTCGAAGACATCACCCATGACGGCGGCGCGCCACTGCAAGAACCGACCCGCCGCGCAGCCATGCTGGCGCTCGTTAAAAACCCCTTCGCCGGCATCTGGGAGCCGCACCTCGAACAGGCCATGGATGACCTCAAACCGCTGGGCCAGATGATGAGCGAACAGCTCATCGACGCCATGGGTGGCGCAGGCAAAGTTGAAGCCTACGGCAAAGGTGCCATCGTCGGCGCAAACGGCGAGATCGAACACGGCGCGCTCTGGCACGTACCGGGCGGCTACGCCATGCGCGGCCTGGTGTCGCCATCCAAAGCCATCGTCCCTTCGGCCATGAAAACCGGCCCCATGGGCGCGCGCATCGACATTCCGCTGGGCCATGTCAACGCCGCCTATGTGCGCAGTCACTTCGACGCCATCGAAGTCGGCTTCCCCGACGGACCCCACGCCGACGAGATATGCTTCATCCTCGCCATGGCCCGCGGCGGCCGCCCGCACGCCCGCATGGGAGGCCTTGAAATCGATCAGGTCAAAGGCGAAGATGGCCTGCGCTAAATAGCCATTTTCTTTGGTTCAGAAATATCCCGCTCCGCGCGCAAGCGGACACATAAAATAATGTCGCGCCGACGGCGCGACACCGCTAGATGTGGAACCTCAATAGGTTGTTCCGATCCAAGCCTAACCGGGTGATTGGTGGTTTTGATTTT
>CAYRKW010000047.1:0-24176 GCA_964425135.1 uncultured Rhodobacterales bacterium
TCTGGTGCGCCCGCCGCCTGATCGGCTCCAACGAGCCTTTTGCGGTGATCCTGCCTGATGATGTGATTGCCTCCAAAACCTCCTGTCTTGGCGAGATGGTGGAGATGTACAACACGGTCGGCGGCAATATCGTCGCGACCATGGAAGTGCCGAAATCACAAATTTCTTCTTACGGCGTGATCGACGCCAAAGACGGCATCGGTCGCCTGATTCAAGCCAAAGGCATGGTTGAAAAGCCCGACGCGGACGATGCGCCGTCAAATCTGGCCGTCATTGGCCGCTACATTCTGACCCCATCCGTCCTCACCACGCTGGAAACGCAGCGAGCGGGTGCGGGGGGTGAAATTCAGCTCACCGATGCTATCAAGGCCGAGATCGACCAATCCGGCGTCTACGGCTTCAAGTTCGACGGCAGGCGCTTCGACTGTGGCTCCAAAGCGGGCTACCTGCAAGCCACCGTCGCCTTTGCACTCGAACGCGACGACTTGCGCGGCGAGTTCCTGGAATATCTTGAAAATACCATCGCTTTCGGACGCGCCGCTGAATAACTGCCCCGCGCGTTAACCGCATTCAAAAACAGATGGGCCTAGGCTAAACACGTTTTGGGCCCATCATCTGAAAGGACAGGCGAATGGCGCATGTTCTTCTGGACATCACCCGCACACTGTCTCGCGCCACCTATGACACTCCAACCGGAATTGACCGTGTCGAGGCCGCCTATATCCGTTACTTTGCCCAAGCTCATGAGGCACACTTCATCGCGCGCCACGGCAAGTCGCTGCACCTGTTCGAGCGCGAGCGCGCAGCAGACCTTCTCTCCCTGTCCGCCCCAAACCTCATGGGCCGCCTGTCCCTCAAGCGCCGCATCGCCTCACTCGCCGCCCGCTCCATCCCGCGCGACGAACCCGAAGCGATCAGCCTGCCGCCAGCCACCACTTACATCAACGTCGGCCACACCAACCTGAACCAAAGGTTTCTGTCAGCCCTGAGAACAGCCGGATGCAAGCAAATCCTTGCGATGATCCATGATACCATCCCGCTGGATAACCCTCAGTTCCAAACCGCCGCATCCGTCGCCCGCTTCAAATCCCGCTTCACCGCCGCACTTACCCATGCCGACACGCTCATCTGCACCTCAAAGGCCGAGGCGGCTCGGGTGATCCACTGGGCAACTGAGCATAACACGGCACCCCAAACTATCATCGCTCCACTCGGGATCGAACCACCCCAAAAGACCCAGCCTTACCACTCACCCCACCCCTACTACGTCTGCCTAGGCACAATAGAGCCACGCAAAAACCACCACCTGCTGCTCGACGTCTGGGAAGATTTTCAAAAGGACCTGGGCGCGCAAACCCCGCATCTGCACCTCATCGGGCGGCGCGGCTGGATGGTAGAAAACCTGCTCAATCGCCTCGAAGCCTCCCCACTCTACGGCACCATCATCCATGAAACCGGTCCCCTAAACGACACACAAGTCACCGCCCGCATTGAAGGCGCAGAGGCGCTGCTGTTCCCCTCCTTCGCCGAAGGCTACGGCATGCCGCTTCTCGAAGCGCTGCAATTAGGCACAAGAGCCATCTGCTCTGACCTCCCCGTTTTCCGGGAATTGGCAGGAAATTCAGCGCTTTACTTGGATCCGTCGAAGGCGCATAGTTGGTTACAAGAAATAAAAACAAGACAAACGAGCAGGGAAACCCAATCTTCAGCAGTTTGCGATAATGCTACGCCTCACATTTTCAGATGGAGCGAGCATTTTCAGCACATCGAAACAACCTTGAAAGGTTGAGCTGAAACCGGTCGGGCATAAAGAGGCATGGGTCTTCTACGGTCCTATCAGTTGCGCAATGAACGGCGCCGACGACGCATACGGGCGTGGCGAAAGGGCCGCGAGCTAACGGCTGTGCGCGACCGCACCGCCCGCATCCAAAGCGACGACATCCTCCTTGTAACCGTTGTGCGAAACGAGAAAATCCGCCTCCCCTATTTCCTAAAATACTATCGCAAGATGGGAGTGGGGCATTTTCTCTTCGTCGATAACGCCTCAAACGACGATACCTCTGACTATCTCTGCGCGCAGGATGATGTGTCGGTCTGGTCCACCTCCAGCAGCTATAAACGCGCGCGGTTCGGGGTGGATTGGGTCAATGCGCTCCTGAACCGCCACGCAGATGGACACTGGATTTTGGCCGTCGATGTAGACGAGTTTTTCATCTACCCCCATTGCGACACCCGCAGGCTGCATGCGCTGACCGACTGGCTCGATGCCTCCTCCATCAAATCGCTGGGTAGCATGCTCTTGGACATGTACTCCGAGCGCCCGCTTGAGAAGACCCCCTATCGCGAAGGCACCGATCCGATCAAAAAGCTGCCCTATTTTGACCCGGGCAACTACACCATAAAGCGCAACAAGAAATACGGGAATCTGTGGATACAAGGCGGCCCGCGCCAGCGCGTTTTCTTCGCAGATGCCCCGGAAAAAGCCCCTGCGCTCAACAAGATACCGCTGGTGAAATGGAAGGCAGGATACGTCTACGTCTCCTCGACCCACTCTCTTTTACCACGCGGATTGAACCTCGTTTATGATCAATGGGGTGGCGAAAAGACAACAGGGTGCCTTCTTCATGCCAAATTCTTCAGTATTTTGAAGGATAAAGCAATCGAAGATCTGGAACGAAACCAGCATTACGCTGCGAGCAGAGAATACAAAGCCTACAGCATGCACATCGGTCAGGGGACACGACTGTGGACCGAAGCGTCGGCGAAATATCAAGGGTGGAAACAACTCGAAGACCTAGGACTTATGTCATCGGGAAGTTGGATTTGAGGGTGCGAAAATGACCATTGGTGTCGTAATACTGGCACATACCCATCTGAACCGTGTGCGGCAGGTCGTCCGCTCCATCGCTTCGCGCGAATGCAAGGTTGCAATCCATATAGATGCGAACACAGATGACGCCGAAGCCTCTCTTCTTGAGAAAACATTTCGGAAAAATCCACACGTTATTTTTGTAGATCGCCTGCCTTGCGACTGGGGTGGGTTTAATCTTATCCGCGCCGGTCTGAATGCCGCCAGCATGTTGATCGACACTTGGGGCGAGGTTGAGCATGTCATCCAAATCAGCGGTAGTTGCGTCCCGATCCGGCCTATGTCCGAGCTGCGCGCCTTTCTCAAGGATCATCCCAAAACAGACTTTGTCGAAAGCGTCCCCGCCCATAACGACGATTGGGTCAAAGGCGGGCTGAGCGTCGAACGCTTCACCCTCTACTTCCCCTTCTCTTGGAAAAAGCAGCGCTGGCTCTTTGACCGCAGCGTCGATCTCCAGCGTTGGCTTGGTGTCAGCCGCAAATGTCCCCCAGGCATCACCCCGCATCTGGGTTCACAATGGTGGTGCCTGCACGTGGACACGCTGCGCGCCATTCTCGATGATCCGCAGCGCCCGCAGCTAGAGCGTTTCTTCTCGCTCTGCTGGATACCCGACGAAGGCTACATTGCCTCGATGGTGCGCCGCCATTCGCGCAATCTCAACGCCCGCTCCCTCACCCTGTCGCGTTTTGACGATCAGGGGAAGCCGCATCTCTTTTACGATGATCACGCGGATTTGCTGGCACAAACCGATTGCTTTTTCGCACGCAAAATCTGGCATGGCGCGGATAAGCTCTATCGTCGCTTCGCCTCCAAGCCCAATCGCAAAGCCAACCCCGAGCGCCCCATCGAAACCGATTTCGGGCTCGATCTTCTGTTCGACAATGCCCAACGACGCCGCTGCGAAGGCCGCCCCGGCCGCCTGAACGCCGGCCGTTTCCCCGCCGCCGCGCGCGAGCGTCAGCCAACAACCGTTGCGCCCTATGGCGTCCTCTTTGGCCTCTCCCACGTCTTTGACGATCTTGAGACATGGCTCGCACGCACCTCCGGCCTGCTGGCCCATGGCCGCCTGTTCAAGAACAACGAGATCCAGTTTGCGCCGGGCTTCACAGCTATGGGCGGCGCGATCTGCGATAATCCGCAAATCCGCGACGTAAACCCGGAGCAGTTCTTGTGCAATGTCCTTTGGAACCATCAGGCCCGCAAACACGCCTTGCTGATGGATCACGCCGACGGGTTGCGCATCGGCCAGTATTTCGCGAATGATCCCAATGCACAGATATTCCTTCTTTCGGGAAGCTGGATCATCGACCTGTATCAGCGCAACAATCCAAACTTTCATCAAACAGTGCAACAGGCCCAAAAGCTGAGCCTCATCGAAGCCAAGGTTGACGCGGAAATCGCGGAAAACGGGTTTGACACTGTCCACCGAACAACACTGCTTGATATCTGCGACGCGCCCCAGCGTTATCTCGATTTCATTGGCCACAGCCTGCGGCCCGAAATTGACCTGCGCCCTCGTGCCGACATCACACTGCGCAACCTCAGCGGCCTTGCCAACTTCGCCGCACGGCTCGCGCAAGCGGGTGTCGATACCTCATCGCTCGGAGATATCCCCACCGCCTCGCATCAACCCATCGCGCTGCCTGACACCTCCATCGCGCAGGCGAAATGACCCGTCCTTTCACGCATTTTGTGATCCTTGGCGTGATGCGCACAGGGTCAAATCTGCTTGAAAGCCGCCTTGAACAATACCCCGAACTTATCTGCCACGGTGAGCTGTTCAACCCCGGTTTCATCGGCAAATCCGGTCAGCTGGATATGTTCGGGATCAGCGTTGCCGAACGCGATGCAAATCCGACCGATCTACTGGGCAAAATGGTCGCACAATCGGGCAGCAACATCCCCGGCTTTCGCCTCTTCGACGATCACGACCCCCGGGTCATCCGCCACGTCATCCGCGACACCGCCTGCGCCAAAATCATCCTGCGCCGCCGTCCCATCGACAGCTACGTCTCGCTCAAAATTGCCCGCGAAACCGATCAATGGATTTTGGGCGGCATCGCCAAGCGCAAATCGGCAATCATCACCTTTGATGCAGAAGAGTACGCCGAATATGAGCAGCGCCTGTCCGCATTTTATTCGGGTATCGAACGTGACATCCGGGAAGCGGGCCAAACCGCCTTCACGCTCATCTACGAAGACCTCAAATCACCAGATATGCTCAACGGCCTCGCCCGATATCTCGGCACAGGAACGCCGCTCGAAAACTTCAAAGAACCGATAAAGCGGCAAAATCCAGAACCACTCAGCTCCAAAGTTTCCAATTACGACGCCTTGCTCGCCTATTTCGGCGCGCGTTCTGCCTCAGCGCTTGATCGGACCCCGACCCCCACACCAACCGGCAGCGCCTACAAATTGCACCGGATCGAGACCGCTCATTGGGGTTTCATCCCTATTCCGGGCAATCCGTCAACTGGGTTAGACGATGTCCTGAAGGGCGCAAAACCGCTCGACGTTGCGTTTCATGACGACCCACCCGAACGCTGCACAACGCTGATTTGCCACCCCTATGAGCGTATTCTACACGTCTTCGAAACCCACATCATGCTAGGCCCTAAAATCTTCGAAAACCTGCGTCAGCGCTTGATCAAAAACTTCCGCCTTGCCGATCTTGACGAAACTGCCTCACGGTCGGACATGCACGACAGCCTGCTGGCATTCCTTCATTTTGTTGACGCAAATCTGGCAGGGCAAACCGCTATCAAAACAAACGAAGTCTGGCGCGCGCAGTCGGATCATATCGCAGCGATCAATACGACCGCGCCGCTCTCCAGACTGCTGCGACCAGCCGATATCGCGGGTTTTCTCGAAACAAACACCGGCACAGCGAAACAACCAGCGCGCGCCCCGCGCATCGATCCGTCGGCGATATATTCAGAGCAAATCGAAACCGCCCTGCGCAAAATATATGCGCAAGATTATCTCAAGCTCGGTTTTTCAGATTGGACGGCGCTCTAAGCCGCCTGCGACGCCGCCGGCTCGGTCAGGATCGCGAAAAGCGCGGCCGGGTCTTCTGTTGAGCGCAGTTTCTTGCACATCGCCTCATCCCGCAGCGTGCGCGACACACGCGCCAGCGCTTTGAGGTGATCGGCGCCCGCGTCATGCGGCGCGAGCAGCCCGAACACAAGATCAACGGGCAGCCCGTCGATAGACTCAAAATCTACCGGTGTTTCGAGACGGAAAAAATAGCCCTGAACGACCTCAATCCCATCAATGCGCGCATGCGGAACCGCAACACCATGTCCCATACCGGTCGTGCCCAGCGCCTCGCGCGCGCCCAAAGCATCGAGGATCATCTGCTCGTTCAAGCCATGAATTTCTGCAGCAACCTCAGCCATACCGCTTAGAACGCGCTTCTTGCTGGTGATATTGCTCAAGGCCTTCACCGCGCTGGGGACAAGTATTTCAGACAATTCCATCATTCAGTCCTTATCGATACGCTACCGGACCAATCATCAATTGGTTGACCTGGGATCTATCCAACCGACGTTACCGTCTTCGCGTTGATAAACTACATTTACACCGCCATGTGTCGTGTTTCGAAAAACCAACAACGGCGCTGCATTCAATTCCATTTGCATCACTGCTTCGCCAACAGAGAGCGATTTTACAGGTGTTTCCATCTCTGCGACGATCACCGGTTGCAGAGAACTTGGCTCTGCTGTCTCCGACTCACCCCCGTCGCTGGCGAGGATGTACGCTGGAACATCAAAAGTCTCAACTGGGTTTTTTCGCTCTTTGTGATGATCCTTCAACCTGCGCTTGTAACGTCGCAGTTGCTTCTCCATCCGCTCAAGCGCTTTTTCCAGCGCATCGTAAACGTCGCTCGATTTACCATGCGCCTGCGTTGTCAAACCCGTCGATAGATGCACCGAAATATCCGAAACGAACTCGTGCCGGTCCTTGGAAAACGTGATGTTCGCCTCAACCGGTTTTTCGGCGTATTTGTTCACCACATCACCGACCCGATCCTGACAATGTGTTGTCAAAGCATCCCCGACATCAATCTGTTTTCCATTCACACGAATGCGCATATCGTCTCCTTGATTGAACCGCTGAAACGAAGTGGTTTTCAGCGCGATCTCAGATGTCGAGCATCCATGACGTCAGAGACTACACTGAGATCATGGTTTTATTTTGACATTGCGCTTGGCAATGTTTCGACGGTCAATAGATGATGGGATGCTCATGGCTTCACGATATTTCGTAACCGTTCTGCGGGCAATGCTAATTCCGGTTTCACCCAGAAGTTTCGCGATTTTATCGTCTGACAGCGTTTTTTCGGGCAGCTCGGCGTTGATGAGATTTCTGATTTTCGCCTGCACCCCGCGCGCCGCCACAGCGCCTTCTCCCTTGGCGCGACTGACAGCGCCGGAGAAGAAAAACTTCAATTCGAATATGCCCAACTCGCACTGCAAATACTTCCCCTTTGTCACGCGGCTAACGGTGGACTCGTGCATATTGAGCGCGTTCCCTACATCCTTGAGTGTTAACGGAACAAGAAATTCCGGCCCATCTTTGAAAAATGCCGTCTGAATCTTCAAAATCTCACTCGCAACCGCCAAAATCGTCTTTGCCCGCTGATCCAGCGCTTTTGAAAGCCAGTTTGCACGCTCCATGCAGTCCGAAATGAACTTCTTTTCCGTCTCATCCGCACCCAGCTTGGATTGATAGAGATTATTCTGGATCACCCGTGGCAAAACGTTCGAATTTAGCTCCACATTCCAGGTTTCATCAGGGTGCAGGCTCACAAAAACATCCGGCGTGACGTAATGTGCCGCTGTCGCATCAAAATTTCGCCCCGGCGCGCGATCGAGCGATTTGAGCGTTGCCAAAATCTCCTCAAGCTGAGCCTCATCCACCCCAATCGTCCCGGCAATCTGCGCCCGCGAGGGCGAACCGATAAGGTGCAGATTATCCAGCAGCGCACGAATGGGCGCGCTCAATCGCCCTGTTTCGCGCAGCTGCAACTCCAGACATTCTGCCAAAGATCGCGCCCCAACCCCGGTCGGATCACAACTTTGGATCACCTCCAGCGCTTGCCGGAAAATATCCGCATCAACGCCCAGCGCGTCGGCAAATGCCTCGGGCTCACCGTCTAGATACCCGTCATCATCAATCTCACCGATCAGATAATCTGCCGCCGCCCGCACCTCCGGTGGACTGCTTGCCATGCTGATCTGCTCGCGCAAATGCTCATGCAAATCCTTGCTAACGCCTAGGTTTTCCCACACCCGCGCATCCGCAGGCGGCGCATTGCCATCACCGCGCGGGGCAGGGGGCGCATCCCCGCCAATCGGCGCTGCCAGCACTTCGGTTGAACGGTCAAGCCCCACATCCAACGCATCCTGATGCTCCAGAACCGGGTTATTCGCGATCTCGTCAATGATGAACTGCTGCAACTCGACCTGAGACATTTGCAGGACGGAAATAGCCTCTTTGAGCTGCGGCGTAAGTGAGAGTTTTTGTGACAGACGCGGCTGAAGTGTCGGCTTGATCGCCATGCCCTCTCCTGAGTTCGTTACACGCGTGGCCGCTTAGATCCTGAAGCTATCTCCAAGATAGACGCGGCGCACATTCGCATCCCCGACCACTTCCTTGGCCGTCCCACTCATCAACACCTTTCCGTCATGCAGAATATAGGCCCGATCTACGATCTCAAGAGTTTCGCGCACATTGTGATCTGTGATCAATATCCCGATATTCCGCTTTTTCAGCCGCGCCACCAGATCGCGGATGTCGCCCACCGCAATCGGATCAACGCCTGCAAAGGGCTCATCAAGCAAAACATAGCTCGGCCGCCCCGCGAGACAGCGCGCAATCTCAACCCGTCGCCGCTCCCCGCCTGACAGGGACACAGACGGCGCACGCCGCAAATGCTCGATGGAAAACTCCGCCAGCAAATCTTCGAGCATCCGGTTGCGTTTGCTGCGATCCTTATATGACAGCTCCAGTATCGCGCGGATGTTCTGCTCTACCGACAACCCGCGAAAAATCGACGCCTCTTGCGGCAGATACCCAACCCCAAGCCGGGCGCGGCGAAACATCGGCAGCAAGGTCACATCCGTCCCATCCACCGAAACAGACCCTGTCTCCGGCGTGATCAGCCCCGCAATCGTGTAAAAACAGGTGGTCTTCCCCGCGCCATTCGGTCCCAACAGCGCAACCACCTCACCGCGATTAAGACGCAGTGACACATCCCGCAGTACAGGCCGCTTTTTGTAGCTTTTGCCGATGTTCTTTACCAGCAAACCCTGCTGGCCGTCCTGAACGGTGAGCTTTGGCTGCGCCATGGCTCAGTTGCCCCCGGACTGGAAAATCGTGCGCACTCGGCCCTCGATTTTCGCCTGCCCGGTCCCCAAATCAATCGACAGCGCTTCCCCTGCCAGCGCATTTTGGCCCTGGGTAAGCAGAACATTGCCCGACATCTCAATCGTACCCGAGGCCACCACATAAACCGCCCGCGCCGCCTCCGCCGCCTCGCCGCCATTGGTCAGCGTAACATTGCCACTCGCGACCATCCGATTGATCCTGCCGGTTACATTCCCGTTCTCAACCGCATATTCTACATCAATGCTGTCCGCTCCGATCCGCAACTCCCCCTGACCCGCGACAACACTGCCCGAAAAGGACGCCGTGCCCTTCGCCTGATCAATATTCAGCGTGTCCGCCGTCACTTCTATCGGGAGCGATGCCTCGTGCTTCAACCCGCCAAAGGCCACGCTCGCGCCTTGCCCCAGCGCGCTGATGGGCAGTGCAATCAGGCCAATCCCGCAGCAAAACAGGGCAGGGACGATAATTTTCGCAAAAGTATTCAAGTGTCCGGAACCAACGACAATGTGACGCCACCCCCGAACTCTAGCACCGAATCTCCCGAATAGGTAGCGCCCCCGTTCTGACTTTGTGAGATCGTCATCGTTTGCGCATCAATCTTGCCCGTCGGCCCTGAAAACCGCACGCCCTCGGATCCCGAAATCACGCCGCTCTCCAGATCCGCCACAAGGCGGCCCACATGGCCCATATACCCATCAGATGTGCGCACATTCACCCCTTCTACAAAGCTGATCCGCTGCCCAGAGGTCTCAATTCGCGCCGTAGCCGATTGCATCTCCACCTGCCGCCCGTCCTCAAAATGCACGACCGAGCTAAGCCCTTCCACATCCACAGTGCGCAAATCATCCCCCACGGGCGTCGCAATTTGTGCCGAGATCGAGAACGCCTGCCCCGCATCGGTCTTGCCAGAAAACCGCGGGTTCTTGATGGTCAGCCCATCCCCAAGCGTCGCCTTATCCGCCGTCGAAAACAACAATCCACCGTCAAACCCGTCTTCATTTTGCACCAAAAACACCGTCGACAAGATCGCCACCGCCAAAAGCGGTAGCGCGATCTTGAGAAAACGAATGAAACTGGTTCGGGTCATACCATCAAAATAGGCGCGCGCTCACACCAAACCAACCCGCAGACAGTCGTGAATGTGAATTATGCCAATCGGCGCCGTTCCATCCCCATCACAAACCATCAAACAGGTAATTTTGCGCGCATTCATATCATCCAGCGCCTCTTGCGCACGCGCGCCCGGCAGGATCGTTTTGGGATTGGCGCTCATCACATCGCGCGCGCTCCGATCCATCAGATCGGTCATGTGACGGCGCAAATCACCATCGGTGATCACGCCTGCCAGCGCGCCCCGGTCATCAACCACCGCCGATATACCAAAACCCTTTTGCGTGATCTCGATCAGCACATCCGCCATCGGCGTATCGCTTTGCACCACTGGCACCGCCGCACCGCTATGCATCAGGTCTCGCACCAGCGACAGTTTCGCGCCCAGCGAGCCTCCCGGGTGGAACACCCGATAATCATCGGCGGTAAAATTGCGCTTATGCATCAGGGCCACCGCAAAAGCATCGCCCAGCGCCAGCGTCATCGTGGTCGAGGTTGTCGGCGCCAAGCCGTTCAGATCAGCCTCCGGCGCCGAAGGCAGAACAATCGCGATATCCGACTTGCTCAGCAACGTAGAGTTTTTCCGGCTCGCCACCCCGATCAGCGTAATCCCCTTTTGCCGCGTATGCGCAATAATATCCGCAAGCTCCGGCGTCTCGCCCGAGTTGGACAGAACCAGCGTCACATCATCACCCGTGAGCATGCCCAGATCGCCATGGCTCGCCTCCGCGGGATGCACGAACATCGCAGGTGTGCCGGTCGAGGCCAAAGTTGCTGCGATTTTGCGGGCGATATGCCCCGATTTGCCCATCCCGCAGACAATCACCCGCCCCTTGGCCGAGATCATTGCATCAACCGCCGCCCCAAACGCGCCATCAAGGCTCGCCTCAAGCATTTCCAGCCCGACCCGCTCGGCCTTCAACGCGGTCCTGCCAACCTCAAGACAGGTCTCGCTCGGGGACGTCTGGCGTGCCATCAGTGGGCAAAAATATCGGTTTCGGGCCAGCCAAGCAGATCAAGCCGCGCCCGCGTTGGCAAAAAGTCAAACGCCGCCTGCGCCAGCTCCACCCGCCCCTCGCGCGCCAGCATCGCGTCCAGCACCGCCTTGAGCCGATGAAGATAGAGCACGTCCGACGCCGCATAAGCCTTCTGATCATCCGTCAGCGCATCCGCCCCCCAGTCAGAGCTTTGCTGCAACTTCGAGATATCCACGCTCAGCAGTTCTTGCAGCAGGTTCTTCAACCCATGCCGATCCGTATAAGTCCGCACCAGCTTGGAGGCGATCTTTGTGCAGTAAACCGGGGTTGTCAGCACACCAAACCGATGCAGCATCACCGCAATGTCGAACCGTCCATAATGAAACAGCTTCAAAACCGTCGGATCACGCAACAGCGCGCTCAAGTTCGGCGCATCTGTCACATCCTGCCGGATTTGCACCAGATGCGCATCCCCGTCACCGCCCGACAATTGCACAAGGCACAAACGGTCCCGATGCGGGTTCAGCCCCATCGTCTCGCAATCAATCGCCACCTCAGTGCCCAGATCGAGCCCATCGGGAAGATCATCCTGATAAAAATGTATCGTCATGCAGGCGTGATAGCATAGATCGCTTGCAAAGCAACGGCTTAGAGCGCCATCCAACTGGGTCAAAAGTGACACATCAGCATGTCGTTTCGCCCAACTGGCCCGATCTAAGCAAAATGCGTCTCTTCACCAGAATTATCGAACTGAAAGCAGCGGCTTGCTCCCTTGCAACCGATTAACAACAATTGCGCGCGCAAGAGTTGGTGCGTTGATCGGCCAGCTTTCACGCAGCTTTTGAACTGGAATCGCCAAGACGTTGGCCATCTTGCCCCAAAACCTCCGGTGGTCTTGACGCCCCTGAAGCTACTCCCGCGCCATCATCTGTGCGACTTGCAGCGGTATCCAGTCGTGTGGAATGAAATGGCCACCGGGGTGGACGTCAAGGACGACACGGCCACCGGGGCAGTCCCAGCGCGTGCGCGTTAGTTTCAGGAAGGGACGTGCGCTCCACTCTCCTTCATCAACACCGCCCGTGCAGCCAAACTTGCTGCGCCACAGGGCGACCGGGTAAGTCTGGTCGCCATTTGGACCCATCGGAAAGGGTAGAACACCGTCATCAAGGCCAAAGACCTGTCGCACTTCGCCCGGTGCCTGAGCGCAATCCTCTTCTTGCGACAACGTGCCTGAAACAGCGAGTAAGCCCGCCGCAACCTCACCGCGCTCACAAACAAAGCGCCAAGCCATATTGGCACCCCATGAATAGCCAGAGACATAGATGCGCGACCGGTCAATCGGGAAACGCTGCGCCGCATCCTCAATCACGTCGAGCGCAAAGACGGTATCGGGTGAGCCGTTGCGCCGGAATGCCCAGCTTCCCCGCAACCCGTTGGGCGCGAGCAGCAACACATGATCTGCAACATCCATGATCGCGATGCGCTGGTGCTCGACGATCAGGCTGCCCTGTCGTCCCCAGCCATGAAAGTGCAACAGAACAGGCAGGGGCGATGTGCCGTCCCATTTATCCGGCACGCGCAGGTGATAGGAACGGTCCCCCACAGGGCAAGCCACGCGACCCTCACACGCATGGGAGGCTGTCGTAAACGACATCAACGATGCCACGATAAGAAGCAAAAACCTGAACATGTAAGAACTCCGGGCCGAAAACGCTGCGCGCCATGTAGAGGCGAGTGTGGCGCGCGATGCAATCCTACCAAAAATCACAAAACCGTGCGCAACATTGCGTGGGCGCACGATCTGTTGCACTACCGCGCTGAAAATTAAAGGCGAGGTTTCAGATGCGGGCAGCGGATGTTGTTGCACACCGGCTCTATGCAGCAGGATGCCGATGGGCCTTTGGTATGCCGGGCGGTGAAGTGCTGACCTTACTGGACGCACTGGAAAAAGCAGGCATTCGCTTTGTGTTGGCCCGGCATGAAAATGCCGCCGGTTTCATGGCCGAGGGGACGTATCACCGCACCGGTGCGCCCGGCATTATGCTCGCCACTGTTGGACCCGGCGCCCTGAACGGCATTAACGTTGTCGAAAACGCGCGCGAGGATCGGGTGCCGATGATTGTGCTGACCGGCTGCGTCGATCCGGAGACAGCCGAAGTTTACACGCACCAGGTGCTCGACCAACGGGAGGTCTACAAAGGCATCACCAAAGCCACATTCACGCTCAATGCTGGCGTAGCCCATGAGATCATCGACAAGGCGTTAGGCATTGCCACCGAAGGTCGGCCCGGCCCTGTTCATATAGACGTGCCCATTTCTGTTGCTGATGCGACGGCCACGGGTGAGGGCATTTTGCGCCCACCCGCCCGCGCGATGGTGCCCGCCGCGAAAGAGGTGCAGATCGCACAAGATCTTTTGGCCTCCGCCAAGCGCCCGCTGATCATCGCAGGTGTTGATGCAGTGTCAGACACGGGCGCTCAAGCCGTGACGGCGGCGGCGGAACGATTGGGCGCACCGGTCATCACGACCTACAAGGCGAAAGGACTTTTGTCCGAGGATCATGCCTTGTCGCTCGGTGGCGCTGGCCTGTCTCCGAAAAACGACGCAATCCTGCTCCCGCTTGTGCAAAAGGCGGATGTGATCCTTGCCATCGGCTATGACCCGGTGGAAATGCGGTTGGGCTGGCAAAATCCATGGGACCCGGCAAAACAGACGATCATCGATATAACTGCCGCCCCGAACCACCACTATATGCATCAATCCACCCATAATTTTGTCGGCGACCCGGCTGAAACCGTCATGGCAATGCTACCCGAAACGATGCCGCCGGTCTGGACAGACGGTCAGATCGCTGCGACCAAAACCGCGCTGGCGCAGGCGTTTCCCAAGGGGGGCAGCTGGGGCCCAGCGCAGGCGATTTCCATTGTGCAAGATGTGCTGCCCGCCGACACGCTGGCCACCGCTGACAGCGGTGCGCATCGTATCCTGCTCAGCCAGATGTGGCAGTGCCGTTTCCCGCGCGCCTTGACCCAATCCTCGGGCTTTTGCACGATGGGCTGCGCGCTCCCGCTGGCGATGGGCGCGCAACTGGTAGAGCCTGACCGGACAGTTGTCTCCTTCAGCGGGGATGCCGGATTTCTGATGGTCGTTGGTGATCTGGCAACCGCAGCGGAAAATGGGCTGAAAACGATCTTTGTCGTCTTTGTCGATGCGTCGCTCGCGCTGATCGAACTCAAGCAGCGAGGCCGGCAGCTTGGCAATGTTGGCGTGGATTTCGACCGGCCCCAGGTGGCCGCCATCGGGCGCGCCTTTGGTGGACAGGGCATCACCGTCTCGTCAGCGGCAGAACTGCGAGATGCGCTTAAAGAGGCGCACGCTGCCGACACATTCAGCGTGATCGCGGTCGAGATCGAAAGGCAAGCCTATGACGGTACCTTCTGACACGGCCCAAACGCCCGGTGCGCTCGATGGTGTGCTGGTGCTGGATCTGTCGCGCATTCTTGCCGGACCAACTGCAACGCAGCTCTTGGGGGATCTTGGGGCTACAATCATCAAGATCGAAAACCCGCGCACAGGCGGCGATGACACCCGCACGTGGGGACCGCCGTTTGTTGAAACGAAAGACGGCCAAAGCGACCTCAGCGCCTACTTTCTGGCAGCAAACCGGAACAAGTTTTCTATAGCTGCCGATATCTCAACCCAGGAAGGCGTCGCGCTCATCAAGGAGATCGCAGGTCAGGCGCAGATCGTGATCGAAAACTTCAAGCCCGGCGGATTGGCGAAATACGGGCTGGATTACGAAAGCCTGCGGCAGCTGAACCCCGGCCTTGTCTATTGCTCCATCTCAGGCTTCGGACAAACAGGCCCGAACCGCGAGCAGCCCGGATATGATCTGATGGCGCAAGGCTTTGGCGGCATGATGTCCATCACCGGAGAGCCGGCGGGCGAGCCGATGAAAGTCGCCGTTGGCATCGCGGATGTGATGTGCGGGATGTATGCGAGCGTGGGCATGCTGGCGGCACTCCGTCATGCAGAGACTACGGGCGAAGGCCAGCATATCGATCTGTCGTTGGTGGATTCGCAAATGGCCTGGCTAATCAATGAGGGGACAAATTACCTGACCTCTCACCAGCTGCCACAGCGACGCGGCAACACGCACCCCAACATCGTGCCTTACGGCGTCTTTCCGACACGGGATGGGCATGTGATCATCGCGGTCGGCAATGACACGCAATTTCAGGCCTTTTGCAGCGTTTTTCAGCGCCCCGACCTGAAAAACGACCCCCGATTCGAAACAAATCCGCTCCGTATCGCCAATCGCGCGGCAATCGATGCAGCGATTACTGAAATATTTCGAGACTTCGAGAGCACGCAAATCATTGAAATGCTACAGTCTGTGAAAGTGCCCGCCGGTCCAATCCACTCCATTGCGCAAGCATTGGGCTCTGATCAGGCGAAAGCCCGCGATGCCGTTGTCCGCATGAAAGACCCAAGTGCGGCGGCGGGTGAGGTAGACCTGCTGGGAAATCCGCTTAAATTCTCAAAAACACCGGCCACATATCGAAAAGCGCCCCCAAGGTTTGGAGCGGACACGCACAAGCTGCCTGACATTCTGGCCAATCATGCCGCCCGAAGCAGATCACAAAATGGTGGGAATTGATCACATTCACGCGGCATAACGCTGATGTGATGTGACCTTTCGGTCAATTCCGATAGCCGTGGTTTTAACGAAGTGTGTAAGTATCGAGGTACACAATGTTTACGGATGTCTGTTCCTGCGAAGTCAGCCTAACCGATCGTGAAGCCTTGGGCGAATGGAACGGGGTCATTCGCGGTGTGCTCTCGCACGGGCAAGCCGCCGGGGAACACCTGACACGGCTGATCACGCGCGCGCCCGACTTTGCCATGGGGCACGCAATGAAAGGGCTGGCCTGCCTGATGCTGGGCCGGTCGGAAATGATGGCACCAGCGCGTGCTGCAAGCCAGCAAGCACAACGCGCTTTGGCCTTTGGCGGCGCAACAAAGCGCGAACGGCTATGGTGTGCGGCGCTGGAAAACTGGCTGGACGGCAAGCCAAGCGCGGCCATCATCAGGATGGAAGAAGCGTTGGTACTGAACCGCGCCGACACGATCAGCATGAAACTGTCCCACGGCATCCGCTTCATGCTGGGGGACAACTACGGGATGCGGCGCTCGATTGAACGCTCGCTCGATGCACATAACACTGACCACCCGCTCTATGGCTACGCGCTTGGCTGTCATGCGTTTGCACTCGAAGAAACCGGCAGCTATTCCGAGGCCGAGCGCGCGGGTCTGCGCGGCCTGCAATATGCAACTGATGATGCCTGGGGCCTGCACGCGGTGACGCATGTGTATGACATGACGCACAGGACCGCTCGCGGGCTCGACCTGATTGATCAAAATGCCAACGCCTGGGGTCATTGCAACAACTTTCGCTTCCACGTCTGGTGGCACAAGGCGCTTTTGCATCTCGATCAGGGTGAAATTGATGCGGTGCTTGATCTTTACGATACCAAAGTGCGCGACGAGAAAACCGACGACTTTCGCGATTTTTCCAACGCCAGCTCCCTGCTGATGCGTTTGGAGCTTGAGGGTATAGATATCGGCGACCGTTGGGTCGAACTGGCCAATCTGGCAGAGACGCGGACCGATGATGGCAGCCTGACCTTTGCCGATATGCACTATATGCTGGCTTTGATCGGTGATGACCGTCCCGATGCGGTCTCTCGCATGACTGTCGCCGTGGCCCAGAACGCCCGGCGGGGTGATGATATGGCAGCCGTGATGGATACCCCCGGCATCGCCACCGCAAAAGGCCTGTCTGCCTTCGGTCAAGCGCAGTACGATAAGGCGTTTTCCTATCTCAAAACCGCGCAAACCGATTTTCAGGCCATGGGTGGCAGCCATGCTCAGCGCGACGTGTTTGAACGGTTGACGATTGAGGCAGGCCTGCGCGCTGGTCGTCTGACCGAAACCAAGGCGCTCATTAATGCCCGGTCCGCTTTGCGCGATGGCGCAACCGACACCTTTGCCGCAAACCGGCTGGCGCAGATCGCAGATTTGCAAGCTCTTTCGGCCTCCTATACCGCTGCCGAGTAAACCAAAAAGAGCATGACTTTGGCGCATCCAACGTTCGTATCCGCAGCCTCCCCGTCAGCGACGCCCAGACCGGCGGCGCACGCAAAGGTGCGCGATATCCGGCTGGATTTCTTCCGCGGTATTGCGATGTTCATCATCCTGTTTGCCCATACGCCCGGCAACTGGTTCACCAGCTGGATCCCCGCGCGCTGGGGCTTTTCTGACGCAACCGAGATGTTTGTGTTCTGCTCTGGTATGGCCAGCGCCATCGCCTTTGGCATGACCTTTGACCGCGCCGGGATTGCTCTTGGCAGTGCCCGCGTCGCCTATCGTATCTGGCAGGTGTACTGGGCGCATGTGGGGCTGTTTTTTGCAACAGTGGCGCTTGTGGTCTATTTCACCGATCTGGGCGTGACGGGCCGAAACTACTGGGGAAATCTGAACCTGTGGATGCTGTTTGTCGAAGGGGATCTTTGGAAAAACCCCAATATGCTGTTCAGCTTCATGACGCTGCAATGGGTGCCAAACCTCTTTGATATCCTGCCAATGTATATGGTCATTCTGGCGATGATGCCGGTGGTAATCCTGCTCCAGCGCGTGCATTTCGGGCTGGTGGTTGCCGCGTCGCTTGCCCTCTGGGTGCTATCGCAACGCGCACTCACGGAAAGCCTGGGACTGCCCTATCTGAACTTCACTGCGGAGCCATGGATTGGTGACGATGATTGGCAGCGGCGCTGGTTTCTCAATCCCTTTGGCTGGCAGCTTGTCTTTTTTACCGGCTTTGCCCTGATGCGCGGCTGGATCCCGAAACCACCCGTCAATATCTGGCTTGTGGGGCTGACTGCCCTGATCGTGATCGCGAATATCCCTGTGTCCAATATAGGCGTGCGGGAGTTTGGTTTTGATTGGGCGCGCGAGTGGCGCGGTGACCACCGTCAGTGGTTTTCAAAAACCGATTTCGGCGTGCTTCGCTATGCGCAATTCCTCGCACTGGCCTACCTCGCGTGGGTGATCGCAGGCGATGGGGGCGACCGTCTGCGCGCCGGGGCCAGCGCGCTTGGACGTGCCTGGTCGCCCGTTCTGGCCACGATCCTGAAAGTCGGGCAGCAATCGCTTGCGGTTTTCGTTGTGTCTATCCTTGTGGGGCGGCTCAACGGGTTTCTGCTCGATGTCATCGGGCGTGATATTTGGACGATGGTTGCAATCAATGGCTTTGGCATGATGCTGCTGGTGCTGACCGCCTATGCCGCAGGCTGGTTCAAATCGCAGCCATGGCGCGTGGGGCAGAGCGCGTGATGTTGCGGCGTGAGTTCATAGCAAGCCTGGCCGCCTTGGTCGGCACACCCGGTTTTGCCCAAACCGCCGGCGAGCCGGGCCTGCAAACCCAAGACGCAGGCACCCCGTTTCAACCCGATGATGTGGTCGCAATGGCGCGGAACCTGAGCCAGCGCGACTACCAAACGCCGGTCGCGATCCCTGAGCCTTGGACAAGCATCACCTACGAAGACTATGTGTCGATCTGGTTCGATGGTCGCAACGCACTGTGGGAAGGCGAAGACGACACGCCCCTGCGCATGGATGTCTTTGCGCCGGGCCTCTATTTCCCGCACCCGATCAACATTTCGGTGGTTGAGGACGGCGTTGCCAAAACCTTGGGGTTCGATCTGGGCGTGTTTGACAAAACCGACAAATTCCCCGACCTGCCCATCGATGATACGCTCGGCTATTCCGGCCTGCGTTTGCGGGCGGAACTGGAAAAGCCAAGCATCTATCAGGAATTCGCCGTCTTTCAGGGGGCGAGCTATTTTCGCGCCATTGGCACCGGTGAAATCTACGGGCTCTCTGCCCGTGGCCTCGCGATTGATACCGCCAGCCCGGAAGGCGAGGAATTCCCCGACTTCCGTAGCTTCTGGCTCGAAAAACCCGCACCCGGCTCGCAGACCTTCGTGCTGCACGCACTTTTGGATAGCCCCAGTTGCAGCGGGGCCTACCGGTTTGAGATCACCCATGGCGCGCCTTTGGTCATGGATGTCACCGCCCGGATTTTCCCCCGCCGTGATATAGACAATATCGGCATCGGGCCGCTGACCTCGATGTTCCAATACGACCAGACGAACCGGCACAGGTTCACCGATTTCCGGCCAGCCGTGCACGATTCCGACGGGTTGCTGATCATGAATGGTGCGGGCGAGACGATCTGGCGGCCACTAGCGAACCCCACCCAGCTTCAGATCAGCGCGTTTGTCGATGAAAATCCCAAAGGCTTCGGCCTGATGCAGCGCGCCCGCAATTTCAGCGAC
The DNA here is from genome assembly GCA_964425135.1 of uncultured Rhodobacterales bacterium. Lineage (GTDB taxonomy): Bacteria > Pseudomonadota > Alphaproteobacteria > Rhodobacterales > Rhodobacteraceae > CAYLLD01. The sequence goes on from CAYRKW010000047.1 coordinate 19,749, forward strand.
TTTGCCGATCTTCAGGCCCTCTACCACCGTCGCCCGGGCGTTTGGGTTGAGCCCAAAGGGGACTGGGGCCAGGGCAGCGTGTCCCTTGTCGAGATCCCCACCCCGACGGAGATTTTTGATAATATCGTCTGTTATTGGCGGCCACGAGACGGGCTGGCCAAAGGATCCGACAACAGCTTCGCATACCGCCTGACCTGGGGCGAAGACAGCGATTATGGCGACGGCCTGCAGGTGCTGAACACGATGATCGGCTCTGCCTTCGACAATGACGGTACGATTGTCGCGATCGACTTTGCGCCCGGCCCGAATGTTCCAGAAGATCTGGATGAGATCGTCAAGGTCGTGCAAGCCAGCGCGGGTGAGGTATCGGCCGGTGTCCTGCAACGAAACCCGGAAACAGGCGGGCCACGTCTGGCGTTCAAATTCCACCCCGGCGATGCGCAACTGATCGAATTCCGCGCGCAACTGCGCTTGAACGGCGACCCGTTAAGCGAAGTCTGGCTGTATCGGTGGACCGCATGACCCGATACGCCGCCAGCTATATGCCACCGCAAGCACCCCTGGAGATGCAGCCGCAGACATTTTCGGACGTGCGCAACACCGGGCCAATGCGTCGCAGCGGACGCCCATACGCACTGATCTGGCGACTGGCAGCCTTTGTCCCGACAGCGCTCCTGACGGTGATCCTATGTGTCTCAATCAAGCGCTATCTTGACCTCGGTGGCGTGACTACCTTTGAAACCTTTGCCCTGATGTTGGTCGGGCTGACCTTTGTCTGGTTGGTCTTTTCGGCAAACACGGTCTGTCTTGGCCTGATCCGGGTGGCCCTGAGGCGCTCGGACAAAACCTCTGCCATCCCCCCCCACACACCAATCGATGTGGCGCTGCTGGTCCCGATCTATAACGAAGCGACATGGGATGTATTCGGCAATGCCGCTGCGATGCTCAAGGCATTAAGCGCTCAGGCCGACGGGAACCGCTACAGCCTTTTCATTCTGAGCGATACGATAGATGCGGCGGTCGCTGCACAGGAAGAGCGCGCGTTTGCAGCGCTGCAATCGGATACTTTTCCCGGCATTTCCGTGCATTATCGGCGCCGTCTGGAAAACACCGACAAGAAGGTCGGCAATATCTACGACTGGATCGAAAACTGGGGCGCTACCTTTGAGGCCATGCTCGTGCTGGACGCCGATAGCCTGATGAGCAGCCACGCCATCCGACAACTTGTGCAGGCGCTGGTGGCCGACCCCGAAGCGGGCCTGATCCAAAGCCGACCCACACTGATCGGGGCCGAGACGCTGTTTGGTCGGGTGCAGCAGTTTTCCAATGCGGTCTATGGCTGGATCCTGGCCGAGGGGCTCGACAGTTGGGCACAACGTGAAGGCAACTACTGGGGGCATAACGCGATCATCCGTACCCGTGCTTTTGCGCAAAGCGCGCGACTGCCGTATCTGACCGGATGGCGCGGAACGCAACGACTGATCCTCAGCCATGATTTTGTCGAGGCTGGCATGCTGCGCCGGGCGGGCTGGGGCGTGCGCTTCCTGCCGCGCATCGGTGGCAGCTATGAAGAAACGCCGCAAACCCTGATCGATTATATCTTGCGCGACCGGCGTTGGTGCCACGGCAACATGCAGCACCTGCGCCTTTTGTCCACGCGCGGCTTTCACGTCATCTCGCGCATTCATCTGCTGCAAGGCGCGCTGTCCTTCCTGATGTCACCAGCCTGGCTTGCTGTGGTCATTCTCTGGTCTTTCATGGGATCACGGGCGCAAGCCCCCAGTGGCTATTTCTCACCCACGAACCCCCTGCAACCCATCTGGCCGGAGCAACAGCAGGACGTCGCATGGGTTTATCTGATGATCGTCTATGGGATGCTCCTGTTTCCCAAAATCACAGGCGCCATCCTGTTTGGCATGCGGCGCGGAACACGCGCGGCATATGGATCCAATGCGATGTTTGCAGGCTCGACGCTCTTCGAGCTTTTCATCTCGATCCTCTATGCGCCGATCATGATGGTGCAGCACACAATCGCAACAGGCTATGCACTGCTGGACCGATCCGTCGGCTGGGCACCACAAAACCGGGGCGTTGAGGGATATAGCTGGCGCGAGACATTGCGGTTTCACTGGGTCGAGACCTGTTTGGGGGTTTTCCTGCTGGGCAGCATCCTGTTCGCCAATGTCTCCGCACTGATCCTGCCCATCGCGCTCAGCCTTGCCATCGCCGTCCCACTGTCAAAGCTCAGCGCCGTGCGCGTGCACAATCTGGGTGCGCGCGTCTTGCGGCTGGACACCCCGCATACGTTGAAAGAGCCGCAGATCATCAGCTCCGCACGCAAAGAACGCGCCTCGATGAAAACGCTCCTGACAAAGACACCAGCGCCAGAGGTCATCGCAGCAGAATAAGTTTTGCAAACGCGTGCGATAATGAATGAATGCCGCCACCCGTAACACGAGGCATCACATTGCTGCGAGTAGGAGTGCCGTAAGCGCGCCGGTTGGGCTAAACGATCAGTATTGCAAGCCGAAAGGAAAAACCCGTGAAATGGTTTATCGCCGCTGCTGTCCTCGCCGTCTCTGGTGCCGCCGCTTTTGCTGGCGATCAATACATTGATAAGACAGGCTACGCCGTCTCCGGCTATGATGTTGTCGCCTATTTCGGTCTGGAACAATCCGCCCCCGGCGCATCGCAGCCAGCTGCCGTGCCAGGCAACGTGAACATCACTGCCGAATATAACGGCGCGACTTTCGCCTTCTCGACAGAGGCCAACCGTGATGCCTTCGTCGCGGACCCGGCGCGTTATGCACCGCAGTATGATGGCCACTGCGCCTTTGGTATCGCTCAAGGCGGCAAGGTGCCAAGCAATCCGAACCTCTGGCGGATCGTAGATGACAAGCTCTACCTCAACATCACGCAAGCTGTTGTCGGCATGTGGGAAGAGGATATCTCCGGCAATATATCCCTTGCTGAAGACAACTGGACCGATTTAGAATCTAAGAGGGCTTCGACCAGAACCATCCCGCAGTTCAGCTCTTCTGCGCCAGAAAATTAAAAACGGCTCATGACCATGCTCACACGCAGAAAACTTCTGACCCTTGGCGGTATCACGGCCTTGGGCGCGGGTAGTTTTTCTGTTTTGCGCATCACCTTGGCGCGTGCGGATGCGGCCAATGTGATGGCCCCGCCTGACGCGCTGGCAGCGGCAACACGAGGTGACATCCTGATCGTCGATATCAGGCGGCCCGACGAATGGGACCGAACCGGCATTGCCGAATATGCAGTCGCCATTGATATGCGTGATGAAGATTTTCTTGCAAAACTGAAAGCAGCCCGCGCCTCAAGCAGCCAGCCTGTCGCAGTGATCTGCGCACGCGGTGTACGCTCAGCGCGAATGACACGACGGCTCGACGACGCAGGTATTGGCCCGCTTATTGATATTCCCGAAGGCATGCTTGGCTCTCCCGCCGGGCCGGGATGGATCGCACGCGCGCTGCCGGTTGTGCGTCTTAACTGATTTCAGCATGAGGCACGCTATGCGCGGAGTATTCTTAAGTTCATGTTTCGCGCTGCTGACACTCGCATCAGGCGCGAGTGCCTGCGCAACCGACACGCCCTGCGCGGTCGGGGAGCGCGCGTATTACATAGCGATGCCGGAAAGCCCACAGGATGCGCCACCCCCTGCCGTGGTCTATTTGCACGGCTGGGGTGGCAGCGGGTCCGGCGCAATGCGCAATGCCAAAATGGTCAATGCCTTCCTCGATCGCGGCTACGCGGTTATTGCGCCTGACGGCACACCGCGCGAGGGGCGTAATGGACGTGGCTGGGCCTTTCACCCCAACTCGGGGCAACAGGCAAAGGAGATCGCGTTTCTTCAGGCCGTACGCGCGGATGCCATAGCGCGGTTCGGCCTCGACGCAGAACAAATCATCTTGTCAGGCTTTTCCATCGGCGGGTCGATGACGGCCTACACCGCCTGCCTGTCCCCGCAGAGCTTTGCAGCCTACGCTCCCGTCGGCGGGAACTTCTGGCGACCGCATCCCGTCTCTTGCGACGGACCGGTGCGCCTGCTGCACACCCATGGCTGGAACGACGGGACAGTCCCTTTGGAAGGGCGTGTGGTGAATCGCTTGCCTGCCGACGATCCTGACGCCTTTGCCCAAGGCGATATCTTTCACGCGCTGAACATCTGGCGAGAAACCAACGGTTGCCGGCACCTCAAAGCCGATCGCATCACCATAGACGAAACTTATTGGCGCCGCGCCTGGGACCGCTGCACGGACGGCTCAGCACTCGAATTCGCGCTCTACCCCGGCGGTCATCGGGTCCCCGGCGATTGGGCTGATCTGGTCGTCAATTGGTTTGAGGGGCTCAAGAGCGCCGTCCAATAGATCAGACGCTAGCCGTGGGATGGAATTGCGCTGACCA
>CAYRKW010000048.1:0-1874 GCA_964425135.1 uncultured Rhodobacterales bacterium
CGTGGATGCGCAACGTGGATGATGATGCGTTCTTTTCACTGCTGTTGGAGCGGATTGGGCGGCTGCCTTAAGGACGCTGTGTTATTAGGATATGGCGCGACCTGCGCTTCAAAAAAGCGGTCCGACTGGGGGGGCAAACCGCTCAAATGCCTCGATAAGTCGCGCTGACGCGTGACGACCGGCATTCAGCTTCGCTCTACCCTTTTGGGAAATAATCCTCCAACACGCCTTCGCGATAGACGTCCGCTGTGCAGCAGTGCAGGCCGCCGCCAAAGGCGTAAGCGTCGCGCAGGGCGACGGGGATGACTTCCATGCCGAGCTTGTCCATTTGCTCCATCTGATAGACCTCGGTTTCCTCGACGCAAACGGTCTTGGGATCGAGCACCAGAACGTTCATCGACAGCCATGTTGAGGAGTAGCACAAGGGGGGAGGGGCGTTGTGAGCGGGTTGGGCGGCGTCCAAGATTTCCCAGTCGTTGCGGTGGAAGTATTCGCGCTGCGCATCAGGCAATTTGCGGTTGGGATTGTTCAGGATCAGGCCCGGACGCAGCGGTGTAAAGGTCGCATCGATATGGATCGGGTAGGGGTCGCCGGGGAAGTTCACCGCGCGCACGCGGTGGTTGGGGAAATGGCGGGCGAGCCACTCTATCCCCTTGAGATTAGTGGTAAATCCGTGCTGGACGATCAGGTCTTTGCCCATGCGCAGCACGTCGGCAGCGTCAAAGAGCGGTTCTTCTTCGGTGGTCACAAAGTGCTTGTCGGCGGTCCATTCGAGCCTTTTGTCGACGCCAATGCTCTCGGACAGATAATCATCGCGATAGTCCGCATCTGTTAACCTTGGCTTGGGTGCAGACTCGTGGCGGAACGCGGGGTCTTCGTTGAAATATTGCTGCATGAGCGGGCGGTAGCAGAGATATTCGAACCAACGGCAGCGATAGGACATTGTCGCTTCGAGGATCTCGGAGCCGACGGTCAAAAGCACATCGCGGGGCGGCATGCAGCCGAACTGGCTTTCCGTGTGAAAGTCCGGTGTGGTGGCCGGTTGAGAGAAATCAATCGGGGTGGGACGATCCACGCGAATGCCGCGATCTTCGAGCAATTTGGCAAAGTTATCAAGGAGTTCGTTACCCCGATCAATCGTCTCTTGCGGGCGCATTCCCCACTGACCGCGCATGTCGCTGTCTTCGGGAACCTTGGCATCGAGCGCTGGTTCGGGGGGCGGGATATGGCAGTCTGTGGCGCGTCCGACGATGACGTGTTTAAGCGGATCCCACTCGTTCCATGAACTAACTTTGGTCGATTGGTTTTGTGTCATGCCATGGCTCCCACTTGGCGCAAATTCCGGCGATAGGGATGGGTGAGCAGGGCGGTTTCGTCAAGAGAATATTAGGAATTGGCGGGTTTTGCGCCGCGAAAATTAACCATTGGGCTTTTGGTCAAGTTTTTAAGGGTTAATCGGCAAAAACCGCATACACATCCTATGCACAAAGTATGCACAATCTATGCACAGTCCAATGCGCAGTGGGTAAATCTTAACGGGCGCGCACGGAGTTTGTGCGCGCCTCGCAACTGCATGAAACCTTTCGCGCTGAGATTTATTCGGTCGCCACGCCTTCGGGTTTGCCGACGACGACGATGTGCAGCTCTTCGGGCCGATACAGGGTTTTGGCGACGCGATTGACCTGCTCGAGCGTGAGTGCGTTGACCTGATCGTTGCGGGTTTTCACGTAGTCGAGCGGCAGCCCGACCGCTTGCATGCCGACGAGATTGCCGGCGATTTTGCTGTTGCTGTCAAAGCGCAACGGGTAGGCGCCGGTGAGGTAGAGTTTGGCCGCTTCCAGCTCTTCAGCGGTGACGCCTTCGCTGGAGATGCG
>CAYRKW010000048.1:1974-23798 GCA_964425135.1 uncultured Rhodobacterales bacterium
ATCGCCGATGAGGCGGTCGACCATTTCGGCGGCAACTTGAGGTGTGATATCGCCCACCACGCCGACATAGGCGCGGGATTTGACCAGTGTGGCGGCGCGGGCGGCGTGCAAGTCGTCAGGGGTTAACGCGCTGACGGTTTCAACGGTTCCTTCGACGGGGAGGCCGTAGGGGTGTCCGGGGTAGCTCAGCTCGCGCAGGCGGGTTCCGGCGATTTCATTTGGATCGGTGGCGTCGGAGCGTAGCGAAGAGAGGACTTGCTCGCGCACGCGGGTGACGGCGGTGTCGTCGAATGTGGGGTCCAGGAGGGCGGTGCGCAGAAGCTCGATCGACGGGCGCATGTTTTCGGAGAGCATTTGCGCCGATATGGCGACGCTGTCGCGATAGGTGTCGTAGGAAAAGCGTGCAGCCAATGTTTCGGTGGCTTGCAGGAATTCCTGGGCGTTCATATCGCCCGCGCCCTCTTCGAGCGTTGCGGCCATAAGGTATGCTGCGCCTTCCTTGCCTTTGGGATCGAGGCTGCCGCCGCCGCGAAAGTTCAACTCAAATGCGACGATGGGGATGGAATGCTCTTCGACGAGCCAGACGGTGACGCCGCCGGGGGTGACGAATTCCTGAATGTCCGTTGCTGCGCGGGCGGGCAGGGCTGCGATGAGCAAGACAAAGAGTGTTGTGATGGCGCGGATCATTGGGTTGTCTCCTGCGATTGCATCAACCAGCCGGTGACGGAATTGTTTTTGTCAAAGACCAGCCTGGCGGCGTCAATGACGTCGTCGGCCTCGACACTGGCGAGGATTTCGGGCCAGTCCTGTACATCCTGCACGGTCAAGCCGGAGGTGAGCGCTGCGCCGTAAAGACGGGCGAGCCCGGCCTGATCGTCCTGTTCGTAGATGGTGGAGGCGTAGATCTGGTTTTTGATGCGCTTGAGGTGATCTGGATCGGGGCCATCAGCGATGAAGCTTGCGATGGCGCGGTCCATGCCGTCCTCTGCTTCTTCCAGCGTTTTGCCTTGGGCGGGAACGACGTAGAGACCGAAGCTGGAATTATCGAGCGTTAAGCCCGAATAGAACGCGCCGGTTGCGATGGCGAGTTTTTCGTCCAGCTGAAGCTGCTCACCCATCACCGACGTGATGCCGGAGCCGCCCAGAAGTTCGGCGAGGATTGTCAGCGCGGCAGCGGTTTTCTGAGCGCCGGGATCGCGTTCAGGGGCGAGATAGGTGCGCACAACGTAAGGTTGGCGGACACGCTCATCAAAGAACTTGAGGCGGCGCTCAGAGAGATGCGGCGGCTCTTGCGGGCGACTGCGCTCTTTGATGCGGTCGGACGGAGGAAGCGGGCCGAAGTGTTTTTTTGCCAGCGCCTCAACCTCGGCTGGGTCAACATCGCCTGCGACCACAAGGATGGCGTTATTGGGGGCATAAAAGGCGTCGTACCAGTCAAGCGCATCCTGCCGCGTCAGGGTCAGTATCTCGTGCTTCCAGCCGATGATTGGCGTGGCGTAGGGGTGGTTGAGATAGAGCGCGGCGTTGCGTTGTTCGGAAAAGAGCGCGCCCGGATCGTTTTCGGTGCGCTGGTTGCGTTCTTCGAGGACGACCTGCAATTCGGGGGCGACCTGTTCTTCGGTGAGTTCGAGATCGACCATGCGGTCGGCTTCCATCTTCATAACAAGCTCCAGCCGATCAGCGCTGATGCGTTGGAAATAGCCGGTGTAATCGTAGGAGGTGAAGGCGTTGTCGGTGCCGCCGTTGGCAGCAACGATTCTGGAAAATTCGCCGGACGCTAGCTCATCGGTGGATTTGAACATCAGGTGTTCGAGGAAATGAGCAACGCCGGATTTTCCCGGTGGCTCATCCGCAGCGCCCGCGCGATACCAGAGCATGTGGGTGATGGTGGGGGAGCGATGATCCTCGATCACCACGCCTTCGAGCCCGTTGTCCAGCGTGAAGGTGGTGACTTCGTTCTTGGCGTGGGCGCTTGCAGCAAAGATGAGGGCGAAACCCAGTGATAGGGTGCGGATCAGAGGCAACGTGGTTCTCCCGAGTTGGACTGGAGGGTAAGCTACCTTGGTTTAGCCTGCAATCAAGGCCCTAAGCAGATTCGTGAACAGAGTTTAATATTCTGTTCATCTGAATGCGCGCGTCACGGTTGCGGATGGGTCGCAGTTGGGGAAATTTATGCGCTGCTTGTGCCCGCCGGTGCGTCTGCTGATGACGAATCGTCATTTTTGCGCCATGACGTCCGTTTGGTTTTGGCCTCGTTAGGAGAACGGCAATGCGAGAATGGTGGCGCGATGCGGTGATTTACCAGATTTATCCACGCTCGTTTCAGGACGATAGCGGAGATGGTGTCGGCGATCTGGCAGGGATCACGCGGCGGCTGGAGCATGTGGCGAATCTGGGCGTGGATTGCATCTGGCTCTCGCCGATTTTCAGGTCGCCGCAGAAGGACATGGGGTATGATGTGTCGGACTACACGGATATTGATCCGCTATTCGGCACGCTGAACGATTTCGATGCGCTGATCGCCAAGGCGCATGGGCTTGGGTTGAAGGTGATTACGGATCAGGTTCTCTCGCACACCTCCGACCAACACCCGTGGTTCAAGGAGAGCCGTGCGAGCCGCGATAACGCGCGGGCGGATTGGTATGTCTGGGCGGATCCGCTGCCTGACGGGTCGCCGCCGACCAACTGGCACAGCCATTTTGGTGGACCGGCCTGGGAGTTTGATCCGGGGCGCGGGCAGTATTTTCTGCACAACTTTCTGGCCTCGCAGCCGGATTTGAATTTCCATAACCCGGATGTGGTGGATGCCATTATGGAGACGGCGAAATTCTGGCTGGATCGGGGGCTGGACGGGTTCCGGCTCGATACGGTGAATTACTATTTCCACGATCAAAAGCTGCGCTCCAACCCGCCTGCGCAGGCCAAGCCGCAGGTTATGGCGACCGATCTTTATGGGATGCAAAACAACATCTACAACAAGACGCGGCCTGAGAATATCGGGTTTCTGGAGCGTCTTCGCGCGCTGGCCGATCAGTATGACGATATCATGATGGTCGGAGAGGTCGGTGAGATGGGGCGGCGGTCGATTGAGATTATGGGCGAATATACCCAAGGGCGCGCGCGGCTGCATATGGCGTATAGCTTTGCGATGCTGGGACCGGATTTCTCGGCGGAGCATTTTCGCAATTGTATCGAAGGGTTCCAGCAGGGCGCGCCGGATGGGCATCCCAAATGGTCATTTAGCAACCACGATGTGCCGCGCCACGTCACGCGCTGGAGCGAACATGCGGTGAGCGAGGATCATATTGCGCGGCTGGCTTGCGCCATGCTGATGTCGTTTGAGGGGGCCATCGGGATTTATCAGGGTGAGGAATTGGGGCAAACGGAGACCGAGCTGGTTTTCGAAGAGCTCACCGATCCGCCCGCGATCCGCTATTGGCCAGCGGTCAAGGGGCGCGATGGGTGCCGGACGCCGATGGTTTGGGAGAAGGATGCACCCAATGCCGGGTTCTCGGACGGCACGCCTTGGCTCCCTGTGAAGGAACCGCAAGCGGCGAACGCCGTTGATAGGCAGGGGCCGGAAGGGGTGCTGGAATTCTACAAACATATGATTACCTATCGAAAGGCAAATGCGGCGCTGTCGCGCGGTCAGACGCGGTTTATCAATCTGCCGGAGCCGCTGTTGGCTTTTGCGCGGTCAGATGCGGATGAGGAGCTTTTTTGCGTGTTCAACCTGTCGGCTGATCCGCAGCAGGTCTCGCTCACTGGCAAGGCGACGCTTGCGCTTGCGGGGGGAGCTGAATTGCAGGGTGGAAAACTGGCGCTGGAAGGCAACGGATTTGCGCATTTGCTGCCACAATCTGGCTCCAAAGTGGAATTAGGCGGCGCGTAGTAAAACTGCGATCGCGTTGACGGGCTTCACCGGCTCGTGCTTGAGTTGATGTAACTACTGCCAAAAGAGGTGGCGATATCGCCCAGTCAGACACGCGTGTGAAGGTGAAATGCCCTGATTTTCTGAAAGCAGAGGATGTTGCGGCGCTGAACAGCGGCACCCATGCCGCGCCCTATGATGTGCTTGGCCCGCACCGCTCAAAGCTCAAACGCTGGATCACGAGTTTTCAGCCCGGTGCGGTTGAGGTCATTGCCCGTGTTGGCAGCAAAGAGACACCACTTCAACGGGTGGACGGCGATGTGTTCACAGCGCAGGTGCCGGGCAAAGTGTACACGCTGAAAATGCGCTATGCGGACGGGACTGTGTTTGAAACCCGCGATCCTTATGCGTTTTCCTCGCGTCTGAGCAATATGGATCAGCACCTGATTGGCGAAGGCACGCATCAGCAGCTTTGGCGGGTCATGGGCGCGACGGTTTGCAGCCATGAAGGCGCGGAGGGGACGCATTTTGCGGTCTGGGCGCCGAATGCGCGCCGGGTCAGCGTGGTTGGGGATTTCAACACTTGGGATGGTCGCAGGCACCTGATGCGGGCGGTGGGTGTGACAGGTGTTTGGGAGATTTTTATCCCGGGCGTTAGCTCTGAAGCGCTCTATAAATTCGAGGTTATCGGGCGTGACGGCACTCTGGAGCTGAAGGCCGATCCGGTGGGATTTGGCGCGCAGCATCCGCCGGAAAAAGCCTCTGTTGTGCGGGATATCTCGGGCTATGACTGGGAGGACGCGGGCTGGATGGACGCGCGGGCGGGCGCGTCTGATCGATCCAGTCCAATCTCGATCTATGAAGTGCATCTGGGGTCATGGCGACGGCGCTACGACGATGGCGGGCGGCCGCTGAGTTATCGCGAATTGGCCGAGTATCTGATCCCATATGTCAAATATATGGGCTTTACCCATGTGGAGTTGTTGCCGATTACTGAGTTTCCGTTTGACGGGTCTTGGGGATATCAGCCGGTCGGGCTCTATGCGCCGACGATCCGCTATGGCACGCCGGATGAGTTGCGCGATTTTATCGACACCGCGCATGCCGAAGGTATCGGCGTGTTGCTGGACTGGGTGCCGGGGCATTTCCCGACCGACCCGCATGGATTGGCGCGGTTTGATGGCACGGCGCTTTATGAACATGAGGACCCGCGCGAGGGGTATCATCAGGACTGGAACACGCTGATCTACAATTACGGGCGGCGTGAGGTGAAGAACTACCTGATCGCAAATGCGCTTTATTGGCTTGAGGAATACCATATCGACGGGCTGCGGGTCGATGCGGTGGCCTCCATGCTCTATCGCGATTATTCGCGCAAGGAGGGCGAGTGGGTGCCGAACGCCGATGGCGGGCGCGAGAACTATGAGGCGATTGCGTTTTTGCAGGAGATGAACACAGCCACCTATGCGGCAGATGCGTCGATCATGACGGTTGCGGAGGAGAGCACGTCTTATCCGGGCGTCTCTTATCCGGTGCATGGTGGCGGGCTTGGCTTTGGCTACAAGTGGAACATGGGGTGGATGAACGACACGCTGCGGTACATCGAGAAAGACCCGATCCACCGCCAGTATGAGCACCATCTGATGACCTTCCCGATTGATTGGTCGTTCTCGGAAAATTTCATCCTGCCGATCAGCCATGACGAGGTTGTGCATGGTAAGGGGTCGATGATCTCGAAGATGCCAGGCAACACCTGGGAGCGGTTTGCCAATTTGCGTGCATATTACGCCTATATGTGGATGCATCCGGGCAAGAAACTCTTGTTCATGGGGTGTGAGTTTGCGCAGCCTGAGGAATGGAACCACGACGGTGAGCTAAACTGGACGATTGCCGATCTTCCGGCCAATCAGGGCGTGCAGCAACTGGTGCGCGATCTCAACGCGCTCTATCGCGATGAGCCAGCGCTGCATGTGCGCGATTGCGTTCCGGAGGGGTTTGCTTGGATCAAGAACGACCCGAGCCAGTCGATCCTGTCCTTTATGCGCTACGGCGAGGACGGAGATGCGCCGGTTGCGGTGATCTGCAATTTCACGCCAGTGGAGCGGACGGGCTATCGTCTGGGTCTGCCGATGGCGGGCGACTGGCGGGAGGTTCTGAACACCGATGCAGCGGATTATGGCGGGGGCAATCGCGGCAATCTGGGCGGCGGAGCGACGCAGGATACTCCGGCGGACGGGCATGCACAGTCGATTGAGCTGACGTTGCCGCCGTTGTCGGTCGTTGTGCTCAAACACACGCTACACAACTGAATTCAACACGGGAGGGATACACCACATGCCGACGAAGCGACTGACACAGCGATCCATGGTCTTTGTCCTTGCAGGCGGTCGCGGGAGCCGTCTCAAAGAGCTGACCGACCGGCGTGTGAAACCGGCAGTGCCGTTTGGCGGCAAAGCGCGGATTATTGATTTTGCCCTGTCCAATGCGCTCAATTCAGGCATTCGCAAGATGGCGATTGCGACCCAGTACAAAGCGCACAGCCTGATCCGGCATATGCAGCGTGGCTGGAATTTCCTGAGCGCGGAGCGCGGTGAGTTTCTGGATGTCCTGCCAGCCTCGCAACGCGGGAAGGGCGAGAGCTGGTATTTGGGAACCGCAGATGCGGTCACGCAGAATATCGATATTGTGGACAGCTATAATGTGGATTTCGTGATCATACTGGCGGGTGATCATATCTATAAGATGGATTACGAACTTATGCTGCGCGACCATGTGGAGCGCGGGGCGGATGTCACCGTTGGCTGCCTGACGGTGCCGCGCGCTGAGGCGACGGCCTTTGGGGTGATGGCGACCGACAAAGATGGCGTGATCACAGAGTTTCTTGAAAAGCCTGCCGATCCACCGGGCACGCCGGAGGATCCCAAACTGGCGCTGGCGTCGATGGGGATTTACGTCTTTGACTGGAAATTCCTGCGCGATCTGCTGCTGAAAGATCAGGACGACACCAATTCATCGCATGACTTCGGCGGTGATCTGATCCCGGATATTGTCAAGAACGGCAAAGCCATTGCGCATCGGTTTAACGATAGCTGCGTGCGGCCCGAAGGCGCGCCAGCTTACTGGAAAGATGTCGGCACGGTGGATGCGTTCTGGCAGGCGCATATCGATCTGACAAATTTCTCGCCGGAGTTGAACCTGTGGGACAATAACTGGCCGATCTGGACCTATAACCAGGCAACGCCGCCAGCGAAATTCATCCATGACCAGAATGACCGGCGCGGGATGGCGCTCTCGTCGATGGTGTCGGGCGGGTGCATTATTTCCGGGACCGAGGTGCGTAATTCGGTGCTATTTACGAATGTACACACCAACTCTTATGCCGTTTTGGATAACGCGGTGTTGTTGCCGGATGTGGTGGTTCACAGATCGGCGCGGCTGCGCAAGGTTGTGATCGATAAGGGGGTCGTCATTCCGCAAGGACTGGTTGTGGGCGAGGATCCCAAAGAGGATGCCGAGTGGTTTCGAGTGACCGAGCGCGGCACGACGCTGATCACGCAAGAGATGCTGGACAAAAAGGCTGCCGCTTCATGACGAAAACCCTGTTTGTCGTCTCGGAATGCGCGCCGCTCATAAAGACGGGCGGGCTGGCGGATGTGGCGGGTGCGCTCCCCGGTGCGCTGGTTGATCTGGGCGTTGAGACGCGGCTGCTACTGCCAGGTTATCGCGCGGTTCTTGGCCAGGTTGGCAAGACCAAGACGGTGATGACGCTGGACAATCTGTTCGGCGGGGCTGCGACGCTGCGCGCAGTCAAACATGGCGGGCTGGATCTGATGATATTGGACGCGCCGCATCTTTACGATCGCGATGGCGGCATTTATCTGGATGCGAGCGGGCGCGATTGGGATGATAATCCGGAGCGGTTTGCGGCGCTGTCTTATGCGGCGGCGGCTATTGCGAAGAAGGGCGCGGGCAAATGGGTGCCGGACATTGTGCACGGCCACGACTGGCAGGCAGGTTTCACGCCCGAATACATGCACGCGATGGGCGCCACGCAACCGTTCGTCTTCACAATCCACAATATCGCCTTTCACGGTAACACGGGTGCAGAGCGGATGGGTCGGTTGCGGCTTGATGCGGGGCGGTTCAACGCGGATCACTTTGAATTTTGGGGCCATATCTCGGCGCTCAAAGCGGCTTTGACAGGCGCTGCGAAGATCACCACCGTGTCTCGCACCTATGCGGAAGAGTTGCTGACGCCGGAGTTTGGGCTGGGGATGGACGGGATTTTGCGGCACCGCAAAGATGATCTTATTGGGATCCTCAATGGTGTTGATGAGGGCGTCTGGAACCCTGCCACTGATCCGGACATCACGCGCTACAGCACGCCTGCGGGCAAAGCCGCGAACAAAAAGGCGCTGCAAAAGACGTTTGGGCTGAAAGCGGCGAAGGGGCCGCTTTGCGTGCTGGTCTCGCGACTGACGGAGCAAAAGGGCATCGATATGCTATTGGATGCGCTTCCAGAGCTCACGGGGCGCGGCGGGCAGTTGGCGTTGCTAGGGTCGGGCGATCCGCGGCTTGAGGTTGGCTTGCTGGAGGCGGCGGCGGACAATCCGAATGTGTCGGTGAAAATCGGCTATGACGAGGCGCTGTCGCATCAGATGGTGGCCGGGGGTGATGCCATTCTGGTGCCGTCGCGGTTTGAGCCTTGCGGGCTTACCCAGCTTTACGGGCTGCGCTATGGCGCGTTGCCGCTGGTGGCGATGACGGGCGGGCTGGCGGATACGGTAATCAATGCCTCACCTGCGGCGCTGGCGAAGAATGTGGCGACGGGTGTGCAGTTCTTTCCGGTTACCAGCCAAGCGCTGTCGAGTGCGATGGTGCGTTTGTGCGCGCTTTATGCGCAAAAAACACTGTGGAAAAAGATGCAGTCCAATGCCATGAAGCATCCCACCGGATGGGGCGCATCGGCGGCCCGTTATCAAGCGCTTTACAAAGAACTGGCAGGCTCCAAAACGTGATAAAAGAACCTACGCTGCTTCGGCCGGGATATCCGTCGCCGTTGGGTGCCACTGTGGATGAAGGCGGTGTCAATTTCGCCGTGTTTTCGCGTCATGCAACGCGGGTGATGTTGTGCCTTTTTGATGCGGATGGCAACGAAAACGAGATCATCCCACTGCCCGAGCGGGAGGGTCATGTGTGGCATGGCTATTTCCCGGGGATGAAACCGGGGCAGCTTTACGGGTATCGTATGGATGGGCCGTTTGATCCCAAAGCCGGGCATCGGTTTAACCCTTACAAGCTGCTGATTGATCCCTATGCCAAGCGGCTGACCGGACATCCGAAATGGTCGGATGCGCTGTTTGGGTATCGGGTGAAAAGCCGGGACAAGGATCTGAGCTTCTCGCGCCGTGACAGCGGGCCGTCGATGCCGCGCTGTGTTGTGGTTGATCCGGCGTTTGACTGGACGGATGGCAAAAGGCTCAAGCGCTCTTGGGAAGATACGGTTATTTACGAAGCGCATGTGAAGGGCATGACGGCGCAGCGCCCTGATATTCCGCATCGGGGCAGTTTCACTGCGATGGCGTCCGATCCGATCCTGGATCATCTGAACAATCTGGGCGTGTCGGCGGTGGAGCTTTTGCCGGTACAGGCGTTTTTAAATGAGAAGTTTCTGCTGGATCGCGGGCTGACGAACTACTGGGGGTACATGACCTACGGCTTTTTCGCGCCCGACCCGCGCTACTTGCACGGGGGCGATATTGCCGAGTTTCAGCATATGGTGCAGCGTTTTCATCATGCGGGCATCGAGGTCATTCTGGATGTGGTTTACAACCACACAGCCGAGGGTAACCAGATGGGGCCGACGCTGATGTTTCGCGGGCTGGATAACGCCAGTTATTATCGGCTGGCGGATGACAAGCGCTATTACATCGACGATTCGGGCTGCGGAAATACGTTGGATTTCGAAAACCCGTTCGTGATCCGGCTGGTGATGGACAGTCTGCGCTATTGGGTTGAGGTGATGCATGTGGACGGGTTTCGCTTTGATCTGTGCACCACGCTGGGGCGCACGCGGCACGGGTTTGAACGGGACGGGCCGTTTTTCCGTGCCATCGGGCAGGATCCGGTCCTCAATCGCGTCAAGCTGATCGCAGAGCCTTGGGATATCGGTCCGGGCGGGTATCAGCTTGGGGCCTACACGGCGCCTTTTGCCGAATGGAACGACAAATATCGCGATAATGCGCGGGCGTTTTGGCGCGGGGATGCGGGCAAATCGGCCTCGATTGCCAAGCGGCTGGCGGGATCAGCGAAATACTTTGACCATGACGGGCGGCTGGCGACGTCATCGCTCAATTTTCTGACCGCGCATGACGGGTTCACCTTGCAGGACACGGTGAGCTACAACGACAAGCACAATGAGGCCAATGGCGAGGACAATCGCGATGGGCATTCGAACAATTATTCAGATAATATGGGCGTGGAAGGCCCTACGGAAGATGCGGATATTGTTGCGGCCCGCACCCGGCGCAAGCGCAATATGATCGCCACGCTGATGTTCTCGCAAGGCACTCCGATGCTGCTCGCCGGCGATGAGCTGAGCAACTCGCAAGGCGGCAATAACAATGCCTATTGTCAGGATAACGAGATTGGATGGCTGAACTGGCCACGCGAGGACGATCCGTTCTTTACCTTCTGCCAGCAGGCGATTGCCTTTCGCGCGATGCACCCGCTGCTGCGGCAATCGCGGTTTTTGCATTCGCGCAAGCGCAAGGTCGATGGTGTGCCTGATCTCTATTGGCGGCGCGCTGATGGTGCGGTGATGGAGCAGGCGGATTGGGATGATCCATCGCTTGATATTGTCGTGGCAGAGATGCGCATGGCGTCAAATTCGCCGGAATATGTGCAGCGCGAAGGGGCGCTGTTGATCGTGCTCAACAGGGGGGGCGGCGTGGAAATAACGCCGCCTGAGTTGCCGGACGGCGGCGCTTGGGTGCGTAAGTTTGACACCAGTCAGGAAGATGCAACCGAAGAACAAGGCGGGATGGCCATTGCGGCGGATGCTGTGGTGGTTTTTTCGTATGAAACAGGGAGGTAACTGATGCCGATGCAAATCGTTCGAACAGAGCCCATTGAGGGCCAAAAGCCCGGAACAAGCGGTCTTCGCAAGAAGACAGCCGTGTTTAAACGGCCTCATTATCTCGAAAACTACGTGCAATCGATCTTCGACGGGATTGGCGGTGTCGAGGGCAAAACGCTGGTTGTCGGCGGGGACGGGCGGTATTTCAACGATCATGCGGTGCAGGTGATCCTGCGCATGGCAGCGGCAAATGGCGCGGTGAAATGTATCGTTGGGCAAGGCGGCTTGATGTCAACGCCTGCGGTTTCGCATCTCATTCGCAAACGTGCAGCCGATGGCGGTCTGATCCTTTCAGCGAGCCACAATCCCGGCGGGCCGGATGCGGATTTCGGGTTGAAGTACAACGGTCCCAATGGCGGGCCTGCAACCGAGGCTGTGACGGACAAGATTTTCGATCTGACCACGACGATTGATATCTATAAAATCACTGCATCGCCTGATATGGATCTCGATGCGCTTGGGATGCATGCGTTGGAGGATATGGCGGTCGAGATCGTTGATCCGGTCGAGGATTACGCAGCGCTGATGGAAACGATTTTCGATTTTGGCGCGATCCGTGATCTGTTTGCGGGCGGGTTCACCATGCGGTTTGACGCGATGCATGCCGTTACCGGGCCTTATGCGCATAAAATCCTGGAAGGCATTTTGGGCGCGCCGGGCGGGACTGTGGTGAACGGTGTGCCAAGCCCGGATTTTGGCAAAGGGCATCCTGATCCGAACCCGATCTGGGCAAAAGCGCTGATGGACACGATGTTCGCCGCAGATGCGCCGGATTTTGGCGCTGCCTCCGATGGCGATGGCGACCGCAATATGATCGTCGGACGCGGTATCTATGTGACCCCGTCGGATAGTCTGGCGCTCTTGACCGCCAAAGCGCATCTGGCGCCGGGGTATAAGGATGGGCTGGCTGGGGTTGCGCGCTCCATGCCGACGTCGCAAGCGGTAGACCGCGTGGCGGACGGTTTGGGCATCGGTAGCTATGAGACGCCGACCGGTTGGAAGTTTTTCGGCAATCTCTTGGATGCGGGCAAGGTGACCTTATGCGGTGAGGAAAGCGCGGGCACCGGGTCGGATCATGTGCGCGAGAAGGACGGGCTTTGGGCGGTGTTACTATGGCTCAACATTCTTGCCGCGACCAAGATGTCGGTGGCGGATTTGATGAAGGATTTGTGGTCCAGTTATGGCCGCTGTTTCTATTCGCGTCATGATTATGAGGCGGTGGACAGCGCCAAAGCGGCGGCGGTGATGGATGGGTTGCGGGCGCAATTTGACGGACTGCCGGGCAAAGAGATCAACGGATTGACGGTCGCGGCGGCGGATGAGTTTGCCTATGACGATCCGGTGGATGGATCGCATGCGGCGGCTCAAGGTTTGCGGATTGCGTTCGAAAACGGTGCGCGGGCGGTGTTCCGGCTGTCCGGAACCGGCACGGAAGGCGCGACCATTCGCATTTATCTGGAGCAGCTAGAGACGGATGCGGGCAAGTTTGATGTGCCTGCCCAAGTGGCGCTTGTGGGGGTGCGCGTTGGGGCGGGGGGGGTGTCTTATCTTTAGGCGCTGAGGGGGGGGTCCGAGCGGGATGTTATTACCTTGTGAAACGGAGCGGCCCTTGCGGGCCGCACGACATATCATTTCACCCGCGTTGCGTGTGAAATCATTGTGAGTATTTGTGGAAAAATGAAGGTGGTGTGCTGTTTGGTCAGGGCGTGGCGATTTTTGGGGTTTTGATACCCAGAGCGCGCAGACGGGCGGCTTCGGCGACCGGGTCGAGCAGCATGTTGCGGTAAAACTGACCGGCGACATTGCGCTGCGACAGGGTGTCGAGGCGTCCTGAGCGTCGTTCGCGCAGGGCCAGATCTTCGGCACGCAGGATCGCGCGGATATCGGGTGTCGTCTGAGTTGATTGTACGGCGCGCAGGAACGGGAGCTCTGCGGCGGATATCGCGGTGCGGCTTGAGGATCGGCCAAAGGCGGCGGCTGCGAGCGTGTCTGGATCGATGCTCGCCAGATTGCGTCCGCCCGGCGCGGGCGGTGGCAGGTCGGTGAATGAGGCCGGTTGCGCCAGCGGGTTGGCGGTTTGGATCATAAACTCATCGGGCGAGAAGGGCGCCGGGTCGAGCGAGAAGCGCGAGCGGCCATTGTCATCGGTGCAGGCGGAGGCCAGCAAAACAGTGATGAGGGCTAGAAGTGCTGTGCGCATGGTTGGCCTTCGCGGGATTCGCTTCACGTCTGATCTTCGAGATGACTATGCCGCAGAATTTGCGGGGCGTCCATCGCCGTCAGCTGTTGGAGTGGGTGTCGGGCGTGCCGCGTTCGGCGTAGATGATCAGGATCACAGCGCCTGCGAATATCGCGATGTCGGCGACGTTGAAGGCAAACGGGTTGCGGATGCCGCAGCAGGACATGTTGAGAAAATCGGCAACGGCGCCGTATTGGACGCGGTCCCAGATGTTGCCCAGCGCGCCGCCGATGAGGCAGCCGACGCCGATGGCGAGCAGGCGACCGGACATGCGGCGGGTCCAGACGAGGACAAACAGGACAATTCCCATCGACAGTGCGATGAGGATGTAGCGGCCTTCATCGCCGAGGTTGAAGAGGCCGAAATTGATGCCGCGGTTCCATGCCATTGTGAAATTGAGGAAAGGTGACCAGACCTCGTAGTAGAGGATTGTTTTCAGGTCGAGCCATTCGACAACAAGCCATTTGGTGACCCGATCGAGGATGAAAATCAGCAGGGCGTATGGGAGCATGGCGCCGATCATGTCAGTGCCTGAAATGTCGCATGCCGGTGAAGACCATGGCAAGGCCAGCCTCATCGGCAGCCTTGATCACGTCGTCATCGCGCATCGATCCGCCCGGTTGGATAATCGCGGTTGCCCCGGCTTTGGCGGCAGCGATCAGGCCATCGGCGAAGGGGAAGAATGCGTCTGAGGCGACGACCGAGCCGTGTGTGAGAGGGGCGGGCAGGCTCAGCGTGTCGGCCATGTCCTGTGATTTGCGTGCGGCGATGATTGTGCTGTCTATCCGGCTCATCTGGCCCGCGCCGATGCCGACGGTGGCGCTGTCTTTGACGTAGATGATGGCGTTGGATTTGACGTGTTTGGCGACGCTCCATGCGAGCAACATGTCCGATAGCTCCGCCTGTGTCGGCGCGCGTTTGGTGACGGTTTTGAGCGCTTTGGGGTCGAGCGCGCCATTGTCGCGGTCCTGAGCGAGAAAGCCGCCGGATACCTGTTTGAGCATCAGGCCGGCACGGGTCGGGTCTGGCAAGGCATCGATGAGCAGGAGGCGCAGGTTTTTCTTGGCGGCGAAAATGGCTTTTGCCTCTTCCGATGCGCCTGGTGCGATGACGACTTCGGTGAAAATCTCACAGATTTTGGTGGCGGTTTCTGCGTCGAGTGGTTCATTGAGCGCGATAATGCCGCCGAAAGCGGATGTACGGTCGCAGTCGAAGGCACGGACGTAGGCGTCTTGCAGTGTTGCGCCTTTGGCGACGCCGCAGGGGTTGGCGTGTTTGATGATGGCGCAGGCAGGGCCGTCCTGAAACTCGGCAATGAGCTCTAGCGCGGCGTCGGTGTCGTTGATGTTGTTGTAGCTGAGCTCTTTGCCTTGAAGCTGCACTGCGTCCGCGAGGCCGCCCGAGCCGTCGGCGTAGAAGGCGGCTTGCTGATGCGGGTTTTCGCCGTAGCGCATGGTTTGTTGCAAGGTCCCGGCGGCGGCGCGGCGACGGGGATGTTCGAGCTTTAGTGCGTCGGCCATCCAGGTTGAAACGGCGGCATCATAGGCGGCGGTGCGGGCATAGGCGGTTTGAGCGAGGCGTTGGCGGAATTGGAGTGACGTTGCGCCGTTGTTGGCGTCCAACTCGGCCAAGAGGGTTGTGTAATCCTCCACATCGACGACCACATTGACGAAGCCGTGGTTTTTGGCGGCGGCTCGGATCATTGCCGGGCCGCCGATGTCGATGTTTTCGATGCAAGTGTCATAATCAGAGCCTGCGGCGACGGTTTGCTCGAACGGGTAGAGATTGACCACGAGGATGTCGATAGCGTCGATGTTGTGGGTCGTCATTGCGGCAAGATGATCGTCGTTGTCGCGCAGCGCGAGCAGCCCGCCGTGGACCGCCGGGTGCAGGGTTTTGACACGGCCGTCCATCATCTCCGGATAGCCTGTGAGATCGGCGACATCGCGGACCTTTAGACCTGCATCGCGCAGTGTTTTCGCCGAGCCGCCTGTAGAGACCAATTCGATCCCGCGTGCAGTAAGAGCTTTGCCCAGATCCACGAGGCCGGTCTTGTCAGAGACCGACAAGAGGGCGCGTTTTGCGGAAGAAATATCTGTCATTGCGTGCGTTTCTTTCTGTGTCAGACGAGCGGCGCAAGCTCGTCTTCGGCCTCACGCGCGAGTGTGTAGCGGTTGCCTTCCTGCGCGCGTGTGAGCGCCCATGTGATGTGTCCGCGCCCGTCTTCGGTCAGGCCGCGCACGACAATCTGCTGGCAAGGTCGCGGTTTGAGACGCTGTTGATCCAAATACACGCTTTCTTCAACCGAAATTTCGCCGCCCGTCTGGCGAAACACCCAAATTTCTTCAGATTTGAGTTTGAGCGAGACCGCTGTGCCGCCCAGATCGAGGCTGATGGCGATATTGGGGTGGATGTGGAAGCGGCAGGAAAACTCCAGCGCGTCTTTGCCGCGGCGGCGCAGGGCGTTTTTGTAGAGACGGTCTGCGGGTTTGTTGGGGCATTTCATCGTGTCTTCACCGCGCAACTCGCGTCCGTTGGGGGAGATGAAGATGCGGCGTTCATGCACTATGCCGAAGTTTTTGAGATAGCCGTCGTGACTGGCCAGCAGCCAATTGCCGTTGCGGGCGGCGGCGCGATCGGATGTGACGTTTTGCGGGATGTCCTGAAGGCGCTCGCCAAACGTATTGCCGATGTAGCCGGGCGGCCAGATGGTCGAAGAGGATGTGTCTTCAAGAACAACGGTCGAATGGCAGGCAGTGGCGCGGGAGGCGCGTCGCCATTGCGGGCCGAAGTGCTTGCCGGGGCCACAATTGCAGATGATGGGTAGGCGGCCTGATGACAGCTCGAACCCCAACGTGCTGGCATGGGCGGTTTTGGAGGCGCGGGCTTTTGCAGGTGGAGCTGCGTCCATCACCAGCGTGGTGCGGCCTGCGACCATGCGGGCATATCCCATGCGGGTGTCATTGGTCTCGCTCACACGCACGCCGCTTTCGGCGAGAGCCTGGTCGAGGCGACCTTCGCTGCCTCTGCCGCCACTGTGGAAGCGGCAGAGCGCGCCATCGCCAAGGCGGGCGTTGCGCAGGGTGGGCGCGATGCGGTCGATGGCGTTAAGGTGGCGGCGGTCGGGTTTGAGGCCTGTGCCTTTGAGTACCCGCGCGGCCCAATTCAGGAGGATGAATATTTCCAGCAGTTCTTCGGGATTGCGCGAGGCAATTGCGCCGTCGGCGCTGATCCGGCGGTGGCATTCGCGGCCCAGACGATGGACGGCCGGGCGCAGGTCGCGGTCCATGCCTTCGAGTACCAGACCCGCATAGATCATGCCGGTGAGCGCTCGGATGCGCGGCAGGCCGGGCGGGGCGGCGTCCCATGTCTTGGACAGGAAAAGGGATTGGCGGGCGACCGAGCGCAGGAAGGCGTTGTTGGCGGTCTTGTCCTGTCCTTGCATGATCGGGATGGCGTGGCTGATCCAGTGGATCAGCCGTTGGCCGGTCAGATCAGGGCGCCAGCCGGGGCCGGAGCCTTTGCCGTAGCGGCGGATCCAGTCAAAGATCCAGCCTTGCAGCTCGCGCTTGCCAGCCGCGCCAGTGGAAACCATGTCATCGATCCACGCGCAGCCGTGTAACGCGTCGAGCACGAGCGGGTCATCGCTGATTTCCCAAATGGAGGTTTTGGGTGCTTCGATGACCTGACCGCCAAACTGAAAATTGCCAGCGATCATTTGCTGGCCTTTGGCGAAGGAGCCAATGGCTTGGGGTTCGGGGTGAGAGACGAAGGCGTTGGGCCTACGCCCGATGATGGGCGCGTGCGCGAGCATGCGCATGCGCGATGCCTGAAAACGCCGCAACAGGCGTACAAAGGCGGCGTAAATTGCCCGAAAAAGCGTATTCATCTGCTCTGCTTGCCCGATCCATGCGGGGTGTTATTCCGCATCTTACAAAGGCGGGCGACATATCACAATAGAATGAGGTGAATAGGCTTTGAATTGACGGGGCGCGCTCTACGCGGCCTGTGCAGGGCGTTTGGGGTTTGCGGATTTTCCGAGCGTGCGGATGACGTCTTGGTGATTGGATTGGGCCTTGTCGAAACGCGCGATGATGCGCGGGTCGGTAATGTCGTGATCCGGTGCAGCGAACAGCATGATTGAGATGTCTTGTCGGGTGCAGGCGCTGATGATGTCGCTGCCCTCGCCATCGGGCAGGGATGCATCGATCAGGAGTAGGTCAAACGGGATAGTCGTCAGAGCAGACAGCCCTTCGCGGAACGAAGGTTTGTTCACGAATGTCATTTCACCGTGCAATGCGCCCGATACCGACGCGCTGAAGTGGCAATCAGCGTCGATATGAAGGACGAGCGGCCGCCT
Organism: uncultured Rhodobacterales bacterium; assembly: GCA_964425135.1. GTDB lineage: Bacteria > Pseudomonadota > Alphaproteobacteria > Rhodobacterales > Rhodobacteraceae > CAYLLD01. Next base: position 19,583 of record CAYRKW010000048.1, read on the forward strand.
GGCTTTGTGATTAAAGCCTGATGCAATGTTGCGGCCCTGACCGGCAATCGGGAATTCAACCCAGAAGGTCGTGTGCTTTTTTTCAACACTCTCATATCCGATGTTGCCCCCCATCCGATGTGCCAACTCGCGCGAGATATGCAGACCCAGACCCGATCCGCTAAAATCGCGGGTTTCAGGTGCATGGGCTTGTGAGAACTGGGCGAAAACCTTGCCTTTGAAGCTTTCGGAGATACCCGCGCCTTCGTTGGTGACACTTATGCGCAAACGATCCGCTTTCGATTGAACATGCAGCAGAACGTCGCGATCGGGGTGGGAAAATTTTGCGGCATTGGACAGGAAATTGGCCAGAATTTGTTCGAGCCGCAGCGGATCGACATTGATCTTCGCCTCTGGTGCGTCATTGCATGCGACCAGCGTGATGCCGAATTGATCGGCGAAGGCCTGATTGGTGATCGTCGTGCGTTCAATGACACTGGCGATGGTGTCCTCGATCATATTCAGGCGCAACTCGCCATTGCCGAGCTGATCAAGATCAAGAATATCGTTGACCAGGCGGATCAGACGCTCGCAGTTTTTGTAGGCGATATCGAGCATCTTGGACGCTGACGTCGGGAGTGTCTTGGTCAAGGTGCCGTTCAACAGACCGATTGAGCCGCGAATGGACGTCAGAGGCGTGCGAAGTTCATGGCTCACGACCGAGATGAAGTCGCTTTTCATCTTGTCCATGCCCTTGCGTTCGGTGATGTCCATGATTTGCACGAGAAAACACTCCGCATTGTTGTGCGCGTCATTGACGACAGACATGCTCATCAATCCCCAAATGGGGCAGCCGTTTTTGTGCCTGAACTGGGTCTCGTCGCGATAGACGGAAATCTCGCCCTGCTTCAAATCCGAGATGGTCTTATCCACGGCGCGCGGGTCGTCTGGGCCGAGAACCAGCGTCACATCAAGGCTGCGCAACGCCTCTTCGGAATAGCCGAAATAGTCGCACATGCTCTTGTTGACCGAAAGCCAGCCGCCGTCATGGGAAATCAGAGCCATACCGTTTGGCGCATCGTGTAACGCCAGAAGAAAGCGCTCTTCGATGGCTTTGTTTTCCAGTGTTTTGATATCGACAAGGCGACGGATTTTATCTTCACGGCGGGCATGGGAGGATAGCACCTTGGCGATGATGATCGTCAAGAGAAGCCCGCCGAAAAGCACGATCTTGTCGCCGCCTTCGATCAGCGTGTTGTCGAACGTTGCGGTGCTTTGCCATTGCAACGTCCAGACCTGACCGAACACCGCAATGCGTTTGATTTTGCTGTATTTTGCCGTGCCCGCACGATTGCTCGCGGCGGTGCTGGAATAAATCAGTTGCGCTTCATCAAGGCGCGGTCCGTCATAAACCGACAAGTTGAGACGGCTGCCTTGGGTCTGTGTGAGGTTGTCGAGAAACTCCTTCGCCACGAACGGTGCATAGACCCATCCCCAAAAATTTGCACGGCGGGCCTCTTGATTGGGGGGGATCTGAGATGTGCGATAAAGCGGACGAAGGAGCAGAAACCCAGCGCTTCGGGTCTCATCCTGAACAAGTGTGATCCGTTTGGTGATTGCTGCGTTCCCGGTATCGCGCGCGGTGATGGCAGCGGTGCGGCGATTGCTTTCAAACGCAATATCAAGCCCGAGGGCCTGGATATTTGGTGCAAGCGGTTCAATCAGACGAATAACAAAACGCTCTTCAAGGCCCGCTGGTGGATTTATCGTGAACGCAGGGAGCCCGCTGCGGCGCACGTAATTGATGAACCCAGAGGCATCGTTGGCACTAACTGGCTCGATAAAGCCGATGCCGTTTATGCCCGGTAATGAGGCTTCGAGATCGAGGTTTTCGACATAAGTCGCCCACTGCGCGGCATTCGCCTCACCTGTTGCCTGCAACAATCCCGCGCCGCCATGCAGACCCTGTTGGTACTTTCTGATCCGGTAAAGAAGCGCCAGTTCGCTGTCTTCTGTCAGGGTCTCAAAGGACGCTTCATTTCGTTGTTGTGTCAGATTTTGCGTCTGGGTTGTGGCAACGAGCGTCAGGCCAAAGCTAATCGAGATGACAATAAGCATCGTGAGCGAGATGGCCGGATTTACACGCTCAGATGCCATCGCGGCCCCCTTGCGGCGTAGCAACATCTTTGGGGTCTTGGACGGGGCGCATCCGGTATCCTTGTCAAACCGAACAGGTTAGATGTTCTTGGTCTGATCTTAGGCTGGCTTTGGGAAAGTTTTGGTTAATGCGCGTCCAGGCGCCTGTCACCGATTGGAAGTTTTCAGACGATGGAGAACCTTTCGCTCGGTCAAACCTCAGATTTTCTGCAAAACAGCGGCATAAAACCCATCCATTCCGCCACGATCCGCCCAAATATCGGGGCGAGTGCGCAAAGTGCCTTCGGCGGACAGGCAATCGCCCGGGATGGTCGCGTGATTGGTGATGGGGACGATGGAAAGCACGTCTTTAACACTTTCGACGGCAAGCTCGCCTTCAGCGGGAAGGAGCGAGCAGGTGCAATAAAGGAGCCTCCCGTTCGGCGCGAGCCAGTTGGCAGCGTGGCGCAAAAACTCCTTTTGCAGTTTGAACACAGGTTGCAGGTTCGCATCGCGCCGAACAATCGGCAGGTCAGGATGGCGGCGAATGGTTCCGGTCGCAGAGCAAGGCGCGTCGAGAACGATCACATCAAAAGGTCTGGGCGGTGTCCAGTTGCGCAGATCACTGGCCACGATGTCGGCAGAAAGACCTGTGCGTTGCATATTTTCCGACAGGCGTTCCAGTCTCGCGGCAGAGCTGTCGAGCGCGGTGACCTGAGCGCCTCTTGCGGCCAGTTGCATTGTCTTGCCACCGGGGGCGGCACATAAATCAAGCGCAGATATACCGGAGATATCGCCCAGCATTTGCACTGGCATAGCCGCCGCCGCATCCTGCACCCACCACGCGCCTGTATCATAGCCGTCAAGTGCGGTGATTTGCGGTCGGGTCTTGAGACGCAGCGAACCTGTGGGCAGAATATCCGCATCCAGCACCTTGGCCCAATGATCCGCGCTCCCGGGATCCTTGAGGGTCAGATCGATGGGTGGTGGCGCGGTGAAAACGGCTTCCATTCTGTCCGCTGCCTCAGCCCCATAGGCGCGCTCGATGGGGACACGCAGGTATTTAGGCAGGGCTTGCGGCGGGGCCTTGGCGATCTCGGACGGCGGCGTTTCGCAAACCTTGCGCGCAACAGCGTTGATCAGCTTGGCCAGATGGGCGGTCTTTTTTGACGCTTTGGCTGCTATCACGGCGCTATCCACAGCCGCATGGGCAGGAATACCATCGACAAGCACCTCCCAAGCGACAATGCGCAGGATATGACGGGCCTTGAGCGGTGGGTTTTTGGTAAAATGGGGATCGAGAATGGCATCCAGCGCATCGCGGCAGCGCAACACGCCTGCGGCAATGGATTGCGCGCGGGCCCGCTCGGACGGGGTCAGACGCGCCAGAGTGCTATTCGGACCATGGGTCTGATCCGACAACATGCGCCGCTCGATCTCTACCCCCGACAAAAGGCGTGATGCAGCGATGCGGGCGGAAACGCCCTGAGATGGTGCGTCCATGGGTTGCGCCTTTGGTATACGTTCAACTTTGCCGCTTAGACTAGTGAGGCGGCTATGGAAACCTGTTGAATTGCATTGGGCAATACCACATATGAGTTTTATGGCTGACACATCGAAGCAAGCTGCGATTGAGGCAGCCGCAAAACGGGCCTTGGCCGAAGCTGAAGCGCGTCACAATGCGGCTAAACCAGATACGCTTCCCGAAGAATTGGGCGGGCGCGACGGGCCGGAGCCGACGCGCTTTGGGGATTGGGAACGCAAAGGATTGACAAGTGACTTCTAAGAGCGAAGCGCGCCGCAAAAAACTGGCCATGCGCTCCCACCGCCGCGGGATCAAGGAAATGGATCTGATCCTCGGCGGTTTCATAGACGCACACGGGGCGATGCTGAGCGACGCGGATATGGATGTCTATGAGGTGATGCTCGAAGAAAACGATCACGATCTTTATCGCTGGGTTGTTGGTGCACAGGCAGCGCCAACGCGCTTCGCATCACTGATCGCCAGCATTACAGAAAACTACAATCCAACCAAGCGGTGAGCCGCGCTGACGCCCGGCTCGCGTCTTAAAGGTTGATTTGCCTCCGGCGGGAGTATTTT
>CAYRKW010000049.1:0-23455 GCA_964425135.1 uncultured Rhodobacterales bacterium
CTTTGAAACATTATGTGGGGTTGGTTCGGATAAGGCATTGGTTTTAATAGGTTTTTACGCTTGAAACATTTCCTCACACCCCTGTTGCAAGGGGTGATGCAATAAATCTCCGTCCCCAAACGTCTGTTTAGCAAGATCGCCAATCACGGCGCTCGAAACTTAAAACGGAGAAAAAACATGAAACTCGTAACTGCCCTGACCATCGCTGCAATCGCTTCTGCTTCTGCTGCAAGCGCATCCATCGGCCGCATTGACGCAAACGACGACGGCGTTGTTTCGAAAACCGAATTCCTGCACGTCTACGGTCCTGAGCGCGACGTCTCGACCTTCCGCGCTGCTGATGCCAACAACGATGGTGTGATCGATGGCGCTGAGTTCAAGGCCGAAACGTCCGGCGCTGGACTGTTCGAAAACCTCTAAGGCTGTCTTCCCTTCTGCCTGACAAGGCGCTTGCGGTGTCCTCCCTGGCCGCAAGCGCCTTTTTTATGTCTGGTCGGGCGCTGATTTGAGCTGGAGTTTTTCAACGTTCGGAGCGGCGTCCGGTTCGTTTTCGTTTTCAAACTCGAAGCTTTCGAGACGTCGCGCGCGGCCTCCGGCTTTGCTGGCGGATATTTTGATCTCTTCGATGTCGCGGGAGGCCTGGGCGAAATGGGTGTCGAGTTTGCCCACACGTTCCCCAAGGCGATCTACGTCTTTGTATAGCAAAGATAATTCGCGGCGGATTGCGCCTGCCTGTTCTTTCATGCGTGCGTCTTTGAGGATGGCGCGCATGGTGTTGAGGGTGGCCATGCAGGTGGTGGGCGAGACAATCCACACGCGGGCTTCGAAGCCTTCGCGCACAATCTCAGGGAAGTTGGCGTGCAGCTCGGCGTAAACGGCCTCGGACGGCAAGAACAAGAGCGCACCATCGGCGGTTTCGCCGTCGAGGATGTAGCGCTCGGCGATGGCCTTGATATGGGTGCGGACGGCGGTTTTGAGCTTTCGTGCGGCCTCCATCACCTGCCGGTCGTCGGTGGCATTGCGCAGGTCTTCGTAGGCCTCCAGCGGAAATTTGCTGTCGATGACAATCGGGCCGGGCGGGTTGGGGAGATGGATCAGGCAATCAGCGCGGCGGTTGTTCGAGAGCGTTGCCTGAAACGTGTAGGCATCCGCTGGCAGGGCTTTGGAGACGATGTCGTGAAGCTGAATTTCGCCAAAGGCGCCGCGGGTTTGTTTGTTTGACAGTATGTCCTGCAAAGTCAGCACATCACCGGAGAGTTTTTCGATGTTGGATTGCGCCTTATCGATGGTCTCCAGCCGGGTTTGTAACTCGCCCAGCGATCGGGCGGTGCGGGTCGCGGTGCCATGCAGGCTTTCGCCCATGGATTTTTGCACCTCTTCCAGGCGTTGTTCCATGGTTTGCACCATTTTGGCCTGGGTCATCACCTGACTTTCCGTGACCGCTTGCAGGCGGCCAGTGAGCTCCAATTGCCCGCGATCCAGATTACCTACGACAGCGCCAAGCTGGCCAATATGATCGGCCAGAGGTTCGGTTGCTTTGGCAGAGCGGCTGGCGGCGCGGATGGCCAGGAAGATCATGATGAAGAGGCAGGCGATCAGGGCTGCTGCGATCAATGCGCCGATGACCAGCGGGTCGCCAAGTTCATAGATCTGTCCGTCAATCTCGATCATGTACGGCCGAAGAGCTTTTCAATATCGGCAAGCGACAGGGTGACATAGGTGGGGCGGCCGTGGTTGCATTGGCCGGACATTGGCGTTGCCTCCATCTGGCGCAGGAGTGCGTTCATTTCATCGGCCTGCATGCGGCGGCCCGAGCGAATGGAGCCGTGGCAGGATATGCGGCTGAGCACGGCGTTGATACGGCTTTCCAGCGTTGTGGATGTGTCATGTGCGGATAGCTCGTCGGCGATATCGCGAATGAGGCGGGCGGGATCAGCTTGGCCGAGGATGGCGGGGACTGCGCGGATGCACAATGCGCCGGTTCCGAAGCGTTCGATCTCCAAGCCCATATTTGCCAGTTCGTCGGCAATCTCAAAGACCTGTTCGGCTTCTGGGAACTCGACGATTTCGGGTATCAGGAGGGCTTGGGCGGCGGGTGTTTTGTTGGTGCGTTCGGCCTTGAGGCGCTCATAGACGAGGCGTTCATGGGCGGCGTGTTGATCGACGATGGTGATGCCGTCTTGGGTCTGGGCGATGATGTAGTTTTCGTGGACCTGCGCGCGGGCCGCGCCGAGCGGAAGGGTCTGTGTCGATGCGTCTGGAGCTGCCTCCTGAGGCGGATGGTCCTCGAAACGGGCGCTGGTCATTTGCGGTTCGGAAAAGCCACCGAGCGTCGGGGTTTGTGTGCCGCGTCTGTCCATTTGGTAGACTGGCGCGGTTGGTGCCTCGGGTTGAAATGCGCCCAGCGTGGCCGCCCCTGTCGTTGTGGCGCTGCGGTGGCCGTGTTCGGCGAGACCGTGCCGGATCGACGAGATGATCAGGCCGCGCACAATGCCCGGATCGCGGAAGCGCACCTCGGATTTAGCCGGGTGGACGTTCACATCGACAGCGTCGGGCGGGCAGGTGATGAAAAGCGCGCAGACCGGATGGCGGTCGCGGGACATAACGTCCATGTAAGCCGGGCGCAGGGTTGAGGCGAGTATTTTGTCTTTGACCGGACGGTCATTGACGAAGAGGTATTGTTGCAGGGCGTTGCCGCGCGAGAAGGTCGGCAGGCTTGTGAGGCCGGATATGGCAAATCCTTCCCGCTCTGCATCAAGTGCGAAGGCGTTTTGCGCGAAATCGCGCCCCAGGATGCGGGCGATGCGACCCGCTTGCATATCGCCCGATAAGCCGCCTTCTGCGGGGATGTCGAGGAGGGTGCGGATTTTGTCGGTGCGGTCTATCAGGGTGAAAGCGACGTGGGGCGCCGATAGGGCGAGGCGTTTGACCGTGTCGGTGATGGCCCGCATCTCGGCGGTGTCCGAGCGCAGGAATTTGAGGCGTGCGGGCGTTGCGAAGAAGAGATCGCGGAGCGTGACGCGTGTACCTTTGACGCGGGCGGTTGGTTCGATCTGGCCTTGGCGTCCGGCGGTGACGCTGAGCGACCAGCCGTTTGGCGCATTGGCGCTGCGGGTTTCGATGGTCAAGCGGCCAACAGCGCCCAGCGAAGGAAGTGCCTCGCCGCGAAAGCCGAAATGGCGGATGTTCACCAGATCGTCGCCGTCGAGTTTTGAGGTGGCGTGTCGGGAGAGTGCCAGCGGCAGTTCCTCTTTGGGGATGCCATGGCCGTCATCGCTGACGTCGATCAGGGATTTGCCGCCGCATTTGACCGATATTTCAATCGCGCGCGCGCCTGCGTCGAGGGCATTCTCGACCAGTTCCTTGAGCGCGGAGGCCGGTCTTTCCACAACTTCGCCCGCCGCGATGCGGTTGGAGGCGGCCTCATCCAACTGCCGTATCGGGCGTCGGTCGGTGGATATGTTGGGGTTTATGAGGTTCATACCACTAAAGATAGCATGAGCCTTGCGATTCTGAAACGGGAAACAGATGCGGCGCGTGGGTAGATTTGGACGGGAACGCGCAAGGTGCTAAGACTTGGGGATCAACGCAAAAATGGAGGGAGATATGGCCAAGTATATTTTCGCCTATCACGGCGGTAAAATGCCCAAGACGCCCGAAGAAGGGGCGCGCGTGATGCAGCAATGGACCGACTGGTATGCCGCTATGGGATCAGCGGTTGCCGATGGTGGCGCGCCGTGTGGGCCGAGCAAGACGGTGTCGGCAGGTGCGGTTGAGGACAATGGCGGGGCCAATCCACTGTCAGGCTATACGGTTGTGACGGCCGACAGTTTTGACGATGCCGTGAAGATGGCGCAGGGCTGCCCGGTGCTCGATCACGGCACTGTTGAAGTGTGCGAGTTGATGGAGATGTAGCCGCGCGCCCTACCCGGCCTGCCGTTGTTCGGGGAAGAGGCGCAGCAGTCCTTCGCGAGAGGCCTTCGCAATGCCGCGTTCGGTGATAAGGCCGGTAACAAGGCTACGCGGGGTGACGTCGAAGGCCGGGTTTGCGACGGTGCATCCGTCTGGTGTGACCTGCACGGTCTCAATCTGACCGCTCGCGGATTTACCCTGCACATGTGAGATTTCAGCACCATCTCGATCCTCTATCGGGATATCGCGCAGGCCGTCTTGAACGGTCCAATCGATTGTGGGTGACGGCAGGCCGACATAGAACGGAATGTCGTTGGCTTTGGCGGCGAGCGCTTTGAGATAGGTGCCGATTTTGTTGCAGACATCGCCTGCCGCTGTGGTGCGGTCGGTGCCGGTGAGGACAATATCAACCTCGCCGTGCTGCATCAGATGCCCGCCTGCGTTGTCGGTGATGTAGCTGTGCGCAATGCCGTGCGCGCCAAGCTCCCACGCGGTGAGCGCGCCTTGGTTGCGGGGGCGGGTTTCATCGACCCAGACGTGGATCGGGATGCCCGCGTCATGGGCGTGATACATCGGCGAGGTCGCCGTGCCCCAGTCCACCGTGGCGATCCAACCGGCGTTGCAATGGGTCAGGATGTTGACGGGGCCGCTCTTGCGGGCGGCTATGTCTTTGATGATGTCGAGGCCGTGGAGGCCAATTTGACGGTTCATCTCGACATCTTCGTCGGCGATGCGATGCGCCAGTTGCAGCGCCGCGCTTGCGCGGTCGGGTTCGGCAAGCGGTGCGAGCATCTCGCGGCAGCGATCGAGCGCCCAGCGCAGGTTCACCGCTGTCGGGCGGGTGGCGTAGAGCGCGTCATAAGCTTCGGACATGTTGGAATTGCTCGGATCACGCGCCATGTCCGCGGCCATCGCGTAGGCGGCGGTGGCCCCGATCAGCGGCGCACCACGGACCCACATGTCGCGGATGGCAGTGACGAAATCCGCCCGGGTGTGAAGCGCCGCGATGCGTACCTCATGCGGGAGCCAGCGCTGGTCGATGATCTGGGTGTGACCGTCGAACCAGATAGATCTGAAGTGCTTGCCGTCGATGCGCATTGGGAAACCTCCGTCGTCTGAGGAGCGTTGTTGGCGGTTGGACAGGGGCTTGTCAATTGTGGTGCGTGATTGGGTATGGGCGCGCGCGCTGGGTTTTTTGCGGTCTTTTTTCATCCCGTTTCGGCCCAAGCATTAAACAGAAGCGGGCCGCCCGATGAGCGGTCGAACCGTCGGAATGCCTCGACTGTTCTCGCTGTCGCAGGGACAATGGCATTATGAGAGCGCCGTCCAACAAAAAATGGGCGCTCCCAGAGCGCCCATTCGTGTCGGGAATGTGTCCGTATCTTATCCGACGAGTTCGAGGCCTGAGAAGAAAAATGCGATTTCCTGCGCGGCTGTTTCGGGGGCATCTGAGCCGTGGACCGAGTTTTCGCCGATGGAGAGGGCAAATTCCTTGCGGATGGTGCCTGCGTCGGCTTCGGCTGGGTTGGTTGCACCCATGACTTCGCGGTTTTTCGCGATTGCGCCGTCGCCTTCGAGTACCTGAACAACAACCGGCTCGGATGTCATGAACTCAACAAGCTCACCGTAGAAAGGGCGCTCTTTATGAACCTCATAGAATTTGCCCGCTTGCGCTTCGCTGAGTTGGATGCGTTTTTGGGCGACGATGCGCAGACCGGCGTCTTCGAATTTTGTGTTGATGGCACCTGTAAGGTTGCGTTTGGTGGCGTCGGGTTTGATGATCGACAAAGTGCGTTCGAGAGCCATTGGCGGATTTCCTTGTTTGCGTGAAGCGATTCAAATTTGGCCGCGTCCTAACACGGGAGTTGCGCGTTCAAAAGGGGGATTTGGGCTATTTGCGCGCCAGTTTGATCTTATCGAGCGCGGCAAACTGCATCATCTTGAGCGGCAGGAACCAAGGCTTGCCGTTGTAGAACGGGATCGCTTTGGGTGGGGCGGTTTCAAAGGCGGTTTGCGCGCCTTGTGCGCCCAATGCTTTGAGGCCAGCTTTGCGACCCAGCCATGTCGCCCAGATCGTACCGGAACCACCATAGCCGCAAGCGTAAATTACATCGTCATGGGTGAACAGGCTCGGTAGCTCGTCGCGGGTGAAGGCGACATTGCCCGCCCATGAGTGGGTGATGGCGACGTCTTCAAGCTGCGGGAATATTTGCACGAGCGCATTGCGGACATGGGCGGCGGCTTTGTCGGGCGGGGCGCCGAAGATCGGCTCACGCGCGCCTAAAAGCACGCGTTTGCCGTCTGGCGTGGGGCGGAAATAGCGGTAAAGGTTACGTTTCTCGCCATAGGCGCTGCCCTTTGGAAACACGGATTTGATGCGGTTGGGGGAAAGCTCTTCGGTGACAACGATCCGGCTTTTGACGGGGACGATCCGTCGGCGATACCAGCTTGGCATCTGGTCGAGATAGCCGTTTGCGGCGACGATAACGCGGCCTGCCTGCACTTGGCCGCGCGAGGTGTCTACACCGTTGGTTCTGAGCGCTGTGACGGGGGTTTGGCCGTGAATGATTGCGCCCGCATCAATGGCACGCGCCAGCAATCCGGCGTGGAATTTTGCGGGCTGCATGGTGCCGATGTCGTCGCGGAGGACACCGCCGACATATGCGGATGAGCCGACGTAGTCGCCGACCTGCGCTTGTTCGATGATATGGGCGTCGATGTCGTGGTGCTTTTTTGCGAGCGCGGCGTCGGTGCGCATTTGCTCGAAGTCTGTCGCCGTAAGCGCGCCGGTAAAGCGGCCCTCATAGGACAAATCACAGTCGATGCCTTCGGCTTCGACAAAGGCGCGGAAAAACGATCTGGCGGCGATGCCTTCTTCCAGCATGGCTAGGTCTCGCGGGGACATGGTCTCGCTGTAGCCGAGCCGCAGGTTACCGCTGAGAATACCGCCGTTGCGGGTGGAGGCGCCTTCTCCGGGGCGGGCACGGTCGAAGACCTGCACCGATTTGCCAGCGCGCGCCAATGTGAGCGCGGCGGAGAGGCCGGTGTAGCCTGCGCCGATAATAGCGACGTCGCAGGCTGGTTCGACGGTCGTTTGCGGGAGTTCGCGAAGCGGGGCGTCGTCCCACCAATAGCAATGCTCGCGCGGAGCTTGTGTCACATCAACGCCCCGTGGTGGCAGATCACGCGGCCTGCGCAGGCTTGCGCTGCGCGAACGGCAGCGATTGCGTCACCATCCAAGAGATAAGCGGAGAGGAACGCGCCGTTGAAGCTGTCCCCTGCCCCGGTGGTATCGACCGGGGCGGCGACATGCGGGGTGTCGATGGTGTGATCGCCGTCCGCGCCGCAGATGAGCGTCGGGTTCGGGCCGTCTTTAACGATCACCAGATCCGCGCCCGCGCGTTGGTAGCGTTTGGCGGTCTCAATGGGTGAGGCATCGCCGAAGGCGGCGGCTTCGTCGTCGAAACTGGGCAGGACGAGCGATGCGCAGGACACGGCGTCCGTAATCGCCTCGCGCATTTTCGCTGGGTCTGGCCAGAGCTTGGGGCGGATATTGGGATCGAAGGCGACGGGCTTTCCGGCCGCGCGGGCCTTGTGCAGCGCGTCAATGAGGTTCGCCCGGTCCGCGCCCGGCAAGATCGCGAGGGTGATCCCGGAGAAATAGAGCGCATCGGCACTGTCGATGGCGCGGGTCATCAGGGGCGGATCATGGGCGAGCATGCGGGCAGCTGAGGTATCGCGCCAGTAGCTGAAACTGCGTTCCGCACCGTCGAGTTGGATCATGTAGAGCCCCGGATTGCGGGCTTCGATGCGGGCGATTTGCGCGCAGGAAATGTCATTGCTTTGAAGAAACGCAATCATCTCTTCGGACATGGCGTCGGTGCCAAGGCCTGTGAAAAACGCACAATGCATGCCGGGCGCACGCGCATACCAAAGCGTGTTGACCACATCGCCCGCAAAGGATTTGCGTAGCAGCCCATCGCCCGCCTGCGACAGCTCGATCATACACTCGCCTATTCCAACCAGCTTGGTCATCGTGCCTTCCATCTCTTTACGCGCGCGCAATGTGAACGGGTGACGGGCGATGGTCAATCATTGGATCGATTACACTGTGGCCGGTGTTGTGCTGAGATACAGCACTTCCGCAGAACTCGTTTCAGTTGCTCTGTTTAAGCACTTCCAACATGTTTTCCATTCAGGGTGATTGCGTTATATTAGCGGAGGTGGCCCGAAATGCGGAGATGACTTCATGCAAATGCCAGACCCAGATGCGCTCGTTTTATCGCGCAAGGCCGAGATTGTTGCGCGGTTGCAGGCGGTTTTGCCTGAAGGTTCGGTGATCCATGAGGACGCGGAAACGCGTGCCTATGAGTGCGATGCGTTGACGGCCTATCGCTGCCCGCCGATGGCCGCTGTTTTGCCGACCAGCACGGATGAAGTGGCGGCGGTTTTGCGGATTTGTCATGAGATGGATGTGCCTGTGGTCCCGCGCGGGTCGGGCACCTCGCTGGCGGGCGGGGCGCTGCCGACAGCCGATTGCGTGATTGTCGGCGTGGCGCGTCTTAATGATGTGTTGGAGACCGATTATGACAACCGTTTTATCCGCGTGCAATCGGGGCGCACCAATCTGAGCGTCACGGGCGCTGTGGAGGAAGACGGGTTTTTCTATGCGCCTGATCCGTCGTCGCAGCTTGCTTGCGCGATTGCGGGCAATATTGCGATGAATTCGGGCGGGGCGCATTGTTTGAAATATGGGGTGACGACGAACAATCTTCTTGGCGTAACCATGGTGATGATGGACGGGTCAGTGATTGAGATCGGTGGGCCTTATCTGGATGCGGGCGGCTATGATCTGCTCGGTGTTATTTGCGGGTCGGAAGGACAGCTTGGGATTGTGACTGAGGCAGTGCTGAAAATCCTGCCAAAGCCCGAAGGCGCGCGGCCTATTCTGATGGGGTTTGACGAGAACGAGGTCGCGGGCGCTTGTGTGAGCGATATCATCAAAGCCGGTGTTTTGCCGGTTGCGATCGAGTTCATGGACCGCCCCTGCATTCAGGCGACGGAGGCGTTTGCAGGCGCCGGTTATCCAGATGTTGAAGCGCTTTTGATCGTGGAGGTCGAAGGATCAGACGCGGAGATTGACAGTCAGCTTGCCAAGATCGCTCAGATTGCGCGACGACATAATCCGGTTGAGTTGCGCGAGAGCAAATCGGCGGAGGAAAGCGCGAAGATCTGGGCCGGGCGTAAGGCGGCGTTCGGGGCGATGGGGCAGATCAACGACTACATGTGCCTTGATGGGACGATCCCTGTGAGTGAGCTGCCGCGGGTGTTGCGACGCATTTCTCAGATGTCGGGCGAATATGGGCTGGATGTCGCGAATGTCTTCCATGCCGGTGATGGGAATATGCACCCGCTCATTCTTTTTGATGCCAACAAGGATGGTGATCTGGAGAAATGCGAGGCGCTGGGTGCGGATATCCTGCGCCTGTGCGTAGAGGTTGGAGGCTGCCTGACCGGGGAGCATGGTGTTGGTGTGGAAAAACGTGATCTGATGGGGGATCAATATACGGATGCGGATATGGAAGCGCAGTTGCGGGTGAAGGATGTGTTTGATCCCAAATGGTTGTTGAATTCCGCCAAGGTCTTCCCGCTTCATATCACAGCGCACAGGCGCGCTGCGTGAGGGCGCGGATCGTAAGAGGTCCCGGATCAGGTCCGGGACGGGTTTTGCTGCGATGCTGATCCCCACGACCGAAGCTGAGCTGTCGCAAGCTGTGCGCGATGCGGGGGCGGTGCGTGTGATCGGCGGTGGCACGCGCGGCTATGCGGATCGGACGGCGGCCAATGAAATTTTGTCGACGCGGGGTTTGTCTGGCATATCGCTCTACGAGCCGGGCGCGCTGACGCTGGTGGCGGCGTCAGGTACGCCGCTTAACGACATTGAGGCGGCGCTGGAGGCCGAAGGTCAGATGCTGGCGTTTGAACCAATGGATCACCGCGCGCTTTTGGGCACTGACGGCGCGCCGACCATTGGTGGGGTTGCGGCGGCGAATATCTCCGGCCCGCGCCGTATTCAGGCCGGTGCGGCGCGCGATGCGATGCTGGGCGTGCGCTTTGTCGATGGGCGCGGCGACATTATCAAGAACGGCGGGCGGGTGATGAAGAACGTCACCGGTTATGATCTGGTGAAGCTCATGGCGGGCTCATTTGGCACACTTGGCGTTATGTCGGAGGTTTCGCTGAAAGTCCTGCCCAAGCCGGAAGCGGCTGCGGTCTGTCTGATCGAGGGTTTGAGCGATGAAGCGGCGGTACGGGCGATGGCGGCAGCGCTCGGGTCGCCCTACGATGTGACGGGTGCGGCGCATTTGCGCACAGGTCTGGACGGCGCGCCGGTGACGATGATCCGCGTGGAAGGATTCGCGGATATGGTCGCGTATCGGAGTGGTAAGCTGAGAGAGATGCTGAGCGCTTTTGGTGATGTGGCAGCGGAGCTTGATCCTGAGCGCATCAAGGCCGGATGGGCATATGTCCGCGATGTGGTGGGTTTTGCGGATCAGCCGGGCGATGTCTGGCGCGTGTCGGTCAAGCCGTCGGATGGACCGAAGGTCGTTGAGGCGGTTGCCCCGCTTGATGCGGTCTATGATTGGGGTGGTGGTCTGGTCTGGATGCGCGTTGCAAATGGTGCGGATGTTCATGCTGCGGTGCGCGGGTTCACGGGGCACGCAACGCGGGTGCGCGGCGGTGCGTCTTTCTCGCCGCAAGCGGCGGGTGTGGCTGCGCTGTCGCGGGGGCTGAAGGCGCAGTTTGACCCGATGGGTAAGCTCAATCCGGGGGTGATGATATGAGGGACGTTGCGGCCCCTGTTGGACAGATAGCTGCGTGCCTGAACACAGTTTTTCTCTGGTTGTCACGAGATGCGGCACAGACGACGCATCCGGGCCCGCAGAAGCGAAAAATATATGCCTGCCCCGATGAGCGCACCCCTCTATTCATCGCGCATACACCGTCGGAAATTCTCGATTGAGCGCAAGACGTCATCTTTGCCCTGCCCTGTCCTGCTCCGATGCGCGGCGGGGACGTTTGGACGTTAGCGGTCCTATCGGCAGTTCGGGACAATGATCGAGATGGCAATCCCAACGGCCCTACTGCTCGGCGGTGTCTGGATTGCGGGGTCCTTGCGCTCCAACTGGTTTTGGGCAGTGTTTGGGGCGCTGATTGTGCTTTTGCCTGCACTCTTTGCCTACACTCTGTTGATTACGCCGGACGCATCTGATCCGACCGAGATGTCCTTTGAGGCGAGATCGTTCGGATTTCTTTCCCTTCTGGTCATGAGTGCCAGCACCGGATTGGGGGCGTGGATCCGGCGCAAAACGCTGGACGCACCTAAACCACATCCGACGCTTAAACTTGTGGCCTGCACGGTAAGCGGGTTATTCGCGGCCGTGATTGCAATCGCAATCGTATTTATCGCTATCGCTACAGCAAGAGAGCTGCTCAATTGAGCCGGAAACGCGCCTAAAAAGAGAGACGTCATGCAAACAAGCTTCACGCCTGAGCAACTGAAAGACCCTGCGACCGCGCGTTCAAACGAGGTGCTGCGCACTTGCGTGCATTGCGGGTTTTGCACGGCGACCTGTCCGACCTATCAGGTGCTGGGTGATGAGCTGGATAGCCCGCGCGGGCGGATTTATTTGATTAAGGATATGCTGGAGAATGACCGGCCTGCGGACGACAAGACGGTCAAGCATATCGACCGCTGCCTGTCTTGCCTTGCCTGCATGAGCACCTGTCCATCGGGTGTGCATTATATGCATCTGGTGGACCATGCGCGGGCGCATATTGAGCAGACCTACACAAGGCCCTGGCATGATCGCGGCTTGCGCTGGGTGTTGTCGAAAGTGCTACCCTATCCGGGTCGGTTCCGCTGGGCGCTGGCGGGGGCGATGCTGGGGCGACCGTTTGCGCGGTTTATGCCGGCGCGGCTGCGCGCGATGATGGAGCTGGCTCCGAAACAGGTTCCGCCGGTGAGTTGGATGGATGATCCGCAAGTATTTCCAGCGCAAGTCGAGCGCAAGATGCGGGTGGCGCTGATGACCGGATGCGCCCAGCGCGCGCTTGATACGGACATCAACACCGCGACGATCCGGCTGCTGACGCGGCATGGTGCGGAGGTCGTGATTGCGGATGGCATGGGCTGTTGCGGCGCGCTGGTGCATCACATGGGGCGCGAGGATGAGAGCCATGCTGCGGCGAAAGCAAATATCGCCGCGTGGACGCGCGCGGGCAAGCTGGATGCGATTGTCATCAACACCTCCGGCTGCGGGACAACTGTGAAGGACTACGGGCATATGCTGCGCAATGATCCGATGGCCGAAGATGCGGCGGAGATATCGGGGCTGGCTCGGGACGTGTCCGAGGTGTTGGTCGCGCTTGGCGTGCAGGCGGAAGGTGCGCGGGGTCTGAAAGTGGCCTATCACGCGGCCTGCTCGTTGCAACACGGGCAGCAGATCAAGAGCCATCCCAAAACGCTTTTGAAAGCGGCGGGGTTTGACGTGGTGGAGCCGAAAGACCCGCATTTGTGCTGTGGCTCTGCTGGCACCTATAACATCATGCAGCCGGAGATTTCAGGTGAATTAAAGAAGCGCAAGGTCGAGACGCTGGAAGCGGTTGAACCGGATGTGATTGCAGCGGGCAATATCGGGTGCATGATGCAGATCGGGTCGGCCTCTGACGTGCCGATTGTGCATACGGTTGAACTGCTTGATTGGGCGACCGGCGGGCCGAAGCCTGCGAAGCTTCAGGCAAAATAACCTGAACGTCGTTCACATTTAACCCGTTCGGGTGATATCCAAGGCAGAATTTTTAGTTAGGTTACGGTCATGCTAACCTAAGGTCAGGCAGAGGCGATTCTTATCCTCTCCTGACAATGGGTTTCAGATAAAGTGAATATTTTGCCCGATCAGGGGGGGCAGATAATTGCATGGCTGATCCGATAACAGCATTTTTGGGCAAGCAAGGCCTGCAGGAGTATGAAAACGCGTTTCGTGAAGCGCGGATTGATACTGATGTGCTTGCCGAACTGACGTCCGAGGATCTGGCAGGGATCGGCATTCCGCTGGGCGACCGCAAGCGCATCCTGAAAGCCGCAGCCGACTTGCAGAGCACGACATCGGTACTGGAGCGGCGTCTGATATCGGTGCTGTTTGTCGATCTGGTCGGCTCGGTCAATATCTCAACGCAATATGATCTGGAGGACTACCGCGAGATCGTTGCCGGGTATCAGGCGGCGTGCAGTCAGATCATCACACGGCACGGGGGTAAGGTTGCGCGGAAATTTGGTGACGGCATTCTAGCCTATTTCGGGTTTCCCGTTTGCCGCGAAAGCGACACGGTCCGCTCGGCGCGGGCGGCGCTTGATATTGTCGCACAGGTGCCGCTTTTGAAAGTCCCCGGCGGGCGTGTTTTGCAGGCGCGTGCGGGTGTGGCGACGGGGCTGACGCTGATTGACGAGAATTTCGGTAATGACGCCGCTGAGAACGGTCAGATTTTCGGGGATGTACCAAATCTGGCCTCGCGCCTGCATCAGATGGCAACACCCGATAGCGCGGTGGTTTGCGATCATACGCGCGAGATACTGGGCAATCAGTTCGTTTTTGAGAACCTGGGCCATCACACGCTCAAGGGCTTGGCAGAGCCTGTGCGGGCGTTTGGGCTGATCCGCCAGATCGAGGATGCCACAAGGTTTCATGCCAAGCGCAAGGGCCGCAGCGAGGTTATGGTCAACCGCGATGACGAGCGGGCGTTGATTGGGGAGCGCGCGGCGCAGGCGCGTGGTGGCAGTGGTCAGGCGATCTGGATCGAAGGCACGGCGGGGATCGGTAAGTCGATGCTGGTCTGGCATAGCGTTGAGGCGCTCTCGAAGGACGGGTTTGAGGTGCTGCACTGGCAGTGCGATGCGGATCAGCAGAACAGCGCGCTGCATCCGATTGCGGTGACGCTGGAGCGTGAGATTGAGCGTGTGGTCAGCAGCACCGGCTCGACACGGCAGGATGGTATTCGAAGCTGGTCCACACGTCTGGACCCGCCGATCAATGAGGCGGAGCGGATTGTTTCCGACATTCTGATGCGCGCCTCGTCACTGGCGACGACGCAAACGGCTGCGAACTCGGCGGACGTCTGGGGCGAGCGGTTTGATCTGTTGCTGGCGATGATAGCAAAGATGCAGTCGGACGCGCCTTTGGCCATCGTGCTCGAGGACTCGCATTGGGTCGATCCCACGTCGCGGATTTTCGTCAATGATCTGGTCTCGCGTCTTGAGGATATGCGGGTTTTGCTGATCTGCACATCGCGCCCGAACGGGGCTTGTATTCTTCCCGCTGCGGCGCATGTGAGCAAGATCAAACTCACACCGCTCGCGGAGGTTGATGCAAAGGAAATCCTCAACAATCTGCCGGGGATCGGGAAGCTCTCGGATGATGTGAGCGCTTATGTTCTGAACAAATGCGACGGTATCCCGCTTTACATCGAAGAGG
The DNA here is from genome assembly GCA_964425135.1 of uncultured Rhodobacterales bacterium. Classification (GTDB taxonomy): domain Bacteria; phylum Pseudomonadota; class Alphaproteobacteria; order Rhodobacterales; family Rhodobacteraceae; genus CAYLLD01. The sequence continues at coordinate 14,445 of CAYRKW010000049.1, forward strand.
TAACACGGGCGGTGGTGGAAGACCCGCGCATTATGGCAACGAATGGTGTGCTGGAGTTGCCAGATGATGTGATGGATTTTGGGGTGAGCGCGCTTCCGACCTCACTGTTGGGCTCGCTTTTGTCACGTCTCGATGCACGGTCCGGGGCGCGTGAGGTTGTGTCGGTAGCGGCCGCGATTGGCCGGCGCTTTCACATCAAGATGTTGCAGCATCTTATTGAGATACCCGACGATCGGATCAAGGCCATTCTGGATGATCTGGTTGAGGCGCAAATTCTCAGCGATATCGGAAAGCAGCCCGGTGAGCGCTATGCGTTTGACCATGAGATGATGCGTGATGCGGCCTATGATATCCTGCTCAAGGACCTGCGCCGCGATGTTCACAAACAAATCCCGCAAATCGCTCGCAAGCATTTTGACGGCACGGCTGAGGCGCGCCCGGCCAATCTGGCGTTTCACCACTACCGTGCGCAAATGTGGGCGGAGGCTTGCGCCTGCTGGCTTGAAGCGGCGCAGGAAATGCAACATTTCTCGGCCCATTCGGAGGCCATCGACTATTGCAAACGCGCGCTTGAGGCCAATAGCGCGCGCAGCGAGAACGACCCGCGGCTCGATATCGAGATTGAAATTCGCGAGTTGCTGTTTATCAGCCAGGAAGCCTCCGAATGGTGGTCCAAGGATATTGCCGAGAACCTGTCGCGCATTCAGACGCTGCGGACTGAGCGCGGTGATGTCGCGGAATTGCTGACGGTTGTACACGGGCTGGCGGGCGATCATCTGTTGGAGGGCCGTCTGGGGCAAGCGCGCGAATTGGCGGAGCACATGCTGACGCTGAACGGGGCGACGACACAGTTTGCGCAGATTCTGGGCAGTCGTGTGCTTGGGATATGCGATTTTTTCTCCGGCGAAATGGAAGGCGCGAAGGCGTATTTTGAGCGCGCGGCACTCACGGCCAGCGAGGCCGACCCAGATACGCTGAAGCGGTATTATCACGCGAATGTACCGGTGGTCTGCCGTGTGTTCTGCGATTGGGCGGATGCGTTGACGGGGGATTTGGAGATATCGTCAGAGCGATTGCGACACTCGGAAGTGTTGGCCTTTGAGCAAAGCGATCCTTTGAGCCAGCTTTATGCGCTGTGCCTGTTGGCTTGCGTCTATCACGCGCTGGATGATCCTGAAGCGGTTCGGCGGGTGAGCGAGCCCGTCATTTCGACCGCCAAGGAGATGAAGCAGCCCTATTGGCAAGCCTGGGGGATGATCCTTGATGGCTGGGCGCAAGCGCAGATGGGTGCGTTCGCGGAAGGGATTGAGGCGATTGCCAAGGGGATTACCGCTTATAAGAAGACCACGGCCAAACAGTTTATCCCGTACGCGCGCGTTCTGGAATGTCAGGCGCATTTGGCAGCTGGTCGGATGAATGATGCGCACGAGATGCTTGGGCAGATCAAAGGGGCGGCATCGGAGCATGAGATGCGGTTCATTGATCCGATGATTGAGGCGCTTGCGGTGCGGGTTGCGCGGGGTGGGATCTAGAGGCACTCCCTTTGAACATGCGCATGTCCGGCACTGCCGGACAGCCCCCACCCGAGGGTCGGGGGCTGTCCTTATTTCTTGAGGTTACAAAACGATACGATGAAGCACAGCCAGCGGCTCTACTTCGTATTCATGATGTACCCGTCACAGCGGCCCATGCAGTAGCCGTTTTGTGCAGGCAGGATACCGGCTTGCATGCTGGCAAGACCGGCAGCATCGAGAAAGATGTCGAAGCAATCCTGATCGTTGATATAGGCCGGATGGGATGGCGGCAGCAGCACGCCGTTTTTCCATGCATTGCTGATCTGGATGGCGTCTTTTTTGCCGTGCAGCTTGTACTGCCACATGTTCATCATATCGAGAATGCCCTGCGCCTCAATAAGATTACCAAGCTCCAGCGTGTCCGGGAACGGATCGTTTTGATTGCCGGTATTCTCGTTGGTTTTGACGGTCAGACCTTCCAATTCGCCTTTGAAATCAATGTGGAAGAAATACTCATCGCGGCTGGCACCATTTTTGATCCATGTACACAGCTCGATATGCCCTGCCCAATAGCCGGGGCGGTATTCGCGCAGTTTCATGTCGGTGATCTTGCCGAAATTATCCGGAACGCCGGTGCCCTGGTTCACATGAAAGGCGACCTTGGCGACTTTGGCAGCCTCACAACGTGGATCGCTGCGCTGTTCCAAAATGGCTTTCGGGTCGGTCGGCGTGTCGATACCGCCCTCCAGCAACGCCTGCACAATCCCCGCGCCAAAGCCGCGATTGAAGCGATTGTCACCTTTGTTCGATGTCAGTTGTGCGAAAACACTGTCCAACCGCTGCCGGTCGTCAGGGTTGCTTAAATCAAGCCCCCGGAACAGAAGTTTCGTGTCATCTGCAGGATCTTCGCCTTTTGGCAGGTAGTCACATGAGGCCAGAAAGGCCATCGAAACCAACAGCCCTAATTTGTTAATTAATTTCACCGGATCGTCCCCCGTCGTTGAAGTATGATGCGAGCAGTGCTCGCAGTCTTAAAAATGTTCTTTTATTTCAACTGCTAAGTCAAAACATGCCAAACGGCTGACCAAGCGTCAAGAAATTGCTCGGACGTCGGCAATATCGCCACGATCCCGCCAATTTCAGTGTCTATTGTCACATAAATCGTGATTTATCTTTGGATGTTCCATGCGCCTTCTCACCGTTTTGATCCTGCTTATGTCTGCGACCGTCGCCACCGCAAAGTCGCGTCCCATCGAACCGGGGAGCGAGGCAGAGAAATGGGCTGGCGTCGGCATTTTGCAGGTATCGGGCGGCGGGTTCTGCTCATCGGCGCTTATCGATCAGCGCACGGTTCTGACGGCAGCACATTGCGTTTATCGCAGTGACGGGAAAATCGCTGATCCCTCGCAAGTGACGTTCAACGCGGGTTGGCGCGACGGGATTACGGCGGCCAAACGCACAGCGTCACGGATCATCGCCCATCGCGGATACGATCCCTATCGCGCCTATGATGACAAGAATATCCGCGCTGATTTGGCAATTGTTGAACTGGCCGAGCCTATTCCGGCAGATGCAGCGCGGGCGTTCAAGACCATCGACAAGGTTTCAGCAGGCGCAAAGGTTTCTGTCGTCTCGTTTTCTGGGCGTCGTTCTGATGTGGCGTCGATCTCGATCGGCTGCGATGTGGACACGCGCAAGGGCGACATTCTGATCCTGAATTGCCCCTCCTATCCGGGCATGTCGGGCGCGCCGCTCTTTGGGTTTGTCAATGGAGCGCCGCGTATTCTGGGGCTGATCTCGGGCGCGCGCACCAATCCTGACACGGGCAAGAATAACGGGCTGGCGCTGGCCGTCCGCTCGCCACTTGGGCGGGTGAAAATCGATGCGCAATCGGTAAAGCAGATGAGCAGCAGCGCTCTGCCAGGCTGGGTCTCTCGCGCCGTTGCGCAAAAGGCGTTTACACCGGTCGCGTCTCGAAAATCGGTGCAAATCGGACTTGGCAGCCTGCGAGGACTGACGACAAATGGCGACGGCGGGCGGAAAGTCGTGCGTCCTCCGTCAAACAGTAATTAATCAAGCACAGTTGACACAAAACACCTTGCGCGCGGGATGAGCGGGAGTAGTGTCGCCCTCATGTTTTCAGGACTGATCAGATCCATTATCGCCGGTGCGCTTGCCTGCACGATAGGCGCAACCGGCGCTCTCGCGCAGCAGTTTGACCTTCTCAACACCGAGCCTGACGCGCCACTGCGTCGCCTGTTGTCGGCGGATGAGGCTAAGGACTGGCAGGCGGTGGGACGGCTTAATATTCAAGGCGGCGGCTTTTGCACAGGCGCGCTGATTGCGGACAATCTGGTCCTTACTGCCGCCCATTGCGTTTACTTTTCGCGAACCGGGCGCGCGGTGCCTGCCGCGAATATCCATTTTCTGGCTGGCTGGCGCAAAGGATGGGCCGCGGCCCATCGACAGGCCCGCCGCGTTATTGTCCATCCTGACTATGTCTACGACAGCTCCGATCAGGTTCGGAAAGTTGCGACAGATATTGCGCTGATCGAGTTGGACACGCCGATAAGATCGAGCGTTATCAAGCCTTTCGCGCGCTACAAACGCCCGCGTCCGGGGGATCAGGTGACGGTGGTTTCCTACGCCAAGGAACGGTCCGAAGTACCAGCGTTGCAGGAGCCGTGTCATATGCTGGGGCGGCAATCTGATGTCCTGTTTCTCAGCTGTGACGTGAACCATGGATCTTCGGGCGCGCCTATATTTATTCGGCAGGATGGTGCGGCGAAGATCGTTTCGGTTGTCTCGGCGATGGCGGAATGGAATGACAGGGATGTGGCGCTTGGCACCTCGCTGGGTGCGCCGCTGGAGCAATTGATTGCGCATTTTGAAGAGAATGATCCGACGTTCCAGTCGGTCTCGCCAGGCGCGCGCGGGCTTGCGTTGCCACAGGTCGGTCAGTCGGATGGGCCGCTGCGCAAGGTTGTGCGTCCGCCCTCGAACTGAACGCTATTCGCGGCGCAGGATTTTATCGACCACAAAGCTCCACCCGCGCTGCGATTTGAAGCTCTGCTGGACTGCAGGGCGATCGTAGTGGCGCTCAACCCACTCCAGAAATGGCGTTGGTGTTTTTTCGTTGAAGTCTTTGTAAACGCGCAAGAAATGGTCGAGCAATCCGGTTTTGGAAGCGGAGATATGGCCGTATTTGATGTTGAGTTGCGCCAGCCCGTCTTCGACCGATCCGCCCTGCCCGATCATCTTATAAAGCGCCGATCCGATGCCGGCGCGGTCGGCGCCTGATTTACAGTGAAGGAGCATCGGCCGCTCGGCGGTTTGGATGATGTCCTGAAGGCCCAAAATCGCCTCACGGGTTGGGGGATCGCGGGACACAAGGCGGTGGTCAATCATCGTCATGCCGGTTTCACGGCAGGTGATCTGCTCCAGCGCGTAGGAGCCCCATGTGCTTGGGCCGCGCAGGTTGACGATGGTTTTGAAGCCTTGTTCTGCGAGTAATTTCAAGTGCTTATCGGACGGCTGGCTGGAGCGATAGACGCCATCGCCCAGGTGGTGAAGGTTGAGATATATGGCGCGCAAGAAGCCATGATCGAAGACCAACATATCAAATCTGGCGCGCCTGCGGTTGTTCGGATCGTCCAGATCCTTCCACCAGTCGCTGCGCCAGCTATTCGCCCATTTATTGAACATTTTTCGTGGGTTAAGCATCACCATGGGGCGGGACATAGGGGCTGCGGTGGAACCGCGCAAGAGCGGGCCGGGTGATACCTGCGATATTGTCGCGATGTGGTGCGATTGGGTTATTTTGGGGGGCGAAAACCGGCGTACACATCCTATGCACAACCGATGCACACTCTATGCACAGTCGAATGCGCAGTTGGTTCATTTGTTGTTAACAATTGCTGGTTGCCCGGGTCCGGGCCAACGCCGTTTAACAAGGTTATGCGCTTGGAGTGACCGGGCTCAGACCTGATCCGAGGTGGGTTGCAACAATTTGCGATCCGGCAAATACGCGCAGCAGATCGCTGAGCGCTTCGGTTGGTGCGGTTCCCAAATTCACCTGCGTCTGGCAAAAGCCGTCGATCTTTTCCGGGCCTTCGAGCGCATGCACCACGCCTTTGAGACGCGCGCTTTCGCCCAAACGACGGGGCTGGAACCATTCGAGATACCAGTTGCGGATTTTGCCGATGGGGACAGGTTCGATATGCTCCAGACGGATGGTCAGACTGTCCCAGTTGAAATTGTTCACATGGAGGATCATCGGTGCGAATTTATCGGTCTCAAACGGCTTGAACGGCTCAATCGGTTTGACCTGCGCCAGTTGTAGCGGCTGCGTGTCGGGCGGGACCCTGAAGGCGGTGCGCATGGGCAGGTTGAGCACATTGCTGCGCGACAGATGTCCGTCTTCACTGCGAAGAACGATCTCGCAGTCACAGGCGATTTGGTTGCGTTCGAAGACTTCGAGTTGGGCGTGGATACGGGTGATGTGATGCGAGCGGATGCGCTCGAAAAGCGGTTCGATACGTTGGTCGGTCCGCGCCATACCATCCTCCAAAACTGCTTTTTTACCGCACTCCAATATCCAGCAAAGCGTTTTCCAGATCGTGCGGGAGCAACGGTTCGTCAATTACTTTTTGCGTCAAATCTTCGGGGGCTTGCGCGGCGTCGAGATACCGCCATCCCTGAAAGGCACGCCGCCGGACCCAGCTGGTTCTTACCACATTTTCAGCAAGTACGATACCGCAGCGCTTTATGCCGTCTTCGCCGATAATCTCATCGAGGCGCAAAATTTCCTGGCGTGCTTTGATTTCACCCTTCATGACCCAGTAAATCGAGCCGCCTTGCAGGAGTTCGCCCTCGCGGCGCGGCCACATGCGGGTGATGTGGATCGGGTTGGCGCGGCCAAGCTGTTTGCGGCGTTTGGCCTGCCATGCCTCAAGCTCTTCGGGAAATTCGACGCCGACGCATAGCTTTATGAGATGTAGATTGCCTGTGGCCAACTGCCTGCTTTCAGAATCGCGAGAACCTCTTGTAGTATTAGCGCAACGGGCGCACGGGCGAAAGGCCTGTGGATAACTTGACGCACTATAAGTGGTGTGATAGCGAATTCCGTCTACAATATAATGTGTTGGAGCGAGACCTTGAAGCGATTCTCAGCGGATATTTCCGAACAGATTTGGGATATGAAATACCGGCTCAAAACCGCTGAGGGCGATGCGCTTGATACATCGGTTGAGGAAAGCTGGACCCGTGTTGCCACGGCACTGGCAAGCGTAGAGGGCAAGCCGGATGATTGGCAGCCCATATTTTATAGCGCGTTAGAGGATTTTCGCTTTCTGCCTGCGGGCCGCATTCTGGCCGGTGCCGGGACTGGGCGGTCGGTTACGCTGTTCAACTGCTTTGTGATGGGAACCGTGCCGGACAGTATGGGTGGCATATTCGATATGCTCAAAGAAGCGGCGCTGACGATGCAGCAGGGCGGCGGGATCGGGTATGACTTCTCGACGATTCGACCCAAGGGCGCGGCAGTCAAAGGTGTGGCGGCGGATGCGTCGGGGCCGTTGTCGTTCATGGATGTTTGGGATGCGATGTGCCGGACGATTATGTCGGCAGGCTCACGGCGTGGTGCGATGATGGCGACGCTGCGCTGCGATCACCCGGATATTGAGGATTTCATCACTGCCAAGCAGGATGCGGCGCGGCTGCGGATGTTTAATCTGTCGGTGCTGGTCACGGATCCGTTCATGGATGCGGTCAAAGCGGATGAGCCGTGGGATCTTGTCTTTGGCGGCGAGGTTTACCGCACCGTGCAGGCGCGCGAGTTGTGGGATGCGATCATGCAGGCGACGTTTGATTATGCGGAACCGGGGGTGATATTCATCGACCGGATCAATGCGCTCAACAATCTGAATTATTGTGAGACGATTGCCGCGACCAACCCGTGCGGCGAGCAGCCACTGCCGCCCTATGGCGCCTGTTTGCTAGGGTCGATCAATCTGGCGCGGCTGGTGACGCGCCCCTTTGAGACGGATGCGGGGCTCGATGAGGCGCAGCTCTCCGAGTTGGTCGCAACAGCTGTGCGGATGATGGACAATGTGGTCGATGCCTCGCGCTTCCCGCTGGAGGCGCAGGCGCAAGAGGCTGCAGCAAAACGGCGGATCGGGCTGGGAGTGACCGGGCTTGCGGATGCGCTTTTGATGCTGGGCGCACGTTATGGATCGGATGAGGCTGTGGCGCTGACGGATCGCTGGATGGGGCGGATTGCCAATGCGGCTTACATGGCGTCGGCGGAACTGGCGGGCGAAAAGGGCGCATTCCCGCTTTACGATGCAAAAGCGTTTGCCAAGGGGGCGATGTATCGCTCGCTCGATAAGGATGTACAGGCCGCGATCAAGAAACACGGTATTCGCAATGCGCTGCTGACCTCGATTGCACCAACCGGGACGATCTCGCTTTATGCGGGGAATGTTTCGTCGGGGATTGAGCCGGTGTTTGCCTATTCCTATACCCGCAAGGTTTTGCAAAAGGACGGCTCGCGCACAGAAGAAGAAGTCGTGGATTACGCGGTGCAGATGTGGCGGGAGTTGAAGGGCGATGCGCCGCTGCCCGAACATTTCGTGTCTGTGCAGACGCTAACGCCGCAAGATCATGTGCGCATGCAGGCGGCGGCGCAAAAGTGGATCGACAGTTCGATTTCCAAGACCATCAATGTGCCCGAAGATATCTCGTTTGAGGCGTTCAAGGACGTCTATATGGCGGCCTGGGATCAGGGCTGTAAAGGCTGCACAACCTACCGGCCCAATGATGTGACCGGCTCGGTGTTGAGCGTGTCCGAAAGCTCGGACGCCGTGCCCCAAGAGACCCCGGATCAGGTCCGGGGTGGGACCGGCGACGGGGCGGAGGTTGTCTATATCGCTGAGCCGCTGAACCGGCCAGAGGCGCTGGAAGGGCTGACCTATAAGGTAAAGTGGCCTGAGAGCGAGCATGCGATCTACATCACCGTAAACGACACTGTTGTCGGCGGACAGCGACGGCCGTTTGAGGTGTTCATCAACTCCAAGAACATGGAGCATTATGCGTGGACCGTTGCACTGACGCGGATGATTTCGGCGGTGTTCCGGCGCGGCGGGGATGTCAGTTTCGTTGTCGAGGAGATGAAAGCGGTATTTGATCCGCGTGGCGGGGCTTGGGTGAACGGCAAATATGTGCCCTCCATTCTGGCGGCCATCGGTTCGGTGATCGAGCGGCATATGATCGAGATCGGGTTTCTGGCCGGCGAAGGGATGGGGCTGAAAACCGACCCCAAAGCCGATGTGATCCGTGTGGGCGAGCGGCCCAAGGGGCCTGCGTGCCCGAACTGCGGGCAGTATGCGCTGCGGATGGTCGAGGGGTGCATGACCTGCGGGGAGTGCGGGCATTCGAAGTGTAGCTAGAGCGCCGCATCCCTAATCTATCAGCGCCGCGACATCGGCGAGCGTTGCG
>CAYRKW010000050.1:0-22860 GCA_964425135.1 uncultured Rhodobacterales bacterium
TTGGGGAAATGCGAATTGTTTTTTGTGCGCGGTTGGTTTGGAGCGGAAATCGGTCCAAGCGTGTTTGGTGGGATCGGGTGCGTTTGCGGGTTAGGCGTCTGGCACGCCCATCACTTGCGCCAGTTGGGATTTGGCGGCTTTCAGCGCCAGCCCGTCGGTGCTGCGCAGGACGAGGTTGGCGCCCAGGACGCCGTTTTTGTTGAACGGGTAGCATCCGATGATCAGGTCCGGGTGGGCTTGCGCGAATTGGCCCAAGGGGCCGGCGATCTCACCTTCGGGGATGTGAACTTTGAGGGTTTCGCTCAGAAGTTTCGGGCCGCCAGCAAGGGTTGGGATGAGGCCGGTGAGCATGGCTTCGAAGATGTTGGGCACGCCGGCCATGACATGGACGTTTTCGAGCGAGAAGCCGGGGGCTTTGCTGACCGGGTTGTCGATCAGCGTTGCACCGTCTGGAATGCGGGCCATACGCAAGCGGGCGGCGTTCAGCTCGGTTTCGGGATTGGCGTAGTTGGTTGCGAGAATGGCGCGGGCTTCTTCGCGGATGTCGATGGGCACGCCGAAGGCTGCGGCCACACAATCGGCAGTGATATCGTCATGGGTCGGGCCTATACCGCCGGATGTGAAGACGTGGGAGACGTTTGCGCGCAGGGTGTTGATGGTAGAGACGATGGTGTCCTGATCGTCAGGGATGAACCGGACCTCACGCAAGGCGATCCCGTGTTCGGTGAGGGCCTTTGCCAGCACATTGGCGTTGATGTCGCGGGTGCGGCCCGACAGGATTTCATCGCCTATGACGATCATGGCAGCGGTGGGGTGCGACATGGGCTTGGTCCTTCATCTGATTGTCGCTACATGTGGCCTGCGCGGTGGTGCGGTCAATGCGAAACTGAACAGGTGGGGTGGTTTGATGGAGGTGGTATTTGAGCCCGATCTGGTGCCGGGGCGTTTGATCCGGCGCTACAAGCGGTTTTTGTCCGATATCCAGCTTGACGATGGTCGCGAGGTAACGGCGCATTGCGCGAACCCCGGGGCGATGTTGGGTCTGAAGGACAAGGGGCTGAAGGTGTGGGTGCAGCCCGCGACCAATCCTGCGCGCAAGTTGCAATGGTCCTGGCGGTTGGTGGAGTTTGAGGACGGGCATTTTGCTGGGATTGATACATCCGTGCCCAATCAGGTGGTTGGGGCGGCGCTGCGCGCTGGCCGCATTTCAGAGCTTGCAGCCTATGGGGACGTGCGGGCGGAGGTGAAATACGGAGCATCGAGCCGGGTGGATTTTCTGCTTACGGGCGATGGGTTGCCAGAGACTTATGTCGAGGTGAAGAATGTGCATCTGCGTCGGCAGGGCGATCTGGCGGAGTTTCCTGACAGCGTCACTGCACGAGGTGCAAAGCATTTGGATGAGCTATCGGATATGGTGGCCCAGGGGCATCGTGCGGTCATGTTTTATCTGGTGCAGCGCACGGATTGCGCAGCGCTCTCGCTCGCGGCCGATATCGATCCGACCTATGCGGCGCGATTTGCCGGGGCCCGCGCTGCGGGTGTAGACGTTCTGGTCTATGACACGGATATCAACCGGCACGGCGTTGCCCTGCGGCGCGCTCTGCCGTTCAAGGGGTAGAATTCTGGCAGGATGCGGACTATATGCCTCCGTCTAACCCATGGGATGAAGGAATTCGCGCGTGAAGGGTCCAGAAGTTGGCCGTTTGAACAAAGACGGCATTGTCATTCACGATAAAGCTGAATTTGACGGTATGCGGGCGGCTGGTGATCTGGCGGCGCGCACCCTCGATATGATCGGCGCGCATGTGGCGCCGGGGGTGTCGACCGAAGAGCTGGATCAACTGTGCCACGACTTCATGGAAGAGCATAACGCGCGGCCAGCGACGCTGGGGTATCGCGGGTATACCAAATCTTCGTGTATTTCGATCAACCACGTGGTCTGTCACGGCATCCCCGGGCCCAAGCGGCTGAAGGATGGGGATATTCTGAATATCGATGTGACGTGTATTCTGGATGGTTGGTATGGTGATACCAGCCGGATGTATGTCGCGGGCAAGCTCAATCGTAAGGCCGAGCGTTTGATTGACGTGACCCATGACAGCCTGATGCTGGGGATTGAGCAAGTCAAACCGGGCAATACCTTTGGCGATATCGGCGCCGCGATCCAACGGTTTGTCGAGGCCAAGAACATGTCAGTGGTGCGCGATTTCTGCGGCCACGGGCTTGGGCGCGTATTTCATTCCGCGCCGAACGTGCTGCACTACGGGCGCTTTGGAACAGGTCCGGTGCTGGAGCCGGGCATGTTCTTCACGATCGAGCCAATGGTGAATCTGGGGCGTCCCGAGACAAAAGTTCTGGCGGACAACTGGACGGCGGTGACACGCGATAAGTCGCTGAGCGCGCAATTCGAGCATTCCGTGGGCGTGACCGAAGATGGCGTCGAGATTTTCACGCTCTCGCCGCAGGATAAGTTTCATCCAACCTACGAGATTTAGACACTGTTAACATTGATGGGCAAACCTGCCCATCTATGGAGCAGAGAAGCGATTCCACCCAGCTTGGCGAGAGCATTGCGCGCAACGGTTTTGCGCTGAACGCGTTTTCAAAGACCGGCCCGACGAATTATCGCGCAGAATTGCGGGATCGGTTCCTGCGCGCCGGATGCGATGCGCTCAGCGATCTGGAGATGCTGGAGTTGGTGCTGTTTCGCGCAGTGGCACGCGCCGATGTCACACCGCTGTGCAAACGGCTCATCGCGCGGTTTGGAGACTTCAACCATGTCATCTCCGCTCCGACGCGGCAGCTTGAAACAATTGAGGGCGTTGGTGCAGCGATCCTGCGCGAGCTGAAAATCGTCGAGGCGGCCGCGCATCGGCTGAGCAAAGCGCGGGTTATCGACCGCCCTGCCCTGTCGTCCTGGGGCGCGCTGATGGATTATTGCAAAGTCTCAATGGCGCATCTGCCAAATGAGCAGTTCAGATTGCTCTTTTTGGACCGGCGCAACGTGCTGATTGCAGATGAAACGCAAAGCGCAGGCACTGTCGATCACGTGCCAGTCTATCCGCGCGAAGTGGTCAAACGGGCGCTGGAATTGAACGCCTCAGCGCTCATCCTCGTCCACAACCACCCCTCCGGCGATCCAAGCCCCTCGGAGGTGGATATCGACATGACCACGCGTATCGAAACAGCGCTCGACAGCGTCGGGATCACGCTCCACGACCATGTGATCATCGGCAAATCCCACGACAGCAGCTTCAAAACACTTGGCCTGATCTGAAATCACAGATCATTTTCGCATTTGAAAAATACTCGCCCGCGGCAGCGATCAACCTTTATGTCGTAACGCGCGTCAGCGCGTTGCCGCTTGATTTGTCAGCGCAAGCCCGCTTGAGCGAAGAGCGCTTTTAGGTCCGCTTCGGGGCGGGCGCCGATGTGGCTGATGACCTCGGCAGCGGCGATGCAGCCCATGCGTCCGGCCACATCCATCGGTGCCCCATCCACCAGCCCATGCAGGAAGCCAGAGGCAAAGAGGTCGCCTGCTCCAGTGGCATCGACGATGGTGACAGGCTCGGCCGGGATGTGATGGCGCTCTCCGCCATGGAGGATATGCGCGCCTTTGGCCCCGACCGTGCAAGCCACATAATCGCAATCTTTCGCTGCCTGCGCCTCAGCAGCGGCCAAATCATCGGTTTGGTAGAGCGCTCGCAATTCATGCTCATTGGCAAACAGCAGATCAATATCTTCGACGATCATTTTGCGAAATGCATCGCGGTGGCGCTCAACGCAGAACGGGTCCGACAGCGTGACCGAGACGCGGCCGCCGGTGGATTTGCATGCGCTAATGGCTTTGGCGAAGGCGGCGTGGCTGTCCGGCCCGTCGAAACGGTAGCCTTCGAGGTAGATCCACTGTGCATCGCTCATATGGTCGGTGTCGATATCGCTTGGGGCCAAATGTTCGGACACCCCCAGATAGGTGTTCATCGAGCGCTCGCCATCGGGTGTCACCAGCACCATGCAGCGGCCTGTTTCATGCATGCCGCCTGTCGCGCGCGGGGTTTCATAGACCGCGCCCTGAGCCTGAATGTCGTGGGCGAAGATATCGCCAAGCTGGTCGTCTTTGACCTTGCCGACATAGGCGGTCTTACCGCCCAGCGCGGCAAATCCTGCAATCGTATTGGCCGCAGAGCCGCCGGAGATTTCCTTGGCTGGTCCCATATGGCCGTAAAGCTCGACCGCGCGGTCCATGTCGATCAGTTGCATGATCCCTTTCTGGACGCCGTTTTGCGACAGGAACCCGTCGTCGATATGGGCCAGCACATCGACAACGGCATTGCCAATGCCAACGACGGAAAAACGTTTGCTCATAAGATTTTATCCTCGGAATGACACAGATCAGCGATGATGCAGTTGCCGCACACAGGTTTGCGCGCTTTGCAGATGTAGCGGCCGTGCAGGATTAGCCAGTGGTGGGCGTGAAGCTGGTAGCGCACGGGGATGTTGTCTTCAATGGCGCGCTCCACGGCGACGACATCTTTGCCCGGCGCGATGCCGGTGCGGTTGCCGACACGGAAGATATGGGTGTCGACCGCCTGTGCCGGAAAGCCGTGCCACATGTTCAGGACGACATTGGCGGTCTTGCGTCCAACGCCCGGCAGGGACTGGAGTGCAGCGCGAGAGGTGGGCACTTGCCCGTCGTAGGTTTCGACCAGAATCCGCGACAATTTGATGACATTTTTGGCTTTGTTCCGGTAAAGCCCGATGGTTTTGATATGCTCGATCAGCCCCGCTTCGCCCAGATCGAGCATTTTGTGCGGCGTATCGGCGATCTCGAAGAGTTTGGCGGTAGCTTTGTTGACGCCTGCATCGGTGGCTTGCGCCGAGAGCGCCACGGCGACCACGAGTGTGTACTCATTGACATGGTGCAACTCGCCCTTCGGTTCGGCCTCGGAGGCCTCAAAGCGCGCGAAAATTTCGCTGATGGCGTTATAGTCGAGTTGCTTGGTCATGGCGCTGATATGCCCCAGCGCTGACGGGGTTGCAATCGGGCATGTGGGGGTGGCGATGGGTCATTGCAAGGATCAATTGCACGCATTTGCCGCAAGATACGGGTCGACCCTTCGCCTCCGATTTGCCAAATTGGCATCAAGTTGCATGAAGGAGCAGGGTGATGCCGGACGGAACGCTGGAAGATCAATATCATTACCATGTGATCGAGCGGGCCATTCGCGAGATTGATGGCGCCGGGGAGACGCCGTTGTCGCTCAAGGATCTGGCGGGGCGGATGGGGATGAGTCCGGCGCATTTTCAGAAGGTTTTTAGCGCGTGGGTCGGGGTCTCGCCCAAACGGTATCAGCAGTATCTGGTGCTGGGGCATGCCAAGCAGTTGTTACAGGACCGGTTCTCGACGCTGCGCACGGCGCATGAAACGGGGCTTTCGGGTTCGGGGCGCTTGCACGATCTGTTCTTGCGCTGGGAGGCGATGAGCCCAGGAGAATATTCGCGCGGCGGGGCGGGGCTGACGATCCGTTGGGACTGGCTCGACAGTCCGTTTGGCCCGGCGCTTGTGATGGTCACCGAAAAGGGGATTTGCGGGCTGGCCTTTCTGGGCTCGCTGGCGCGCGATGATGTCTATGCGGATATGACGGCGCGCTGGCCCAATGCGACTTATCTGCAGGATCATGCGCCGGTTGCGCAGTTTGCGGGTGGCGTGACAGGGGCCTCTGGAGAGGCCCAGCTGCATCTGATCGGCGCGCCGTTTCAGCTCAAGGTCTGGGAGGCGCTGTTGTCGATCCCGTCGGGCTATGTTTCCACCTATTCCGAGATTGCTGAGACGATTGGCAATCCCAAGGCCGTTCGCGCAGTTGGCACGGCAGTGGGGCGCAATCCGGTCTCATGGCTGATCCCTTGTCATCGGGCGCTGCGCAAATCGGGCGCATTGGGCGGATATCACTGGGGATTGGACGTCAAACGGGCGATGTTGGCGTGGGAAAGCGCGCGGGCAGATGCGCGGTTGGAGGATGCGACGACCTAAGGAATTACCCCAGTTTTTCCAAAAGTCGTGATCAATACTACACAATATTTCAGAAATATAAGGCATTTGGCGGCAATTTGCTGCCCTCACACCTATGTGACGGACATGTGTTTCCGCCAGTGGATCGATCTGGTCTATGGGTGGATCAAGGGCCGTTTGCACCGAGTAGGCGGCAAAATATGGAGATGAACCTATGGGTATGATGACAAAAGTGGCCGTCGTCGCTGTGAGTGCGAGCATTCTGAGCGGATGTGAGACATCCACGCTGCAAGACCGCCCCAATACTGTCAAAGGGGCCGGGATCGGCACGATTGCGGGTGCGCTTTTGGGCCGTGCGGTCTTTGATGACGAGCGCAGAGGCACGCGCGTTGGTGCGGTTGTGGGCGGCATTGCGGGCGCGGCTATTGGCAACAATTTGGATGAGCAGGAACGGGCCTTGCGCGGCTCGATCGGTCAGCAGGGCGCGCTTATCACCAACACCGGCGATCAGTTGATTGTGACGCTGCCTGAAGAGATCACCTTTGATTTCAACTCATCGGTCGTCAAATCGCGCTTTATTGGTTCTTTGGGTCAACTCGCGGCGAACCTGAACCAGTATCCAAATTCGATTATTCAGGTGATTGGGCATACGGATAATGTCGGCTCAGTGCAGTTCAACAACAATCTGAGCCTGGAGCGGGCCAATGCGGTGGCGCGGGTGCTGATCAACAGTGGTGTGTCTGGCGGACGGATTTCGACGGGCGGTGACGGTGAGTTTAATCCGATTGCTTCCAACTCCACCGCCGCAGGACGGGCGCAGAACCGCCGCGTGGTGATCACCATCACGCCGACCTGATCGGCTGGTTGGGTTTTGAGATCGGGCGCTCCATGATTGGGGCGCCTTTTTTCGTGGCTTATGGATGGGACGCGCTATGCGGGAGATAAAGCGAGTTGATGCGGGCGCTGAGGCGCGTGTTGCGGCGCAGATCGAGCGGGCGCTCTTGGCCGATTTGGCCGGGATTAATGAACAGTCGGAGAATGCTTCGGTGGTATTGGCCGCCCATGGCGAGGATGGCGCGTTGATCGGCGGGGCAACCGGTTCGACGTCTTACGGGTGGCTTTTGGTCAAAACGCTTTGGGTTGCGCCGTCTCATCGCGGGACGGGATTGGGGCGCGCGTTGATGGAGGAGATGGAGGCAGCGGGGCGGGCGCACGGGTGCCATGCGGCATGGCTTGATACGTCGAATGGGCAGGCGAAGGCGTTTTATGAGCGGTTGGGGTACACGGTATTTGGGCGGTTGGAGAATGCGGCCGGGCAAACGCCGGAGGGGCATTGTCGGTGGTTTATGAAGCGGGGGTTGTAAGGCCTTGAGTTATCCGTCTTGAGCCAATGAGCCCTGAATGCCATCGGCCCTGCGTCAGCGAGACTTATCGAGGCATTCGAGCGGTAGGGCCGCCCTCCTTCGGTCCGCAGCTCAAACCCGTCACATCCCCAGCGCGTCTTTGTAAAGTTCCAGAACAGCTTCTTCTTCGGAGACCTGAGCCGGGTCGAGTTTTCGCAGCGATATCAGTTTGCGCAGGGCTTTGACGTCGTAGCCGCGCCCCTTTGCCTCCGCCATGACCTCTTTCATCTGGTCCATAAGATCCTTTTTCTCCGCCTCAAGCCGCTCGTAGCGCTCGACGAAGGCGCGCAGCTCGGCAGAAGTGACGCGGTAGGTGTCGGAGGAGGCGGGCGTGTCAACCACGTCATTCATTGAATTTGGCCTTTCGTGGAGCATGAGAATCTGGACAGGATGCTTGGTTTACGAGTGGCAGCCAGGCAGGGCAAGAGCAACGCCCAAGTTTTGATCTTGTTGCCGGGGGGCAAGCGGAATATCACTGCGCAAAACCCAAAGGGCGCAGCTTATATGGACAGCATTGTTATCATAGGCGTGATCATCTCAGGTATCGGTCTGATCGGCATATTGCTGTGCATCTATAAGGCCATGCAAATCCGCAAGCAGGGCGGCACGCCTGAAGAGACGCAGCCGAAATTCCAGAAACTTGTCGCTCTGAATATGGGATCGCTGTTTCTGTCGATGTTCGGCTTGATCGTCGTGGTGCTTGGGATCGTTTTATAGATCTTTGATCCATGTGCTGATGCGCTGCGCCACTGGCGCAGTCATGGCGGGCGACATGATATCGCCTGCGATCACATGGTTTGAGGGGTCCATGCCGTCCTGAGGCTCCGGCTTCCAGATCGTCTTCGCACCGCCCCATGCTTCGGCGATGCGGTCCGTCTCGGCCGCATCCACGACTTCATCTTCTGCCATATAGATGAAGAAGGCGGGGGTGAAGACGTCTTTGAAGTTCAACAGCACTGCGTTGCGCACGAGATTTGCGAGCGGGAAGACCGCTTGGGTCGGGTAGCTGGTGGTCCACCATTTGCCGTGCTCTTCGTTAAACGGCTCCCAGCTGCGCTCTTCGCCGATCAGCAGCGGGACGAAGCTGCGGGCGAAGGGCCAGTTGAGCAGGAACGAGCCGGGTGCCTTCATACCGAAATTTGGTGAGATGAAGACGATGCCGTCAATGTTGCGCGCAAGATTGATGTCGATGGCGGCGAAGCTTGCGAGTGTGCCGCCCGTAGATGCGGTGACGACAATCACGCGTTCGCCGATACGGCGGCCAATGGCGAGCGCTTCGTGCAGATCATTGTACCACGCGCCTGCGGTTGCCTCGGCCATGGCCTGCCCGTCCCTGCCGTGACCTGCCAGGCGGGCGTAGTAGACGTTCGCGCCGATATCGTTGGCAATCAGTTCTGGAACGGGGGCGATTTCTTGCGAGGTGGCGGAGAAGCCGTGAAGGTAGACAATAGCGTATTCGGCTTTCTGACCCGGCGCGCCGATCCAGTCCACGCGCTTTTCCGCGCCGGGTGTTATTCCATCCACCTCAGCTTCGCGGGCGGCGAGGTAGGCGTCGATGTCACCGCCGATCTCAGCCTCATCAAAATGGACGGTCCAGTCGATGGTCTCTTTTGGCCAAAATGAGATCAGGGCGGCACATCCGATGATGATGAAGAGAAGGATTTGCAGTGCGCGTTTCATAGTGGAAGACTTTCAATTGCATCGGTGATCATTGCAAGGAGCGGTGGTTCGGAAAAACGGTGATCCGCGCCCTTGATGAGATTAAGCTGGGCGTCATTTGCGTCCATGTGATCGAGAAGCCGCAGGGCGAGTGATTGATCAACGTCCGTATCCTGCGTGCCTTGGAAGAGCCTGACCGGACAGGGCAGCGACAGCGGGTCGCGCAGGACAAGCTGGTTGCGGCCGTCTTCGATCAGGCGCTTGGTGATGATGTAGGGTTCGTCGGAATAGTCCGAAGGGAGCGCGACTTGGCCCTCGGTCTCAAGTTGCGCGCGTTGGTCGGTGGAGAAACCCGACCACATGCTGTCTTCGGTGAAATCGGGCGCGGCGGCGATGCCGATGAGGGCGGCGACGCGGTCGGGAATGCGTTTGGCCATCAGGAGCGCGATCCAGCCGCCCATGGAGGAGCCGATGATGATTTGCGGGCTGCCCGTGAGCGCTTCTATCGCGGCTTGAGCATCCTGCGCCCAATCGCCGATGGAACCATCGAGAAATTCGCCCGACGATTGTCCGTGGCCGGAATAGTCGAGGCGCAGGAAAGGGCGTTCGTTGGCTTTGGCCCAATCCTCCAGATGGATGGCTTTGGTGCCGTCCATGTCGGATTTGAAACCGCCTAAGAAAACGACGCCTGTGCCGTGTCCTGAGGTTTGATGATAGGCAATCCGCCTGCCCTGCGCTGTGTCGAGAAAGGAGGGTGTCATGTCAATTGAACCATAGGGCAAAGAGGACCGTATCGCCTTGGACCATGCGCGAGAATTGGCGCCAGCTTTGAGTGGTCATCACCTCGCCGGTTTCCATGTAGGGGAGCAGATCGACGCCGTGCAGGATACCGATGAAGTTGATGCTGGGCGGGTCGTCCATGAGTTTGGCGATGTTGATGCCGTTCAGGCCAGCAAAGCGCCAGAAGGGGATGAGGAGCTCGCCCTTGAGCACTTTCTTAGCGTCGGCCAGAACACCTTGCCACACCTCGCCCGCATCGTCGGGCAGCGGAATGCCAAAGGCGGAGGTTTGGGCCGCATTGGGTATCCATTCGCGTCTCGCATCGGTCTCGGCACTCACCCGCGTCCAAAACGCGGTGTTCGCATCGACCATGGCGATGAAGTGATCCTTGGCAGCGCGGGTGCGGTTTGCATCGGGCTGCTGCTCGATGGCGGCCAGATACATTGCCGCCAGTGTGATTTCCTTGTCCATCATATGCAGCGGACCGGTGCGGATATCGGTCGCATCCATCTCACCTGCTTGCACCTTGTCGTAGGCTTGCTGGCGCATGGTGCGGATGGTTTGCTCGGCGGCATGGATTTTGCGCACCGGCTCGGTCGGATCGAAGGCGAGCACCAAGGTGCCAATACCGCTGAGAAGATGGGTGTATGCGCGCAGCCAATCGGCGTCGGAGCGGTCGAAATCAACGATGATCGACTGTGCCTCATCGGTGCTGAGGCGACGCATCCCGGCAAGCCTGCCAGCGGAGACAAGCAGCGCCTCGCCGCGATCCTGCTGGCCGTTCATGTTGATATCGAACCACAGGTTTTCGAGCGGCAGTTCGAGCGTGAAGTCCGCCTCGCCAATCGCGTCCAGTGCCGCGCGCGCGGCTTGCATGTCCGCCACGACCACCTCGAAAATCTCGGCGGCGATGGCTGGATCGAAGGGGGCTGGATTGGGGTTTTCGGCAACCGGAATACGCAGAACCGGGATTGGGCCCATATGTTGCAAGCCCATTTTCCAGCGCATCTGAAAGGTTTTTTCCAGCGCGCGCAGGAACCGCACGCCCGCGAGCAAAAACTGATCGGCGGGATCGCTGGCGCTTGCAAGTTCGGCTTCGGTCGCGGCCAGGCCCTGTGTCCGCAGCATTTCAACCGCTGAGTCGTTCGCGCGGGCGGTGAGCGGGATAAGAAAAACCGACAGAAACAGGATTATCCGGCGCATGAGCCCTCGCAAAAATGTAACCCACACACCAAATCACGGCTGATTTTGCTTTGCAATACGGGGCTTGGGCTTGACTTGTGACGGGGCGGGCGTATCACTGCTGCCAAACCATGCAACCGGGCGTTTCGTAGGCGCCAAACCAATGGAGATCGCGGCGATGAGCGATATTGAAATTACCCTTCCCGATGGCGCTAAGCGCGGTTTCCCAAGCGGCTCTACTGGAGCGGAGATCGCATCGGCAATTGCCACTTCGCTTGGCAAGAAAGCGATATCCTGGACGGTTGATGATGAACATTGGGATTTGGCCTGGCCGCTGGAGCGGGACGCGCGGATTGCCATTCATACGCTCAAAGACGACGCACCTGCGCTGGAGCTGATCCGCCATGACTGCGCGCATATCATGGCGCGGGCGGTGCAGGAGATTTGGCCAGATGTGAAGGTCACAATCGGGCCGGTGATCAAAAACGGCTGGTACTACGATTTTGATCGCAAGGAGCCGTTTACGCCCGATGATCTGAGCGCCATTGAAAAGAAGATGAAAGAGATCATCAACAAGCGCGATCCGGTGCGCACGGAAGTTTGGCCGCGCGAGACGGCGATCCAGTTCTATAAGGATGCAGGCGAGCCTTATAAGGTCGAGTTGATCGAGGCGATCCCGGGCGATGAGCCGATCCGCATGTATTGGCACGGCGATTGGCAAGATCTGTGTCGCGGGCCGCATTTCCAGCACACAGGACAGGTGCCCGGCGATGCGTTTAAGTTGATGTCTGTGGCCGGGGCCTATTGGCGCGGAGATAGCAATCGCGAGATGCTGCAACGTATTTATGGTGTCGCGTTCAAGAACCGGGATGGGCTGAAGGCGCATCTGACCTTTCTCGAAGAAGCCGAAAAGCGTGATCACCGGCGGCTGGGCAAGGATATGGAGCTGTTTCATTTTCAGGAAGAAGCCCCCGGCATGGTGTTCTGGCATCCCAACGGCTGGACGGTTTATCGGGCGCTTGAGGACTATATGCGCCGGCGTTTGACAGCAGCGGGCTATCGCGAAATCAAGACACCGCAGGTTGTGGATCGCAAGCTTTGGGAAGCGTCGGGGCATTGGGATAAGTACCGCGAGAACATGTTCACCACCGAGATTGATGAGGAACATGCGAATGAGAAGCGCACCAACGCCCTGAAACCGATGAACTGCCCGTGCCATGTGCAGGTCTATAATCAGGGGATCAAAAGCTATCGCGATCTGCCGATGCGGATTGCTGAGTTTGGTTCGTGTCACCGGTATGAGGCGCATGGCGCGCTGCATGGTTTGATGCGGGTGCGCGGGTTTACGCAAGATGATGCGCATATTTTCTGCACCGAAGATCAGATTGAGGCGGAATGCGCCAAATTCATCGATCTTCTGTCGGGGGTTTATCGTGATCTGGGTTTCTCCGATTTCGATATCAAATTCTCGACACGTCCTGAGACGCGCGTTGGCTCTGACGAGGTCTGGGACAAGGCGGAAGATGCGCTGGAGAAGGCCATCCTGAGCGTGCGCAACGACTTTGAGCTTGACCCGGGCGAAGGGGCTTTTTACGGGCCGAAACTCGACTTCAAGCTGACCGATGCGATTGGGCGTGAGTGGCAGTGCGGGACATTTCAGGCGGATTTCAACCTGCCAGAACGGCTCGATGCTCATTACATCGGTGCGGATGGGGGCAAGCATCGGCCTGTGATGCTGCACCGTGCGATCCTTGGCTCATTCGAGCGGTTTATCGGGATTATGATCGAGAACTACGCCGGCGCCCTGCCCTTCTGGCTGGCACCGACGCAAGTAGTTGTGGCGTCGATTGTCTCGGACGCGGATGAGTATGTCGCAGAAATCGTTGAGCTTCTGCGCGGGCAAGGTATTCGCGCCGAGGCGGATATCCGTAATGAGAAGATCAATTACAAGGTGAGGGAGCATTCGCTCAAGAAGGTTCCGGCGATCCTTGCGGTGGGCAAGCGTGAGGTTGAGGAACGCACGGTGACGGTGCGGCGTCTGGGCGAGAAACGCACGGATGTTGCAGGGCTTGATGAGGCGGTGGCGGCGCTTGTGGATGAGGCATTGCCGCCTGACTTGAAGGCGACATCAAAGGCGGCTTGATCCGCGTGCGTCCCGGCCTTGAGCCGGGACCTCTTGCAGCTATAGTTTGAGCGGAACGGGTTTCTGGTATTGCGCATGGTCTGGGCTGCGGAAGAGGCCCCGGCTCAAGGCCGGGGCGGGGTTGAGCTTAAGTCCAGTGTCTTGTCGCAATTTGCACCGGATTTAGATCGTCAATTGGATGTGGTTGCGTCTTCTACGGCTTCGGCGGCACCTTCGGCTGCCTCTTCAACAGCCTCTTCTACGCCTTCGGCGGCGTCTTCGACGGCCTCAACCGATGAATCTAGCACCTCGCCTTGGTCTGCGTTGTTGCCCAGATAGAACCACCCGCCCACGAGCAGGATTGCTACTGCTGCGACTGAAAGAAGAAATCTCATGTCGTTCTCCAGTTCATATTTTACGTATTTTCGTTGTGGTTTGAGTTTGCCCGATTGATCGCGACTGTCACCGCACTTCTTCGCAACATCCGGTGTCACGGCCAAAAATCGCCGAAAGACCGGCGATGCGGAATCGACGCGTCGCTGCCGATAAACAGGTTTTTCAGGAGGTGATGGCTATTCAGTTCGGCTTCGAGATCATTGACCGCTGGCATCGCGGGACCGCGAGTGCTTCCACACAAATGGATGTTCCTACGCTGCGAAGGCGGCGCGGAGGTCTTTGAGTTCGCGTTGGCGCAGCGGGTGGGCGAATTTGACGCCTGCGAAGTTCTGGTTTGACCAGACGATCTTGCCAGTGAGGTCTTCATCGCGCCAGGAAATGCTGATGTTAGTGCCCGGCTCCAGATCAGCGTGCATCTGGATTTTGGCACCTGTTTGGCTGATCTCGACCATGGTGGAGGCTTCCTCTTCTTCCTCCTGATAGCCGATCTTGATATCGACCGCGCAGCGATAACGCTTTGCGCGTCGCTCCCGTCGTCTGTTGATGCGGACACCGGAATAGAGCGCGAGGCTCATCAT
Organism: uncultured Rhodobacterales bacterium; assembly: GCA_964425135.1. Taxonomy (GTDB): domain Bacteria; phylum Pseudomonadota; class Alphaproteobacteria; order Rhodobacterales; family Rhodobacteraceae; genus CAYLLD01. The sequence goes on from CAYRKW010000050.1 coordinate 14,131, forward strand.
GCTGCCGACCAAGCAGGAGAAGATTAGCATGCGAATGTCGCGATGGATGTTCATGTAGGATGCGTAGACGCGTTGGATGACCCCCCTGCTCTGCCGCGGTGCAGTGCTGGGTAGGGATAAGAGCGTGCTTTGTGTGTCTGCTGCGTTGCTTTGGATGGCGGGATCATCAGCACTTTCCTGATCGTCGTCGGCGGCGAGGTCAAAGCTGTTGCCATCGGAGGCGCAGCCCTGACCCGATTGCATCGCAGTTAACCGATTGCTTATCAGGCGTGCGCCTACAGAGGTGGCGCGGGCCCGGATTTGGGAGCTGGAGAGGATTTCGAAGAGATCGAATATGCGCCGGCGGTCGGCAATATAGTCTTCGGCAAAGCGAAACACATAGGCTTCTATATCGTCTCGCCCTTCAACCTGCGCTATTTTCAGTTCGGTTTGCTCGAATATTTGTCTTGTCTTATCAATCTCCTGCTGGCCAACAGGCTCATGATCGATGACGCGGTGTAGTACCATCTCGACTTTGGTCAATTCATCGACGATCAGGCAGGCGGTGCGGGTTTGCGCATGCGCTGAGACGGGCAGTAGCAACAACAGGATAGCGCGCAGGATCCTGCCCGGAAGCCATTGCTGCATTGATCCAAAACGCGGGGAAATTCTAACCAAGCTGATCGTCCGGGTCTCATTGACGCGCATACAGGACAGCACAACAACGTTAATGCCGGATAAACCCCCTGGTTTTCGCCACGGGGCGTTTAGTGGCGCTTAGCGATAGAGCAAGGACTTGCCGTTGGAAAACAGGTGAACCTTCGAAGGATCGACGCCCATGCGGATGTTTTTGCCGCGAATATCGCGGTGGATGCCGGGCAGTTTGGCGATCACCGCGTCGTGGGACGGGTTGCTTTTCTTGAAGTAGACCTGAGTGACTTCGCCCAGCTTCTCGGAGATTGCCACCTCGCTTTCGTACGCGTAGTCAGCCGCTTCAGTGGGCAGCATGTCTTCGGGGCGGATGCCGACGTTGACGTCCATACCTTCCTCGCCCGCACGGGTGGGGATGTTTGCCATGATCACGCCGCTCCCTTCGTTCAGAGAGATTTTGGACACCTCGCCTGTCTCGACAATCTTGCCGCCCAAAAGGTTCATGGCAGGTGAGCCGATGAACTGGGCAACAAACTCGTTTTGCGGGGTCTCGTAAAGCTCTAGCGGGGTGCCGACTTGCGCGATGCCTTTGTTGGCGAGCACAACGATGCGGGTGGCAAGGGTCATCGCCTCAACTTGATCGTGGGTTACATAGACCATGGTTGATCCGGGCATGCTTTCTTTAAGTTGCGCGATCTCGATGCGGGTGGCGACACGCAGGGCGGCGTCAAGGTTGGAGAGCGGTTCGTCAAAGAGGTAGACTTTCGGGTCACGCACAATCGAGCGGCCAATGGCGACGCGCTGGCGCTGACCGCCCGAGAGCGCTTTGGGTAGGCGGTCGAGATAGTCGGTCAGTTGCAGGATGTCGGCGGCGCGGGTCACGGCCTCGTCAATCTCGGCTGGGGATTTCTTGGCGAGCTTGAGCGCAAACGACATGTTATCGCGCACGGTCATATGCGGATAGAGCGCGTAGGACTGGAACACCATCGCGATGCCGCGCTGGGCGGGGGGGACGTCGTTCATCCGCTCGCCGTCGATCAAAAGCTCACCACCGGTGATTTTCTCAAGCCCCGCGATCATGCGAAGCAGTGTGGATTTACCGCAGCCGGAAGGGCCGACGAAGACGATGAGCTCGCCGGTATCAATGTCCAGATTGATATTGTTGAGGACATTCACCTCGCCCGCGTAGGTCTTTTCGACATCGGTCAGTTTGAGATTAGCCATCGTTTCGTCCTCGCTGGTGATCTGACTATGCGGTTTTTTGTGTTATAAAGGCCTGCCACGGTGCGAGCGTGACGGTTCCGTCTTTCGGTGAGGCTGGTGCTGTGACATCCATGCCCATTTGCGTCCATGAGCCTGCGGGAACAGGCGCGGATGCGGTCTGGCCGGACAGGTTGAAGGCGCAAAAGAGCGTCTTGCCCTCATGACTGCGTTCGAAGGTCAGTACATTGCCTTCGGCTGTCATGGCGCTTTGGGCGCCCTTCGATAGGATCGGGTTTGATTTGCGCATGGCGATGACGCGGCGATAGTGGTGCAGGAGCGCGTCTGTATCCGCCTCTTGCGCCTCGACATTGGCGTGTAGATGCGGTGTTGCGACCGGAAGCCATGGTTTGCTGGTCGAAAATCCGCCGCTTTGATTGGAGTTTTCCCAGACCATCGGCGTCCGGCAACCGTCGCGGCCTTTGTATTCAGGCCAGAACTCGATGCCGTAGGGATCTTGCAGATCTTCGAACGCAACATCGCCTTCGGCCAGGCCAAGCTCTTCGCCCTGATAGAGACAGGCGGAGCCGCGCAGGCACATGATGAGCGTTGCAAACAGGCGTTGTGCCTCTGGCGTGAGGTTCCAGCGCGTGACGTGGCGCTTGACGTCGTGGTTGGAGAAGGCCCAGCAGGCCCAGCCGTTTGCGGCGACATCATCGAGCCGGGCAAACACTTCGGCAATTTGTGCTGCGCTGAGTGCATCGCCGGAGAGAAACTCGAAGGCGTAGCACATATGCACGAACGCATCGCCGTCGGTATATTCGCCCAAAAGCTCCAGCCCGCGATTTGCGTCACCAACCTCGCCAACGGCTGTGGCGGCGGGGTATTCATCGAGAAGCGCGCGGAAGCGGCGCAGGAAGTTGAGATTTTCCGGTTGGTTCTTCGAATAGAGGTGCTGCTGGTGATTATAGGGGTTCACGGAGGGCGCGATGGTGGCGTTGCGCTGATCGAGCGGGAGGGCGGGATTGTCACGCAGCTCTTTGTCGGCGAAATAGAAGTTGATCGTATCAAGGCGGAAGCCGTCAACGCGGCGGTCAAGCCAGAAGCGGGTGACATCGAGCAATGCGTCCTGCACGTCTTTGTTGTGGAAGTTCAGGTCGGGCTGCGAGGTGAGGAAGTTGTGCAGGTAATACTGCTCGCGCCGCGTGTCCCACTGCCAAGCGGAGCCGCCAAAGATCGACAGCCAGTTGTTGGGTGGGGTTCCATCGGGTTTGGGATCGGCCCAGACGTACCAATTGGCTTTGTCATTGTCGCGTGAGCGGCGGGAGGCGTCGAACCATTTGTGTTGATCCGAGGTGTGCGAGAGCACCAGATCGATTATGACTTTGAGGCCTAGCCCATGTGCAGTTTCAACCAGCGTGTCGAAATCGGCCAGCGTGCCGAAAATCTGATCGACATCGCGGTAATCGGAGACGTCATAGCCAAAGTCTTTCATCGGCGAGGTGAAAAACGGCGATATCCAGATCGCATCGACGCCGAGTGAGGCAACGTAGGGAAGACGCTGGGTGATCCCGGCCAGATCGCCGATACCGTCGCCGTTACTGTCCTGAAAGCTGCGGGGGTAAATCTGATAGATCACCGCGCCGCGCCACCAGTCTTTGTCAACGCCCGCGTCGGTCACGGGGGAGAGAGAGGACATATCGTTCATCGGGGTCATTGATCCTATTTCACCGAGCCTGCCAGAAGGCCGCGCACGAGGTATTTCTGCATGAGAAAGAAGACGAGGAGCGGGACAGCGATCGAGACAAAGGCGGCGGTTGCGAGGATTTCCCAGTTGCCGCCGCGTGTGCCCAAGAGCTCTACGATTTTGTTGGTCATCACCGTAGTCTCGCCGGTTGCATCGATCAGGAACACTTTGGCGACAAGCAAGTCATTCCATGTCCACAGGAACTGGAAGATCGCAAACGAGGCGAGCGCAGGGAAGCTGAGCGGCAAGATGATCTTGGTGAAAATTTGGAAGTCGGTTGCACCGTCAACCTTGGCGTTCTCGATGATGTCGCGCGGCAAGCCGACCATGTAGTTGCGCAAAAGGTAAATCGCGAGTGGCAGGCCAAAGCCGGTGTGGGCGAGCCACGTCCCCAGATAGCCTTTGCCGATGTCAATGTGGTTGTGGAACTTCAAGAGCGGGATGAGCGCAAGTTGCAGTGGCACGACGAGCAGCGCCACAACGGCGGCGATCAGAAGGGCGCGACCCGGAAACTCCATCCACGCGAGCGCATAGGCGGCGAAGGCAGCGACGAGGATCGGGATGATCGTGGCGGGGATTGTGACGGTGAGCGTGTTGAAAAACGCTTTGGCCATACCTTCGGAATTGGCCGGATCAAAGAGCATACCTTGGTAATTGTCGGTGGTAAACTCGGGCGGCGTTTTGGCGGTTACAAAGACACGCTGACCGCGCGCGCCAGTGAACTCTTCGGTATTCTCCATGCGATAATCGCCGTTGGTTTGCACGGTGATCGTGCCGCCCCTGCGCAACTCGCCCGGCTCGCCTGCCTTGAAGGCGTCAATGGCACGGGAGGATATGCCGAAGACGGATATTTCCTGTGAGCCATCGGCGGCATCGCCGAAGAGATTGCCTTCGATCACATAGACGCCGTCTTGCAGCACCTGAGTGTCCGGCGCATCGGCGCGAAGGGTCAGGTTTTGCTCTGACGGGAACATGGCGCGCCACCAGCCGCTGGTGGATATCTGATCTGCGGTTCGGAAGGAGGAGACCAGAAGGCCGAAGGTCGGGAATATCCACAGGAGCACGAGCGCGAGAAGCGACAGATGCACGGCCCATGTCAGGCTCGATTTTGATCCAGCAATATTATCCATTACCGCATCTCCTTGCGTGCGTTGTAGACGTTCCAGACCAGGATCGGGGTGACCAGAAGCATGATAATCATCGCGCCTGCAGAGCCGACGCCCCAGTCGTTGGCGCGGAAGAGCTTGTCGTACATGTAGTTTGCGAGCACCTGCGTCTCCCACTGTCCGTTGGTCATGGCGAAGACGATGTCGAAGACCTTGAGGACAACGATTGTGATTGTGGTCCAGACGACGACGATTGTGCCCATAATCTGTGGTACTTTAATTTTGAAAAATACCTGAAACGGGTTTGCGCCGTCGATGATGGCAGCCTCTACCGTCTCTTCGGGGATACCGCGCAGGGCCGCCGACAGGATCACCATGGCGAAACCGGTTTGGATCCAGATGAGGACGATCATCAGAAGGATCGAATTCCAGAACGGTATCGTCAGCCATGTTTGCGGCTCCCCGTATGGCAGCTCCGCGCCCATGAGACGGAAGAACGCGCTTGCCATGGACCAGACGAGCCAGACGCACAGGACCGCAAGGCCGCCGCGCAAGGCTGTGAGGAACAAACCGGTTTTCATGGCCGTGAGCGAGCGGATCAGCAGGTAGGCGGCGTAGCCAAGGCCGATGATGAACACGGCCAGCAGAAGGAGTGGTAGGATTTTGAGGACGAGCGTTGCAATGGGGCCGTCTTCGAATGACATCCAGATCGCGTTGAGAACACCGATTTGGTTCTGGTCCTCGGGGCGTGTGTCGTAGACCAGTTTGAAGATCACCGCTGCGCCCACAAATGAGATGGCCATGGGCATGAATATCAGCGATTTGGCGATATTGCCCCATCCGATGCGGTCGGAGAGTTGGGCGGCCAGAAGGCCAAACGCGGTGGAGAAGGCCGGCACGATGATGAGCCAGAGCATGTTGTTCTTGAGCGCTTCCCAAAATTTCGGCTCGGCGACCATTTGGCGGTAGTTATCAAGGCCCACAAAAGCGCCGCCCGCGCTGCGATCGGTGAGCGACAGGCGCAGGGTCTCGAAGACCGGATAGGCAAGGTAGGTGCCCAGCGCGATCAGTGCGGGCGCGAGAAACAGCCATGGCCGGATCATATTGGCGCGATTGATATTGCGCCCTGCGTTTGGGCCGCGTGCGGGGAAGATGAATTTGTCGAGTACAATGTTGGAGAAGTAGAAGTAACCAACACATCCACCGACGCCGATGATAATGGTCATCAGTCCCTGAAGTGCAGGGTTCATAGCATCCTCCCAAATTGTCGTTGATTATTTTTTAGTTGGTGCGCCAGCCCGATCTTGTGCCGGGCTGGCAGATGTTATGGCAAGTTGGGGCGCTTACTTGAGCGCGTCCCAGCTTTCCTGAATGGCCGTTGCCACTTCGCCAGCATCTTTGCCGCCAGCATAATCGACCATGCCGGTCCAGAACGTGCCTGCACCAACGCCGCCTGGCATCAGGTCAGAGCCGTCGAAACGGAAGGTTGAGGCGTTCACGAGAATCTCGCCCTGCTTGCGCAATGTGTCGTTCAGATAGGCTTCGGCATTGGCACCCTTGTGCGGTGTCAGGAAGCCCGTTTGTGCCATCATGATCTCATGCGCGATCGGCAGTTTGAAAAAGCCCATCAGCTCGTTGGTTGCGTCGGACGCATCGGTGATCGCCATCAGCGTACCGCCGCCCAGAACCGGGCTACCAAGATCTTTGCTCTCATAAGCGGGCATGTAGAAGAAATCTACGTCCGCGCCGAATTCCACGCCCTCGGGGAAGAAGGCCGGAACAAAGGAGGCCTGACGGTGCATGTAGCACTGTGGTGGCGAGGAGAAGAGACCCTTGGGGCTGTCACGGAAATCAGTGGAGGCAACCGCACCTGCACCGCCAGCAACATTCGCGTCATTGCGTGCAAACCAGCCGAATTCCTCAATCGCAGCAACAACGCGCTCGTCGTTGAACGGGATTTCGTTGGTAACCCATTGGTCATAGACGTCGGCTGGCTGTGTCCGCAACATCAGGTCTTCGACCCAGTCCGTTGCCGGCCAACCGGTCGCCGCGCCGGACCCCAGACCGATGCACCAAGGTGTTTCACCTTCGGCAACGATTTGCTCGGTCAGCGCTTTGAGATCTTCCATCGACCCTGGCACATCATAGCCTGCATCCTCGAAGTTCTCAGGCACATACCAGACGAGCGATTTGACGTTCACGTTGTAGAAAAAGCCGTAAAGCTGATCTGCACCGTCTGCGTCCGCGTAGGTGCCCAGATCAACCCAGGATTGGCCTGCGCCGTAGTTTTCGGCAGTCCAGCCTCCCATGCCCTCTGGAAGCGGTGTCAAAAGACCGCGCGCCGCCATATCGGCAGCAAGGCCGGGCTGCGGGAACACGGCGATGTTTGGCGCCGAGCCAGCTTCGGCGTCGATCACAATGTTCTGCTCGAAGCTGTCGGAGCCGGTGTAAATCACTTCAGCGCCGGTTGCGTCGGAAAAATAGGCCAGAACCGAACGGAAGTAGTCATCCTCGGGCGAAAGCCATGGACCTGCGATGGTAACGGTTTGACCTGAGAGGTCTGGTGCGCTGTCCGCCCATGCGGTGTAGCCGTCCCAATCGAAGGGGCCGTCGCCAGGTGCGAATTTCAGATGGCCACCGGCGTGCGCCATTCCTGCGCTCAGAGCAAGAACAGCTGCGCTGGCGCAGAGTGTGGATTTCAAAAGATGTGTCATTGTTCCTCCCAGAAGACGTGACGCGCACGCTGACATTATACCGCATTCAGAATCGTTTCCAAAGCGGTGTGATAAACGCGTACATGCCGTATTTTATGCAGATGTGTCAACGAATATTAAGATATTGCCATATTTTTAAGGGTTTGGACTTAGGCAGTGTTTAGAGAGGCTTGGAAAACCTTGACACTCTCCGTGAATTATTTCAGGTTAATTCAAAGCGCTTTGGAAAGGCAATTCACATGAACCTGAAGGAGTTATCCGAGCATTTGGGGCTGTCGCAGACGACCGTTAGCCGTGCTTTGAACGGATTTCCTGAAGTGAGCGAAAGCACGCGCAGACGGGTTGCGGATGCGGCGCTGTCGCTGAACTACCGCCCCAATGCGCGGGCCAAAGCGCTGGCGACGGGCAAGGCCTGGTCGATCGGGCATGTGATCCCGCTCGATCTGAAATCGGAGCTGGTGAACCCGATTTTCGGGGAGTTTGTGGCAGGCGCCTCGGAGATATATGCGGCCAACGGGTACGAGCTGCTGCTGTCGGTCGCCAATGACGAGAACGAGGTCGACATCTATCGCGACCTGAAGGCGAAAGGGTCGGTTGACGGGGTCATCGTGCAAGCACCGCGCCGGGGGGATACACGGATTGCGCTCTTGCACGATATCGGAATGCCGTTTGTGGTGCATGGGCGCGTGACCGATCTCGATCTGGAGTATTCCTGGATCGACATAAACAACCGCAGCGCGTTCATGCGGGCGACCAAGTTCCTGCTCGATCTGGGGCATCGGCGGATTGGGTTGATCAACGGGCAGGAAACGCTCGATTTCGCGCATAAGCGGCGCATGGGATTTACGCAGGCAATGAACGATGCAGGCGTTGAAGTGAACGAGACGTTGATGACGGCCGGCGATCTGACTGAGCGCTACGGATTTTTTGCAGCATCCCAATTGCTCGAATGTGACGCGCCACCAACAGCGTTGCTTGTCTCATCCTATATCACAGCAATCGGCGTTCGCCGCGCGCTCAAGGACCGCGGGCTCATACTTGGCCGCGATGTTTCGGTCATTATCCATGACGACGAGTTGTCATTCTTCTATAATAGCGAGGATATCCCATTGTTCACATCCACACGATCGTCGGTGCGCAACGCGGGCCGGCGCGCAGCGGAGATATTGATGCAGGTGATGGATAACCCAAGCTCCGGTCCAATTACCGAGTTGATGGAGGCAGATTTGAGTGTGGGGACTTCGACCGGGCCGTGCCCTGCGTAACCCCGTCTTCTTTGGTTCAAAAATATCCCGCTGCGCGCGCAAGCGCAAAACAAATGACGCGAGCCGCG
>CAYRKW010000051.1:0-22549 GCA_964425135.1 uncultured Rhodobacterales bacterium
GTGCTTTGACAGCTGCGATTTTCAGGCCGCCGCGCAGTTTGTTGACCACGAGGGTTGCTAGCGCTTCGCCGTCCACATCTTCTGCGATGATCAGGAGTGGCTTGCCAGACTGGATGACAGTTTCCAGAAGCGGAACCATTGGCTGAAGCGAAGAGAGCTTTTTCTCGTGCAACAGCACAAGGCAGTCTTCCAGATCAGCGATCATCTTGTCTGGGTTGGTGATGAAGTAAGGCGACAAGTAGCCGCGGTCGAACTGCATGCCTTCGACAACTTCGGTTTCTGTTTCCAGACCTTTGTTCTCTTCGACAGTAATCACGCCTTCGTTGCCGACTTTTTGCATCGCATCTGCGATCTGGTCGCCGATGGCGGCTTCGCCGTTGGCCGAAATTGTACCGACCTGCGCAACTTCTGCGCTGTCTTTAACTTCGCGAGAGGCTGATTTGATCGAAGCAACCGCGTTTTCAACGGCAAGATCAATACCGCGCTTGAGGTCCATCGGGTTCATGCCAGCGGCAACCGATTTCAGACCTTCTTTGACGATGGCTTGCGCCAGAACCGTTGCAGTTGTTGTGCCGTCACCGGCTGTATCATTGGTGCGGGAGGCCACTTCTTTGACCATCTGCGCGCCCATGTTTTCGAACTTGTCCTCAAGCTCGATTTCCTTGGCAACAGTCACACCATCTTTGGTGATGCGTGGTGCGCCGAAGGATTTGTCGATGACCACATTGCGGCCCTTTGGACCGAGCGTTACTTTTACCGCATCTGCCAGAGTGTTGACGCCGTTAAGCATCCGGTTTCTGGCGTCGGTATCGAATTTGACATCTTTAGCTGCCATGTCTCAATACTCCTATTGAATTGTCTTTTGGGGGGTCACGATTGGGTCCGGCGCTTAGCCGAGGATCCCCATGACATCGCTTTCTTTCATGATCAGCAGGTCTTCGCCGTCGAGCTTAATCTCGGTGCCGGACCATTTGCCGAACAGGATTTTGTCGCCAGCTTTGACGTCCATCTCTGCGCGTTTTCCGTTTTCGTCGCGCGCGCCTGTTCCAACAGCAACAATTTCGCCCTCGGACGGTTTTTCTTTTGCGCTATCTGGGATAATCAGGCCACCGGCGGTTTTCTCGTCGCTTTCGAGGCGGCGAACAAGAACCCGGTCGTGAAGAGGCGTAAACTTCATGTTTTCAGTTCCTCGGTTGTCTCGTTTCGCAGGGCCCTCCACAGGTGTTAGCACTCGCCCTGCTTAAGTGCTAACGGCGGGTAGATAGGGAGAGGGCGGTGGAGAGTCAAGACCACATTGCCGCCAAATTGGGCATTTAGTCTCAACGTGGATCGCTTACTGGGAAGAGTGGATATGTTCCAGCGCTTAATTGCTATTTTCATCGCAGTTTTGGTGGCCGCATCGCCTGCGGTTGCGCAGGACAGTTGCGCGCAGGCCGAAGAGTTTGATGTTGATGCGCTGCTGTCAGATATCGATGACAGCCTGACGAATATTCCCTATCCGCGTGGTCTCTACTGGAAAGTGTCGCGCGATGGTGCGGACTCGCTGATTTACGGAACGGTGCATGTTCCCGACCCGCGCCTTGATATTCCTACATCGCTCTTTGACGCGATTGAGACGGCAGATACTTTGGTGCTTGAGATTGATGATCTTCAAGCGGTCGATATGCAGTCCGTCATATTGTCCCGGCTGGATATTTTCTTTCAGATCGACGGCCCTAACATGCGTCCGCTCTTCAGTGCAGACGAATGGCAGATGATATTGCGCCGATTGGAGCCGACAGGTCTGCCGGAGATTTTGGCCAACCGCATGAAGCCGTGGATACTTGGCGCTTTGATGTTCTTTGACCAATGCGAAAGTCTGCTGAACGCGCGTGCCGGAGATGGCGTGGATGCGATGATGCAGCGTCATGCAAAGGCATTTGACGTGCCTGTGGTTGGGCTGGAGACGATTGATGACTTGCTCAATCTGATTGATGACCGGGACGAGGCGCGCGATCTTGCCGCTCTCAAACAGATATTGCAGTTCCCGATCCCCAAGGAAAACAGTCCAGACGCGCTTCTCCCTCTTTACTTGCGCGGGGAGACGATGGCGGTTTGGTCGCTATTTGAAAGCCGCATGTATGCGTTTTTGCCAAGAGAATTGGCGAAGAGCATTGTGGACGGGACCTATGAGTTGCTGCTGACGAAACGCAACATCGCCTGGGTGGAGCAGTTGAACAGGCTTCTTGATAACGGCAATATCGTCGTCGGCGTTGGCGCGCTGCATCTACCGGGGGAAACTGGCATTTTGCGATTGCTTGAAGAGCGCGGTTTTACGGTGACGCCGGTGAAGGGATAGGCCGTTTCTTCGCGGCTGCACACTGCGCTCACTTTCACCTACAAGATTGCACCCGCGCATGATAAGCCGCGAGCAAACTCCAAAACGCAGTGCATCATATGACACAAATTATCGAAAACCTGTCGGACGTCTCGGCGCAGTATGACGTTGTTTTTTGCGATCTCTGGGGATGTTTGCACAATGGCCGCGAGGTGTTTCCTGCTGCGGTGAAAGCCCTGCAAGCGTATCGTGCGCAGGGCGGTATCGTCGCGCTTGTCACAAATGCGCCGCGCCCGGCCCACAGCGTTGCAGCGCAACTCGAACGACTTGGCGCACCGCGCGATTGCTATGATGTCATCGCAACGTCCGGGGATAGCGCGCAAACTGCGATGGCCGCAGGTCTGTTCGGACGCAAGGTTTATCATTTGGGGCCGGCGGACAAAGATGCGCATTTCTTCGTCCATGCTGACGGATCGCCAGTGGATGTCGAGCGTGTGCCGCTGGGTGAGGCGGAGGGCATCGTTTGCACAGGTCTTGTCGATGATACGAAAGAGACGCCCGATGACTATCGCGCGATAATTTTAGAGGGCGTCAATCGGGGCCTGCCACTGCTTTGCGCAAACCCGGACATTGTTGTCGATTTCGGCGAGACCCGCCGCTTTTGCGCTGGAGCTTTGGCGCTTGCCTATACCGAAGCGGGCGGGCAGAGCCACTATTTCGGCAAGCCGCATCCGCCGATTTATGCGTTGACCCGCACACTGGTGACCAGCCATAGCGGCCGGGCCATCGATGACGATCGGATCTTGTGCATCGGGGATGGATTGCCGACCGATGTGAAAGGCGCGCTAGGGGAAAATCTGGATTGCCTGTTTATATCGGGCGGTTTGGCCGCCGAGGAGACTGGAACAGTCGATGGTGTCCCGAATTTGCAACGCACAAATGACACGCTTGGCAGAGCTCTGGTGAATTCTCGTTTTACGATCGGGCATCTACGATAGGAAAAAACCGATATTTTTCAGGGTGATAGGAGGATTAGGCGCGCATTCTGTTTCGCGAAGCCAATTCACTGCGTAATTAAATTACAAAATATATAAGATAATTGTGAAATTATTGCGCAACATTGTTGCTCAGGTTGCGATCTAGTGCTAATTATTGTGCTGCGCGATAAGCGAGAATCGGACTGGGGTATTGGAATGTTAGATCATCCGCGAAGTCATAATCTGCCGGTTGGCACAATCCCGATTGAGGATCTTGAAATCGGCATGTCGCGTGAGATTGCGAAAACAATCACGGATGTTGATATCCAGATGTTCTCGGAGCTGTCGCTGGATTGCAATCCGGTGCATCTCGATGAAGAATACGCGCAAGAGACGATTTTTCGCGGACGCGTGGCGCATGGCATGCTGACGGCGGGTCTTTTTTCCGCGATTATTGGCGAGCAGCTTCCGGGACACGGTTCGGTCTATCTGGGTCAAAACCTGAAGTTCCTTGCGCCCGTTCGCCCCGGGGATCGCGTTGAGGCGAAACTGACCGTGCGCGAAATTAATCATGCCAAACGTCATGTCACCCTTGATTGCATCGCCTTGGTCGGCGACAAAGCTGTCCTGAAGGGTGAGGCCTTGGTTTTGGCGCCGAGCCGTAAATTCGACTAGGCGGTGCGACCCGCCATGTGAGCGGGCTGGATGATAAAGCGCCACCAGAGTTATTCTGATCTCAATGTGGATGATCGCGGCTGCGCGATAGCTATCGGCAACTTCGACGGTGTGCATTTGGGGCATCAGTCGGTGCTCGCGCTGGCCCGCGCGGCCTCTGCCGAGCATGATGCGCCTTTGGGTGTTTTGACGTTTGAGCCGCATCCGCGCGCCTATTTCGCCCCCGATGCGCCGCCCTTTCGCTTGATGAATGCCACCGCCAAAGCGCATCGGCTGGGATTGCTGGGTGTTGATCATGTCTATGAAGTCCAGTTCGATAAAGCCTTTGCGTCGCTGAGTGCGGAAGAATTTATTCAGCGCGTTCTCATCGACGGGCTGGACGTTCGGCATGTTGTTGTGGGGGCGGATTTTTGCTTTGGAAAGGGACGCTCGGGATCGCCTAAAACGCTGCGTGATGCGGGCAAATCGCATGGATTTGGTGTCACGATCGCCCCGCTTGTTTCAGATGCAACAGGGGATTTTTCCTCGACCGCTATCCGAAATGCGCTGAGTGACGGACGCCCTGAAGAGGCAGCACGAATGCTCGGTCATTGGCACCGGTTTGAAGGCGTGGTGGAGAGCGGCGAGAAACAGGGGCGCGCGTTAGGGTTTCCCACGGCCAATCTGTCGCTCGATGGTCTGCATCTTCCCAAGTTTGGCGTTTACGCGGTGCAAATCGATGTTGAGGACGGGGCGCACAAAGGGTCGTATCGCGGCGCTGCATCGCTTGGCGTGAAGCCGACCATGGGGGAGTTTGCGCCCAATCTGGAGACGTATATTTTCGATTTCGACGGCGATATCTACGACCAACCGATTTCGGTGGCGCTCGTTGCGTTCCTGCGTCCTGAGCTGAAATTTGACACGCTCGATGCGCTGATCGCGCAGATGACGACAGATTGCGAGGCGGCACGCGCAGCGTTGCAGGCCATCGGTTAGTGCAGTTCAGGGGCGCAATGGCGCCAGGATCATTCGGGACGTTTCCGCATCCGGTGCCTGCGCCAAAGCATCGAGCCAGCCAATGATTTCCTTATCGCTCCAGTCGAACCGACCGCCCAGCACAGCGCCGACAACTTGCGCGTATTTGTCGATGATGATCGTTGTCGGCGTTCCTTGCGCGCCCACCTGTTGAAACAACTCCATGCGCAGATCGCGCAATATCGGCAGCGCGTCGAGATCCTTTCGTTTCATGTAGCTGGCGAGCCTTGCGTCCGGTGTCTCGCTGCGATCTACCGAGACCGGACGGATATGGATCCCGCGCCCCTCAACTTCGCGTGCCAGCGCATTGAGGCGGGGCATTTCCGTTTCGCATTCATGGCACCACGTCGCCCAGAAGGTCACAACGGAAACCTGATCTTTGAGCTCACGAAAATTGACGATATCGCCGTTTGCATCGATGATGCGACTGTGCGGGATTGCCGGACCTTCCGTCAGTGGAATGACACGTTCGAAAAGCAGTCCGTCACGGCTCGGCTCGAACGCCATTGCAGCGATGGCGGTTATGAAAAAGGCGACGCATGTTGACAGTAGATATCTCATGAACATGCGTTTAACATGATCGCGCTCAGCGCAAAAATCACGTTTGCGCAAAATCGCTTTTCAATGCGCAGCACGCGTCCTATGTCACGTGAATGGCCAAACGCATTCGCAAAAAATTCTGGAAAACGCAGCCCATCTCAGCGCTTACCAGCGATGAATGGGAGGCATTATGCGATGGATGCGGAAAATGCTGCCTCCTCAAGCTCGAAGATTTTGACACTGGCGCGGTTGAATACACTAATATCGCCTGCCGTTTGCTTGACGAGGGGACATGCCGCTGTTCGCAATATGAAATCCGCAAACAACTGGTGCCGTCCTGCGTTGTGATCACGCCAGACACGCTGTCGGATGTGGCCTATTGGATGCCGACCACCTGCGCCTATCGCAGGTTGCACGAAGGCAAGGATCTGCCCGACTGGCATCCGCTTGTCACAGGCAACCCCCGCTCGACCCATGAAGCTGGCATGTCGATGATCAATCGCACTGTTCCTGAGTTTGAGGTCGAGGAAGACGAATACGAAGACTACATAGTAGAAGGACTTCAATAATGTGGTTCACATCAGACAACGCAGGCCCCGCTGCGCCCGAAGTGATGGATGCGCTGAACGCTTGCAACAATGGCTATACCTCCGGTTATGGCGCCGAGGAGGGGATGGCACGGGTGACGGCGCGCATTCGCGATATTTTTGAAAGTCCAGAGGCGGCGGTTTATCTGGTCTCGACCGGAACAGCGGCCAATTCCATCGCGCTCGCAACTTACAGCGCGCCTTGGTCGAGCATCTACTGTTCGGACGATGCGCATGTCGAATGGGATGAGTGCGGCGCTCCGGAATTTTTCACGGGCGGCGCCAAGCTCGTGACTGTTGATGCGAAAGACGGCAAGATGAAGCCAGCAGCCTTGTCGCAAATTCTGGAGAACGGCACGCAGTCTGATGTGCATCAGACCCAACGCGGTGCGTTGACCATCACGAATGCCACAGAATTGGGCGCTGTCTACACACCCAAAGAGGTTGAGGCACTCACGCAAATTGCCAAAGCCTATGATCTGCCGTGCCATATGGATGGTGCGCGCTTTGCCAATGCGGTTGTTTCGGCCAATTGCACACCTGCTGAGATGACATGGAAGTCGGGCATTGATGTGCTTAGCTTTGGCGGCACCAAAAACGGCTGCGCGGGTGTCGAAGCGGTCGTGATGTTTGATCCTGAAAAGGCTTGGGAGTTTGAGTTGCGGCGCAAGCGCGGGGGGCATTTGTTGTCCAAGCATCGCTATCTTTCGGCCCAGATGGACGCCTATCTGAAAGATGATTTGTGGCTGAGTCTTGCCAAAAGCGCGAACACGGCAGCGGCGACGCTGCACGCCGGATTGAAGTCTGCGGGCAAGACAAGCGTGCATGGTCATGCCGCGAATATGATGTTTTTCAGGATGAAGCGCGCGGAACATCAGCGCATCCTTGATGCCGGTGCGCATTACTATTTATGGCCGCATACCGCGACGCTTGATGGTGACCCGGATGAGGAAGTCACCTGCCGTATCGTCTGTAACTGGTCGACGCGTACCGATGAGATTAGCGCGTTTGTGCAACTTGCGCGAGGTTAAGTGCAGGTAGGCGTGCGGTTTCCACAAAATCTGCATCAAATACCGCAAAATCTGATCGAAACAGCGGCCTGATCTGCGCTTGCTGGGCAGGGGTATGGGGCCGGGGATTACGGACGCGCTGATGACGGCATCGGTTGGCGGGACACGTCTCCTTTCGCCCGATACTGGTGCAAAGTTTGAGAGTGCCCAGACATAGCCCATTGGCACGCGAAAGGCATGATTTTGATCTTGCGCTCACGCCGCAAAGGACGATTGTTAGCGCCTGTCAGCACGTAAGGAGACAGTGGCATGCCGCGCACAACACTTGGACGGACAACGATTGAGGTCAGCGACTTTTGCCTTGGCACGATGACTTTCGGGACCAACACCGATGAGGATGAGGCGCACCGCCAGCTTGATGCGAGCCTTGATTACGGTTTTGACTTTCTCGACACGGCTGAGATGTATCCGGTCAATCCTGTGCGAAAGGAAACGGTTGGCGGCACCGAAGAGATTATCGGTCGCTGGAATGCCAGGACCGGGCGCCGAGGCGACTATATCATCGCGACCAAATGCGCTGGCGAGAATGGCAGTTTCGTGCGTGAAGGGCAGATGGTCGATGGTAAGATAATCCGGCTGGCCTGCGAAGGTTCGCTCAAGCGTTTGCAAACAGATGTCATCGATCTCTATCAGCTTCACTGGCCAAATCGCGGGTCATACCATTTTCGCCAGATTTGGGAGTATGACCCGTCCGGGCAAAATCGCGCTACAACCGTCCAGCATATGGATGATGTCATGGGGGCGCTTGGAGAGCTTGTGGATGAAGGCAAAATCCGCGCGTTTGGCCTTTCGAATGAAAGCGCATGGGGAACGGCGCAATGGCTTGCGGCGGGTGAGCGCAGCTCCGGGCCGCGTATTGCCAGTATTCAGAATGAATATTCCGCCCTGTGCCGCATGCCGTATGACGGAGATATGGCGGAGCTTGGCCATCATGAGGACGTCACGCTTCTTGCGTTCTCGCCGCTCGCAACCGGGTTTGTGACCGGAAAGTATCTCGATGGCGCGCTGCCCGAAGGGTCTCGCAATGCGATCGCGGGCGGCTCGCCGCGCAATTCACCGCGCCTTGACGATGCGGTTCGCGCCTATCTCGATGTTGCGCAAAAACATGCGCTTGATCCGGTGCATATGGCGTTGGCGTTCTGCCGCCAGCGTCCGTTTCCCTGCATTCCCATCTTCGGCGCAACGACAATGTCGCAGCTGGAGCATATCGCTGCTGGGCGTGATTTGAGCTTGGGCGAGGACGTTCTTGTCGACCTGAATGCTGCATATCGCGCGCATCCCATGCCGTACTGATCGCCTTTGAGGGGCTGAAGTGCGCTCTGCGCCAATCCTCAATTGACCCTTTCTGCCCCTTTGCCTATGAGACAAGCCAAGCGCAGCAAAGCGAACGGATCATGGCAAAATCAACCGATACGCCCCGCAGTTTTCAGGAAATAATCCTGCGACTTCAGACCTATTGGGCGCAAAAGGGCTGCGCGATCCTGCAACCTTATGACATGGAGGTTGGCGCGGGCACGTTTCATCCGGCAACCACCTTGCGCGCGCTTGGGAGCAAACCGTGGTCAGCGGCCTACGTGCAGCCGTCGCGTCGTCCGACAGATGGCCGTTATGGGGACAGCCCGAACCGCTGGCAGCACTATTACCAGTATCAGGTCATCATCAAACCATCGCCTTCAGACTTGCAGGACATCTATCTCGGCTCGCTTGAAGCGATCGGGATCAATATGGATCTGCATGATATCCGCTTTGTCGAGGATGACTGGGAAAGCCCGACGCTTGGCGCATGGGGGCTTGGTTGGGAGGTTTGGTGCGACGGGATGGAGGTTTCGCAATTCACCTATTTCCAGCAAGTGGGCGGGCATGATTGTAATCCGGTCTCGGGCGAGCTCACCTACGGGTTGGAGCGGTTGGCGATGTATGTTCTGGGCTATGATGACGGCAACGAAATGCCGTTCAACGATCCAGATGCTACAATCCCGCTGACCTATGGCGATGTGTTTCGAGAGGCCGAAGCGCAATATGCGCGGTGGAATTTTGATGTGGCGGACACGGACGTCTTGATGCGGCATTTTGAGGATGCCGAGGCCGAATGCGCCCGCATTCTCGCCGCGCCCCATGATGATCCGAAAACTGGACGCCGCATTGTCATGGCGCAGCCTGCCTATGATCAATGCATCAAAGCCAGCCACGTTTTCAATCTTCTGGACGCGCGCGGGGTGATCTCGGTTACGGAACGGCAGGCCTATATCGGCCGCGTCCGCGCGCTCGCCAAGCAATGCGCCGACGCTTTTGTGCAGACCCAAGCGGGTGGAGCAGCGGCATGAGTGGGAAAATGTTCGTCAGACTTCTTATCGGCTTTTGCCTGATTTTCGGCGTGGCGCTCTGGTGGTTCCAGACCCGCGCCTATTACGAGCAAATCGATGGGCTGACGGAAGTTTCGGCATATGGCGATGCCTTCGAGGTGAGTGATTACCGCAGCATTGATGCGGATACGTCGCCGCTCAAGCTGCGGGCGTGCTTCACGGTCGATTGGGACTACTGGCCGTCGGACGAGTATGCGCAGATTGCTGAGCCATTGCAGGCACCGTCCTGGTTTGACTGCTTTGATGCAGGGCAAATCGCGGCTGATATTCAAAGTGGCGCAGCCACGGCCATTCTCGCCGAAGAAAACCAGCCCTTCGGCGTTGACCGGTTTATCGCGCAATATGAGGATGGTCGGGCCTATATGTGGCGGCAATTTAACGAATGTGGAACGGCAGCCTTTGCTGGGGATCCGCTCCCCGATGGGTGCCCGCCCAAACCGGAGACATAAGCGGGCATGCCTGATCTTCTGATAGAACTGTTCAGCGAAGAAATCCCTGCACGCATGCAGTCGCGCGCTGCTGACGATCTTAAACGTCTGATGACAGAGGGTTTGGTTGAGGCGGGTCTGACCTATGAGAGCGCAGCCGCCTTTGCGACGCCGCGCCGTCTCGCGCTTACCGTGCAGGGTCTGCCCGACAAAAGCCCCGCGAGCGTTGAAGAGCGCAAGGGCCCGCGGGCAGACGCGCCAGAGAAAGCGCTGGAAGGGTTTTTGCGGTCTACCGGGCTGAGCAAGGACGATCTTGAGATCCGGGACGACAAGAAAGGGCAGGTCTATTTCGCGACACTTCGCAAAGACGGGCGCGACGCACCCGAGATTATCGCCGAGGTTCTTGAGAGCACGATCCGCAATTTCCCATGGCCGAAGTCTATGCGGTGGGGCGCGGGCGCTTTGCGATGGGTCCGCCCGCTGCATTCCATTCTCGCGATCCTGAGCGATGAAGCCGGTGCATCGGTCGTGCCTTTTGAAATCGAAGGCATAACCGCGAGCGATATCTCATTCGGCCACCGGTTCATGGCGCCTGATCCCATCAAAGTCACTGCATTTGATGACTATGAAGGCAAGCTGGCGGCCGCGCATGTCACTTTGCGCACGGATGCCCGCGCCGATGCAATCTGGCATGATGCGGAACAATTGACTTTTGCCAAAGGGTTGGAGCTTGTTGAAGATGCGGCCCTCCTGCGCGAGGTTGCGGGGCTTGTCGAATGTCCCGTTGTCCTATTGGGCGATATCGGTGCGGATTACTTGGATATGCCGCCTGAAGTGCTGCAAACGTCGATGCGGGAGCACCAGAAGTTTTTCTCGGTGCGCAATCCTAAAACCGGGCGGATCGAGCATTATATCACGGTCGCAAATCGCGAAACTGCGGACAATGGTGCGACGATCCTTGCGGGCAACAGCAAAGTGCTTGCGGCGCGTCTTGCGGATGCGAAGTTTTTTTGGGAAAATGATCTTCGCGTGGCCAAGGATGGGATGGCCCCATGGCGCGAGGCGCTGGGCACGGTGACTTTCCATCGCAAGCTGGGAAGCGAAGCGGATCGTGTCGCACGTATCTCGCAGCTTTCGTCAGAGCTTGCACCTATGGTCGGTGCGGATGCGGAACTGGCGCAACAGGCGGCTGAGTTTGCCAAGGCTGATCTCACGTCAGAGATGGTCTATGAGTTCCCCGAGTTGCAGGGCGTGATGGGCAAATATTACGCGCAACACGCCAAGCTGCCAGACGTCGTGGCTGAGGCCAGCGAAACCCACCGCGCGCCGCTTGGCCCGTCCGATGATGTTCCTACCGAGCCGACTGCAATTGCCGTCGCGCTTGCAGAGAAGATCGACATGCTGAGCGGGTTTTGGGCGATTGATGAGAAGCCGACTGGATCTAAAGACCCGTTTGCGCTGCGCCGTGCAGCTTTGGGGATTATTCGCATCGTTTTGGAAAATGACATTCGCATAGCGCTCAATGAGGCGGATGGACCATTTGCAAAAGCGCGTGATTTGATTGGCAATAAGCAAAATGACGACGGCGAGGCATTTGCCGATACCAACGATGTGATGTCCTTTATCCACGACCGCCTCAAGGTTTACCTGCGCGATCAGGGTATCCGCCACGATGTGATTGATGCCTGCCTTGCGATGCCGGGCGCAGATGACCTTGTGCTTTTGGTCAATCGCGCCAAAGCGCTGCAATCGCTGCTGTCGTCCGATGACGGGGAAAATCTCGTTCAGGCCTTCAAACGCACCAACAATATCCTTGATGCGGAAGAGAAAAAGGACGGGGTGTCCTATGAGTTGGACCCTGATCCCAAACTTGCGACCAATGATAGCGAGACGGCGCTTTTTGCGGCGCTCGACACGGCGTCCCCGTCGATCAATGGGGCGATGAAGGCTGAGGATTTTGCTGCTGCGATGTCGGCGATGGCCAAACTGCGTGGCCCTCTTGATGCGTTCTTTGAGGCGACCAAGATCAACGACGATAATGCCATCATCCGGCGCAATCGGCTTTGCATTCTCAATCGTATTCGCGTGATGTTCGGTGGTGTGGCTAATTTTACCAAAGTCGAGGGCTAAAAGAGGGCGTCAAACTACCCCTTGTCAGACGGACTGACGCGGTTATTGTGCAGCGCAACGAAAACGGTCTTGGACGGGTAAGAGGCAGCTTTGGGTTGGGATAAGCATATCTCCGCGCTTGGTGGCGCCGCATTGGATGCGCAAAGCTATGGCGTTCGGGCTGCGAACCTGTCTGCGCTGAGCGTCGTCAATGATGCGGTTCCCGTTGGTGTCGTTCTTTCGGTTGAGGCGATGCGGGCTGTGATCGAAGATCCGGGCGTTGCGGACGATATCGCCAAGGAGCTGGTTGCGACGCTTGATCCCCAAGAGCGTTTTATCGTGCGGCCAAGCCTGCAAAACACGACATGGACCGGGCCAACGGCGCTGCGAAATCTGGGTGCGATTGATGAGGCCGAACCAGCTCAAATCCGCCAGTATCTGAGTTTCATGAGCGATTATGCCATCGTCATCGAAGGCTTTGCAGACGCGCAGTATCAGGACCTGGCAAACGCAAAAGATGCGCTGTCAAAAGCGCTCGTGTTGTTTGAGGCAGAGGCAGGGCGTCCATTCCCGCTCACGTTTCAATCCCAACTGGCGGGCGTGTTGCGAGGGTTTGCGAAAAGCTGGTCGCGCCCGTCTGCGAAAATCCTGCGCGATGCCAAGGGCGCGCCTGCCAATGCCGGGCTTGGTGTGATCATTCAAACCATGGCGGCTGCGTCAGAACAGGCGGGCATTGGCGAGGTGCGAGGCATTGATCGTAACACCGGTGAGATGCGGTTTAACGGGAGTTTTCGCTCGCGCGGTGTGGATGATGCTTTCGACACGCTGCCAGAAGAAATCCTCTCGCAATTGCGCGTCTCGGTCCGGCAGGCCGCGCGGGTTCTCAAAGATGCGGCTTACGTCAAATACTCCTATAATGGCACAGCGCTATCTATCATCGATATTCGCAGCGCCCGGCGCAAACCGCGTGCAGAGTTGCAAATCCTGGTCGATCTCGTCCGCCAAGAGGTGATCACGCGCGATGAAGCGCTGCTTCGGATTGATCCGCGCAATCTGGCAGAGCATCTCCATCCACAGTTGTCGCAACAGGATCAACCGCACCTTGGCGCTGGCATAGCGGCCTCTCCGGGCGCGGCGCAGGGTCCGGTCGTCTTTTCGGCTGAACAAGCGCAGTCGTCAGAGGCGCAAGGTGTGCGTGCGATCCTCATTCGCGAGGAAACGTCACCCGAAGACATCCGAGGCATGCACAGCGCCGCGGGTGTCCTCACCCTGACGGGCGGCATCACCAGTCACGCCGCCGTTATCGCGCAGGGGCTTGGCGTGCCTTGTGTTGTCGGGGCAGGCGAGATGCGCATTGATGCCGCGCTTGGCACGCTGACTGTGGCGGATGGGCGTGTCCTGAACGAAGGAGACATTATCACCATTGATGGTGGTAGCGGTCGGATTTACTCCGGCGCCCTGCCGCTCACGCGAGCCGAGTTGAGCGAAGGGTTCAAGACCCTGATGGAATGGGCTGATGATACCCGCAGCATTGGCGTGCGCGCCAATGCCGACACGCCGCAAGACGCGCGGATGGCGATTGACTTTGGCGTTGACGGGATTGGCCTATGCCGGACGGAGCATTTGTTCTACGCCGAAGATCGCATTGATGTGATGCGCCAGATGATCCTTGCAGATGATCTGGAAGAGCGTCGGCAGGCGTTAAAAATTCTACTCCCTATGCAGCGTGACGATTTCGTCGCGTTGTTCTCGCTCATGGGTGATGCGCCGGTCACGATCCGTTTGCTGGACCCGCCACTTCATGAGTTTCTGCCCAAGCATGACGAGGATGTGGACGCGCTTGCAGACATGATGAAGCTGCGCGCGTCCGAAGTGCGCCAACGGATCAAATCGCTCGAAGAGTTCAATCCAATGCTCGGCAAGCGCGGCGTGCGACTGGCGGTCACCATGCCGGAGATTTACGAGATGCAGGCGCGCGCGATTTTTGAAGCCGCGCGTATTGTCGAAGAGCAGAGTGGCACCACCATTTTGCCCGAGATCATGGTCCCGCTTGTCTCCGCCTTGCGTGAGGTGGAACTGGTCAAAACGCGCATTGATGATGTGGCCGAAGATATGCGCCGCGAGACAGGGTCATTGCCGCAATATCAGCTTGGCATCATGGTCGAAACACCGCGCGCCGCGCTACGCTCGCAGGATCTTGCATCGGTGGCAGAGTTTATGAGCTTTGGGACCAATGATCTGACGCAAATGACTTACGGTCTCAGCCGTGATGATGCGGGCCGGTTCATGCGCGATTATGTGAATGAGGGTGTTTATCCCGAAGACCCATTCCTGACCCTCGATGTCGAGGCGGTTGGGGAGCTTTTGCTGATTGCGTCACGGCGCGGGCGGCGCTCCAACCCGAAACTTGTCCTCGGACTGTGCGGGGAGCATGGCGGCGATCCTGCGAGTGTGCGGTTTTGCAAGCTGGCGGGCTTTGACTACGTGTCCTGCTCGCCCTATCGCGTTCCCATTGCCCGATTGGCCGCAGCGCAGGCCAGTCTTTTGACTTGATAGGGCGCGCGAGGTGCCGATTCGGGTTGTGAAGCTCCACTCTTTCGAAAATCGCTGCGGACGCATCATTTGAGCAAGGTGCAGCACATTTTGTCGATTTTCTCTATTCGCCTGAAAATACTAACAAATTTATTTCCAGAACTTTTTTGCAGGTCCTAGGAATGAGCGGATTATTGAGCAAGTATTTGTTAACCATGGACTCTCCACGCCGTTTTCATAGAACAGGGTGGCTGAAGTAAAAAAGGGGAAGCCCCAGAATCGGATTTGTGGGTCCGGGTTTGGCGCGTATGTGTTAATGGTAACTTGTATTCGTTCGATTGTCGTTGCGGCAGTAGCTTCGAAGAGTCGGCGCGTTGCCGCTGCATTGAGCGTCGCAATTGTGGGTTCGCTCGTGATTTCGATGACGTCCAACGCCTCTGTCAAAGCGCCGCGTGAGCGGCATTCAGCCACGCTTCCAGATATCCAGATTTCCGCCCAGGTTTTGACAGTCCGCGCGCAAGAAGTGAATGCGGTTGAAAGCGGTCTGCGCCTTGCGCGTCAGCAAGACAGTTTGCCGATTGAATTGGCCTCTACAAACTCTTCCGCAGCCGCTTTGGATGACGCAGGCGATATCACCTTTCCCAGTGGGATAGACAAGGCGATGATGGCCACTTTCGCAGCGCCAATGGACGATGACGAAGGGTTGTCATTCCCGACAGACGGGCTTGATCTGGAGCCGCTCCTTGCCAGCCTGCCGCGCAAGCGGGGACAGGCACAATGGCAGTGCCTCGCTGAAGCGGTTTATTTCGAAGCACGCAGCGAGTCTGTTCCGGGACAGCGCGCTGTTGCCGAAGTGATCATGAACCGCGTGAAGAGCCGTCGGTTTCCGAACCATGTCTGTGCAGTCGTGAAGCAAGGTGCAGATCGGCGCAACAAGTGCCAGTTTTCGTACAATTGCGACGGACAGCCCGAGTATATCAACAATGCCCGTGCCTATCGCCTTGCGAGCGAAGTGGCTCGTGTGGTGATCGAAGGCGATGATGGGATTGAGTTGACCGATGGAGCCACACATTATCACACGACATATGTTTCACCATTTTGGTCGCGCAAACTCACGCGCACCGTTCAAATTGGCGAACATATTTTCTATCGGGAAAACGCGCGGTCTGCGCGTCGCTGAAGATCACCTGAAAATTTCTTAGAATGGAATGTCGTCTGCTGCGGTGACGAATTTCGCGACGACATTTTTCACACCGGTTTTGTCAAACCGGATTGATAGCTTGTCGCCCTCAATATCAATCACTGCGCCATAGCCGAATTTCTGATGGAATATCCGGTCGCCCAGCCCGAATGACGGAATGGCTTGCGCGTCGATGACCATGTTGCGCGCTTCTTTGGGTTGGCTGGTGCTGCGTTGGCCCGCACGCGCCTGCATGCGCTTCCAGCCCGGCGAGTTGTACACATCTGCTTTGGAAGCGCGCTCCTGCAAATCTGATGCGGTTTGTATCCCATCGATATTGGGCGCTGCCGCAGCACCAAACCCGCCACCATAAAGACCGGGCGGGGTGAGGACATCGACATGCGCCTCATCAAGCTCGTCGATGAAGCGAGAGGGCATAGACGACTGCCATTGATTGTAGACCCGCCGATTGGCTGCAAAACTGATGGTCAGGTGCGCGCGCGCACGGGTCAGGCCGACATAGGCAAGACGGCGCTCTTCCTCGACCCCTGCAAGCCCGTTTTCATCCATTGAGCGTTGCGAGGGAAAGAGCCCGTCTTCCCAGCCAGGCAGAAAGACGCATTTGAACTCAAGGCCCTTGGCGGCGTGTAGTGTCATGATTGAGACTTTCTCGCTCGCCTCTTCCTGCTCGTTGTCCATCACGAGGCTGACATGCTCCAGAAAGCCTTGCAGGTTCTCAAATTCCTCCAATGCCTTGATCAGTTCTTTGAGGTTCTCAAGCCGCCCTGGCGCTTCGGGCGTTTTGTCGTTGCGCCACATGTCCGTGTAGCCGCTTTCATCAAGGATAATCTCGGCCAACTCGAAATGGCTGTGCGTGTTCGCCTCCATCATCGCGCGCCATCGGTCGAAGCCCTGTATCAGCTCAGACAAAGAATTTACCGCGCGTGACGACAGGCTGCGTTCTTCGACAACAATGCGCGCCGCGTCGAGCAGAGACACCCCGTGTTTGCGCGCGGCATGGTTGATGGTCTGCACGGCCTTATCGCCAATTCCGCGCTTGGGCGTGTTCACAATCCGCTCGAACGCGAGCCCGTCATCGGGTGAGACGACAACGCGGAAATAGGCCATGGCATCGCGGATTTCCATACGCTCGTAAAAGCGCGGGCCGCCGATAACGCGATAGGGCAAGCCGATGGTCAGGAACCGATCCTCAAACGCGCGCATCTGGTAGGAGGCGCGCACGAGGATGGCCTGATCGTTGAGCGAAATAGCATCAATCCCGCGCGTGCCGCGCTGATAGGCTTCAAGCTCTTCCCCGATCCAGCGCGCCTCTTCCTCGCCGTCCCAATGACCGATCAGCCGGACTTTTTCTCCGTCATCTTCGTCGGTCCACAAGGTTTTGCCCAAGCGCGATTTATTTGCGGAAATGACGTTAGACGCCACGGCAAGGATTGCTGGCGTTGACCGGTAATTCCGCTCCAGCTTCACGACCGTTGCGCCGGGGAAATCCTTCTCGAAGCGCAGGATATTTCCAACCTCAGCCCCGCGCCAGCCGTAGATCGACTGATCATCGTCCCCCACAACGCAGATATTCTTGTGATCGGCCGCAAGCAGGCGCAGCCACAGATATTGCGCGACATTGGTGTCCTGATATTCATCCACGAGGATGTAGCGGAACCAGTTCTGATACTTGGACAAAACATCCGGGTGGTTTTGAAAAATCTGCACCACATGCAGCAGCAGGTCGCCAAAGTCGCAGGCGTTCAGGGTTTTGAGCCGCTCCTGATAGGTCGCATAGAACTCCGCCCCCGAATGCGCGTATTGGCCGCTTTCATTAGCAGGCACTTTATCAGGCGTCAGGCCGCGATTTTTCCAGCGGTCAATGAGTCCTGCGAGCATCCGCGCCGGCCAGCGTTTCTCGTCGATATTCTCTGCCTGAATGATCTGCTTGAGGAGGCGGATCTGGTCGTCCGTATCAAGGATCGTGAAGTTTGATTTAAGATCCACAAGTTCCGCATGACGCCGCAGGATCTTGACGCAGAGCGAGTGAAAGGTGCCAAGCCATGGCATGCCTTCAATGACCGAGCCGACAAGCTGTCCCACGCGGTGCTTCATCTCCCGCGCCGCCTTGTTGGTAAAGGTAACTGCAAGGATCTCATTGGGACGCGCTGTCCCGGTATTCAAAAGATGCGCAATACGCGTGGTGAGCGCGCGGGTTTTGCCCGTACCGGCGCCTGCGAGCACCAGAACCGGTCCGCTGAGCGCTTCAACCGCAGCGCGTTGGTCGTCGTTGAGACCATCAAGATACGGAGCAGGGCGCTGCGCCATCGCGCGCGCGGCCAGACCGCCAGAGGCGGCGTTTTCGAAAGCGTCAAGTTCGTCCCAATCGTTCATGGACGGTACGCTACAGGATATGCGGTGAAAGGGAAAGTGTGTTCACGGCTTGTTCTCACGTGTCTTTTGCACTTGCCCGCGCGATCATTTGCGGGTTTGTGGAACGCGAGACCTTCGCAGATCAGAGGCCCGAGCAAGTGGCGATTGATATTCACCGATACCCCGCGATTTCCGACCTGATGAAACGAGCAAAGCGCCGGATGCCGCATTTTGCCTGGGAATATCTGGCCAGTGGCACAGGCGCGGATCAGGCCGTAGATCGCAATCGCGCCGCGCTCGATCGGGTGATGATGCTGCCGCGTGCGATGCAAGGCGCCTACGCGCCCGAGACTGCGGTGAGATTTCTCGGCCAGGACTATGCGATGCCCATTGGGATTGCTCCGATTGGAGGAACCTCCGTAATCTGGCCGGGCGCTGAGAAAATGCTGGCACGCATCGCAGCTGAGGCGCGTATTCCTTGCGGGCTCTCTACTGTTGCAACGCAAACGCCCGAAGATATCGGACCGCTTTGCAACGGTATGGGGTGGTTCCAGCTTTATCCTCTTGGCGCGGATGGGGCGCAGGAGGATTTGCTTGTGCGCGCGAAGACCAGCGGATTTTCGACGTTGGTTCTGACGGTGGATGTGCCGATCAACTCCCGGCGTGAGCGGCAGCGGCGCGCAGGCTTCAATGTACCGCCGAAGATGACGCCAAGGCTGGTTGCGCAATCGGCGATCAAACCATTCTGGTCCATGGGCGTTTTGCAACACGGCATACCGCGCGCCCGCACGCTTGAGCAATATGCAGCGTCCAAATCTGTTGCCGATGTGGCTGAACGTTTGTCCCCCAAAATGCGCCCAAACCCCGATTGGAGCATCATCCCGCATTTGCGCAAGCTCTGGGACGGCCGGTTCATCGTCAAAGGCATTTGCCGCGCCGATGAGGCCATGCGGTTGCGTGAGGCGGGCGTCGATGCGATCTGGGTCTCCAATCACGGCGGACGGCAGCTAGATGCGGTGCCTGGCGCCATCACCATCCTGCCAAAAATCCGACAAGCGCTCGGTGATGATTTCCCGCTCATCTACGACAGCGGTGTCGCCTCTGGCCTTGATATCGCCCGCGCCCTGGCGCTCGGCGCCGACTTCGTCTTCGCAGGCCGCGCCTTCGTCTACGGGGCGGCAGCCTTCGGACAGGACGGCGTTGCCCACGCTCTGCGTATTTTGGAGGATGATTTGAAAAACGTCATGGGACAGGTCGGCACAAACCAGATCACCGGCCTGCGCGGACAAGCGTTTTTCGAGTAATTGTCGTCAGTTTCCTCTTGAACGGCCAAACAATTCGCGTATATGAGCGCATACCCAACATGGACGCGGGCGTAGCTCAGGGGTAGAGCATAACCTTGCCAAGGTTAGGGTCGTGAGTTCGAATCTCATCGCCCGCTCCAAATTCTCGATACATTGCAGATCAACAGGTGCTACGCGCCCTGTTTTTTTGCGTTCTTGGAGCGCTTCGGTTGTTGGACAGAAGAACCAGCCATGCCGCTCACCGATAAAGAAATCCGCGCATTTAAACCGAGCGAGAAACGTGTTCGCAAAGCAGACGGTCACGGATTGTTTCTAGAAATCGCACCAACTGGCGCAAAAGTTTTTCGATACACATATCGCTTTGACGGCAAACAGCGCCCCATCGTGGTGGGGGACTACCCAGCAACCAGCCTCGCCGACGCCCGGATCAAGCAAGGTGAATTCAAACGGATGCTCCGCGATGGCATTGATCCGAAAGAAGAGCCGGTCGTAGCGGAATTGCCAGAGGAACCAGCTGGCCAATCTTGGAATGCAGTTTTTCGACGTCAGCGACGCTCACCTGCTCGGGCGCTGAACCTTTACACGTAAAGGCCGCAGCCGTGTTTTCTATCGCCGCCCGCGTCCAAGTGCTGATCTGGGTTGGATGAACGCTATACGTCTTGCAAAGCTCCGCCAGCGTTCATCGGGCTTTCGCTGCCCCATTGGGGCCACGGTCCCTCTTCACTCTCCTCGCGGATCGCTTCAAGCGCAACCTTGGCTTTGAACTCCCCCACTCATCGATACTGCGTATCGACTGCCGGGCAGCGGGACGAATGGTTCTTTCGTTTCTTCATTTTGGATCACTTCTTTTGTCATACGATCCACCTAACCGAATGGCACCAATTCCCGCGACCTCCCGCGAGTTCGGCAGTTTTGTGAGATCAACTAATCGGACATTCAATTTGATTAGAACATTCGAAAGCTCGGGATCAGGCTGATTCACCACTCCTATTCCAAACTGATCCGCCCCAATCCCCATACTGAACCGCGTCCGATATGGCACCGTTCCGCGATCATAAGTGCGGGCAGCAGGTCTTCAGGCGGATCGTGCAGCACAAGCTCTCCCTGAAAGACATGAAATTTCCGCGTGCTGTGCCTGTTCGGCATCTCGATAACAGCAGGGGTTAGCGCGGTTTCGTCTATGCGCATCTGCTTGAGCAAAGTTGTCATGTGGCGGCCAGTGTCTGGATCAATCGACAGTCCTTGCCAGCGCGATACCGCATCGACGCGGCGCAGGGCGGCGGCAAGCATTTTTTCTGGCGTCGCATCCCCGGACTTGAAACGATCCAGCCCTGTCTCGATCCGCAAACGGACGGATCCAGGCGCAGGATGCGCCGCAATGCCGCTGACGCCGCTGGTGAGGCGTTGCGTCAATCGCGGCGGCGACTTTACCCGCGTCAGCGACGCCTTTTCCCACGGCAATACCGAAAGTGCACCGATGGCCAAAGCCTCTGCCACTGCATGAAACCAATCGCAGGCCATGCCGAAGACGGTCAGTTCCACGATCAGATCACCCTGATCGGTACGAAGATGCAATGCAAACGGCTTTGGAACGCCATCCCCATCATCATTGCGCAATTGCTCGCGTCCAAACACATCGAGCGTGCACGGGGGATCCCAGAGGCAGGGCAAACCGGAGCGGGCTTCAAGCGATGCACCCGCCGCCAGAGCCCCGAACAGGGACCGCCGAAAATGATTTCCAAATCCGGGAACGGCCTGCAGGGCGGGTGCGGCGCCCTCAAACCGCAGACACGCGCGCATGTCGTGCCATCCCGATGCAAGGGACGCATATGTGTCAACTTGAGTTGGGCGCGCCAAGGCCGATGCCAGCGGTGGAAGCGAAGCAGTGTCCATTTTGCGATCCTACGCAGAACCGCATCAAGAGCACAAATCCCAATCCGCCTTCATGCGGGTAGTCGTCTCCAACTTGCTGGCGAGGATGTTTCTGAGGAATTGAAGAGGTCTCAATCCGCCTTCATGCGGGTAGTCGTCTCCAACCTACTCTCCAGAAACTATTGAAATCAAATGAGAAAACAAAGTATTTTCTGATTTTGAGCGAAATTTCAAAGTCATCGACCCATTTCCCCATAGATTCGATTGCATTTTTTCATTTTTATCGTTAGTAATCATATGCTTGAGCGATTTCTGAACCCGATTTCACCGTTTGGAGCATTTTTTGGTGCCGCACACCTCTCGTTATCCATCAAACATATGGGATAGCCTAACCCAACCGGCCTTGCTTGATCAAGCCTGGGATCGGGTCCGGTCCAATGGTGGATGTTCGGGCGGGGATGGTGTGACGATTGCGGCTTATCAACCGCGTGCAGCGAAGCGCCTGTTGGGGTTGGCGCATGATCTTAATTCGGGGACGTACCGGCCAAGCGCCCTGCGCACTGTCGATATTCCGAAGAAAAAGGGCGGTTTTCGCAGGCTTCTGATCCCCAGCATTCAGGACCGGATTGTTCATTGTGCACTGGCGCTTGTGCTGAGTCCCATTCTCGATGCGCAGTTTGAAGATGCGAGTTTCGCCTATCGACCCGGTCGGTCGGTGCGCCAAGCGGTTGATGCGATCGAAAAGTGGCGAGATGCCGGATACTGGCATGTCATCGAGGCTGATATCGTTGGTTTTTTCGATGCTATTGATCACGATCTCTTGTTGGGAAAGCTGGAGGTTGCGCTGTCGGGTAGGGACGGTGCGACCGAAATTGTCGCTCTGGTGGCGCATTGGCTCGCCCATCTGGGACAGGAGACAGGCGTTCCGGGTAAGGGGGTTGCGCAAGGCTCACCGCTGTCACCGCTGCTTGCGAACCTCTATCTGGACGCGCTTGATGAAACGATTGAAGGCAAAGGGATTCGGCTGGTCCGTTTTGCCGATGATTTTGTCATTCTCGCCAAGAAGCGTAAAACTGCGGAGGCAGCACTTCAAGACGTCCGCGAGATCCTTGGTGCCCATGGTCTTGCATTGCACACGGATGAAACCCGGATCGTTGATTTCAGCCGCGGGTTTGAGTTTTTGGGCCATCTCTTTGTGCGCTCGATGG
>CAYRKW010000052.1:0-22398 GCA_964425135.1 uncultured Rhodobacterales bacterium
GCCTCGCTACCGTTTCTTCCGCTTCACATTCCCGCCACGCTGACCCGGACGCCCTGCCGTACTGCGACCGGCGCGTTGCTGGGCCGATTCCGCTGCCGCCTCAACCGCTGATTGACGCGCGAGCGGGTCATCGGCGACGGCCAGTTCCACCGCCTCCAACCGTTTCACCTCATCTCGAATGCGCGCTGCCTCTTCGAATTCCAGGTTTTCGGCTGCTTTGATCATATCCTTGCGCAAATGCTCCAGATGCGCAGCGAGATTGGCACCGACCATGGCGGGTTTGTCGACTTTTGTGGTGATGCGGGATTGATCCGTATCGCCTTGCCACAGACCTTCCATCACATCGGAGACGTTTTTCTTGATCGTCTCGGGCGTGATGCCGTGCTTTTCGTTGTAGGCAATCTGCTTTTCGCGGCGTCTGTTGGTTTCCCCCAAAGCCCGTTCCATCGAGCCTGTTATCCGATCTGCGTACATGATGACGCGACCTTCAGCGTTCCGTGCGGCGCGACCAATGGTCTGGATGAGCGAGGTTTCGGAGCGCAGGAAACCCTCTTTGTCTGCATCGAGAATGGCCACGAGGCCACATTCGGGAATGTCCAAACCTTCGCGCAACAGGTTGATCCCGACCAGTACATCGAATGCGCCAAGACGCAGATCGCGCAAAATTTCGATCCGCTCCAGCGTGTCGATATCCGAGTGCATGTAGCGCACCCGTGTGCCTTGCTCGTGCAGATATTCGGTCAGATCTTCGGCCATGCGCTTTGTTAATGTGGTCACGAGCACGCGGTAACCGTCAGCCGCGACGCGCTGCACTTCGTCAAGCAGATCATCGACCTGCGTTTCAACCGGGCGGATTTCAACCTCGGGGTCCAATAGACCTGTGGGGCGGATCACTTGTTCTGCAAACACCCCGCCCGATTGTTCCAATTCCCAAGACGAAGGTGTGGCAGAAACGAACACCGATTGCGGGCGCATGGCGTCCCATTCCTCGAACTTGAGGGGGCGGTTGTCCATGCACGACGGCAGGCGGAACCCGTGTTCGGCAAGCGTAAACTTGCGGCGGTAGTCGCCTTTATACATCGCGCCAAGCTGGGGGACCGAGACATGGCTTTCATCTGCAAAAACGATGGCATTGTCAGGGATGTATTCGAACAGGGTCGGGGGCGGCTCGCCGGGCGCACGGCCTGTGAGGTAGCGTGAGTAGTTCTCGATGCCGTTGCACACGCCCGTCGCTTCGAGCATCTCCAGGTCGAAATTGGTGCGCTGTTCCAGCCTTTGCGCTTCCAGAAGCATCCCTTCATTGACCAGATGATCCAGCCGGATCTTCAACTCGGCCTTGATGCCCTTGATCGCCTGCTGCATCGTCGGGCGTGGTGTAACATAATGAGAATTGGCGTAGATGCGTAGTTTTTCGATCGTGTTGGTCTTTTGGCCGGTGAGCGGATCGAACTCTTGGATCGTCTCCAAATCTTCGCCGAAGAACGAGAACCGGTAGGCGCGGTCCTCAAGGTGGGCTGGCCATAGTTCCAGACTGTCGCCGCGCACCCGAAACGAGCCGCGCTGAAACGCCTGATCATTGCGGCGGTATTGCTGAGCGATCAGATCAGCCATGACTTTGCGCTGATCGTAGGTTTTGCCCGCATGAAGCTCCTGCGTCATCGCCCCATAGGTTTCAACCGAGCCGATACCGTAGATGCAGGAGACAGAGGCGACGATGATCACGTCATCGCGTTCAAGCAAGGCGCGGGTGGCCGAGTGGCGCATCCGGTCGATCTGCTCGTTAATCTGGCTCTCTTTTTCGATATAGGTGTCGGTGCGGGCGACATAGGCCTCTGGCTGGTAGTAGTCGTAGTAAGAGACGAAATATTCGACCGAGTTTTCGGGGAAAAACCCCTTAAACTCGCCGAAGAGCTGCGCTGCGAGGGTTTTATTGGGGGCCAGGATGATCGCAGGGCGTTGGGTTTCCTGAATGATCTTGGCCATCGTGAAGGTTTTTCCGGTCCCGGTTGCGCCCAGCAAAACCTGATCGCGTTCGCCGTCGTCAATGCCGCTCACAAGATTGGCAATTGCGGTCGGTTGATCGCCCGCAGGCTCGAACTCTGTCACCATCTCAAAACGCTTGCCTGCTTCGAGTTTTTCCGGCCTTTTTTCGCTCGTTTTTGTGATGGTTTCGTTCATGGTTGTTTTGCCTTCGGGTCGATGCGATTATTTTGCCTGCGCAAGCTAACTTTTTGAAAAAGTTAACAAAGCGTTAATCGTTTAAGTTGTGTGCTGCTAAATATTACACAACTTTAGCGAAAATAATTCTTGCAATTCGTCTTGACGTGTCCTACTCAGGATAGGCAAGCAGCAAGACGGTCGTCAACCTCGCGCAGCACCACCCACCCCACCCCTCGCTCCCTCGCGCTGGGTTGACGACCACCTAACCCTCTCCCCGATAAATTCAATCAGCTTTTAGCGATTTCCGCGCTTGTTTTGCGCGTGGCTCCGTTATATTCAGGGCGCGATTGATCAAACGACATCAGGACGCGCTTTCATGGTTGCTCGTATCTACCAACCCGCCCGCAATTCGATGCAGTCAGGCCAGGGGAAAACCAAGGTCTGGGTTCTAGAATATGCCTCGGGAGTGCGGCGCGAGATTGATCCGTTGATGGGATGGACTGGCTCTGACGATACGCAAAGTCAGGTAAAACTGACCTTTGAAAGTAAAGAGGCTGCGATTGCCTATGCCAGTAGTAAGGGTATCGCCTATCAGGTCGTTGAGCCAAACAAGCGCTCCCATATCCTGCGCAGCGGCGGATACGGCGATAATTTTGCGCATAATCGTCGCGCCGTTTGGACACATTAGTACAGATCAGCTTGAACTTCGGTAAGTTTGGTGCGTAAGACACGCGATCATGGCGTGTTTACCTTCAGTATACGTGTGTATGCGCGGGCGCCGAGCAAGCAAAGGAGATCTGGACCGTGATCGTCGGAGCCCCAAAAGAGATTTTTCCAGGTGAAAATCGCGTCGCGATGACACCAGAGAGCGCAACCCATTTGCAAAAGCTGGGTCATAGCTGTGTGATTGAAAGCGGCGCAGGTGTCGCTGCACGTTTTTCTGATGCGGATTACGAAGCTGCCGGCGTGAAGATCGTCAAAACCGCCGCTGCGCTTTGGAAAGAGGCAGATATCGTTGCCAAAGTCCGCCCGCCTGAAGACACAGAAGTCAAACGCGCGCGCAAAGGCCAGACGGTGATTTCGTTTCTCTATCCAGCGCAAAACGAAGCGTTGATGACTGCGCTCAATGACAAAGGCGCGAGTGTCATTGCGATGGACATGGTGCCGCGCATCAGCCGGGCGCAGAAGATGGACGCACTCTCGTCGATGGCCAATATCGCCGGATATCGGGCGGTTATTGAGGCGGGCAACAACTTCGGGCGCTTCTTTACAGGGCAGGTGACGGCAGCGGGCAAGGTGCCGCCTGCCAAAGTGCTCGTGGTCGGGGCTGGTGTGGCTGGACTGGCTGCGATTGGGGCTGCGACGTCGCTCGGTGCGATCGTTTACGCTTTTGATGTGCGCCCAGAGGTGGCCGAGCAGATCAATTCCATGGGCGCGGAATTTGTTTTCCTCGATTTTGAAGAGAGCGCGCAGGATGGTGCGGCGACAGGCGGTTATGCGGCCCCCTCAAGCCCTGAGTTTCGCGAAAAGCAGCTCGAAAAATTCCGCGAGCTTGCGCCTGAGATGGACATTGTCATCACCACTGCGTTGATCCCCGGGCGTGATGCGCCAAAGCTGTGGCTCAAGGATATGGTTGAGGCGATGAAACCCGGCTCTGTCGTTGTTGATCTCGCGGCAGAGCGGGGTGGCAACTGTGATCTGACGGTCATGGATCAGAAGGTCGAAAGCGATAATGGCGTGACCATCATCGGCTACACTGACTTTCCTAGCCGTATGGCGACGCAATCGTCAAATCTCTATGGTAATAATATCCGGCACATGCTGGCCGATTTGACACCTGAAAAAGACGGTGTGGTTGTGCATGACATGGAGGATGATGTCATTCGTGGGGCTACGGTGAGCCATGAAGGCGCGATTACCTTCCCGCCGCCACCCCCTAAAGTCGCGGCGATTGCGGCAGCGCCGCCAAAAGCGCCGGAGCCGACGGCCGAAGAGAAAAAGGCCGCAGAGGTGGCAGCGTTCAAAAAGCAAACGCAGCAACAGTTTACATTGCTCGCGGTTGGCGGCGCATTGATCCTTCTGGCCGGTCTCTTCGCGCCAGCCAGCTTCATGAGCCATTTCATCGTCTTCGTGTTGGCCTGCTTTGTCGGGTTTCAGGTCATCTGGAACGTCAGTCACGCGTTGCACACGCCGCTCATGGCGATCACTAACGCGATCTCGTCGATCATTATCTTAGGCGCGCTTATGCAGATGGGCTCTGGCTCATGGCTGGTGATCATACTCGCGGCGGCTTCGATATTCATGGCCGGCATCAACATTTTCGGCGGCTTTCTCGTAACGCGGCGCATGCTCGCCATGTTCCAGAAATCGTAAGGGGAGGTCGGAGCAATGGAATTCGGTTTCACAACAGCGGCTTATGTGGTCGCAGCAGTTCTCTTCATCCTCAGCCTTGGCGGTCTGTCCAATCAGGAAAGCGCCAAACGTGCGGTCTGGTATGGCATCGTCGGCATGGCGCTTGCGGTCGCTGCAACGCTGATCGGGCCGGGATCGGGGCTCTGGCTCTTGTCGCTCATCTTGATCGCAGCAGGCGGAACCATCGGTGTCTATGTCGCCCAGCGCGTGCAGATGACCGAGATGCCGCAACTTGTGGCGGCGATGCACTCTCTTGTGGGTCTTGCAGCTGTCTTCGTCGGCTTTAATGCGCATTTCGAAATTGGCAATGTCGCGGCCTACACGGGAGATGTGAAAGAGCTTGGTAGTTTTGCTCAGCTTATCGCCAAGAAAACCCCAACCGAAATCAATATTCTGCGGGTTGAGCTTTTCCTTGGCGTCTTCATCGGGGCCATCACCTTTACAGGCTCCGTCATCGCTTTTGGCAAACTGGCGGGCAAAGTTACCTCGGCAGCAGAAAAGCTGCCCGGCGGTCATATGCTCAATGCAGCAGCGGCGGTGATCTCGCTGCTGTGTCTGTTTTGGTATTTCGGCTCGGGCGGGTTCCTTCCGCTCCTGATCATGACGCTGGCCGCACTTTTCATCGGCTATCACCTGATCATGGGAATTGGCGGCGCGGATATGCCGGTGGTTGTCTCGATGCTCAACAGCTACTCAGGTTGGGCGGCGGCGGCGATTGGCTTCTCGCTCGGCAATGATCTTCTGATCGTCGTGGGCGCGCTTGTGGGCTCGTCCGGTGCCATCCTCAGCTACATCATGTGTAAAGCGATGAACCGGAATTTCGTCTCGGTGATCCTTGGCGGATTTGGCGGGGCGGCTGGTCCGGCAATGGCAGTTGAGGGGGAGCAGATTGCCATCGATGCGGATGGTGTGGCAGCGGCCCTTGATGATGCGGACAGCGTTATCATTGTACCAGGCTATGGCATGGCGGTTGCCCAGGCCCAGCAATCGGTGAGCGAGCTGACCCGTCGGTTGCGCGCCAAGGGTAAGGAAGTTCGTTTCGGCATTCACCCTGTTGCGGGCCGTTTGCCAGGGCATATGAATGTGCTTCTGGCAGAGGCAAAGGTGCCCTACGACATCGTGCTGGAGATGGATGAGATTAACGATGATTTTCCGCAAACAGACGTTGCCATCATCATCGGCTCGAACGACATCGTGAACCCGGCAGCGCAAGAAGATCCCAACTCGCCCATCGCCGGTATGCCGGTTCTGGAAGTTTGGAAAGCCAAGCAGGTGTTTGTCTCCAAACGCGGGCAGGGCACCGGGTATTCGGGCATCGAGAACCCGCTCTTTTACAAAGAGAATACGCGGATGTTTTTTGGGGATGCGAAATCCTCGCTGGATGATCTGCTGAACCGGATCACCTGAGGCTTGCACCTGCCGAAGTGTCGGCTATGAGTATTTGACGAAAGATGAAAGGCGGGGGTCGCTCCCGCCTTTTGCAGTTTGCACTGACGAAGGGTTTGTCGCATGGATCAATCGCAACTCAAGAGCCTAAAATCCGAATGGGCGCGTGTGTCGGGGACGCATTTGCGAGCGTTGTTTGACACCGATCAGGCGCGGTTTGAGACGTTTTCGGCGTCCTTTGACGATCTGACGATTGATTATTCCAAAGAGCGGCTCGATGGCGCAGCGATGGATGCTTTGATGAGCCTTGCGCGGGATCGGGGCGTTGAGGCGGCGCGCGATGCGATGTTTGCGGGCGCGCACATCAATTCGACCGAGGATCGGGCGGTGCTGCACGCCGCTTTGCGCGCAACGCCTGCGGATGGGTACACGGTCGATGGGGCGAAGGCTGCGGATGTGGTTGAGCCCGAGAAAGAGCGGTTTCTGGCTTTTGCTGACGCTGTGATTGCGGGCAAGATCACCGCCGCTGACGGCAAGCCGTTCACAGATGTCATCAATATCGGCATCGGTGGCTCGGATCTTGGGCCGGTAATGGTCGCGCGGGCGCTCTCGCCCTTCAGGCAGGCGTCTGCGCCGAATGTGCATTTCGTCTCCAACGTTGATGGGGCGCATTTGGCGGATATCACCCGGGGGCTTGATCCGGCGCGCACGCTGGTGCTGATCGCCTCCAAAACCTTCACGACCCATGAGACCATGACCAACGCCCATGCCGCGCAACGTTGGCTCACGCGCGGGATCGGGGAGGATGGAGTGGGCGCGCATCTCGCGGCGCTCTCGACCAATCTGGAGGCGACCAAAGCCTTCGGGATCGAGGATGCGCATGTGTTTGGCTTCTGGGACTGGGTCGGGGGGCGCTATTCGGTCTGGTCGGCCATTGGGCTTTCGGTGGCGCTATCGGTTGGCGGCGCAAACTTTCGCGCATTTCTCGATGGTGCGCGCGCAATGGATCAGCATTTCCTGAGCGCGCCACTGGCGCAGAACCTGCCCATACTGCTTGCGCTCGTCGGCATCTGGCGGCGCAATGCAATGGGATGCGATACGGTTGCGCTTATTCCATATGATCAGCGGCTGGAGCGATTTCCAGCCTATGTTCAGCAGCTCGATATGGAAAGTAACGGCAAGTCGGTGAACAAAGCAGGCGATCCGGTCGCCGCTGCCACAGGGCCAGTGATCTGGGGCGAGCCGGGGACCAATGCA
Source organism: uncultured Rhodobacterales bacterium (assembly GCA_964425135.1). Taxonomy (GTDB): domain Bacteria; phylum Pseudomonadota; class Alphaproteobacteria; order Rhodobacterales; family Rhodobacteraceae; genus CAYLLD01. The sequence goes on from CAYRKW010000052.1 coordinate 7,216, forward strand.
CAGCATTCCTTCTTCCAACTCATCCATCAGGGCACCGATATCATACCCGTCGATTTTATCGCGGCGGCTGAGGATGGCTCGAAGCTGGATGGACAGCATCACATCCTGCTTGCCAATTGTTTTGCGCAATCTCAAGCGCTTGCTTTCGGGAAAACCACGCAAGAGGTCGCGGTGGAGATGCAGGCGGCGGGCAAAGAGGACGCGCAAATCGACGCACTCAAAACCCACCGGACCTTTGCTGGAAATCGGCCATCCACAACGATTTTGCACCGCAGGCTTGATCCGTTCTCGCTCGGCCGACTGATCGCATTGTTCGAGCATAAAGTGTTCGTGCAAGGCGTGATTTGGGACGTCAATTCCTTCGATCAATGGGGCGTTGAACTTGGCAAGGAGTTGGCCAAAGCGCTGCTTCCCGTGGTCAAAGGTGAGGCATCGCCTGATGGGGTGGATGGATCAACAGTCGGATTGATCGCGCGTGTCGCCTCTTTGCGGGACTGATCTGCGTCATTTGACTTGAGACCGATATGAAAACCAAATTCAACGCCAATTGGGTCTTTTTCGACCGCTATACGCCGGGAATGGAAGCCTCCACGCGGCGCGGTGTGGACGTGCATTTGCCCCACAACGCGGTCGATCTGCCGCTGGGGTATTTTGACGAGACGTCCTATCAACGCGCGTTCATGTATCAAAAGCTCATCAATTGGGTGCCGGAATTTGAAGGGCGCGAGATATCTCTCATCTTCGACGGTGCGATGGCGGATGCGAAGGTGTTTCTCAATGGCGAGCAGATCGCGGCGCATCGAGACGGATATACGCCCTTCGAAGTGCGTCTGACCGATCTTTTGAAACGCGACACCAACCTGTTGGCGGTGATCGTTGACGGCAGTGAAAACCCGGAAATTCCACCTTTTGGCGGACAGATCGACTATCTGACCTACGCCGGTCTTTATCGTGATGTCTGGCTCTACATGCGCGATGCGGTGGCGCTTGGGGCAGTGAAAATAGATACCTATAACGTGCTGCAATCGACCAAATCACTCAGCGCATCAATATCTCTGGACAACCCGCAGAATATGGCCGTTGATGCCACGGTTTTTGTGGAAGTTCTGGATGCGGATGGGGCGACGCTGGCGGATGCGGATGTCCCGGTTGATGACGGTGTTGCGACGGTAGAGCTGCATGGGTTTGCGGATGCGCAGCTTTGGTCGATCAGGCACCCGACGCTCTACAGCTTGCGGATACGGCTCGATGCGGATGGGATTGAGCCGGATATCAAAGAGATCTCCTTCGGGTTTCGCGATGCGCAGTTCACCAAGGATGGATTTTTTCTCAACGGTGAGAAGCTGCATTTGCGCGGGCTCAACCGCCATCAGTCCTTTCCTTATGTCGGTTACGCCATGGGCAAGCGCGCGCAGGAGAAAGACGCAGAGATCCTCAAGCATGATCTGCATTGCAATGTGGTGCGCACATCGCACTATCCGCAATCACCGTATTTTCTCGATCATTGCGACCGGATCGGGCTGCTGGTCGTGGAGGAAATTCCCGGCTGGCAACATATAGGCGGCGCGGCCTGGCAAGCGGAGAGTGTTGCGAATGTGGAGCGGATGATCCGGCGCGACTGGAACCATCCGTCGATCATCATGTGGGGCGTGCGGATCAACGAATCGGAAGATGATCACGCGTTTTACGAGGCCACAAACGAGGCCGCGCGTCGCCTCGATCCGGGCCGCGCACGCGGCGGTATCCGCTGCATTGAGAACAGTGAGCTCTTGGAAGACGTCTACACGATGAATGATTTCTTCCATGCCGCCGATGATGCGTTTCGCGGCAATCGCCCGCCTGCACCGCTGCGCGCGCCGCGCGAGGTGACAGGTCTTGCGGAAGATGTGCCGTATCTGGTGACAGAGTTTAACGGGCATATGTTCCCGACCAAGATCACCGATAGCGAGGTGCGGCAGGATGAACATGTGATGCGTTATCTCGACGTGCTCAACCGCGCCTATGGGCAGGAGGGTATTTCAGGCAGCATTGGCTGGTGCATGTTCGATTATAATACACATAAAGACTTCGGATCGGGAGATCGGATTTGCCATCACGGCGTTTTGGATATGTTCCGCATTCCCAAGTTTGCTTCATGGGTGTATCGATCTCAGGTTGATCCGGGTGTGGAGCCTGTTCTGAAGCCCGTCACCTATTGGGCGCGGGGTGAGCGGGAAATCGGAGGGGTCTATCCGCTGATCATCCTGACCAATTGCGACTATGTGGATATGCAGTTTGGCGATGGCGCGCCGATCCGGGTTTATCCTGAGCGCGAACGGTTCGCGCATCTGCCCTATGCGCCAGTGATCATAGGCGATCATAATGCGCCCACGGATCAACTGGGCGCTTGGGGGCGTGTCTGGGAAGACGGGGTTTTTGTTGGGTATGTCGACCACGTCGAGGTCGCACGTGTGGTGCAGGTGGCCAATCCGGTTCCACAAAAGCTGGATATTGTGATTGATAGCAACGAGCTTAGCGCAGAGGACCGGGATGAGGTACTTGTGCATATCCGAGCGCTTGATCAGGCGGGGCAGGTGATGCCTTACCTTGATGATGTGATCTATCTCGAACTCAGCGGCCCTGCGAGCATACTGGGGCCGGAGGTCCTGCCGTTGCGCGCGGGGCAATGCGGCTTTTGGATGCGCGCGAGCGGAGATGTGGGGGAGATTAATCTTACCGCCTTCTCGCAGCGCATTGGCGTCTCAAAACGTTCACTTCTGGCCATGTAGCCAAGCGGTGCGGCGCTTACGCGCCGCAAGATTTTGTCTTTGCCCGCCTTTGGCGGTCAAACATGCTTGAGTATTTGGGGAAATGCGAAATTGTAACCGTGCCGATTGCAAGGCTTTTGCTCATGGCTGGCGTTGCGTAGTTGGGTCGCAGTCAGACAGGTCAGGAGCGGCGCTCATGCATCCAAATCCGGTATTTCATACGCGCGCGGACGCGCATAATCTGAAATTTGCGCAAGAGCGTGGGTTTGGGGTTTTGACGATCAATGGGGACGATGGCCCTTTGGTGAGCCATATTCCATTCTTGCTGCGCGATGAAGGGCGCGTGATGGAGGCACATCTTGTGCGCTCCAACCCGATTTTACGTCAAATTGGCGAGGGGATACGGGCTGTTTGTGCCGTGTCAGGCGTTGATGGGTATATCTCGCCCGATTGGTATGGCGTGCCCGATCAGGTGCCCACGTGGAATTATGTTGCCGTGCATCTTCGCGGTGTGTTGCGGCAGTTGCCGGACGCGGAGTTACTTGGCGTGCTGGAGCGGGTGTCGGCGCGAATGGAAGCGCCGCTTGCGCCCAAGACGCCCTGGACCATCGATAAGATGGACAGTGATGTGTTCGCGCGGATGACGCGGATGATTGTGCCTGTAACGCTTGAGATTGAGACGGTGCAGGGGACGTGGAAGCTGTCGCAGAACAAGCCCGATGAGGTGCGTATGGCGGCGGCCGATCAGGTGGCGGAGGCGGAATTGGCGCGGATGATGCGTGCGCCGGACGATGTGTAAAGCTCAGCCGCGCCGCCGTCTGCGCCGTCCGCCACCGTCGCCGCTGTTTTGGTTGTAGCTGACATCGGGCAGGGGGACCGCATCGCGCAGGCCTTCGAACGGATCGACGCTGTTGGGGATATGGTTGGCGTTGACGAAGTGTTCCTGAAACTTCGGCTCAATCGCGGTTTCGATCTTGTCGATGCGGCGCACGGTGCGCTCGATCTCACGCCGTGAGGCACGGTTGAGCAGCGCGATGCGCGCGCCGGTGCCAGCGGCGTTCCCGGCGGATGTGACCTTGTCAAACGGGCAATCGGGAATCATGCCAAGGATCAGAGCGTGTTTGGGCGAGATATGCGCACCAAAAGCGCCTGCGAGGATGACGCGGTCGATCCGTTCGACGCCGCGTTTGTCCATCAGCAGCTTGGCGCCCGCGTAGAGCGCGGATTTGGCCAGTTGGATGGCGCGGACGTCGTTTTGCGTGACAAGGATGCGCGCGCCGCCATCCTCGGTGGTTTCGTGCAGCAAATAGGCGTTTGTGCGGCCCTCGGGGATGCAGCGGGGCGTGCCTGTCTGCTCTGCGGAGCCGATGAGGCCGGAGGCGTCCACAAGTCCAGCGGCGCGCATCTCCGCGATTGCCTCGATAATGCCGGAGCCGCAAATGCCTGTGATGCCGCTCGAGAGGATGCTCGCATCAAAGCCCGCTTCATCCGACCACAGGTCCGAGCCGATCACACGAAAGCGCGGCTCTTTGGTGTCTGGATTGATCTCGACCCGTTCGATTGCACCGGGGGCGGCGCGTTGACCTGACGAGATTTGCGCACCTTCAAAAGCCGGACCAGTGGGCGAGGAACAGGCCAGAACGGACGTCTGATCACCCAAAAGCAACTCCGCATTGGTGCCGACATCGACAATCAGCGTCAACTCATCCGATTTGTCAGGCGCTTCGGACAGGGCCACAGCGGCACAATCCGCGCCGACGTGCCCCGCAATACACGGCAGGATGTAAATCCGCGCATCTTCATGCAGCCTCAGATCGATTTCCTGCGCCCAGAGCGTGATCGCGTTCGATGTGGCGAGCGCGAAGGGGGCTTGGCCCAACTCGACCGGATCTATGCCCAACAGAAGATGATGCATGACCGGATTTGCGACAAAAACTGCCTCCATGATCAGGCCAGGATCAACCATCGCCTCTGCTGCGATCTGGGCTGACAGCAGATTGATCGCATCGCGCACGGCGCTGGTCATTTCCGCATCACCGCCGGGGTTCATCATCGAATAGCTGACCCTGCTCATCAAATCCTCACCGAAGCGGATTTGCGGGTTCATGATGCCTGACGAAGAGATCACCTCGCCAGTTTGCAGATCGCACAGATGGGCTGCGATGGTGGTGGAGCCAAGATCGAAGGCCAACCCGTAGATCGTGCCTTCATAATATCCGGGCCAAACGTTCATGATCCGCGGGCGTTGGCTTTCATTGCCGTGATAGATTGCGCAGGTCACCGACCATTTGCCCTTGCGCAGCGCCGGTTGCAGCATCTGGAGCGTGCGCAGATCGCCCATGACGTTATCCAGCCCCCAGTGATCATTGAGCGCAGCGCACAGCCGTTCCAGATCACCAGAGGGATCGTGCATATCCGGCTCTGCCACTTCGACGTAATAGAGCTTGGTGGCCGGATCCATGACGATCTCACGAGCCTCAGCGCGTTTGCGCACGACCTGCTTGTGGACCTGACTTTCGGGGGGGACGTCGATCACGAGATCGCCCTGAATGGTCGCCTGACAGCCGAGGCGGCGTCCGTCGATCATGCCGCGCTTGGATTTATAGCGTTCTTCGACCGAATTCCATTCGGAGACCGCATCTTTGGCGACCGTCACACCGTGTTTGGAAAACTCGCCGAAAGACGGTGTAATCTGGCATTTCGAGCAAATCCCGCGACCGCCGCACACACTATCTAGATCGACGCCAAGCTGCCGTGCGGCCGTCAGGATGGGCGTGCCTTTCGCGAAATGACCGCGCTTGCCAGAAGGTGTGAAAATAACGAGAGGCGTATCGCTCATGAATCAGGCCGGAAAGATCAACCGCGCCGCCGACGTCGGCCTTCGCGCCGCCCGCCCGCCGCTGCTGCGGTTTGTTTGTTGAAGTTTATCCATGCCCCGCCGTCAGGGTCGTTGTTCAGCAGGTAATTGGCCGCGCGGATGCTCTCCATCTCCTTGCCTGCTTTGGCCTTGGTGGAACCCATGCCGGTCAGTGTCGCCAGAACCTCTGGATCAATATCGTCGGGAACGATGATGCCAGCCGCAGCAAGCTCTTCGCGCTTTGCGTCGAGTTTCTTTGCGCTCACGGGGATTTGGATCGGGTTCATGATCGCGCTCGTCATGCCGGCGGTCATGGCCATGGCGAGAAACGCGTTGTTGATGCCGTGGCGATTGGGCAGGCCGAAAGAGATGTTCGAGGCACCGCAAGTTGTGTTCACACCAAGCTCATCGCGCAAACGGCGCACGAGCGCGAAGACCTGCTTGCCGGCGGTGCCCATCGCGCCAATTGGCATAACCAGCGGGTCAACGACGATGTCATGCGCGGGAATACCATAGTCGGCGGCACGCTCCACAATCGTTTTGGCCACCGTAAAGCGCACATCCGGGTCTTCGGAAATGCCGGTCTCATCGTTGGAGATTGCGACCACGGGGACGTTGTATTTCTTGATGAGCGGGAAAATCTCTTCCATCCGCTCGCCTTCACCTGTGACCGAATTGACCAGCGGACGGCCATGGCAGGTCTCAAGCCCCGCCTGAAGCGCGCCTGGTACAGAACTGTCGATACAGATCGGCACATCGACCGTCTCCTGCACCAATTCGATCAGTTGCTTCATCAACGGCGGCTCGACGAAGTTGTTGTCCGCATAGCGCACATCTTCGGCCATCTTGTTTTGAAAAACCGCGCCAGAGTTGACGTCGAGAATATTGGCACCCGCCGCCACTTGCGCCAGCGCATCGCTTTGCACGGTCGAAAAATCGCCGGCTTCAAGCTGGGCATTCAGGATTTTGCGGCCCGTAGGGTTGATGCGCTCACCAATGACGCAAAACGGCTCGTCAAATCCGATGATTGCGGATTTGCTCTTACTCTCGACAACTGTACGCGTCATAGCTGGATGGTCCTGTCTTCGGGGCTTTTTTTGAATGCTCAGGCGGATTGCGCGGCGTCGCTCGCGCCAAATCCGAACTCATGGGTGAAGCTGGTGGTGGTCTTGATGCCACCCAGCGGGAAGAAATGCACCCTTTCGATATTGAAATCGGGGTGGGCGGCTTTATGCGCTGCGAGATCAGCCAATATCTCGTGCGGAGTGAAAGGGAGCATCAGTTTGGTGATATCCTTGGCGCGGCGTTGCAGCACCCGCATAGACGGACCAACACCGCACGCCATGGCAAATTTGATCATGGTTTGCAGCTTGGCTGGCCCTGCGATACCGATATGGATCGGCAGATCAATACCTTCGGCCTTCAGCGCGTTCGCCCATTCGATTACAGGCTCGGCCTCAAAGCAAAACTGCGTGGCAATCGCCATGTCCGCGTCCGTGCGCTGAGAAAACGCCTGCTTCCAGCGCAGCGCTTCCATCACATTGTGATCACCGCCCGTCGGGTCGATATCTTTGTTGCCTTCGGGGTGGCCAGCCACATGAAGGCGCTTGAAGCCCGCCGCATCAAATGCGCCGCTGTCCAGAAGTTGCATGGAGCTGTCGAAATCGCCGTATGGCTTGTCGACACCGCCCGCCAGCAAAAGCGCTTGGTCAACACCCACATCCGCGTAGGATTTGATCCAGGTCTCCAGCACTGTGCGATTTTCGATGATGCGCGCTGGAAAATGCGGCATGACGTCGAAATCCTCATCGACAAGCCGCGCGGCGGTTGCGACCATCTCGTCAATCGGCGTGCCTTCGATATGCGCGACATAAACGCGGGTTTGAGGCGGCAGAATGCTGCGAAAATCTTCGATCTTGGCCGCGGTGCGCGGCATCACTTCGATGGAGAAGCCTTGCAAAAACTGCTCGATCTGCGCGGGGTTGTCCACCGCATCAGGTGCTTTGGGTTTGCCAAACTTCAAAATGCTCGCCATTTTCTCTATCCACCAGTTCACAAAGCCGCCCTCAAGCGGTCCAACCATCATTTGCTATGAGCGATTTGAGCCGCTCGGTGTCGTATTCGTCCTGCAATCGCTGCGCTTCGCCTTGGGCGACCGCATCATTCTCGCCCTCGACCGCATAAGGTTCGGCCTTGCGCCACTCGGACAGATAGGCGTCGGCATCTTTCGCGCCGACCTTCATCGCGCAGCGGTCGATGGCTTGCTCAAACCGTTCTTCAAGCTGAATTTTCGTCCCCCGACGCCCCTTTCCGACAATCACCTGCGCCGGAATATCGCGCCAGAAAACAACCGTTACATCGGGCATGGCCTGCTCCACATCTCACTCGCTCAACTCTCTAGTCGCAAACCTAAGGAAACGGCGTCAATATTTCGACAAAACCGGATCGGTTCGCGACATTTGTCGTTTTCGCGTTTTGGTGCCTACTTGCACAGTTATGTCGCTTTATCCAGTTGTAATGTCGCTTTTTATCCTCTAGCACCATGCCCAGCACAAATCACCATTGTCGGTACAAACCGGAGATCAAACCCGTGCCAGATGCAAAGCAAATCAAGCTCTCTTTCGAGTTCTTCCCCCCAAACAGCACCGAGCAAAGCCTGCGCCTGTGGCGCGCGGTTGAGCGGCTGGCGCCATTGGGGCCGGAGTTCATGTCCGTCACATTCGGGGCAGGGGGCGCAACGCGGGACCGGACGCTTGCGGCTATACAGACGATTTTACATCGCGCCAATGTACCGGTTGCAGGTCATCTGACTTGTGTGAGCGCGAGCAGGGCCGAGACGTTATCGGTTGCGCGGGCCTACAAAGCGCTTGGCGTCACGTCGATTGTCGCGCTCCGGGGGGATCCGCCAAAAGGGACGGACGCATTCGAGGCGCATGCCCATGGATTTGCGAGCGGTGACGCGCTGGTTGCGGCGCTGGCGCAGGAAATCGGTCTCGATATCTCCGTCGCTGCCTATCCAGAGCCGCACCCGAATTCGCAAGGCGCTGCGCAAGATATTGACTACCTCAAACGCAAGCAGGATTTGGGCGCGTCCCGGGCAATCACGCAGTTTTTCTTCGAAAACGACGACTACTTCCGCTTTCGTGATGCGGCGGCGCAGGCAGGGGTCACCATGCCGATTGTGCCGGGCATTCTTCCGATTGAGAATTTCCGCAAAGTCGCGGGATTTGCCAAACGTTGCGGTGCGTCTGTGCCGGTCTGGATGGCAAAAGCCTTCGGAAACTGTGACACGGCAGAGGATCAGAGCCTGCTCGCCACCGCTATCTGCGCTGAGCAATGCGATGGTTTGCGCCGCGAAGGTGTTGATCATCTTCACTTTTTTACGCTGAACGAGCCTGATCTGACCTATAACATCTGCCGTGCCATAGGTGCGGAACCAGTACGCTTTTCAATGGCGCGGGGCGAAGGCGCCGCCTGATCTATTCTTGCCAGTTGCGCAACTCTCCGATAGCGTTGAGGTGAATTGAGGGACCGGGCGCATTCGCTCGCCCCCTTCGGAGAATTGATATGTCTGGCACTGGCCCGGATGGCTCAAAGGTGATCCCTTTTGCGCATCGGCGCAGAGGTGAGCCTTATGTGGCGCCTGAAGACCTATATGCTGCCCTTGATTTGGGCACCAACTCCTGCCGCATGCTGATCGCGACCCCAAGCGCGGATCAGTTTCGGGTGGTGGACGCTTATTCCAAATCCGTGCGGCTCGGTATTGATCTTGAGCGTACAGGTTCGCTCTCGCGCCGCGCAATAAACCGAACTGTCTCGGCTTTGCAAACCTGCGCTGAGAAGCTCGCGGCCTATGGCGTCGTGCATACCAAATTTGTGGCAACAGAGGCCTGTCGGCGCGCCGAAAACGGGATCGGGTTTCTCGAAGAAGTGCGTGAGCAAACCGGATTGGAGCTGGAGATCATCCGCCCTAGCGAAGAAGCGCGCCTTGCGGTGATTTCCTGCGCTTCGCTGGTAGGACATGATGCGGAGCAGGCGCTGATTGTTGATATTGGTGGCGGCTCGACGGAGCTTGTCTGGATTGATCTTGAAGGCGTCCCGCCCGACGCGCGTGCGGCGGCGATCATGCGTATTCGCCCGACCCACAAGAATAAAGGCGCACCGGTTGCGCAGGGGGAAGCGCGGGTGGTGGACTGGATTTCGGTGCCGACCGGCGTTGCAACGCTGTATGAGAAATACCGGGATGTGGATGACGACACGGCGCGGTTTGCCCTGATGAGTTGGTATTTCGAAGAGCAAATTCAGGACTTTAAGCCTTATCGCGATGAAGCGTTCTTTGGCGACCTGGAAGGGTTTCAGGTCATCGGCACATCTGGGACGGTCACAACAGTGGGTGCGGCGCATCTTGGCCTGCAACGCTATGACCGTTCAAAGGTGGACGGAATGCAAATGCGTTCGGACGAGGTGGATGCTGTTGTCAGTCAGTTCCTGCAACTCGGACCCGAAGGGCGCCGCACCCATCCCGGAATTGGCCGGGACCGCACAAGACTGATCATGGCGGGCGCTGCAATTTTTCAAACATTATTAAGGGCTTGGCCGACAGACTGCATCCGCGTTGCAGATCGCGGGTTACGCGAAGGTCTGCTCTATTCGATGATGTCCGAAAACGGTGTATTGAACGGGTGAGCCGACGCGGGAAGAATACATCGGGGCGCGGGGAGCGGAATTTGCGGGTGCGCGTTAAGACCGCGAAGGGGCGCAAACTTTCGTCCAAGCTCTGGCTGGAGCGGCAGCTGAACGATCCTTATGTCCGGCGCGCACAGAACGACGGATTTAGGGGAAGAGCGGCTTATAAAATACTGGAACTGAACGAGAAATTTAATTTTCTGACCGCTGGTGCGCGCGTGGTTGATCTGGGCTGTGCTCCGGGGGGCTGGTGTCAGGTTGCGGTGCGCAAGGTTCACGCCAAAGGCAAGACCGGTAAGGTCGTCGGGATTGATTTGCAGGAGGTGGAACCGATAGATGGAGCCGACCTCTACGTCCTTGATTTTCTTGAAGATGGCGCTGACGATAAGGTCAAGGAATGGCTTGGCGGCGGCGCGAATGTGGTGATGTCGGATATGGCGGCGTCATCCTCTGGGCATAAAGGCACGGACCATTTGCGGATCATGGCGCTGGTCGAAGCGGCGGCGCAGTTTGCCACGGAAGTGCTTGAAGAGAATGGCTTTTTCATCGCCAAGGTTCTGGCAGGCGGCGCGGAAGCCGCGCTTTTGTCGGAGTTAAAAAAGCGTTTTACCAAGGTCGAACACGTCAAACCGCCCGCCAGCCGGTCGGATAGTTCGGAAAAATTTCTGGTCGCATCGGGCTTTAAAGGCTGATCCCAGAATGCGCCAAATCCGCGATGCACAACACATGCACAACCGATACACAATCTATGCACAGTCGATGCACACTTCGCTTGAAATCCTGCAATTAATGCGCGTTAGCGTGAGCGCAGGATTGTCGGAAAGCCCACATAGGCTTCGGTGTTGTGATCAAAGGTGGCCTTAACGCTTTGCTGCTTGGCGTTGATGTAGCTCAGGCTCATTCGCAGAAATCCGGGCGTGTTAAATTTGAAGAACATACCCAGCTCATCAATCGGGATGATGATGGTTTTGAGGGGGGCGAGGACGGAGAGTTTTTCGAATATCGGGAGTTTGGCAATATTCACCTGTCCGGCCGAGCCCACCAGTTTGCTCTTGAAGCGCACACGCACATCATAGGCAGGCAGATTGGCTCGGTTGATCAGATGCAGTGATAAAATACCGTCTTCCAGAACCAGATCCACGAACACCATCGGATTGACGCGTTTGGGCGCCGGTTTGGGCGTGATGCGCTCTGAAATTGCCATGCTGCCTCCCCTTACTCTGGGAAAATTACATGAAATCCTGTAGAATTGAAACCAGCACACCAGGGGAGGGGCGTCATGCCGGCATCAGACAGTCCATATTCAGCGTTCAATTTCACCGTCGAGATCGATGGGATTGAGATCGGGAAATTCTCGGAAGTTTCGGGCCTCAAGGCGACGACCGAGGTGATCGAATATCGCGAGGGCGGCGATTTGCAAGGTGTGCGCAAACTGCCGGGTGTGACCAAATACGCGGATTTGACGCTCAAGCGGGGCATTTCGAACAATGACGAGATGTTCAAATGGTTCCAGCAGGCGTCAAGGGGAGCGGACGGGTTTCGGCGGGATATGGCGATATCGTTGCTCAACGCGGAAAACGAGCCCGCCCTGCGCTATGAAGTCTACAATGCGTGGCCCACGAAATATATTGGCCCCAGCTTCAATGCGTCAGAGAATGAGATTGCAATGGAAACGATCAAAATCGCGCATGAAGGCTTTATACGCGTGGATTGATCAGGATTATTGCAACGCTCTTTTTAGCTTGGCGGTGGTAGCTGTTGCACCTTGCCTTCGACTTTCTGGATACGATCGATCATCTGCTCATGCGCCTGAATAACCGCATTGACCGCCGCAATCTGAGCCTCGCCTTTCAACTCGGCTTTCGCGAGCGCCAAGCCTTGCTCAAGCTGGTTGATCTTCTCGTTCGATTTGTCGAGCTTGTCGGTCAGCCGTTCCACTTCCCGCTGGAGCGCTTCGACATTGCCGGTCAGGCGGGCGATGCTTTTGGCAAGTTCGGTGACCTTATTGACCCATTCGGGGATCGCCATAAATTCCGTCGTCCTTGAAATTCAGAGTTTGAGATAGGTCTCGATTTTGGTGTTCACGGCGTTCACATATTCGATTGTGCCATCAAGCTCGGCTGCGATCAGGGCATCGAACGCCTGTTCGTTCTGAACCATGTCCAATTCTTGCGGTGACAAACCCCATGCGGGAACGGAACTTTTTCCAGGCGGGACCCGCCATACTGCGCCGGTTTCCTTCATAGCGCCATGATCCGTTTCCTGTTCTTTGAAGAACTTCTTTTCTCCAAATTCGTCCGACATCGTAAACTCCTCTTCTCTCTGAATATGGAGTTTACGGTGCCAAAAATCAACTTTACCCTAACAAACGCTCATCAAACCGCATCTGGGTGAGGTTCTCATAGCCGTCCTCGGTGATCACTACCTGTTCTTCGAGCTTGATCGAGAAATCACCACCTTCGCGGCTGATCAGCGCCTCAACGCACAGGCATTGACCGACTTCGAGCGGGTAGTTGAACGCCGCCGCATCTGCGTGATCTGGATAGCCGATGTGCGGCCACTCATCGCACAGGCCGACGCCGTGCATAAGGCAGGAGTATTTCTGCTTTTGATAGATGTCCGGCAGGCGGTGGGATTGCTCTACGACTTCAGGAATTGTGATTCCAGGTTTGAGCAGGTCCATGTTGTAGGCGATATGCTCCATCCCCAATCTCATATCCTCAATCATATCCGGACGCGGATCACCGTCGCCGACCCAATAGGTCCGCGAGATATCGGTGCAGATACCATAAGCGCCGATAAGATCGGTGTCGTAGGCGACAATCTCGTTATTACCGATGATCCGCGGGCCGCATTCCTGAAACCACGGGTTTGTCCGCGGGCCTGAAGAGAGCAGGCGGGTTTCGATCCACTCACCGCCGCGCCGGATGTTCTCAGCGTGCAGGATCGCCCAGACATCATCCTCGGACATGCCTGGATGGGTACCGTCCTCCATGGCGACACACGCGGCTTCACAGGCACGGATGGAGGCGCGCATGGCTTTGATCTCATCGGGGCCTTTGATCGCGCGGGCAAATTCCATCAGCTCCTCGCCATCGGGCACCTCGTAGCCCGCCGCCTCAAACGCGCGCAGACCGCGCGGCATGATCTTGTCGATCGCCAGACGCCTGAGGCCCGGAGCGTGTTCATCAAGGATCTCTTTGACCTGCTGCACCAACTCGGACGCTTTGGCCGCACCCGCATCGCCGTTTGAGAAATAGAACATCGACGCGCCAGACCGCACATCACTCACCAACGGATTGAAATCGGCCAGAAAGAGCGAGTTTTTGTAGTCAAACAGAACCATATGCCCATCGGCGCAGACAAGGCAGGCGCGGAAGGGGTTGTGGGTATTCCAAAGCTGCATATTGGTGCTGTCTGTGGCGTATCGAATGCTCAAGGGATCGAAGAGGAGCACGCCCGCACAGTCCCGCGCTACGATATGATCAACGATGCGTGCGTGGCGATAGGCGCGCATGGCATCAAGATTGGGCATCTCAAGCCCCTGCGCCGCCCATTCCTCAAACGCCAGCTTCGTCGGTCCGATCTCTATACGGTCGTTGTCATCGGGCGAGCCATCGGGCTTGAGCGGCGTGGGTGAGACTTTGCGGGTCGAAGAGAAGTGCTGGTTCATATGGCGTTATCCTTGGCGTGGCTCACCGTCATGCTGCGCAAGAAATTACGGTCTGAACGGTTGATTTGCGCCAGAATCGTGTCGTTTTTAGTCTTCAATGCGCAGATTATGCGATTGCCGTGACCTTCAAAACACGTCTTATGTCATTGATAATGTTAGATTTAGAAACATGTGATCGCCGGATGTGCTCGAATTTATTGACATCGGGTAGGGGGCCGGTGTTAGCCTAGCTTCCATAGTGTAAAGTTGTTTTGGCATTAAATTTGGGGGGGGATTATGCCGATTTCGATTGGAGTCTTGCGACCTGTTTCGATCGCAGTTTTGTTGGCGCTTATCTTAGGGTTTTTCGGTGCGATTGATCCGCTCCTTGACGCCTTGGGGCGCTATCGTGTTCCGCTGACGGTGACACTGGGGATTATGACGTTGCTGATGGTGGTGCGCGGGCAGCAGATGACCGCACTGTTTACCGGCGTTGCGGTCCTTTTTAGCATGCTCACTGTGCTGGCCTATGCAACGATAGATGCCCCGCGCGAGCGGCCGGATTTGCGGATGATGCAGATCAACACCGCGCATGATAATGACCTGATTTCTGATCTTGCGCGGCAAATCCGGGCGGAAAATCCGGATATCGTGACCATGCAGGAGCTTTCGCCGGACAATCAGGCGATAGTCGATCTGCTGGCGCGCTCTTATCCGTATTCGGCTGTGTGCGCGCTCAACGGGGTAGGGTCGGTGGCTGTGATGTCGCGTTTTGCCTTTGCAGATGGCTCGATGCCGTATTGCGACGAGGGCTGGGGCTTTGTGATGGTCAATCTGAGCACACCCGATGGTGAGATCAAAGTGGGATCGCTGCATATCGCGCCGGACGCAGGTGATTTGAAGTTCCAGCAAAACCACAGAATCGCGGAGTACCTCTCTGATATCGAAGGGGAATTTGTGATCGCTGGTGATTTCAACAACACCGCATGGAGCCATTCGCTCGGGGTGATCGCAAATGCCGCACGGGCGGAACCGGCCAAGGGCATGCAAAGCACGAAACGCTCAATGATGGGGCTGTTTGGTTTTCGCATGGACCACGTTCTGGTGCCATCAGGCTGGCAAGCGCGCACATCCGTGCAGGACGCCCCAGGATCAGACCACAACGCGATTGTAGCAGATATCTACGTGCGGGGATGAATTCGGAGGAGGCGTAGGTTTGGTGGGTGTTTGGCTACAGTTAT
>CAYRKW010000053.1:0-22269 GCA_964425135.1 uncultured Rhodobacterales bacterium
GCAAACGTGCGAAAGATTGCAAATCCAGCCGCAGCTGATCCAGCCGTGAGGATCATCCCCCAAACCGTGTCGATCAAAACCATCGACCACGACCATCCGCGCAACGTCGCCATATTGGTCATTTCATAGGTACCATAGGCCAAAAGCCCCAGAATCATTCCGTTGATCAGCGCAATCGAGATATCACCGCCCTGAACCGCAGGCGAGACGCAGAAATAAACAATCCCCGCGACATAGATCATGTAAAAGCCCAAAGCCACATCAAGCCGGGTCTCTTCCGCCATCAGCGGGCCGATATTGCGCTCAAACAGCGGCAACATCACATTGCGCACGACGATCACATCTATCACCAAAAACGGCACCAGCGTCGCCACATACATCATCGCAATTGTCATCTGCACTCTCCTATATCAGGTACGACATGGTGCATATGTCCCAAAAGGCAAACAAAAAATGCGCGCACAAAGCACCTCCTTTACGATAAATCCAACGAGAGAGCGGCCTGCCACCGTCACACAGCACGATTGACCTTTACGCCGCCCTTGGCGCAGGGCAATACTCCCCTCCCGATTGTATGAAATCCAAAGGCAGAAGCTGCGCGTGTCCGCAATTATCGAAGTCAGAAATCTGACCAAAACCTACGACAATGAATTCAAAGCCCTCAACAATGTCTCCCTCGACATCGCTGGCGGCGAGATCATCGCCCTGCTCGGCCCAAATGGCGCTGGCAAAACCACACTGATTTCAACGATTTGCGGGTTGGTTGCGCCCACATCCGGGACCGTCACCGTGGGCGGCTTTGACATTATCAGGGATTACCGTCAGGCGCGCCGCATGATCGGACTTGTGCCACAGGAAATCACTATCGAGCCTTTCGAGAAAGTCATCGCCACCACGCGGTTGACGCGCGGGCTATTCGGGATGCCCGCCGATGATGCGCATATCGAAAAGACATTGCGTGCCTTGTCGCTATGGGACAAGAAAGATGCGCGCACGATGGAGCTTTCAGGCGGTATGAAACGCCGCGTCCTGATCGCCAAAGCGCTCAGCCACGAGCCGAAGATCCTGTTTCTCGATGAGCCGACCGCCGGCGTTGATGTGGAATTGCGCAAGGATATGTGGGCGCTTGTCAATGAGCTGCGCGCCCAAGGGACCACCATCATCCTGACCACCCATTATATCGAGGAAGCCGAAGAGATTGCCGACCGCGTCGGCATCATCGCCAATGGCGAGATACTGCTGGTCGAAGAGAAATCCGCGCTCATGCAAAAGCTGGGCAAAAAAGAGCTTGTGATCGAGTTGAGCGCACCCATCGACGCCCTCCCTGCGACCATCGCATCAGACGATGTGACCTTGTCCGACAGCGGCACAAACATCACCTACAGCTACGACAGCCGCGCAGAACGCACAGGCATTCGCAAACTGCTCAATGATCTCAATGACGCAGGGCTGGTCCCGTCTGACATCTCGACCCGCCAAAGCTCGCTTGAGGACATATTCGTCGGCCTTGTCTCAAGGGAGGCATCATGAACTGGAACGCAATTCTGGCCATCTACAAATTCGAGATGGCCCGCACCTTCCGCACCATTACGCAATCCATCCTGTCACCGGTCATCTCCACCGTGCTCTATTTCGTGGTGTTCGGTGCAGCAATCGGCAGCCGGATCGAGAGCGTCGAGGGCATCGCCTATGGCACTTTCATCGTGCCCGGCCTTATCATGCTCTCGCTCCTGACCCAATCGATCACCAATGCCGCCTTCGGGATATATTTTCCCAAGTTCATAGGCACGATATATGAGGTCATGTCCGCCCCGGTCTCATCGTTTGAGATCGTCTGCGGCTATGTCGGCGCAGCGGCCACGAAATCGGCGATGATCGCGCTGATCATCCTCGCGACCTCCGCCTTCTTCGTCGATCTGCAAATCGCCCATCCGGTGCTGATGTTCACCTTTATGTTCCTCACCGCCATCACCTTTGCCCTCTTCGGCTTTATCATCGGCATATGGGCGCAGAGCTTTGAGCAGTTGAACCTCGTGCCCATGCTGGTGGTCACGCCGCTCGTGTTTCTGGGCGGCTCTTTCTACTCAGTCTCTATGCTGCCACCGATCTGGCAAACCATCAGCTACTTCAATCCGGTGCTCTACCTCGTCTCCGGCTTCCGCTGGGCGTTTTTCGAGGTCGCAGACGTGTCCGTCGCCGTCTCACTGGGGATGATCTTTGTGTTTTTGATCGCCTGCCTTGCTGTGATCTGGTGGATGTTCAAAACGGGATATCGGATCAAGTCATAGGCGCAAGGCCCATGTGTTCGGAGGCTCTAAAGCGCAAGCCGAAGCGTGTGAAACGGTTTTGAGGTTAAATTCGCGCTGCAAAACGATGCTTTGTAGCGGCACTCTCAACTCAGATAAAATGGATGCCGCTATAAAGACTGCCATCGGGCGAGCGTAGCGTGTCTAATCGAGGCATTCGAGCGGTAGGGCCGCCCGTGGGCGGGCCGCTCTCTTTCAGCACACAGCCAGCTCAACTCCCGATATGCCGCGTCCCGCGCTCTTCGGCCAATCGCACCTGTTTCTGCCGTTCACGAAACCGCTCTTTCCGCTCTTCTGGCACCTCGTCATAGCACTGCGGGCAGCTAACACCCTTTTCATAGCGCTCAGACGCCATGTCGGCCTGCGTGATCGGGCGGCGACAGGCAAAGCACAGCGCATAGTCCCCAACCTCCAGCCCATGACCCACAGAAACCCGCTGATCAAAGACGAAACATTCACCGCTCCAGCGACTCTGATTTTCGGGCACCTCTTCAAGATATTTCAAGATACCGCCCTGAAGATGAAAAACATCCGCAACACCCTGACTTTTGAGATAGCTTGTCGACTTCTCGCACCTGATCCCACCAGTGCAAAACATCGCGATGCGCTTGCCCTCGAACTGATCCTTGTTCTCCTCCCACCACTTGGGAAAATCCCCGAAAGATGCGGTTTTGGGATCAATCGCGCCATCGAAACTGCCAATGGCAACCTCATAGTCGTTGCGCGTGTCAATCACCGCCACATCATCGGCTGCGATCAACGTATTCCAGTCCCCAGGCGCCACGTAGGTGCCCACTGCGCCATTGGGATCGACACCCTCCACACCCAATGTCACGATCTCCTTTTTGAGTCGCGTTTTCATGCGTAGGAACGGGTTCTCAGAGGCGTAACTTTCCTTATGTTCCAAATCGGAACAGCCCGGAAGTGCTCTTAAATGGTTAATGACAGCGTCGATTCCCTTGCGCGAACCGGCGATGGTGCCGTTAATACCTTCGGTAGCGACAAGTAACGTTCCTTTAACACCCTGCTCCAAACAGCAGGTTTGAATCCCCGAGATCAACGCCTGCGGAGTGTCAAATGCTGTGAACTTGTAAAGCGCGGCAACTACATATTGTGTCATGGCTCTTTCTATAACCGAGACGGCGGATCGCATGCCAGTGCAAAGCGCCTCAGTGCATTTGTGGCCAAATTGCGACATTCACACAATTCACGCGTAGTATTTGGGTTAACCCTTTTAATTTTAACGAAAATTTATGTTATCCACACCTGTGGAAACGGGTGGAAAGATTGACAGACTTCCTAACAAAGTCTAAATTTTGACGACGGGTATTTCGTGTGGGGGCATGGATATCTAGCGAGGGACGCTAAGTACATGGGTGATTTTGTACCCCCCAAACTTCGCAAGTTTTGCGAAGACACGTCAGCGATCATCACGGTCCAGATGGTTATGTTCTCCGTCATGATTTTTGGCGGGATCGGCCTGATGATGGATTTTGGCCGCGCCTATTCCGCACATTCGCAGATGCAAGGCTATATCGATCAGGTCGCGCTCTCGGCCGCAAAGCAACTTGATGGCAAACCCGACGCCATTGCCCGCGCAACAACCGCCGCCCATGCGATTGCCAAAACCTCCAGCTTTGTCTCGGATGACAGCCCGTTTGAGGTCAGCGATCTTGTCTTTCTCACGCAAGCGCCGACCGCCAGCCACGGCGGCTTTAGCGCCTCCTTGGCTGCGCAATACACGACGACAACGCCTGAGATTGCGAAATACGTGCTCGCCATTGCCTCTAACAAATCGGTGACGCTCTCGCTCTTGCGTTTTGCGACCGAAGGCAATCAGGGTCTGTCCAGCATCGACGTTGTTACCTCTGCGGTGGCAACCAGCCGTCAGGTTGCCTGCGATGCGCTCACACCGATTGTGATGTGCAACCCCTTCGAGATGCGCACCAACACAAGCTGGCAGGCAGAGATCGCAGATGGCGCCGGCTACCGGATGAAGCTGACCGCAGACCAGACCCATGGCCAAAAGCCAAGCAATGCATCAAGCGGCAGTTCAGCCGATTATGCGAAAATCCGTATGGGCATGCTCAAGACCCCCTACGACATGATGGAAGTGCGCAATGTCGTGTGTAGCGATCCGTCACTTCTGCCCGGCACCTCCACCACCTCCAAGGGCATCGAAGAGCTGCGCGATATCTGCATGATCGCCATCGCGGCCTCCGGAATGTCTTGTGTGAACGACCAGGTCGCGATCAAGGCGGCAGACCCGGCCGTGATGACCACCGGCCTCAATGTGATCTTCGATATGTATGACGGTCCCATGGCCGACATCATGGACACAACGCTCGACATCAATTTCACCCATAACTTCCCCTCTTCGCTCGGCTTTGCCTCAAGCATCGACCGCTCCAGCCTGTTCCACCCGGACCGCGTTGTCGGCCACGGGCGGATGCATCGCGCCGATTTCGAGAAGTATCTGGATGATGTGCAGTATGAGCTTGACCACAATCTGTCGCTCAAGCCCTTCCTCAAAGTCGGGTCGCAGATCGCGATCAATAATCAACGCGCCACCTATGGTGTGGACCCGACGATCCCCAGCTATTCTCGCCTGAACCACGTCTATCCAACCGGCGAACGCTCCGAATGGGGTCCGGCTGACCTGCACCCGTGTCTCGATGCGGAGAACTGCACCAGTCAGGGCAGCGCGCATCCCTCTATCTATGTCCCCTCGAACGGCCTGAACGATGTGCAATCGCTGATGGCCGCCTATTACGCGCCCTTCCTTGCCCAAGAGGTTGCAGACGCCAACCCGGCCTATGCAAACTTCTGGGAGGTGCCACGCGCCAGCCTCAATGCGGCTGCGCTTGTGGGCGGCAATGCGACCTTCTACGATTTTTATCGAAACGTGGAGCGCCAGACACCAGATTTGCTCGATAGCGCGGCGACAGACGGGCATTCCAACAACGGTGCCATTCCCTATCTGGGCGAGATCGATGCTGATACCGGCGCAGTGCTCAATCCCGAAGGCTATGGCAACTACGGCATCCAGACAGGCTCGATCAACTTCGCCTCCGAATATGGCGCCTCAGCGATCCCGGACACCGAGCGACGCTTGCAGCGCATGACCATCGTGAATTGTGAAGCCGCTATGCCTTATGGCGAGGTCACAGGTGACACTTCAGCCAACTTCGCGGACACCTATATGGCCGATATCGTCGATGTGGTGGACGTCTATCTCGCCACACCACCTATGGTGCGAGCCTGCGATACCGGCATACCGGGCGATACCCACAACAACAACCTGTGCCCAAATGATGAGATCACCAGCATGGAAATGGAGGTCGAACTCGTCGATGCCGCATCGCTCAACCCGACCAACTTTGATAGCCGGTATTACGCGGTGCTGGTGCATTAAGACCTTCGGTGCGCGGGCACATGGCGATTGTCTTTGTTGTGAAGTCCAATCAATGAATGCCATCGGGCGCGCGTCAGCGAGACCAATCGAAGCATTCAAGCGATAGGGCCGCCCCACGGGCGGGCCGCTGCGCGTCCGTTAACCACCCTCGGTCGACCCGCTTTCATTCCGCGCACATACTGTCAATCGCAATTGCACTCCCCCAACAAAAAAGGGCGCCCCAGCGGACGCCCCTTCCCATCTCAATATCCCCAAAAGATCAGTTCACCGTAACCCAGCGCAGGATGAAGAAGTTATCCGTCCGCTGCGTCAGCGCGATGTTGTCCTTGGTCGCCCAGATCAGCGGCTGCACATACATCGGCACATAGGCCACCTCGTCCTGATAGATCTTGGTCACCTCATCGATCATCGCCTGACGCGCCTCAGGATCGAGCGATGTCTGGATTTGCGGCAACAGCTCGTCAATCCGCGCATTCGAGTAATCACCAAAGTTCCACGACCCCAACTTCTTCTCGGTGTTCGGCGTGGAGGCAAGGAAGCGGATCGGGTGCTCCGCATCGAACGTGCCCGGCGACCAGCCCAGCAGGTACATGTCGAAATTATCTTCCCGCAGCTCCGGCCAGTAGTTGCGCACCGGCATGCTCGACAGTTTGGCATTCACACCGATTTTCGCCAGCATGGACGTCACCGCACGGCAAATCGCCTCATCGTTGATGTAGCGATCATTCGGACACATCAGCCCGAAGGAAAACCCGTCCGCATAGCCCGCTTCAGCAAGCAGCGCTTTGGACGCCTCTGGATCAAACGGCAGGCGATCCGCCAGCCCTGTTGAAAACCCCTTCATTTCCTTGGACACCAGCTGCGAGACAGGCTCCGCCGTGCCGCGCATCACCTTACTGGCCAGCGCATCCACATCAATCGCCTGATAGATCGCCTTGCGTACCCGCACATCTTGCAACGGGTTCGCATCACTCGTCTCGTCCGAATACTTCAAAGCATCCGCGCCATGGGCAAAGCCGAGCATCAGAACCCGCGCTTCCACGCCTTCATGCACAGTGAACCCGTCCCGCTCCTTCATCCGCGGCACATCCTGCAAGGGGATCGGCGCGATAAAGTCGATCTCACCGGACAAAAGCGCTGCCATCCCGGTGGCAGACTCGCCAATCGGCGTGAAGACCGCCTCGGTGATGTTGCTCTCCATCTCGTCCCACCACGCGCCATTTGGCGCGAGCGTCGTGCGCACGCCCGGATCACGAGACGTCAGCATGAACGCGCCCGTCCCGTTGGTATTGCGGGTTGCGAAATTCTCCGCCTCTTTGGACGGCAGCGCCGCGTCATTTCCTTCCGTCCAGCCGCGATCCATGATCATGAAATTCGCGATACTGTCAGGGAAGAGTGGGTTTGGCGCACTCGTCATGAAATCAATCGTATAGTCGTCGACCACAATCACTTCGCTCACGGGCGAGAACCAGGACCGCACGTCCGCCTCTTCCGATGAGGCCCGCTCATACGAAAACAGCACATCATCAGCCGTAAACTCCGACCCGTCATGATATTTGACGCCCTGACGCAGATTAAACCGCCAGCCCTTGCCATCAAGATTTTCCCAGCTCGTCGCCAAAGACGGCTCGATCTTCATCTCCTTGTTCCGGCGCACAAGTCCTTCGTAGACATTGTTCAAAAAGCCCAGGACAGGCGCAGAATTGACCGCATGCGGGTCCATGGTCTGCGGATCGGTCGATCCGGCCCATTTAAACGTCTCAGCACTCACGGCACCTGCCGAAAGGCTCAGCACCAGAGCCGTTTGGGTGAGGAATTTCATGGATATATCTCCCTTGTTGATGACCCAACATTCACCATCAGGCGGGAAGTGTCGAATCTGAATTTGAGCGAGGTTACACGAATGTGAAGCGGACCAGATTGCTCAAAGAGTGCGTTTCCAGATCATCGCAGCAACGCGCCAGATCACATGTCTAGTCGTAGGGCCGCCGGATCGACAAGGATTGCTCCAATCGCACCCAGGTCGCCGCCTCAAAACGCTCCGGCCATGCGACACCCAGTCGCGCCGCCATGCGGCGTGCGCGCGGCAGATACGCTTTGGCATAAGCAAGATGGGCCGAAATCATCGCGTCTCGTTCGGGAACGGCTGGCGGGAGGGACGTCAAAAGCGCTTTTTGATCCTCCGTGATCAACCGATTGAGATGAAGTATCCCGCCACGGTTCGGCGCATCGGTTTCTTCGATCAACAGATTAACGAGCTTGTTTCTAAGCAGTGAGATACCCAGCATACCGTTGATATATTCCTCGCGCCCAGCCGCAAGGTGAAGCAGCCCAAGTATCCTGATGAATTCCTCGACCTCGTAGCGGAATTTTTTCGGGTCAGGGTCAGACTTTTGTGCGACGTCATCAAGTGTGTCGTAAATAGTGTCGTGATCGAAAAGCGGCTTGAGCGCGTCCTTCGTCTGCCGCCCCATCTGATCAGGCTTTAAAATAATGACATCGGTTCGCGTCCAGTCTTCGGTGATCGCATTGATCAAAACCGGAGCGGTCGTCCGGTCCCACCACAGAACGATCTCACCCGTCGTCTCAACAGCCTCGCGCCATCTTTGCGCAATGGCATCGGACGCACCCTCATCGGAAACCAGCACGAAATCAATATCACTGTAGGCGTCAGCCAAACCATTGCCGTAGCTGCCGCTGAGGAACAGCGCACGGATGCCCGGCACGTCGCGGAGGGACTTCGCAATCGCCTCAATGACCTCGTCATGTGTCATGCCCGCGCCTTCCTTTGGATTTTCAGCCAAAGTTTAGACAGCTGTTCCACAAAGGACAAATCGGGCTCAAAAACAATCGGACGTGCAGGCTGCGCCCTAATTCAGCACCAAATTCGAAATCGACGCGGCGATCTGCGAGTCCGTATCATCGCTATCGGCCGTCACCGCCAACCCGACCAATGCGCCCGGCGTGCCGCCAAAGGCTTTGCGATAATCCCCCGCCAAATCCACCGCCTCGCTATGCGATCCGGTGCCAGAGCCGCGCAGGACTATCGTTTTGCCACGCGCGCCCAAATACGGGCTGTCGAGGAAATCTCCGCGGTTATGCGCTCCGCCCCAGACGTAGACCAGCACCCGCGCGCTATCTTCCGACAGCAGCTTGGTGATTTTCGCGCCCTTGAGCTTTTGCGCCTGATCGGCAGGCAAATACACTGCATAAAGTGACAGGTTCCTGTCATCGCCGCCCTTCTGGCGCAAATCGGTTGCCGGTGTGCTCTGGCTGACTGCCCATTGCCACTTTGCGCCTGACGCGCCCCACACGCTTTCGGGCAATTGCACGTAAGCCATAGAGACACTGCCATCCGAGGCCACATCCAAACTGGACCCGTTAAAGCCATAGTCATTTTTCGAGAAAAGCGAAAACCGCTGCTCCTTCCACGATCCGTCAAAGGCAATCTGCTGCGCAATCGCGGAACCGGCACCAAAGACAAGCGAAGCTGCAACGATAAGCGACGTAAGGGGCGTGTTTTTCATTTTCTATCCATTTGATTAAGGGCAATCGACGAGAATTGGGTTCTCTTTAGTAAATAACAGACGATTTCTTAAAACAATGATGTTCAAGATTTCTTGAGAATGAGGTGTAAAGGACGACGGCTCGCAATGAGAGTGGGCCGACCATGGCGGTGAACAACCGCAAAGCGGCCCGCCCGTCAAACCTCTGGTTTGCTATTGGTAAAACGGTTCGGCCCTATCGCTCGAATGTCTCGCTGTCGCAGGGCCGATAGCATTCAGTTCTCCCTCACCCGCTCATTGCAACCCCACCTGACTTTGTGCATTGTCTCCCCAATGCTTAGCTTCATCACCCGCCGCCTCCTGCAATCGATCTTCGTCATGCTCGCCGTCTCCCTGCTGGCGTTCGCGCTCTTTCGCTTTGTCGGCGATCCCATCGCGGTGATGGTGGGCCAGGAGACATCCATTGAGGATCAGGAGCGTCTGCGCGACCAGCTTGGCCTCAATGATCCGGTGATCACCCAATACACCCGCTTTATCGGCAATCTCATCACTGGCGATTTCGGCTTTTCCTACCGCACCCGCCAACCCATCGGCGAGATGATCCTCGACCGCATGCCAGCGACGCTGGAGCTTGGCTTCATCTCGCTCCTGATCTCGCTGATCGCGGGCATTCCGGCGGGCATCTACACCGCGCTCAAGAATGACGGCGTCATCGCCAACACCATCCTCATCGTCACCCTGATCGGTATCTCCATTCCAACCTTTGTGATCGGCATTTTCTTCATCTACCTCTTTGGCGTTCAACTCGGCTGGCTACCAACCTTCGGGCGCGGGGAGGTCGTTGAGATAGGATGGTGGAAGACCAATTTCCTGACCGTTGAGGGCTGGCGCGCTCTGATCCTGCCAGCACTGACCTTGGGCATCTACCAACTTACCCTGACCATGCGCCTTGTCCGCTCAGAGATGCAGGACGTGATGAACACCGATTTCATCAAATTCGCTGTGGCGCGCGGCATCGACTACCGCTCGGTCCACTACCACCACGCCCTGCGCAATTCGATGGTCCCGGTGATCACCATCATCGGTCTCCAGTTTGGCGGCATCATCGCCTTTTCCATCGTCACAGAGAGCGTCTTTCAATGGCCCGGCATGGGGCTTTTGTTTCTTGAGAGCATCCGCTTCGTCGATATCCCTGTTATGGCCGTCTACCTCGTGCTGATCGCGCTGATATTCGTCATCATCAACCTGATCGTCGACATTCTTTACGTGGTCATCGACCCGCGTGTCCGGCTTAAAGGAGCACCGGGATAATGCTGGCATGGTGGCGGCGCGCGCGTCTTGAAAACGAGCTGATTTATCTCTTCCTGCACAATCGCGTGGCGCAAATCGCGGCTGTGATCGCGCTCATCAGCATCCTCGGCGCTTTCCTTGCGCCCCTGATCGCGCCGAGCAATCCCTATGATCTGGCGAGCTTCGATATCCTCGACAGCTTCACCCCGCCCGCATGGACCGAAAATGGCGATCCACGCTTTATCATCGGCACCGACGATCAGGGGCGCGATCTGCTGTCCGCCATCCTCTACGGCACCCGCCTGTCGCTGCTCGTCGGCCTCAGCTCCGTCCTTTTCGCCGCTGTCATCGGCACCAGCCTGGGCGTTGCGGCGGGATACTACGGCGGGCGTTTTGATGCGGTCGTCATGCGCATCGCCGATATCCAGCTCAGCCTGCCTGCCATCCTCACCGCTCTGCTCGTCGATGGCATCGCGCGCGGCATCCTGCCCCGCGAGCAGCATGAAGACCTGCTTCTTTTCGTGCTGACCGTCGCCATTGGCCTGTCGCTCTGGGTCAATTTCGCCCGCACCGCCCGCGCCTCCACGTTCGTGGAACGGAACAAAGAATATGTGCAATCGGCAGAGATCATCGGCCAGCACCCCTTGCGCATCATGGCCGTGACCATCCTGCCCAATATCATGGGTCCGCTTCTGGTCATCGGCACCGTCGATCTGGCGGTTGCGATCCTGCTCGAAGCCACGCTCAGTTTCTTAGGCGTCGGCGTGCCGCCCAATCAACCCTCGCTGGGAACGCTGATCCGCATCGGCACGGAATACATCTTTTCAGGCGAATGGTGGATTGTGATTTTCCCGTCCTTCATGCTGATCTTCATGATCATCTCCGTGAATATCCTGGGCGATTTCTTCCGCGCCGTGCTTAACCCGAGGCTTAGGTAGATGCGGGTGTCGATTAAAGAAACAAGGACAGCCGCCGACCCTGGGTGGGGGTGTAAGCCCCCTCCCGTGGGGAGGGTCGGGGACTGTCCGGCTTTGCCGGACAAGTGCTTACCTGTAACAGCCAGTTTTGTATTTAGGGGGCGCCGATAAATGGGCGCACTCCTCGACATCAAAGGCCTGACGGTCGAATACCCCACCCGCTTCGGCACCTTCCGCGCTGTCGAGGACATCAATATGTCCATTGAGCCGGGTGAAATTCACGGGCTCGTCGGCGAAAGCGGCGCAGGCAAATCGACCATCGGTGCGGCCATCATCGGATTGATCCCGCATCCGGGCTACATCGCCAGCGGAGAAATACGGCTCAAAGGCGAGGACTTGCGCGCGCTGGATGCGGACACCTATCACACCTATCGCGGCGCGCGCATCTCGATGATCTTTCAGGACCCGCAAACATCTCTTAACCCGCTCCTGACCATCGAAGCGCAACTGATCGAGACCATCCGCCAGCACTCAGACGTCAGCTATGACGAGGCCGAAGCCCGCGCCATCGCCCTTCTGGAAGAGACAGGTATCCGCAACGCCGCTGAGCGCATGCGCGAGTACCCGCATCAATTCTCGGGCGGCATGCGCCAGCGGGTCGTTATTGCGCTTGCGCTGTGCACCGATCCTGAATTGATTATCGCTGACGAGCCAACCACCGCCCTTGATGTGGCGATCCAAAAACAAATCCTCGCGCTCATCAAACGCCTCGCAACCGACCGCGGCATCGGCTTTATCCTGATCACCCACGACATCGGTGTGATTGCCGAAATCACCGACACAGTCTCGGTCCTGCGCGGCGGCAAGCTGAAGGAAGTCGGCCCTACCCGTCAGGTTCTGGGCAGCCCAGGCGATGACTACACCAAAGCGCTCATGGCCGCTGTCCCGCGCCTTGGCGAAAAGCTGCCCCGCTTCACCGATATCGAAGCCGAAGAGGTCAAACTCGACGCGCCAGAACGTCTTTGGAAAGTCGAAGGCGCATCTGATGCCTTCGCCCAGGACTGGCTCTTGCAAGGCGCGCGCCAAGACAGCTTAAGCGTACCCGTTTTAGAAACACGCGACCTCAACGTCACCTTTACATCCAACGAAGGCTTTTCATTGCGCAAACCCACCCAGTTCCGCGCCCTCAAAGACGTCAATCTGTCCGTCGGCCAAGGCGAAGTTCTGGGACTGATCGGGGAAAGCGGATCGGGCAAATCCACCCTCGCCAAAGCCATCGTCGGCCTGATCAAACCCTCCTCGGGCGAGATCATGTTCGAAGGTGCGCCGCTGCCGTTCGGCCGCGACCGCCCGCGCAGCCATCCCATACGGCGCAAGATCCAGATGATCTTCCAGGATCCATACTCGTCCCTGAACAACCGCCGCTCGGTCGAGGATATCATCGGCGACCCGATTGCCTATTTCGGCCTCGCGCGCGACAAAACCGAGCGCCGCAAAATCGTCGCCTCGGTGCTGGAGCTGGTTGAGATGCCGCAACGCGCCATGCTAAAATTCCCGCATCAATTCTCCGGCGGCCAGCGCCAACGCATCGCCATCGCCCGCGCCCTTGTCGCGCGCCCCGAATTTCTGATCTGCGACGAGCCAACCTCTGCCCTCGATGTCTCAATCCAGGCGCAAATCCTCAACCTGCTCAAAGACCTGCAAGAAACCTTTGGCCTGTCGATCCTCTTTATCAGCCATAACCTTTCTGTCGTGCGGCAAATGTCCGACAGCGTCGTGGTGCTGCGCCAGGGCACGGTGATCGAGGCTGGCCCTGCCGATGCGTTCTTCGCAAACCCGCAAGCCCCCTACTCGCAGCAACTCCTGCGCGAGACCCCCTCGCTCGATCTCATTTTCGCCGCTTAAAGCGCCGTCAAACAGTGAGCCGCTGGCGCGGCTCGCGTCATTTTGTTTGCGCTACGCGCGCAGCGGGATATTTTTTGAACCAAAGAAACGTCAGGCATGGCTGGAATATGCGGTGCCCTCGTCATAGTATCGCAACTCTTTCAGGCACGTATATCCGCATGAACATCGTTTTCGCTCATCAGAATTTTCCCGCCCAGTTTGGCGCTTACGGGCTGCACCTTGCCAAAGAGGGTCACAAGGTCACGTTTGCGACCGCGCGCGAGGATGCCAAGCCGCCGCAGGGGTGCAATCTCATTCGCATGAAGCCCCATCGCGCCGTGACCAAGGGCGTGCATCGCTTTGCGCGCCCCTTCGAGAACGCGATGATCAACGCGCAGGCTTTTGCAAATGGCGCGATTGCCGCGCGCAAGACAGGGCTTGTGCCCGATATCGTGATGGCCCATGCCGGTTGGGGGTCGGGAACGCTCGCCAAAGCGGTTTGGCCCGCATGCAAGTTTGTCTCTTATGTGGAATGGTATTACCGCTGGCCACCTGTCGATGTGATGCCGGATGATCTTGATTTCAACAAGGCCGAAGATGGACGCGCGCTCGCGCTTTCCCGCAATACGCCCACGCTGCTTGATCTGGCGCAATCGGATATGGTGATCTGCCCGACCAAGTTTCAGGCCGATCAGTTCCCACCCCATTTGCGCAAACAGATGACGGTGCTTCATGATGGGGTGGATACGCAAAACCTCTGCCCCAACCCCGATGCGCGCCCGCCCTTGGGCGGCCTGACGCTCGATGATGATTGCGAGATCATCACGTATGCGACCCGCGGGATGGAACCGCAGCGCGGGTTTTGCGCGTTTATGGAAGCGCTCGATATATTGCAGAAAAAGCGCCCGAAACTCCATGCGCTGATCGGCGGCGAAGACCGCGCGGCTTATGGCAGCAAGCCCCAAGGCGGGGAGAGCTGGAAGGCGCATATGCTGGAGCGCCTCGATCTCGATATGGCGCGCACGCATTTTACCGGGCTCTTGTCCCGCAATGATTTCACAGCGCTCCTGCAATCCACCCATGTGCATGTCTATCTGACGATGCCCTTTGTGCTCTCATGGTCGATGATCGAAGCCATGAGCATCGGCTGCCCGCTGGTTGCCTCTGACACCAAGCCCGTGCGTGAGGTGGCCCCAAATGCCAGCATGGCCAATTTCGTCGATCACAATGACATTCCTGCCCTTGTCGTCGCCATCGAAGAGTTGCTCGACAACCGCAAGAAAGCCACGGGCAAAGGCAAAGCCGCCCGTACCCATGCGGTCAAAACCTACAGCCAAAGCGCGCTATGGGCGAAACGCACGGGTTTGCTGGAGGATTTGGTTCGCGGGTGATTGCGCCGTATTTGGCGCCCCCTCCGAGCACGCAGTTCAAACGATTTTGCCACGATTTTTGAAGAGCTCGAAACCCGGGATAATGAGTGAAAATCGATCGAAAACGCAGGGGGAAGGGCTTGATCTATAAGCAGCTTCGCGCGTGAGACTTATGGGTTTGCTTGACGCGATATTTTGGCCTTCGGGCTGAAGTGACCAAAACAATTGCGAGAGGCGAGACGGTCAAATACGTTACGAGAATTAGGTCATTATTGAGGTGCGCAATAACACCTAAAGTAATGCAACTCAGTGCGCTTTAAAAAACACCAAATGCTTGAATACTAATATAACTTTAGCACCTCAGGAATTGATCACGCGGACTATTCACCGTCAAATTAGGGAAAATCCGCTCCAATTTCCCCTAAAACTCACGTGAGCCGCCCATTACGTCAGGGGCAACACATCTTATGATGATTTTTTGAGGGGAAGTCCTATGCCACCTGTATTGCCGCTTGTTGTATTTGCCGCCGGAATAGGTGGGCTTGGGTATTGGGCGCATCAGGACCATCTTGTTGATGTGGAAAACCACGTCACGCAAGGTGCAACCGCAGTCGCAGCTGCGTTTACACAGCATCCAATCGAAACGACCGTGTCCGGACGAGACATTCGCGTCTCAGGCGTTGCGCACACTCAAGCGCAACGGGACGAGATTTTGGATGCGCTGAACGGCGTTGAGGGGCGTCGTATTGTCATTGATGATCTCGAAACACTGCCCGTTGCCGAAGACTATAGCTTCAAGGCGACGAAGTCAGTCGAGGGGATGGTCATCGAAGGGGTGATGCCAAGCCAAGCATCGATCGATGCGCTCACCTCGGCGCTGCCGGATGCACAAGCCAATCTGTCGCTTGCAGCAGGGGAACCCAATGATGCCTGGGCCGATGCGGTGCTATCGGGTGTCGGTGCGCTTGGCACTCTGAAGGAGGGGTCCGTCACCTTCTCCGGCTCAGATATCAATGTTGCCGGAATGGCCTCCGATAGCGATACACGCGACGCTGCAACCACTGCTTTTTCGGGTATTGACGGCTACACTATCACGCAAGATATCGCGGTGCCGACGCCAAGTGCGCTCAACCTGACCTTTGATGCTGAACGCGGCGCTGAACTTTCCGGATCAGTCATGAGTGCTGCGCGAGGTGACGAACTCACTGCGCTGTTGCCGCAACGCGATTTGACGGTCGATCTCTCAGCCAATGCGACCGCGCCTTTTGTAGATGTGGACGCAAGCGTGTCTGAGGTGTCGAGCACCCTTGATCTCTTCGATGTAGCCAACCTGAGCGTAAACAGCAGCGGCATGACATTCGATGGGGTGGCTCGTGCCGGGGAGGACGCACAGGCGCTTCAATCCATGCTCGCGGCCGCCATGCCTGAAGGTGCGCAAATTACTGTAACGCCTGCGACCGAAATGCCTGATTTCGGATCGATGAGGCAGCTCTATGCCAGCGATGGGGCCATTCAATTCAACGGCATTGGCTGGGTGCCGGTCATCGACGGATATTCCTTTTCTGCATCGAAAAGCGCCGATGAGATAAATTTCTCCGGGGTGGTTCCGACGGCTGCGGATCGTGACGCTTTGGCAGATTATGGCGACACGTCCAATGTTGCCGTGGCAGGAGGATGGCCGAATGCTGAATGGACGACAGCGGTATCTTCAGGACTTGAGAGCTTGCAAGGGCTTGATGCCGGCACGTTCACCATCGTCGATCAATCAGCTCAGCTCAAGGGAACAGCCCTGTCCAGCGCACAAATTGAAACGGTCGGCGCTCTGGCCTTCCCCGAAGGCTACGCGATTGAGCGGACGATCGACGTTCCAGAGTCGCCACAATACAGTCTTCAATTTGATGCCAACAGCGGTGCTAAGCTGGAGGGGAGCTTTCCGAGCGGCACCAGTCTATCTGATGTGACAGATGCTTTGGGCCTGAACGTTGTTGACGCCGCGATCACGGACAACGCCACGGGCGATGCCTCTGCTGAAATCGAGCGGTTGAAAAGTGTTGGCGCGCTCATCGGCGAGTTTGAAACCGCAGAGCTCACCGTCAGAGAAGACGGTATCAAGTTCTCAGGCGAAGCGCTCAAAGGCGCCAGCACGCAGGTCCTTGCGCAACGTTTGCAGGAAACGCTGGGTGCAGACAGTGACGTGAACGTCACGCGCACCACACGCACATATGCGGATGGCACAACGCGCCTTGATCCGGTGACCGGTGAATTGCTGACCGCGACGAACAACTACTGGATCCCGCTATCGCAGTTCCAAGTCTCCCCGGAGACATGTGTTGATGCCACGGCAAAAATTCAGTCGGCAGAGCAGATCGACTTCATCACTGCGTCTTCGGCACTCGATATCTCGGCGCGCCGCGTCATCAGCCGGATCACCGGTGTACTGTCGCGTTGCCTGGATGGAACAGCGATGCGTCTGGTTCTGGGCGGACATACAGATAGCGTCGGTGAAGAGGACGATAATCTGCGCCTGTCGAATGATCGTGCAGACAGCGTTTTGAATGAGCTTGCGAACCGCGGGCTGGATCGCAACCGGATGAACGCAATCGGATTTGGCGAGACCGCACCTGTGGCCAGCAATGACACAGATGAAGGACGTGCGCGCAACCGCCGCACGGAAATCGAATGGGTACAGAACTAATCGACGTATCCAAGACTGGGTGAAACGAGTGGAGAGGGACGACTGATGTTTAAAGAATGGGGATACCTGCTTGGTGAAGTATGGACACTTTTGGCGCTCGCCGGACTTTTGGGTCTGCTGATCGGCTGGTGGATATGGGGACGCATCGTGGGGCGCTTCAAAAGCGATCTCGCTGAAAAAGAGCGCGCATACCGCGAACGCGATAAGCAATACGCTGCGCTACGCTCTGAATATGATGACACGATGAAAACCAAAGACAATCGCATCAACACGCTTGAAGCCGATCTTGAGGGGTTCAACCAAATGCCCACTCAAATCGCGCAACTCGAAAGCCGGGTGTCCACGCGAGACAGCGAGATTGCATCATTGCAATCGCAGCTTGGCAAAGCAACCGATGCAGATTCCGACTTGCAGCGTTTGCGTGCCGACATTGAAATCCGCGAAAACGAGTTGGCCAAGCTCAAGGCAGACAATTCCCGGATTGATGCAGACAGAAGCAAGATTGCGGTCCTGCAAACCGGCCTGAGCAGCCGTGATGCTGAAATCACCAAGCTGCGCGCTCAAATCTCAAACTCGACGGCCGAAGCAGACCTTCAAACCTGCCGCTCGTCGCTGCGCTCGCGGGACGCGCGTGTGGCTGAGCTTGAAAAAGAGCTCGCAAATGCGCGGGTCGCCGGCGACACCGATGGTGACGGAACGTTCGAAGGCAAAGGCGAAGGGCGTAAACCTAGCGTCATGGCGAAAGCCCGCGATGGCAAGGCGGATGATCTGAAGCTGATCAAGGGCGTCGGTCCGAAGCTTGAGAAACTGTGCAACAAGCTTGGCTTCTTTCACTTCGATCAGGTCGCGGCCTGGACCAAGGATGAGGTCGCATGGGTCGATGCCAACCTCGAAGGCTTCAGCGGTCGGGTGACGCGGGACAAATGGGTGCAGCAGGCAAAGGTGCTGGCAAAAGGTGGAACGACCGAATTCGCCAAACGTGCAAAAAGTGAGAAAATCTACGATTGATCTCACCGTCTGCATAAACTGAGGTACCAACGGTCCGGGTGTGTCGCCACGCCCGGACTTGCTTTATGTAAAGGGCGACATCACTCGGACAGCCAAAGTTCCACGGTGCCGCTGCGCGGGCGCGGCCGATAATGGGTAAAGTCACGGGTGTTGGCAACTCTGCCAGCTTGATAGGCTGCTTGCGAGACTCTTGTCGCCAGCTCCGCGTCGCTGTCAAAAAAATAGCGGACACTGTTTTTGCGAATGTCGAAATCGACGACGCGATATTCAACCTCTGGCAGCCCATCTTGCGCGAATCTCGCGCCAAGGGCTTGGGCATTTCGCTGCGCACGCCGTGTCTGGAAGTGTATGACAACGCGCGGTTCTGGGGTTTGTATCACGGGTTGCGGGGCGACTTCGGCGCGTGGTGGCGTTTTGCGCAGCACTGGCAATGCCGCATACATGAGCCCGGCGGCACCAGCGTCGCTGGGAACGCTGAATGTGGCGATCTGCGGTGCGGGGTCGAGACTTGCGGTCGGTTTCCGGGTTCCCAAAATGATCGCTGGCGGGGTGGTTGGTGCGGCAACATCATGCAGGGGTGATTGGGCAAAGCCTGGCTCGAACCGGAGACTTGGTATGGATGTATCAACGGTGGCGAGCGGCTGAGGTGTTGTGAAGACGGCCTCTTTGGTCTCGGGGCGACCGGGTAGCCCACCGATCACCACAGATTCTGTTTTGGAGGGCAATTGGACGTCAGTGTTGGATCGAATGGCGGGAGGGTGGAACACGCTCGCCGCGAGTGATCCGTCTGGAGCGCGCGGCGCTGTCAGAATTTCGGCACGTGGGTCGAGGCGGGATATTCGCGTGAGCGCGCCGTGATCCTTCCTATCTATCCAATCAGGCAGCCTGATCGCGGTTTGAGTGTCAGGCACCGCCGCAATCTCCGGTGTCTGAACTGTGTAGGCCAACACTTCACCTACCATCACGCGCGTTTGGTCAATCTGCGGATCAGGCAGCCCTGCGTGGCTAACGTGCGAAAGTTTGCGCGGCGATGATGGTATTTCGAATTGCTCAAGCGGTGCGAGCGTGCGCGTAGCGACAGTTTCCGAGACTTGCTCGAGTGGTTTTTCGGTCGGTTTGGTGCCGCTTTGTTGCCGGCTTAAATTAAACTGCAACGCGGGAGCGGAGCCACTTGGCTCATAAGATTCGGTGACGACTTTTGCCTCAAACTGAAGGTTGCTGGAAAGAAGCAGCACAACAAGAATGGCGGTGAGCACGGCACCGATCACCTCAAAGGAAAACAGCAAATGGGCGTATTTCCGGCGCTTTGGCTTGGGCGCCAACCTGTCTCTTTTGCGCGCAATCAAGCCGCCACGGCCAGCACCTTGCGGGTTATCCGTATCCGCCGTGCCCAACAGCGACTTTTGCAGCGCGATCGCATAGGTGTCGCTGAGGTTTGAGCCGGTCTTAGGATTTTGAGTTTCATTGGTCATGAACCAACACCTGTCGGGAGTTTTACAAAATAGACGTTCAATAAATTTGTCGGGCGCAAGCGCCAATCAGACTTGGTGAAAGCATTCGTGTATCTGCAGTCCAGCGTGGATCAAATACGCTTTTTATGCAAGCACCCCAAAAGCCCCTAAAACCGCGACGTATCGCGCGCAGTGTTGAGGGCGGATGGTCTGACCGACTTGTCGTCCAAGTAACGATGACAAGTCTTGGAACGACGATACTTACAAGAAACCAGACGGCCAGACCGAACGCACGCCAGCGGGCGTTACTGTGCTGTGATAACCTGCATCACAAGCTTGTCGTCAATCTTGATCGGGCCGTCTTCCTTGGCACCAAGCGTGTATTCAAAGCCGCCCGTGACGTTGCCACCGGCTTCGGAATGTACCATCAACATGAGCATTTCACCAGGTGCAACCGTTTCAGTCAGGATTGCAGCGACATCGATATTTTCACCCATGCGCAGCGGCGCGTAGCCAACAACCGGACCCGGTTTCATTTCCGCATCTGTGAGGTGGACAACCATCCAGCCATTTTCTGCGGCAACAACCATCTCCGCACTGACGATACCGTTGGCAACGGACTGATCGCTTGCCTCAACCATAGGTGTGGGCCCGTGTCCTGCACCCAAAGCAGCGGTTGCTGCAAAAGTCAAAGTTAACGCGGAAATCAATGTCTTCATTTCAGTCTCCAGAATCTAACCAGACCGACGTTCTGCCAGCCCTACCTCTAAAACAACGGCAAAAGGTCGTGATTAGTTTCAAGAAAAAATATATTTTTTTGGCAGACATGGTTTGGCGCAGATTTACCTTGCGTCCCGGTCGGTTGATCCGATTAATAAACGGACGGGGACGCGCGATCAGTGCTGGTAAACGCGAGGGAGTTAGGCTCAGCCGTATGGACACCATAGAGATTGAAACGCTGATTGCCAGCACCGCTTTAGGTGATCGTTCAGCGTTTTCGCAGCTCTATGATAAAACTGCGGCGAAACTTTTGGGGATATGTCTGCGTGTTCTTCAGGACAGAGCTGTTGCTGAGGACGCATTGCAGGACGTGTATATAAAAATCTGGAACAATGCGGATCGGTATCAGGTAACGGGTCATCACCCTATGTCGTGGCTCACAACGATTGCACGCAATACGGCGATTGACCATCTGCGCATGAGAAAGCCCGAAACTGAATTGGGAAGTTATGCGGATGTGTTGCCCGCGCCCGGACTGACCCCGGAGCAAGCCGCAGTCGCCGCATCACAAGCGGGTCGGCTGGCGCGTTGTCTTCAGGCGCTGGACGACAACAAACGCGACGCTGTAAAAGGCGCATATCTCAATGGCGAGACCTATAGCGAGCTTGCCGCACGATTTGCTGTACCGCTCAACACGATGCGGACATGGCTTCGGCGTAGTTTGATCAATCTGCGGGAGTGTATGTCCAATGGCGATTGATCCTGAACCCGAAGATATGGAAATTCTGGCCGCTGAATACGCCTTGCGGCTGTTGGACGGTGATGATCTGACACGCGCAGATACGCTTTTGCGCGATGATCCTGCGTTTGGCCGCAGTGTGCGGATGTGGGAGGTTCGGCTTGCCGAACTGACGGACGAGATTGACCCTGTGCCCCCCGGTCCGACCGCCAAACGCGCTTTGATGGACACGCTGTTTGCCGAAGAAAAACCCGCACCGCTTTTGGACCGTCTGGGGTTCTGGAAGTGGATTTCAGCCGCTGCTGTGCTGCTGGCGGCGGGTCTAACGATCTATGCGATGACCCTGAGCCGTTCGCAAACCGGGCCGCTTTATACAGCACAGATCGTCTCTGATGCAGGTGATTTCCGGGCTGTCGTGGTTGTTGATAAAACCACCAACGAGTTGATCCTCACGCGCACCGATGGCGCGGCACCACAGGGACGGATTTTGCAAGTTTGGGCGCATGGTCCAAACGCGCCAGCGCTGTCCGTGGGGCTTTGGCCAGAGGGGGACACTGTGCGCTTGGCGATGCCAGCGGTCATCGCGGATGTTGAAGGAACGCTGACGGTAGGGGTCAGCGAAGAGCCGCAGGGCGGATCCTCAACGGGATCCCCATCGGGCAGAGTGTTTGGAACAGTAGATATCGAGAACGTATCGCCCCGCCCTTGAGGGTCACGCCGACACAGCTCATGCGACAACACTGAGGTTTTCGACGAGCCGTCCGGCCTGCAAGCCATCCCTGATTTCTTCAAGATAGATCGCGCCTTGCTTCAAGGATCGCCACAACCGCTCTGATGAAGATGTGATCGAGGTATCGGCCTCGACAGTCCATCGAGACACGCACACGCGCTTCGTTCAGTGTTTGGGGCAAACCACAGAGGTGGTCCTGGCTTTTCGACCAGTTTACAGCCAATTTAAGATGGATCGT
>CAYRKW010000054.1:0-10432 GCA_964425135.1 uncultured Rhodobacterales bacterium
GCGCGCCAGGTTTTTTGCAAGAACGGCCCACGCGCGCTTTCGATGCTCTCAAGGTCGATGGTGTCGTGCAGATCCCAGCCTTGGGAGTTCACCCTTTCGGCCCCATAGAGCGCGTTTGGTAGCAGTACTGGCGATGGGCGCGAGGAGGTTGTGATTGCGTCGAACGGATCGGTGGCGATCAGCTCTGGCGCGACGTCTTCGTCCACGATCTGGTTGACGAAGGACGAGTTTGCCCCGTTTTCCAGCAGCCGTCTCACAAGATAAGCCAGAAGGTCGCGGTGCGATCCAACGGGTGCATAGATCCGGCAGCGGGTGCCGTGCTTGCTCAACACCAGATCATGCAGCACCTCGCCCATGCCGTGCAGGCGCTGGAACTCAAAGCCTTTCCGGTCATTGCCTGCCATTTTCAGGATCGCCGCGACGGTATGGGCGTTGTGTGTGGCAAATTGAGGATAGATGCGCTCGCTCATGTGCAGAAGTTTGCGCGCGCAGCAGATATAGGACACATCTGTTGCCGCCTTGCGGGTGAAAACCGGAAAGCCTGCCAGTCCTTCGACCTGCGCGCGCTTAATCTCGGTATCCCAATAGGCGCCCTTTACAAGACGCACCATGATCTTGCGATCAAGCTCGGTCGCAAGTTCATGCAGCCAATCCAGAACAGCGGAGGCGCGTTTGCTGTAGGCTTGGACCACAACGCCAAATCCATCCCATCCCGCCAGTGACGGATCGCGCAGCACCGCTTCGATCACATCCAGCGACAGGTCCAGCCTGTCAGCTTCCTCGGCGTCGATATTCAGGCCCATGCGAGCGTTTTTGGCCTGCTGCGCCAGTTTCAGCGTTATCGGTACCAGTTCGGCCATGACCCGATCTTTCTGACCGACTTCATAGCGTGGATGCAGCGCGGAAAGCTTGATCGAGATGCCGGGATTTTCGCGGGTATCGTTCGATTTGGCCTCACCCGCCAAGGCCGATATCGCGTCCTGATAGGCGGCCAGAAACCCCTGAGCGTCTTTGGACGTCAACGCGGCTTCCCCCAACATATCGTAGGAGTAGGTATAGCCGCGCGTTTCAGTCTCTTTGCCGCGCTTCACAGCCTCGGTGATGGTTTGACCAAGGACAAACTGTGCCCCCATTTCCTTCATGGCCCGTCCGACGGCTGCGCGGATCACCGGCTCGCCCAGCCGTTTGACGGCCCCTTTCAAACTCGCGACAACACCATGCCCTTCCTGCAGGACTTTTCCGGTCAGCATCAGAGCCCACGTTGAGGCGTTCACCAGCGAAGAGGAGGAGTTTCCAAGGTGTTGGCCCCATGCCGACGGTGCGATCTTGTCTTCGATCAAGGCGTCGATTGTTTCTGCGTCCGGCACACGGAGCAAGGCTTCGGCCAGACACATAAGGGCGATGCCTTCGTCGGTGGAAAGCCCGTATTCGGCGAGGAAAACTTCCATCAATCCGGGGTTGTCGTTGGTGCGGATGTCCCGGATCAGGCCGACGGCATCGTTGCGGAATGTTGCGCGTAGGGCGGGCGAGATATCGGCGGTTTCGACAAGCGTTTCGATGACCGCCGCCTCGTCGTGCAGATGTGTGGTGCGGATGACTTCGCGGATTGAGGCAAGGTTGGCCATGGTCGTGTTCCTTCGCCATCGGTTTCGCAGTCAGGATAGAGCAATTGCGAAAGTCATGTTGCCTTTTGTGGCAAATATAACAGACTTTATAGTCGAAATTTCTGGTAAATACGGGATAAAGTAGTTCACAGATGGATATAGTCGGGACATTAGACCATTATGACAGGCGGATCATCGAGATACTGAGCGCGGAAGGACGGCTGCCTGTTACAGAATTGGCATCGCGTATTGGATTGTCCAAAAGCCCGTGTCAGGTCAGGTTGAGGCGTTTACAGGCAGAGGGGTACATCCTTGGTTTCAAGGCTGTGGTGAACCCGGCGATGCTGGATTTGGAGCAAGTTGCCTTTGTTGAGGTGAAGCTGACCGATACGACGGAGCCTGCGTTGTCAGCCTTTGGTGCTGCTGTTCAGGAAATTCCCGAGATCGAGCAATGTCACATGATTGCTGGTGCGTTTGACTACCTTATCAAGATACGCACCAAGGATATGCCAACGTTCCGCGCGGTCCTGGGGCGGGCGATTTCGACTATGCCAAATGTTGGCAGCACCTCGACGCATGTGTCGATGCAATCGGTGAAGGATGACGAGTCGTTTATTTGACCGCCCTCCTCACGTGCTACTGACACTTCCTGATCTCACGTTGCATGGCGGCCATGAGTGTATTGAAGTCGTTGCCCGGTGTAACAAGGTTGAAACCCTCGGCGAGGCGACGCTTCGCCACGTCGCCGTCTGCGCAGAAAATGCCTGTGGGCACACCGGCGGCTTTGGCGCGGTCGAGGATGTGGGTGATAGCCTTTGATGTGGCGCTGTCGTGAAGCTCCGCGCCCGGCTTTTCGCCCAGATCGAGCGCCAGATCGTTTGGCCCGATGTAGATCATGTCTATGCCGGGCACGGCGAGGATGGCGTCGATGTTTTGCAGGGCTTGGGCGGTTTCGATCATCGGGATGGCCATGATTTCGCCGTTTGCGGCTTCGAAGTAATCTGCGCCGCCATAGAGCTTGCCGCGTGCCGGGCCGAAGGATCGTGCCCCGTCGGGCGGATAGCGGCAGGCTGCGACGAAGTTTTCGGCCTCGGCCACGTTTGAGATCATCGGGCAGACGACGCCGTAAGCCCCGGCATCGAGAAGATGCATTATGGTTTCTTGCTCTGAGGACGGCGCGCGCACGAGCGGGATTGCGGGTGTTGCGGAGATTGCCTGAAGCATCGAGACCGCTGTTTCAAACCCGATCAGCCCGTGCTGCAAATCGACGGTGACGCTGTGAAATCCCTGATGGCCCGCGCCTTCGGCCAGATAGCCAGACGGGATGGAAAGCCAGGCGTTCATGATCGGTGCGCCGGTTTGGAGCCTTTTTTTCAGCGTGTTCTCTCTCATTTTCGCTCCTTTTCTTTCGCGTGGAGAATCTCAATTCGTCGTTCTTGAATACGCATTCATGAGATGATATAAACGCGAGAATACATCGTCGCAATGGGAGGAATACATGCGAAAAAGAACTTTCCTGGCTTCGGTCGCACTAGGTGCCGCGATGGCCCTGTCACCGATCGTGTCACTGGCTGATGGGCATCTTGAGAAATTCAATCTTCTGCCCGGCAAGCCCTTCGAAGGCACCAAGCTGAACATTCTGAGCGTGGTCACGCCGCAGTTCGACGGTTTGATGTTGCGGGATGCAGAGTTCACGGAATTGACCGGCATCGAGACTGAATGGACGTTCATTCCTTTCGGGTCGCTTCAGGAAAAGATCAACGCTGAGGGCGTGGCTGCGAACGGCACCTTTGACGTTGTGAACTATCTTGACAGCTGGGGCCCGCCGAACGCGCATTGGCTCAAGCGCATTGATGAGTTGATGGAGCGTGATGGGATCAGCATGGATCGCTATCCGGCGGCTTTTGCGCGTTCCGCACAGTTCAACGGCGAGACGCTTGGCTTTCCGCTGCGCGCACATCCGCAGTTGATGTTCTATCGCAAGGATCTGATCTCCGAGCCACCCACATCCTGGGAAGAGATCATCGAGGTTGGCAAGGCGCTGAAGGAAAGCAATCCCGACATCGCGCCTTTGGCACTTTACTACAACAACGACGGCAACCGTCAGAATCTGTTCATCTGGATCAACTTCCTTTGGGCTGCTGGTGCTGACATTTTCAACGAGGATGGATCGGCTGCCTGGGCTACACCAGAAGGCATTCAGGCCACCAAGGACTATATTGAACTGCACACGGTTCATGGCGTGACCAACCCGAACTCGGTTGCGTTCAACGAGCAGGATGCACGCCAGTCGTTCATGCAGGGTAACTCTGCCATGATGCCGGTTTGGTGGTGGGCCTATTCGGGTTTCTATAACCCCGACAGCTCGACCCTGACCAAAGAGCAGGTGGGTTTCACGGGCATGCCGTCCTACAACGGCACGACCAAGACCTATGCGATTTCCATGCCGTTCTCGATTTCGGAATACTCCGAGAATCAAGACGCGGCTTGGGAGTTCATGAAGTGGTTGTCCAACCCGGAGATGGACAAAGCCAACGCGATTGAGCGTGAAGTTGGTGGCAAGAAGATCGTCAACAACGTGGTCACACACATCGCGTCTCTTCAGGACCCGGATGTGAATGCAGCGAATGACGGCATTCAGGCTGCGGCTTGGGACAGCCTCAAGCAGTCCGACATTATGCCGCAAATCGCCGAATGGCCCGAGATTGGCGACATCCTGTCGGCTGCCATCGCAGAGGCGGCTTCGGGTGGCGATGTTGAAGAGCTGATGACCGCTGCTGCCGAGCGTGCCGATAAGGTGCTTCGCCGCGCGGGCGTGTTGCAGTAAGCCGCACTGCCAAGACAATCTGGGGCGCGCGCAAGCCGCCTGCGCCCCAGAGCTAACTCTCCTCGCACTTCGAAAAGGTGGCGGCGTCCATGCGCGACAGCACACTCAAATATCTACTGGTCATGCCTGCGGTTCTCGTCGTTTTCGCAACCGCGATCTGGCCATTGATAGAGGCGGCGCGGCTGTCCTTTACGGTTGGACGCCTCAATCGGCCCGGGTCTTTGGACCAGTATCTGGGTTGGGAGAACTACACCTGGGCTTTTTTCGAAGAACCGGCTTTTTGGAATTCGGTATGGGTGACGGGTGTTTATACGGTTGTGACCGTGGGTCTGACGACGATTTGCGCCTTGGGTCTGGCGCTTTTGCTTGCGCCGGGAGGACGCCTGAGAAGCTCTGCGCAAACCCTTCTGATCTTGCCGTTTGCCATGTCGCCAGCTTTGATCGGGGTTTCGTTTCGCTTCATGTTCAACCCCGAATTCGGCCTTTTCGACGCATTCTTCGGCGTCTTGATCCCGCCCTTGGCGGATGTGTCCTGGCTTGCCGACCCGCAACTGGCTTTTGCGGTGGTGGTCATGGCGGATGTCTGGGGCTGGATCCCCTTCCTGACGCTGGTTTTGATCGGAGGGTTGGCAAGCGTGCCTCGCGATACTGTTGAAGCTGCACAGGTGGATGGGGCTTCGGGCTGGCGGGTCTTTCGGGACATAACGCTGCCGCAGCTTGCGCCTGTTTTGGCGGTTGTCATCATCCTCAAATCGATCTTCAGTCTCAAGACATTCGATCAGGTGTTCATGCTGACCAACGGCGGTCCCGGCACCGCGACCCAGACGCTGAGCCATTACATCTATTTCAACGGCATGAAATACGGGCAGATCGGGTATTCCGCGTCGGTCGCTTGGTTGATGGTGATTCCGATGATCTTCCTTACCTATGCCTATGCCAAGTTCGTTTTCCGAAAGAAT
Organism: uncultured Rhodobacterales bacterium; assembly: GCA_964425135.1. GTDB lineage: Bacteria > Pseudomonadota > Alphaproteobacteria > Rhodobacterales > Rhodobacteraceae > CAYLLD01. The sequence goes on from CAYRKW010000054.1 coordinate 5,391, forward strand.
GATCCATGACCGGTAAGCAGAGAAAACAATTCTGGAGCACCATTCACGCGGTGCTCATCCTGGTCGCCATGTTCATCATGCTGGTGCCGATCGTCTGGATTTTCCTTGCCGCCTTCAAGACCCATGTCGATGTCTACCAGTTGAAGTTGTTCTTCACACCGACGCTGGAGAATTTTGGCATTGTCTTTGATGATCCCTACAGGCTTGGTGAAAAACTCTTCAACTCGACCATTGTGGCGTTCTTCACAGTTCTATTTGCAATCCCGATTGCCACGCTTGCGGCTTATTCCTTCAGCCGGTTCAGCCTGAGGGGCGAGACCATGATGCTGGTCACGATCCTGGCGACGCAGTTTGTGCCCGCTGTGGTGATCATCCTGCCGTTTTTCGTCATGTTCCGCGATATGGGGCTTTTGGATACGCGCCTTGGCCTGATCCTTGTGAACCTTGCCATTGTGATGCCGTTTGCCATCTGGATGATCAAAGGCTTTATCGACGGCATTCCGATGGACACGGAAGAAGCGGCGATGGTGGATGGATCATCCCGCTTGCAGGTGATCAGGAACATCGTGTTGCCGATGGCGGCACCAGGTCTTCTGACCAGTGCGATTTTCTGCTTCATCATTGCGTGGAACGAGTTCCTTTTCGCGCTGATCCTGACCAACAAGCAAGCGGTGACCTTGCCGATTGGCCTTGCGCTTTTCAAGGGTGAAGAGGGCGATCTTTGGAATCTGTTGTCGGCGGCGGGCATCATCATCATGGCGCCGATGTTCGTGCTGGCCTTGGCCATTCGAAAGTACTTTGTGCAAGGCATGACGATGGGGGCCGTTCGATGAGCTCTCATATCTGGGCACAACGCGCCCCGGGCTTGATCCGGGGCCTCCAATTGGCGGCAAGAGGTCCCGGGTCAAGCCCGGGACGGGGGACGACATATGGCTGAAATCAAACTCAACAACCTGACCAAACGCTGGGGCGATTTCGTGGGTGTCGATGACCAGTCACTGCACATAAAGGATCGCGAGTTCCTCGTGCTCCTTGGCCCGTCCGGTTGTGGCAAGACGACGACCATGCGGATGATCGCGGGGCTGGAAGACCCGACGGCGGGCGAGATCTGGATCGGCGAGCGGATGGTCAACGATGATCTGCCCAAGGACCGCGATGTGGCGATGGTGTTTCAGAACTATGGTCTCTATCCGCATATGACCATCTTCGAGAATATCGCCTATCCGCTGCGGGTGCGCGGTGTTGACAAGTCGCAGATCAAGCCGCGTGTTGAAAAGGCGGCTGAACAGGTCGAACTGACCCAGTTTCTCGATCGTAAGCCAAAGGCGCTATCGGGTGGCCAGCGACAGCGTGTGGCTTTGGCGCGGGCCATTGTGAGAACGCCCAAGGTGTTCCTGATGGACGAGCCTCTGTCCAACCTTGACGCCAAACTGCGCGTGACGATGCGCGCTGAGTTGAAGCATCTCAGCCGCGAATTGCAGATCACCACCGTTTATGTGACCCACGACCAGATCGAGGCGATGACGCTGGCGGATCGGGTGGCTGTCATGAAGCATGGTGTTATCCAGCAGCTTGGAACACCGGATGAGATTTACAACGACCCTGAGAACCTGTTTGTTGCGGGCTTCATTGGCTCACCTGCGATGAACCTGATCGACGGATCGGTCAAGGACGGCACCTTTGTCACGACCGGCGGCACGCGGTTGGTCAAGCTCAACACAGAAGATCGTGCTAAGGCCATTCTGGGTGTCCGCGCAGACGATATGAGCGTTCATGATCAGGGTCAGGGCGACATCGACGTCTCGATTTATGCTTTTGAGAATACCGGCGAGAGCACGCTCTTGACGGTGCAATGGGGCAACCAACGGGTCATTGCACGGGGCGACCGGCATTTGCGCAAGGATCAGGATGATGTTGTCGGGATCAGCCTCGACCCTGATCACCTGTATCTCTTCGACCCTGAAACCGAAAACCGGATCAGGATGGTGTAAGATGACGGTCGAGCACCTCATACGCGGAAAGTCTGCTGCTGATCGGGCTGATGCTGACCGGGCTGATGGTGGCGCCAAGCTCAACGTGACCTTCGGTGTTCCAGCGCCCGTCGGGACTGTGGCGGCATAGGCAGCGGAATGGGATCGGCGCGCATAACGGCCAGCGATGTGGCCAAGGCGGCGGGGGTCAGCCAGCCAACCGTGAGCCGCGTGTTCAACCGCTCTGCTACGGTTGATCCGGCCAAGGCTGAACGGGTGTGGGCCGTTGCCAGAGAGTTGGGGTATATTCCCAACCTTGTTGCGCGGACGTTGAACTCGGGCAATTCGTTCAGGATCGGCATTGTACTTGCCTACCTTAAAAACGGTTTTTTCGGCGAGGCTTTGCAGCGCCTTTCCAAGGCGCTCAATGCGCAAGGATATTCGGTGACGGTCTATTTCGCGGGCAATCGCGGGGACGAGATTGACGCTATTGTCGACGATCTTTTGGCCGATCAGGTTGATGGTATCGTTCTGGCCAGCATCAGCCTGTCGAATGAATTGGTGGCGCGGGTGCTGAAATCGGGCATTCCGTGCGTGTTGTTCAATCGTGGTCAGCGCGACTCCGACGCCTCGATGGTCACTGCGTCGAATTTTGATGGGGCGCGGCTGGCGACAGAGTTTTTGATTGATGCGGGCCACCGGCACATTGCACATCTGGCCGGATGGCGCGAGGCGCTAAACGGCGTAGATCGCAAGAACGGATTTCTGGCAGCGATGGAGGCAGCCAGGCTGGAGCCGGTGGCCTGTGTTGATTGCCACTTTCGCCGCAACGTCGCCATGGACGAGACCCGTCGCCTGTTCGCCTCTGCCACCCCTCCAGATGCGCTTTTCGTTGCCAATGATCACATGGCTTTTGGCGTGCTTGAGGTGTTGCGCGAAGAGCTTGGTGTGCGCGTGCCCGAGGACGTGTCGGTGATCGGCTATGATGATGCACTCATGGCGCGGTGGAAGACGTTCGATCTGACAACTGTTCGGCAGCCGCTCAACCGGATGATCGAGGCCACCGCGACACTATTGGTGAATGAGATCGGCGATACCGAACGCCCGCCCGAAAAAATCGAGATCCCGTGCGAGTTGGTGATCCGTGGCTCGGCCCGATTGCCCGATGGGCAAAGCCGCAGCCCGCAAGGGTCGAGCGCACAGGACTAATGACATCAAAGGAGTTTGGCTATGGCCCAGATAACCCAGACCGAGGCTGACGCGCGGCACGTGAAGCGCAGCGATTACCAATCCTGCACGGTTGCTTTCATCGATTGCAAGACGCCCGGCTCGCATCTGAAACAGAATTATTCGATCATCGGCCCCGGCGTAACGTCGTCGTCGGAGCAGGTGGTCAATCTGCCTGAGGCGCATGGCTTCAATATCGGTGCGGCGGCGATGCCCAAGGGGATTACCAACAATCTGCATATCCATTTCACCGCCGAAGTCTTTATGGTCTATGAGGGTGAATATACCTTTCGCTGGGGCTCGAACGGAGAGAATGAGTTTGTCGGGCGTCCGGGGGATATTCTGTCAGTCCCCACCTGGATTTTCCGGGGCTTTACCAACACGGGTGAGGACGAGGGCTGGGTGTTCACCACCCTTGGCGGCGACAATACGGGAGGCGTGATTTTCCACCCGGATATCCTGCGCGAGGCGGCGGATTACGGGCTGTGTCTTTCGAAGGACAATCAGTTGATTGACCTCTCGAAGGGGGATCCTGTTCCGGGTGCGGACCAACGGATGGAGCCTATGGCCGATCAGGACGTTGCAAAACTGAGGCGCTATACGCCCGATGAAATGCGCCAACGCGTCGTTGCCACCACTGACCGCGATTTCCGCCCGGCGTTTATCGACGCGGATTTGGATGGATGCGGGGCGGAGATTGCCCCTGTCATCGGCTATGGCATTTCGCAAAACCGAGACCATGTTGCGAGAATTCGCAATCCTCACGGGTTCTCGATGGAGTGGCTGCGTTTGCAGCCGGGCCAGAGGGTCTCGCCGTTCACACTGGCCGACAAGATGGTCGTGATCCCGCGTGCGCCCGGTGTACAGATCAGGATGAATGATGCGGCTGATGTCGCTGTTGATTTGGGGGGATGGGATACCTATTCGATCCCCGCCGGTGTTGTGCGTGCGTTTGAGAACACAGGCGATACGGCCATTGAGGTTCTTGTCGTTGTGTCGGGAGATCATCAAAAGCGGCCGGCGTTCACGGAGCATGTGATCGCAGGGGCGCTGGCGGCGGGTGCGACGCTTGATGCGCAAGGCTATGTCGCCGAGGCGCATCTGATCCCGAACTACGGCAGGATGGCAGGATAAGCGGTGCGTCAGATGTCTAAGGGCGGGACGCGCAAGTGGGTTCTGATGCCCGGTACTTTATGCACCGCGCGCGTTTTTGATCCTCTTATGGACGCGCTGGGCGTGTCGCGTGGCGAGCGGCATGTCATCGTGCCGGATGCGCCGGATGTACGGGATTATGCCTTGCGGCTTGAAAGAGAGGTGACGGGCGGAGAGATCGTCTGCGGCTTTAGCCTTGGGGCGCTGGTCCTTGCGCATAACCTTGATGCGTTGAGGGGCGCACACGCTGTTGTCTTGCTGGCCTCAAATCCTTTCCCCGATCCGCCGGAAAACCGCGCAAACCGTGCGGCAGTGCGTGACAGAGTGTTGACGGGTGGTGCGCGTGAGTGGGTATTTGAGAACTGGACGGCAATGTCGGCATCAGGGCGCGACGGGTTGCGAGACTTTGTTGCCACCATGGCGGAGGAAACCGCGGAGCTAATCCCCGAGCAAACCGAGTTGGCGGCGTCTCGTCCGGGCGCGCAAGATGATCTGGCGCGCACTGATTTGCCCTTGATTTTCGTCACCGGGTCCGAAGACCGGCTGACACCGCCAAGCCTTGTTTCAACGATTGTTGAAACGGCCAAAGATGCGCAACTTCACGTCATCGACGGGCTAGGTCATTTTGCCTTGATCGAGGCGCCTGATGCGGTTGCAAAGGCCATTCGAGAGGGTCTTGGAGAGATTGAGCAG
>CAYRKW010000054.1:10532-21815 GCA_964425135.1 uncultured Rhodobacterales bacterium
TGCGGATGTGATTAAGGCCCGGCGGTTGGAATATTTCCGATCCATGGCGCGTGGTCCGGGGCCGACTGTGAGCGTGGTTGAGGATCTGGATTATCCCAATTGCATCGCCGGATGGTGGGGAGAGGTGCATGTTGCCGTCCACAAGGGCTTGGGCATGAAAGGTGCGCTGACCAATGGTGTCATGCGCGATCTTGATGTCATTGATGACGGCTTCCCGATACTGGCAGGCTCGATCGGGCCAAGCCATGGGTATGTTCATGTGCGTGAGCTTGGCTGCGAGGTTTCTGTGATGGGGATGCAGGTTGAGGAAGATGATCTGATCCATGCGGACAGGCACGGTGCGGTTGTGATCCCTGACGCGGTTATTGCTGATCTCGAAGATGCGATTGAGACTGTTTTTGCGAATGAAGCGATCATTCTGGGCCCTGCCCGTGCGCCCGGTTTTAATATTGAGACGCTGGAGGCAGCCTGGGCCGCGTTTGAGGCGCGCCGGACCTGATTGGGGTTGGCTCGTATCTAGTGTCGCGGCTTTCCGACGTTCTGGTGCCAGAGCGTCGCGTAGGACTGGAGTGCGTCGCGGGTTTCGTCGCTGCCCTTTATCGCGCTTTTATCGACAGGTGGTGGCATGTTGGTCCCATCCACGAGCAAAGCGGCCCCGGCACTGGTCCCTGTCGCGCCGAAGGCACGATGAATGTCCGAGTTCGCAACCACGCTCAGCATATCGAGATAGAACCGATTGCCTGCGAAGGGGCCTTCCACGACAATCGGTCCCTCATGTCCGATGTTATTCAGGCATTCAGCGGTTACGAGCGCTAAATAAAGCGCCACTGCGGCACCGCATTTGCCCGATCCTGCGTCGGGCTCTGTGCCGATCCATCGGGAGGTTTGGCCTTGGAAGGGTCCGGTTTCTGGTACCACAGAGGGGAGAAGCATGATCTGGTTTGAAAGGATTTCATTCAGATCTTCGGGCGTTGGCTCAGGGTAGTCTCCTCCGGTTGCGAGGTCATGTTCCCGTCCGCCCATGAAGCGCGCGGAGGGGGCCGGGTCCCCAAGGGCCGTCACATTGATCAGCGTGTCGCGATTTGGATCGAGCGCGACCTTTCGGCCGCCTATGGACATTGCAATTACCCAGGTTCCAGTTGAGACGACGCTAAAGGGGGGTGTTTGGGCCAAGACATAGGGCAAGAGCGAGGCGTTGGAATCGTGGATCCCGCAATAGACAGGGGTGCTTGCGGGCAGGCCTGTTTCGTCGGCGATATGTGGCAGGATCGGGCCGAGGCGATCGGAGGGTTTGCGCACCGGCGCAAGGATGTCCGCGATGTCGAGCCTATCCACCAGCGAGGAGACCCTGCCCTGGGCCGGGTTCCAAAGATCGGTATGGCAGCCAAGCGAGGTCACATCGGTTGCCGTCACACCGGTCAGCAGCGCACCCCAGAATTGAGGATATGTGACGATCTGCTGCGTTCGGTCTTTCAACGTCGGATCGATCTGGAATTGCCAGTAGAGTTGCGCGCCTATGTTTAAACCGCCCGCCAGTTTGGGAGACCCTGTTTCTGCGAAGGGTGGGCGGATGGCGTCGTAATCCTGCGCCAGATCATCCGGCCCTGAACATTCGTAATCAAGGATTGGCGCGGCCAAGTTACCGTCGCGATCCAGAAGGGCAGCACAGGCGCCGTGGGTTGTCACGGATATGGCGTCAATGCTGTGATCTGCGTGAAAATCGCGTAGACCCTTGAGCAGAAACGCCCAATGCCCGTCCACATCGAAATGCGGCCATGGCGGTCCGGGCAGGACGACATTGGGCCGCGTGATAACGGCAACTTCGCTCAGCGTCTTGCGGTCGACCAGCACAAGTTTTGCGTTCGTTTTGCCGATGTCGATGACCGCGATATGACCCGTCATGGCATATGGAAGACGTTTTCAAGGGGTGTGGCGAGCGGCTCGTTGTTTGGATGCGTTTGCATAATATCGGCCATATGCGCCCACCATTTTTGCATGACCGGATGGCTTGGCAGATCGTCCATGCTGTGTCCATCGCTGCGCCATAGAACGCCGAACAGGATGTTTGTCTCGCTGTCCAGATGGATCGAGTAATCGCTGACGCCCGCGTCTTTGAGAAGGTTTACAAGTTCGGGCCATATCTCATTGTGGCGTTTGATATACGCGTCGCGGCAACCGGGGTTGAGTTGCATTTTGAAAGCGAACTTTTCCATTATCTTGTTCGCCACATGGACCAAAGTCGTGGCAGCGCGATGACGCCGATCAGAAGAGCGCCGATAACGATGGACATGACGATACCGGGCACGTTCAAAAGCCCCAGCCCAAACGTCACAAGCCCCATGACGAAGGCTGCGATCACGACGCCGACAATCGTTCCAGAGCCGCCCAGAATACTGACGCCGCCAAGGACCACCATGGTGACAATCTCAAGCTCCCAGCCGGTTGCGATGGAGGGGCGTGTTGAGCCGAGCCGCGCGGTCAGGCAGATAGCTGCGACACCGGACATTAGCCCGGTCAGAAGGAACAGGATAAACTTGACGCGCTGGACGCGAATACCTGAGAACATGGCACCTGTCGCATTGTTACCAATGGCATAGACCGTCCGGCCAAAATTCGTCTTATGCAGCAAGACCCCATAGATCACCGCGATGATTGCGAAGAGGACCAGTTCGAACGAGATCACCCACCAGACATAGCCTTGGCCAAACCATGAAAAACTGGCCGGGTAGCCTTTGAAGGCCTGATCTCCCAGCACGATAAAGCTGATGCCGCGAAACAGTGACATGGTTCCGATGGTGACGACGATGGACGGAAGGCCAAATCGTGTCACAAGAACACCATTGAAAGCGCCGCAGATCAGCCCGACCCCAAGTCCGATGAACACCAGCGCGGGTGTGCCGAAACCCAGTTGAACGGCGGCTCCCATGGCGGTTGAGGCCAGGGCGATTATCGAAGCGACGGAGAGGTCGATCTCGCCTGAGATGATCAGGAGTGCCATGGCGAAGGCGATCATCGCCTTTTCGGTGAAGTTGAATGTCGCATCGCTCAGGTTCCAGGCGTTCAGGAAATAGGGCGAAGCAAAGCTGTTGGCGATGAATATGCCAATCGCGACCAGCAGCAGCAGCGTTTCCCAGCTTTTCAGCCTTTGCTCCAGCGGCGATTGGAGGCGGTCGGGGACGAAACGGTCGGTGGTGCTCATGTGGCCTGCTCCGCGCGTTTGAGGATGATCCGGCCTTTCTCGCGATTGGCCTGAGCATTGAGGGCGACGGCGATGATGATCGCTCCGCCTGAGATGGCCAACTGCCAGAAGGGAGAAATATCGACGACCGGCAAGGCGTTCTTGATGATGCCGAGGAACAAGGCGCCCAAAAGCGCGCCTGCCACGGTGCCAATACCGCCCATGATCGATACGCCGCCGATCACGCAAGCTGCGACGACGTCCAGCTCGAAACCGCCTGCGATGTCGACGTAAGACACCGCGAAGCGCGAGACCCAGAGATACCCGGTCAATCCCGCCAATGCGCCTGAGATTGTGAAGGCCCAGAACTGTGTTTTGCCCACGTTGATCCCGGCATAGGTGGCCGCATGCGGGTTTCCTCCGGCGGCATAGAAAGCGCGGCCAAGCGTTGTGCGGGTCATGACAATTGTAAATGCGATCACAGCGATGATTGCGATCCAGCCCAGAACCGGCAGACCGAGGAGTTCGGCGCGCGGGAAGGCTTTGAACGCGGGGCTCATTTCGTGAGAATTGACCCATTTGCCGTCTGAGATCACGAATATGATGCCGCGGAAAATGGTCATTGTGCCGAGCGTCACCACGATGGGTGGAATGGCGAGTTTCCAGACGAGAATGCCATTGATCATGCCCAGGATTGTGCCCAGACCTACGGCGATTATCAGGATTACGACGATCGGCAGGTCCGGTGCTGCGACGTTGACCATCGACACCACCATGCCGGTGAGCGCCAGATTTGCCGCGACGCTCAGGTCGATGCATTTTGTCAGGATGACGATCATCTGACCGATGGCTAAGAGGATCAGGGGCGAGGTGTCATTGAAGACATTGGTCAGGTTGCCCGGTGCCACGAAGCTTGGGAAGCGTGACGAGATCAAAGCCAGCAAAAGGACGATTGCGCCGACCAGAAGCGCTTCGCGAGATGTCAGGACACGTTTCAGCATGGGCGTTTCCTTAGATACCGGCCGCGTGGCGGACGAGCGTTTCGGGTTGCAGATCTCCGTTTTCCAGTTCAGCCACCATGCGCCCTTCGCGCATAACAATCACGCGGTCGGACATGCCCAGCACTTCGGGAATTTCCGAGCTGACCATGATGACTGCGAGACCCTGCTCCGCGAGTTCGGCCATGAACTCATGCACGGCGGCTTTCGATCCGATGTCCACGCCTTTGGTGGGTTCATCGAGGATGATGACCTTGGGCTGGGTCGCAAGCCATTTGGCAATCACGACTTTCTGCTGGTTGCCGCCTGAGAGGTTGCCGACATGAGTGTCGAGCGATGCTGCGCGCAGGTCGAGCCGCTGGGTGTATTCGCGTGCGAGTTCAAATTCTTCGGCCAGCTTCAAGAAGCCTTTGTTGGATATTCGCCCAAGCGACGGCAGGGTGACGTTTTGAAAAATTGGCAGCTCCAGAATCGCCCCTTGTTTGCCGCGATCCTCGGGCACATAGACAATGCCGCTGTTGACTGCATCTGCGGGGGATTTGATCTGAACGGGTGTGCCGTCAATTTCTGCACTTCCAGATGACGGGCGGGTTATCCCGAACAATGCCTGCATGAACTCCGACCGACCTGCGCCGACCAGACCGTAAAAGCCAAGGATTTCGCCTTTGCGCAGGGTGAAGCCAATGTCTTCGAATTCTGTTGGGTGCGCGTATCCGGAGACCTTCAAAACCGTCTCGCCCGGGTTGGAGGTGCGTTTGGGGAAGATCTGGCTGACGTCTCTGCCCACCATCATCTTCACGAGTTCCGGCTCGCTGATGTCCGCAACGGCGCCATCACCGATCAACTGGCCGTCGCGAAACACAGTGTAGTTATCCGCGATGCGGAAAATCTCATCAAATTTGTGGCTGATGAACAAGATCGCCTTGCCTTGGGCTTTCAGGCTCTCGACGAGATCGAAAAGCTCTTCGATTTCCTTGTACGAAAGAGCGGCGGTCGGTTCGTCCATAATGACAACGCGCGCGTCGATGGAGAGCGCTCGGGCGATGGCTACGAGGTGTTTGTTGGCAATGCCAAGGTCTTTGAGTTTGTGATCAGGATCGATGTTTGCGCCGATGCCTGTCAGGATTTTTCGCGCCTTCTCGGCCATCGTTTTCCGGTCGATCAGACCGAAGGCACCGCGCGGGGCGTGGCCCAGAAATATATTTTCCGCTACCGACAACTCATCGAATAAAACCGTTTCCTGGTGAATGGCCGTCACACCGCTGTTGGATGCAGACTGCGGCACCGGGAAACTTGTGGGCTGGCCGTCGACAAGGATTGACCCGCCGTCGGGCTGGTAAATACCGGTCAGGATTTTCACAACCGTGGACTTGCCTGCGCCGTTTTCTCCGACAAGCGCGGTAACTTTACCGGCGATCAGACGCAGCGAAACCTCGGACAGGGCTTTGACACCGGGAAAGGTCTTGGTGATCCCGTCCAGAGCCAGCACGATGGCGTCTTGGGTCGTGCCGTCAGATGTCATCGCTATATCCGCTTGTTTCAGCATTGAAGGTCTCGGTTGAGATTGGGAGAGCATCCTGCGCGGCATGATTGGCCGCGCAGGAGAAAGCGCTCTTAGAAGATCGACTTGAACTGGTCGATGTTCGAAGCGTCATAGATGAACGGGTCCGCCATGGCGGCTGAGTTCGTATCGTCCAGCGTGATCGTCCCCACGCGGCCAATCGAGATCTCGGCACCCGGTTCTGCTGTTGCATTGCCCGACGCCAAAGCATGGGCGATCATTGTGGCGGAATAGCCCAGATCGATCGGGTTCCAGATCGCGAAGGATTGCGATGCGCCGTTCTCGATGGCACCGGCCATCTCGGACGGCAGACCAAGGCCGGTTACGTTCACCTCGCCCACTTTGCCAGCATCCACAACGGCTTGTGCCGCTGCCACGATACCCACAGATGTCGGCGCGATGATTGCGTCGAGATCAGGGTAGGATTGCATCAGACCCGTCGCCTCGCGATAGGATTTGTCGGCCAGATCGTCGCCATAGACCGTCGCGACCACGTTGATGCCGGGATAGTCGCCCATCACTTTGTTCATCTCTTCAATCCAGACGTTCTGGTTGGTTGAGGTTGTGGTGGCTGACAGGACAGCGACGTCGCCGCCGTCAGGCAGGTGATCGGCAGCCAGTTTGATGATCATATTGCCGATCAGCGCGTTGGATGACGGGTTCAGATGCACAGAGCGGCCTTCTTCGGCTACGCCGGAATCCCAGCTGATCACTGTGATGCCGCGCTGCATCGCCTTTTGCAGGGTCGGCACGAGCGCGTCGGTGTCGTTGGCCGACACAGCAATGGCATCGACGCCCTGCGCGATGAGCGAGTTGATCACCTCGATCTGGCCCTCAGCCGTGGTGTCCGTTGGGCCGGTATAGATGATGTCAACGCCGCCCAGCTCGGCGGCGGCTTCCTCGGCACCTTCTGCGGCGGCCTCAAAGAAGCCTATGCCAAGGGCCTTCACGACAAGCGCGATGCGCATGTTGTCTTGCGCAACGGCGGTTGTGCCAAACAAGCTGGCAGCCAATGCGAGGCTGGTGGTGAGAGTGGTAAAGGTGCGACGTTTCATTTGGTGTCCTCCCTAAGGTACGTTCGCGGTAACAGCCTCTTATGAGGCCACGTTTTTCTGAGCGCCCCCTGCGTGGGTGACGATCAGCGTCACTTCTGCGGCCTCAAGCATGGCGGCCGCTTTGTCAGAAATCATGTCATCAGTGATGACGGTTGTGATCCGGTTCAACGGGCAAAGCACAAGGCTGGAGCGCCGTTCGAATTTCGTGCTGTCAACCAGAACGACGAGTTCGTCTGCCTGACCGATCAGTTTTTGTTCAGCCTGTATGAGCAGTGGATCTGCCTCCATCAGGCCCAAGGGTCCAAGCCCTTGCGCGCCCATAAACATGCGCCGCGCGCAGAAGTTGCGTGTGACGTCATTGTCAAATGGCGACAGGATGATGTTTTGTTCGCGATAGATCGTACCACCTGACAGCATGATCATGTTCTTTGAGTGCTTGAGCAGATGTTCGGCGATGGGGAAGGAGTTGGTGAACACCTGCATCCGACGGCTGGCTAGGGGATGCACCATCTGAAACGTCGTCGTGCCGCCATTGATAATGATCGCATCGCCATCGTTGCAAAGATCAACGGCTGCTGCGGCGATGGCTTGCTTTTCCTCGATCCGCATCGTTTCGTTGACCGAGAATGGTCGGCCAGCGAGGCCTACGACTTGCGGCGGGCTGAGCGCTTCGGCGCCGCCGCGCACACGGCGCAACTGGCCTTCCTGATCCAGGGTTGCAATGTCGCGCCGGATTGTGGCTTCGGATGCGCCGGTCAGATTGCACAGATCAACAACTGTCACCACAGGGCGTTCTTCAACTGCGGACAAGATAATCGTGTGGCGTTCTTTCTCGTGCATTCCAGCCTCCCTTGGACGTGTATGCTGTCGCGGTTTCATTCGTCTGTCAATCAAAAACGCTCATAAGCGCGCAACAAGTGCCAAATCATGATTGGTATTGATTAATTATGATTGACAAATTGACACACTCGCCGCAGTTTCGCATTAAATCACGATTGTGGGCGCGCTGTGCCAACCGGGAGGAAACATGTTGAAATCACTGAAAAACCAACTTCTGGAAAGTCGCTGGGATGACGCAGCCGCGGAGGGGAAAAGCGAATCAGAGCTATTGCTCTATCGTTCGAATATTCTTGGGTCTGACAAGCGGGTCACCAATTATGGCGGCGGAAATACCTCGGCCAAGGTGACCGAGACTGATCCTCTGTCCGGTGAAGAGGTCGAAGTGCTTTGGGTCAAAGGCTCGGGCGGCGATATCGGGTCGATGAAGATGGACGGGTTTGCGACGCTTTATATGGACAAGCTGGCTGCCTTGAAGTCCCTTTATCGCGGCGTTGCGTTCGAAGATGAGATGGTTGGCTACCTGCCGCATTGCACCTTTAAACTGAACCCGCGCGCCGCTTCGATTGACACACCATTGCACGCTTATGTCCCGCGTAAACACGTCGATCACGTCCACGCTGACGCGATTATAGCGATTGCCGCGTCGAAAAATTCGAAAGAGTTGACGCAGGAGATTTTTGGTGACCGCATCGGGTGGCTGCCATGGAAAAAACCCGGGTATGAGCTGGGCCTTTGGTTGGAGGCGTTTTGCGTCGAGAACCCGGAGGCGGATGGTGTGGTTTTGGAAAGCCACGGGCTGTTTACATGGGGCGACACCGCGCGCGCGTGCTACGATCAGACGATTGATGTGATCAATGTCGCGACAAAATGGCTGAACGAACGGAGCAAGGATGTCGCGCCCTTCGGCGGTATGATCCACGAAAGCCTGCCGCCTGAGGAGCGAAACGCGATTGCCGCGCGCCTTATGCCCGCGATCCGAGGCTTCGTGTCTGGCAACCAGCATATGGTTGGTCATTTCAATGACAGCGAAGCGGTGCTGGAATTCGTCAATGCCAAGGATATGAAGCCGCTGGCAGCGCTGGGGACGTCCTGCCCGGACCACTTTCTGAGAACGAAAATCCGCCCGATGGTGGTGCCGTTCGATCCTGCGGCCGGAAATATCGACGCAGTATTGGCCGGTCTGCCGGATCAGATCGAAGCCTACCGCAAGGACTACACCGCTTATTACGAGCGCTGTAAGCATGACGACAGCCCGGATATCCGTGACCCGAATGCAGTCGTTTATCTGGTTCCCGGTGTCGGCATGATCACATTTGCCAAGGACAAGGCGACCGCGCGGATATCAGGCGAATTCTACGTCAATGCGATCAACGTGATGCGTGGTGCAGCGGCGGTCAGTGAATATCAGGGCCTGCCGGAGCAAGAGGCTTTCGATATCGAATATTGGCTCCTTGAAGAGGCCAAATTGCAACGCATGCCCAAGCCCAAGTCGCTTGCCGGTCGGGTGGCGCTCGTGACGGGTGGTGCCGGTGGCATTGGGGCGGCGATTGCCGAACGTTACCTGCGAGAAGGCGCTTGCGTTGTGCTTGCTGACATCAACGAAGAGGGTTTGGCCACGACCCAAGACGGTCTTGCCAATCAATTTAGTCAGGACGTTGTGCGCAGCGTCACGATGAACGTCACAAGCGAAGACGCTGTGGCCGCTGCCTTTGCGCAGGCATCGGTTGACTTTGGCGGTATCGACATACTGGTGTCCAATGCGGGCATTGCCTCGTCCGCGCCCATTGAGGACACTTCGCTCGCCCTTTGGAACAAGAATATGGACATTCTGTCCACCGGTTATTTTCTGGTTGGCCGCGAGGCTTTCAAGATCATGCGCGTGCAGAATATGGGCGGAGCTGTCGTCTTTGTTGCCTCAAAGAACGGGCTCGCCGCATCGCCGAATGCGGCGGCCTATTGTACCGCCAAGGCCTCGGAAATTCATCTTGCACGTTGCCTTGCGCTGGAAGGGGCAGAGGCGGGAATTCGCGTCAATGTGGTCAATCCAGACGCCGTCTTGCGCGGATCAAAAATCTGGGAAGGCGATTGGCTGGAGCAACGCGCGGACACGTATGGCACTGACAAGGACGGGCTGGAGGAAATGTATCGCCAACGCTCGATGCTCAAGCGTTCTGTGCTGCCCGAAGATGTTGCAGAGGCCTGCTATTTCTTTGTCGCGGATGTTTCAGCCAAGTCAACGGGCAACATCATCAATGTGGATGCTGGAAATGTTCAGGCGTTCCCGCGATAGGAGGCTGATATGAGCTACGAAACAGCAAAAGCAGCCTTCGCAGATTGGGGCGTCGATACTGAGGCGGCGTTGGACCGGCTGAAAACAATACCGATTTCGATGCACTGCTGGCAAGGCGACGATGTGATCGGGTTTGAACAAAAATCCGGTTCATCGGGGGGCGGCATTCAGGCAACCGGCAACCATCCTGGCCGGGCGCGCACGCCTGATGAATTGCGCGCGGATCTGGAGTTTGCCTTTTCGATGATCCCGGGCAAACACCGGCTGAATCTGCATGCGATGTATATGGACACGGATCAAAGCCCTGACCGGGACGAGATTGCGTTTGAGCATTTTGCGCCATGGGTCGATTGGGCCAAGGATCACCGCATCGGGCTGGATTTCAACCCGACATTCTTTGCCCATGCCAAGGCCGACGACAATCTGACGCTGAGCCATCCTGATCAGGGTATTCGTGACTTCTGGATCGAGCATGGACAACGGTCGCGCGAGATTGCCGCGCAAATGGGCGCGGCCCTGGGATCGCCTTGTGTCAATAACATCTGGGTGCCGGACGGCTATAAGGACACGCCCATCGATCGCATGTCGGCGCGCGCACGGCTCGCGGCTTCGCTCGATACGATGCTGGCACCGTCTCAGGACAAGGCGCAGATGCTGGACGCTGTGGAAAGCAAGCTGTTCGGGATCGGTGTTGAAGCCTGCACGGTGGGCAGCCATGAGTTCTATATGGGCTATGCGATCCGCAAGGGCACGCTTTTATGTCTCGATATGGGGCATTTTCATCCGACCGAAAATATCGCCGACAAGCTGAGTGCGGTTGCTGTGTCGCTGGACGAGATTTTGTTGCACGTCTCGCGCCCGATGCGCTGGGACAGCGATCACGTGATCCTGTTGAGCGACGACATTTTGCAAATGGCGCAAGAACTGGTGAGCGCGGATCTGCTGGGTCGCACTCACATCGGGTTGGATTTCTTTGACGCAACGATCAGTCGGACTGCCGCCTGGGTTATCGGCACGCGCAACATGCAAAAAGCGCTCCTGCGTGCCCTATTGATGCCGCTGGATCAGTTGAAGGTATCGGAGGACAAGCTGGACTTTTCGACACGCTTTGCGGTCACCGAAGAGTTCAAGGATATGCCATTTGGTGCCGTTTGGCATGAGTTTTCTGCGCGGGAGAGCGTTCCAAACGGGCAAGCCTTGATCACGGAACTCGATCGTTATCAGGACAGTGTCTCTGGGCGCGGATGAGTTCTGTTTTCGGATAAAGCGCGCGTATCAAGGTTGGAGCCAAACAGCAACGTGACGATGGTCAGCGCAATTCCATCCCACGGCTAGCGTCTGATCTATTGGACGGCGCTCTT
>CAYRKW010000055.1:0-21685 GCA_964425135.1 uncultured Rhodobacterales bacterium
ACCTGTCGAGGAAATCCAACCACAATCCCGTCCCGTCCCGTCCCGTCCCGTCCCGGCCTTGAGCCGGGACCTCCTGCAACTTCGCAAGAAACAATGAGGCCCCGGTTCAAGACCGGGGCGGGCAGTACAAATGGCATCGTGACAAAACTCTCACCGCCGAACCTGGTCTCATGCCAACCAGCCAAAACCCACCCGTCCCGGCCCTGAGCCGGGACCTCTTTGAACGTCAGCGAGACCCTCAGGGAGGCCCCGGATCAAGTCCGGGGCGGGCAATTCACAAAACCGTTGCTGCGACCTGCAACCCCCCGCGCGCTCCGACTAAGACACGCCCCACCGCGCAGCCGACTTGCCTATCTGGACACACCTCTACAATTGGCACAGGCCGCACTCAGCGCTAAAATAAAAACCTCCAATCAGCAAACCAGCACTGGATCGGAACAACCTGTTGCGGGTCCGCATCTAGTCGAGCTTTCGCACGATCGATGGCATTCCAACCAGCCAAAACCCACCCGTCCCGGCCCTGAGCCGGGACCTCTTTGAACGTCAGCGAGACCCTCAGGGAGGCCCCGGATCAAGTCCGGGGCGGGCAATTCACAAAACCGTTGCTGCGACCTGCAAACCCCCGCGCGCTCCGATTAAGACACGCCCCACCGTGTATCCGACTGTGCATAGGTTGTGCATAGATTGTGCATAGGATGCACATCGCGCTTTTCGCCGTTAACCCTTGTTTTGCAGGGCCCGCAGGCCTCCGCACCCCCCGTTAACGCTTTTCGCGCCTCACAGCACCAAAATCATCCCCGCCACCGCGATCATCATCAGTCCCGCCGCGATATTCGTGCGCCGCAGCGCCGCGGGTGATTGCAGATACCTGCGCACCTTCTCGAAACTTGCCGCCAGCACCAGATTGCCCGCAAACGGCACCATCGCCGAGACGAAACAAATCACTGCAATATCGAGCGCTGTCAGCGCCTTGAGATCGAAAAAGCCCGGCAGGATTCCCATATAAAACAGGATCGCTTTGGGGTTGCCGATGATCACCGCCAGCCCCGCCAGAAATCCCGCCAGCATCCCGGGCCGTGTCAAAGCCGAGTTCTCGCCCAGCCGCTCCCCTGATTTTCGCAACAACATCAAGCCCATAACCAGAAACATGATCACCGCGACAAACTTCATAGCGATCAGGAAATCCGCGTAGATCGAGACGATAAAGGTTACCCCCAAAATCGCCAGAAGCGGCCAGATCACATCCCCAACCACCACACCAAACGCCAATGGCCACGCGGCGTGAAACCCACCCGACAACGCCCGCGCAATCAGCGCCACCCAGACCGGACCGGGGGTGGCGAAAAGGATGAACAATGCGCCTGCGTAAAGCACGATTTCATGGGCGGTGAGTGTCATAAGGCGCACCAAGCCTCGGAACGATGTCAGAGGCAAGAGCCAATCATGTATGCGGTACGATTTCCCGCGTTTACGCCTCAGCGGGCAATGTCAGCGAGCCATCATCATTCAAGGGCCAAAACGGGTTCATCGCCAATTCCCAGACATGTCCGTCCGGATCAGCGAAATATCCAGAATACCCGCCCCAGAAAACTTTCTCCGGCTTTTTCAATGGCTTAGCGCCTGCATCCAAAGCCTGCTGATACACCGCATCGACCTCTGCCTCGCTCGCAAAGTTCTGCGCCAGCGTCATGGCTCCGGTCTCCAGCGCCGCCCCTTCGCGCCCCTGATCCTTCGCCAGCGCTGCACGACCGAAAAGCCCGAAGACAAAACCGTTGGCCTGATAGAAAACCACCTCTTCGGCAGGCGAAGGATGCGGCTCCCACCCGAGTTTTGCGTAAAAAGCTTTGGACGCTGCCAGATCGTCAACGCCCAGTGTAATCAGGGTAATCCGTTGTGGGGTCATGGATGCACACTCCAATAGAGCGGAAAGCCCGGATCAAACACCGTCACGGGGCCATCGCCGGTTAAAATCTTATCCGGATACCCTACAGATGTTCCTAATTTGTTCAACGTCATTTTTTCCGCATTCGGCGCCACCCCGTAAAACGCAGGTCCATTGAGCGATGCAAACCGCTCTAGCTTATCAAGTGCGCCTGCGTCCTCGAACACATGCGCAAGACAGGACATCGTGTTGCTCGCCGTAAAACACCCCGCACAGCCGCATCCGGTCTCCTTGGCTGCATCCACGTGCGGCGCGCTGTCCGTGCCTAGAAAATACCGTCGATCACCAGACGTCGCAGCGGCCACCAGTGCTGCGCGATGCACCTCGCGCTTGGCCACAGGCAGGCAGTAGTAATGCGGACGAATGCCGCCCGCGAGGATATGATTGCGGTTGATGATCAGATGATGTGTGGTGATGGTGCCGCCGAGATTTTTCTCGGTTTCTCCAATGTAATCAACACCATCTTTGGTCGTCACATGCTCCATGATGACCCGTAACTCCGGCAGTCGCTTGCGTAGCGGATCAAGAACGGTCTCAATAAACACCGCCTCGCGATCGAAGATATCCACCGCCGCATCCGTTACCTCGCCATGCACACACAGCGGCAATCCGATCTCCGCCATCCGCTCCAAAACCGGCATGACTTTCGTGATATCGCGCACGCCGGAGGCGGAATTTGTCGTGGCGCCTGCAGGGTATAGCTTCACCGCTGTAATCACCCCCGATGCTGCGCCTTGTGCGACATCATCCGGGTCTGTTCCTTCGGTCAGATAGAGCGTCATCAGCGGCGCAAAACGGCTCCCCTCCGGTACAGATTTCACAATTCGGTCGCGATAGGCTGCCGCGTCTTTGGTGGTCACAACAGGTGGCACCAGATTGGGCATAACAATCGCCCGCCCAAAATGCCGCGCGGTCTCCGGCACCACCGCGTCCATCATCGCGCCATCGCGAAAGTGGACGTGCCAATCATCAGGACGACGGATGGTAAGTGAGGTCATGTGAGCCGCCTTTGCGCGTGATCTTCGAGTTTCGTTTTGAATGTCGCCAGGCTGTCTTTGGCCGCCAGCGAGGCGCGCATCAGATCGGCTTGAGAGGGCGGTGCTAATCCCCCAATCGGCGGGTCGCGATCCAAATTTGTGGGAAAGGGATACCCCTCCGCACAAGCAGCAATCGCCGCATTCTGCTCCGCCTCGCTCAGATCGGATGTCAAGAGCGCCGGATAAAGCGCAAGGCACATTTTGTGCCGCCCGATAGCCTCCAGCGAGCGCCCATAGGCCGAGGAGACTTGTAACAGATTGATCAGCCGCGCCACATCCTTCGTGCTGTTCGACCCCGCTCCATGAAAGAGCGCTGGATTGAAGAACAGAGCGTCGCCTTTTTGCAGCGGCAATTGCACATAGTTTTCATCGAAAAAGTCACGAAATTCCGGCAGGCGATACGCCAGATATCCGGGCAGATACTGCTGACTGTAGGGTAAGAGTTTGGTCGGCCCGGAGGCCACCGGCATGTCCACATGTGCAATCCCACCCTGAAGCGTCAAATAGGGCGATTGCGCATGAACAATCGCCGGATATCGCACCGCATCTTCGGGCGTTTGAAAGCCCAGATGATAATCCCGATGCGCCGTCTGACCCTCTCCGCCCGGATGGACCAAATTGGTCTGCGTTGTCACCTGATAATGCGGCCCCAGCCAAGCCTCCGACACTGCCGCAACAAAGGGGTTCGCAAAGTAGCGCGCAAACACATCCGGGTCCGCATGGCACAGCTTCTCCAGCGAATTCCAAATACGATCATTCGCCCCCGCCTTGCCGAAATGATCCGCCCCGTCGCCACCAGCGGCGCGCTGCTCTTCCATAATCCGGTTAAAGATGACGGTAGCCGCATCAATCGCGCTCGTGTCCGCGTAGGCCCCGCGTAGCACCAGTCCGCCAGCGCCGTCCGACATCACCGAATGCCACTCCCCCAAGATATCCCGGCGCGCATCACCCGCGAGTTCATCCAGCATCGCAGAGCAGTCGTATATGGGGATATCATCGACGATTTCCGCCGCCCAGTTCAGCACCGGCGTCGCCTGTTTCGCAGCGTCGATTTGACCACAGAAATCGTCAATATCGCAGTCTTCAACCGTCACCCAAGCCATCGAGTAATCCTCCAAGTCCCCTAGTTTTTGACACGCTATCTGCGCGAATGTAAACGGCAATGGCTGCAACTATCGAATATAGCAAAGTGAGACTTTCGATATGGGCTTTAACTTCACGGATGACGAAAAAACCCGGCTTTTGCGCGGGGAAGGACGCTTTGTCGATAATCGCTACAACCGCGATATGGCAACAATGGTTGTCCTGCGCGCGCCGGTCTCTCACGGGCGCATTGTGAGCCTTGATGTACGCGATGCCAGATCGATGAACGGAGTGCTCGATATCCTGACCATCGACGATCTTGATGCTGAGGGCGTCGGTACGCTCCAGGCCGAAGCGCAGGTGGACGGCATGAACGAGCCTGACCGCCCAATTCTGGCGCGCGGCAAGGTGGTCTATCTCGGTCAACCGGTCGCTGCCGTCATCGCGCAGACACAGCAGCAGGCGTTGGACGCGCTAGAGGCGATTGTGCTTGATTTCGACGATCTCGACCCGGTTTTGGATGTGACCACAGCGCAAAAGGCTGCGCCGATCTGGCCCGACATTCCCGACAACACTGCGTTCACATTCGAGAAGGGCAATCGCGCCGAAACCGACGCTGCTTTCGCAGCGGCGGACCATGTTGTGTCCCTGACCCTGCACCATCCGCGCATGTCCGTCGCACCAATTGAAACGCGCGGCTGTATCGCCGCGTTCGATGCAGGAAAATTCACGCTTTTGACGGGTAGTCAGGGCGTTTTGTCTATTCGCCGTGCCCTCTCTAAGGTGCTTGGCATTGAGACGAGCGATTTGCGCGTTCTGACCGAAGATGTCGGCGGCAGTTTTGCTGTTAAAATTTGGCCCTACCCCGAACATGCCTTGGCGCTCGTCGCGGCAAAACGCTGCGGAAAACCTGTTCGCTGGGCCTCCTCTCGCAGCGAAAGCCTGCAATCAGACGCTGTCGGGCGTGGGCGGGTTGATGCAGCGGAGCTCGCGCTTGATAAGACCGGAAAATTTCTAGCCTTTCGCATCGCAGCCAAGGCCGACATGGGCGCGTTTCTCAATTGCGTCGCCCCATCGATTGCCACCGCCGGAGCCGTGCGCCCGTTTGGCCAGTGCTACGACATCAAAAACCTGCACTACAAGGTCGATGGCGTCCTGACCAATTGCGCGCCGACCGATGCCTATCGCGGCGCGGGAAAACCCGAATCCGCCGCCTCGCTTGAGCGCTTGATCGAGATCGCTGCGCATAGGCTGGGCATCGACCCGCGCGTGTTGCGCCGCCGCAATCTCATCACCCCTGCTGACATCCCCTACCCAACAGCAATGGACGAGGAGTACGACAGCGGTGACTACCCGGCGTTGCACGAGAAACTCTGCGCACAAGCCGATTGGGATGGTTATGACGCACGGGCAGAAACATCGCGCAAAAGTGGCAAACGACGCGGTCGCGCCATCGGTCATTTCCTGCACGCATCGGGCGGCTCACCGGCTGAACAATCCATCATCCGCGCTATGCCAGATGGCACTGTCGAGATCATCACTGGCGCCCAAGGCACCGGCCAAAGCCACCGCGAAACCCTCGCTGCCATTGTTGCCGCGTCACTGGAGTTGCCCGTTAACGTCATGCGCGTGACCCAAGGCGATAGCGATCTGATGGAGAAAGGCGGCGGCACTGGCGGCTCGAACACCATGGCGATTGCGGCGAACAATCTGCAGCTCACAGCCAGGCAACTGATCGAAGAGACGATGGAGACTGCCGCAGACCGGCTCGAAGCCGCGCCCGGCGATATCGAATACGGGGGCGGGGAGTTCCGCATCAAAGGCACGGATCGCGCCATATCCATCTTCGAGTTGGGCGAAGAAGAGGACACGCCCTCTTGCGCCACCGCCAGAGATTTCTCCGGCCAGCACACAACCTTCCCGAGCGGCGCAATGATCGCAGAGATCGAGATTGATCCGCAAACAGGACAGATCGCGCTGGCGCAGGTCGATATCGTGGTCGATCTGGGCGTGATCGTGAACGCGCCCGCAGCCTACGCACAGATCCACGGCTCTCTTGCGCAGGCCTTTGGTGAGGTGTTTATGGAGAAACTCGAATTTGACGCAGACGGCCAGCTTTTGACTGGATCGCTGATGGATTATGCGCTGCCCCGCGCTGACGATCTGCCGCTCTTTTCGATATCGAGCATGCAGACCCCAAGCCCTAACTCCGAGCTTGGCGTCAAGGGCGTGGGCGAGCTTTTGTCCATCGGCGCGCCGGGCATTTTGATGAACGCTGCACATGATGCACTGGGACCGGCAGGCTCAGCACATATCGACAAGCCGATGACGGCGGAAAAAATCTGGAAAGCACTGAATACGGGTGTTTAGTTTACGATTTAGTAACCGCGCTGCGGCACGTCTTGTGACATGCAAACCGCACGTCAACACGACCCGATTTACACCCGCCCTCAACCTCGCCTGAAAGCAGATGCGCTCAAGCGGCTGTCGCTGTTTCTTGAAACACGTCTACAGGCGTCACTGATGAACGCGCTGGACGCTAAAATTGCTGTCCGATTGCATGATTATGAGCATACAACCCAGCGGCTCGCCCTCAGTTTCGCAATGGCTGCACCGATTTGCGTCACCTTCGCATGCGCGGCAAACAAAACCGGCTATATGATCTGGCCGGATGACATGGTGCAGAACTTTGTCGATATTCGCATGGGCGGGGATGCCGAAGATCTTCCCGATTTTTCCGGCCGCACCATCTCCGCTGTGGATGAGGCGCTTTGCGACGGGTTCTCGCGCAGCTTTGTTGCCGATATCGTCACAAAGCGTGCGCGTTCGGGCAAGGTGCGGCGCGAAGGTCTCGATCTGTCATACGGCCATCTGGTCACTGATTGGTCAAGGGTCGAGGCATTTGATGACGCGCCATTGTTGTTGATGGAATTTGCGATTGAGATAGGACAAGCGCGCCACGCTCAAATGACCATCGTCCTGCCGCATGATGCGCTGGATGATATCGCCCCGGGCCTTGGAATGGGTGAGGGACCGCAGCAGGCCTTTGAACGCGCCAGTCAGACAAATTCAATGCCGGTTCCGCTTCGCGCTGTGCTTGCACGGACGACCTATCGCGCGCAATTTATCGAGGCGCTGCGCGTTGGTTCTGTTCTGCCGCTCTCAAGGGAGGTTCTACAAACTATAAAGATCGAGCGCGACAGCCCTCTTGCTGACCCCCAGACCATCGCGACCGCTAAACTGGCGAGTTTTGAGCGCAGGAAAATTCTCAAACTCAACGACACCCCGTGCCCAAAAACGCTGCATACGCTGGGTTAACCATTTCGTCAGACTTTGTCAGTAAGTGTTAACGCCGTGTCGCGTGCGGAAATTTGCCCGTTTTATCAATGCGATGCGAGCGACATAGCATCCGCGGCGAATTGCTTCTATTGGTTATCGTACTTTGTGCCCCCAAAAAAATACCACCAGAGTGTTGGCGCAATATCGAGGCGGGTTGTGACCATTTGTATCCCAAGGAGGGTTCCCGCCGTGTTTCCTGTATCCAACAAAGAAAACCGCCACGCCGATATCCTTGGCAATGCCATCCGTAATGCCAAGATGCGTGAAGGCCTGCCATTGTCCGACTTTGCGCATGTCCCCAAAAAGATGCCGGGCGAGATTTCCCGCGGCTTTGGCATGTCCAAGAAATTCAAAGCCGCTAAAGCACAATCAACCCCGCGCCCTGCCTAAAATCAGTTTGTGCCGCTTATAAAGTTGCGTTAGCCAGATCGCATGGCGGTGACTTTTGAACAAATGCGCGACGGGTTTGCCGGTGGTTTGCCGCTCGCAAAATCCATGGGAATTACCCTTGATGAGATGGGCGAGGGCATGGTCAAAATGCACCTGCCCTATGATGAAGCGCTCATCGGTGATCCGCGCACGGGCGTCATCCATGGCGGCGCCGTGTCGGTGCTTTTGGACACAGCCTCGGGCGGTTCGGTCTTCGCCCATCCGCAAAACGCAGGGGCCACCGCGACGATAGATTTGCGCATCGACTACATGCGCTCGGCGGCGCCTGGCAAAACCATCCACGCCCGCGCCCGTGTCTTCCACACCGCGCGCACCGTTGCCTTCGTGCGTTGCGCCGCTTGGGTCGATGATGAAGACACGCCCATTGCCACCGGGGCAGGGGCGTTCACCTTCATCAGAGCCAAATCCTGATGGCCGGTGCAAACGAAAGCGTCGACCGGATCAAGCGCCGCCGCGATGGCGTGTTGAACGCGCTCGTCTCCAGTATTCCTTACGCTAAGTTTCTGGGCGTCTCATTCGACCGGCGTGGCAATGAGCTGACGTCTATTCTGACCTATGACCCCAAGCTGATCGGCAATCCAGCGCCGCCCCGTCTTCATGGAGGCGCAACGGCCGGGTTTCTTGAGGTTGCCGCCATCGTCGAGATCGCCTGGACCAGCATGTGGCAGGATATGGAAGAGGGACGGCTCTCGCTCGAAGCGCTTGAAGCCGGTGAAATCCCCAGCCTGCCGAAAACCATCGATATTACAGTGGATTACCTCAATCCAGGCCTGCCACGAGACGCCTATGCCCGCGCCCGCGTCAACCGCTTCGGCCGCCGCTATGCTTCGGTTCAGGTCGAGGCATGGCAGGACAAGAAAGAGAAGCTTTTCGCCAGCGCCTCCTGCCACTTTCTTATGCCGCAGCGCGAGGGCTAGTGCACAACGCCGGTTGAATGCCCCAACCCCCTTGATTTCCAACCTGGATGTTTGCAACGTACCGACGACCAAACGCGCTTAGGGAGACGCGACCATGCTCACCCGGTCTCAAATCAACGCCTTCAACGCCGACGGCTTTCTGGTCGTTGAGGATGTTGTCACCGACATGCTGCCGACGCTGCGCAATGAGTACGAAACGCTCATGGATGATTTGTGGGAGGAGTGGGCGTTGGACAATCCCGCCCAGTCCTTCGAGGACCGTATCATCGCGGGTTATCGGGCCGGGTGTGAGTATTTCCAGCCAATGGATATTTCCCTGCCGCTCGACAATGTCCTGCATGACACGCCCATGCACACCGGCGCGGCTGTGTTCGGTCTCATGCGGCATCCAAAACTGCTCGATGTGGTCGAAAGCCTCATCGGTCCAGAGATTACATCAAATCCCATCCAGCATGTGCGCATCAAACCGCCCGTTACCGACATGC
This sequence comes from uncultured Rhodobacterales bacterium, assembly GCA_964425135.1. Classification (GTDB taxonomy): domain Bacteria; phylum Pseudomonadota; class Alphaproteobacteria; order Rhodobacterales; family Rhodobacteraceae; genus CAYLLD01. The sequence goes on from CAYRKW010000055.1 coordinate 9,254, forward strand.
GGGATGGTGAGTGCCGCGCGCATATCTCGAAGACCGACTGGCATCAGGACCGCGGCGTCACCCAAGAGGTCGCCGATCAAACGCAGATGATCACCGCTTGGGTCGCCGTCTCGGATGCGACCGTGGAAAACGGCTGCCTGCAAGCGATCAAATGTTCGCACAAAGGCGATTTACTGCCCCATTGCCCGCTGGAACAACAGGTGGGCATTCCGATGCAGTTTATCGACGAAGGCAACGTAACGCCCTTGCCCGTTAAGGCAGGAGGCGTGATCCTCTTTCACCCTATGACCGCACATGCCTCTCTCGACAACAATACGGACGGTGTGCGCTGGTCGTTTGATCTGCGATATAATGTTACCGGCCAAGCCACAGGGCGCGCGCAATTCCCTGAATTTGTGGCGCGTTCTGCACAAAATCCGCAGAGCGAATTGCGGTCTGCCAAAGACTGGGCGGCCTCATGGTCACGCACCCGCGACACCCTGTCGAGAACGCCGATCGGTGAGTTCTATCGCTGGGATCACAACGCACCCTATTGCGCCTGATCCGCCCATCATCTTGCCGTCGTCCAATGCTATCGCACAAAATCTGGAAGCCGGGGAGTAGCGCCCGCCTGATTTTTTTGGTAAGCTCCGCCTTGGGTAAAGCGTGGGGACGCAACGACCTTGACACTAGGGGAATGCACCGTGCCCGCGACGAAAAAGAGGGATAAAAAGAGGATGTCGCACACAGGCTTCTTTTGGGATGAGGCGTGCTTTTGGCATACAGGCGGGGGTTATGCGTTTACATCGCCAGTCGGCGGTTTGGTCCAGCCTTTTGCCAGTGGCGGATTGCCGGAAGATCCGGAAACAAAACGGCGGTTCAAAAATCTGATTGACCGGACGGGGCTGGCGCGGGACTTGTCGATGAAGAGCGCCGATCCGATCTCCCGACATGCCGCAGAACGTGTGCATCCGGCCTCATACCTTGAAGCTCTGAAAAGCCTGTCTGACAGCGGTGGCGGTGAAATCGTCCCGGGGTCCCGCGCGCCGGTAGGTCCGGGAACCTACGAGATTGCCTTGCAATCGGCGGGTCTCGTCACCGAAGCTGCGCGCGCCGTAATGCGGGGGACTTTCATGAACGCCTATGCGTTGTGTCGTCCGCCCGGGCATCATGCGCTGCCCGATCACGCGAATGGTTTTTGCTATCTCAACAACATCGCTATCGCCATCCGCGCCTTGCAGGCCGGCATAGGGCGGTCGGAAAAGCTGAAAATCGCTGTTGTTGACTGGGATGTCCACCACGGGAATGGAACAGAGGCGATTTTCTACGATGATCCAGATGTTCTGACGATCTCCATCCATCAGGAGCGTAACTATCCGTGGGATCAGGGCGAGATTGATGATCAAGGGAGCGGTGATGGGGTGGGGTTCAATATGAACATTCCTCTTCCGGCAGGCGCTGGGCATGAGTCCTATCTCGAAGCCATGGACCGGCTGATCGTGCCGAAACTCTACGCCTTCAAGCCCGATCTGATCTTTGTTGCCTGCGGATTTGATGCCTCAGGCGTGGATCCGCTCTCACGAATGTTATGCGGCTCAGAAACATTTGCCGCCATGACCCGCAAGCTGATGATGGTCGCGCAAAAGATGTGCGACGGGCGGATCGTCATGGCGCATGAAGGCGGATATTCCGAGTTGCACGTGCCCTTCTGTGGCCATGCAGTGCTTGAGGTGATGTCGGGCTCGGAAATCCGCGCCGCCGACCCTCTTGGCCCGCGCATGGCGTCACAGCAACCGGGTGAGGAAATGGTGCAGGTGATGTCCTTCGTGATTGATCGCTATGTGAAGCATTTCGATCTGGTGGATATTTACGCCTGTCCTTAGGTTAGACCCGCACCAGTTTTTCGTACCCCTCAGCAATGTCGCGGGTGATTGCGCCGACTTCGAAGTTGAACTCCCCGATTTGACCCACCGGCGTCACCTCAGCTGCTGTGCCGGTTAGCCAACACTGCTCAAACCCTTCCATTTCGGAAGGTTTGATGTGGCGCTCATGCACTTTGATTTGGCGCTCCTTGAGCATACCGATCACAGTCTGGCGGGTGATGCCGTTCAAGAAGCAATCGGGTTCCGGCGTATGCACCTCGCCATCCTTTACGAAAAACACATTGGCACCCGTCGCCTCCGCAACATAACCGCGATAATCCATCATCAGCGCGTCCGAGCATCCTTTTGCTTCGGCTGCGTGTTTTGACATGGTGCAGATCATATAAAGACCGGCCGCTTTGGCGAAACAGGGGATCGTCTCCGGGCTGGGTCGCTTCCATTGGGATATATCGAGCTTGGCGCCTTTGAACTTGGCATCTCCGTAGTAATTGCCCCACTCCCAGGTCGCTACCGCCAGACGCACAGTGTTGCGCGCCGCCGCGACACCCATATCCTCACCAGCACCACGCCATGCCACCGCGCGGACATAGGCGTTTGTCAAATTGTTTGCCTCCAGCGTCGCAACCTTCGCGGCCTCGATCTCATCAACCGTGTATGGGATCGGCATGTCGACATATTCGCCCGATTTGAGCAAACGCTCCGAGTGCTTGCGGCTTTCAAAAATCTTTCCGTCGTAACACCGCTCACCTTCGAACACGGAGGACGCATAATGCATCGCATGGGTCAGAAGATGGACGTTTGCAGCACGCCAGTCGATCAATTTCCCGTCGAGCCAGATTTTTCCATCGCGATCATCATATCCGCCAGCCATAGCGCACCCTTTAGCAAAATTTCAAAATAAGAAGCGCAAAAGACATATAATTACGCTATTTGTCAGATTCGCTAGCATTTAGCCCTTGGAATGTCAACAATGCTGACTTAAATTGCGATCACGCAATGTAACAAACGGAACGCAAATGGCTCTCAGTGCGCAAAACCGCTCCCAGCAGCTGCTGTACCTGACAGACGAGCAATTGCTTCAGGGCATCGAACTGATGTTCTTTGCCTATCGCGGTTTTACGTCCGACCCGGATCGCATTCTCGCCGCTTACAACTACGGGCGCGCGCATCATCGGGCGATCCACTTCATCAACCGGCGGGAGGGTCTCACGGTCAATGATCTTATTGACCTTCTGGGCGTAACCAAACAGTCGCTCAACCGTGTGTTGCGCCAGCTTGTCGAGGACGGCCTGGTTGAAAGCAGGGTTGGAACAACCGACAAACGCCAGCGCAATCTTTATCTCACGGCTTCTGGCAAAGCGCTCGAAGCGAAGCTGTCGGACGCGCAGCGCGCTCGGGTGCGCAAAGCGTTCCAGGCCGCAGGATCGGACGCGGTATTGGGATTTCGAAAAGTGCTGGAAAATATGCTGGATGACGCGCATGATGGGCACATACAAAAACTCAAGAACGAGCAGATGTAATGTTGGTGCCCGGTGATCCAGATGCGCATATCCTTATCGTCGATGATGATGAGCGCATTCGAACGCTTCTAAAGAAATTCCTTTCCCGTAATGGCTATTGGGTAACACCCGCTCGCGATGCAGCACATGCCCGGCGTTTGATGGAAGCGCTTGAGTTTGACCTGATCGTGCTCGATGTGATGATGCCGGGTGAGGACGGGATCAGCCTGACCCTGCATCTGCGTGAGAATTTTGAAACGCCGGTTTTGTTGCTGACGGCAAAGAACGATCCGAATGACCGGATTAACGGGCTTGAGGCTGGTGCAGATGATTTTCTGGCAAAGCCGTTTGAGCCGCGTGAATTGCTCCTGCGCATCAACGCAATCTTGCGCCGCACACCAAAAGAAGAAGACGTCGCACCCAAGCCAACTCAGCTTAACATGGGCAGCATCCGCTACGATATTACACGCGGCGAGATGTGGGAGGGCGAACAGCTCGTGCGTCTGACCGCCACCGAAAGCGCTCTGATGCGCATCTTTTCGGCCAAGATCAACGAGCCGATCTCACGCCGCGAACTTGTGGAAAATCTTGGTCGTCAGGACGGCAAGGCGCAAGAACGCGCGGTCGATGTGCAAATCACCCGCCTGCGTCGGAAGATCGAGAAAGAACCCAAGCAGCCGCGCTTCCTGCAAACCGTGCGCGGCGCGGGATATATGCTCTCGCCTGATTGAGTATCGCAAAAAGCGCAACGAAAACTGGACGCCACACGACACTGGAGGGGCGGCGGCTGTCACGCCGGGCCAGAGGCAGGCATGGTGCGATAAGGCGCGATTTTCAAAGCGCGTGTTTGTCTTCGATATATCGTAAGTGCTGCTCACCTAAACCGCCCGGCATCGTCAGCGCGCTCTTACCTTCGTATAAGCAACACCAGCGCATCAGCGTGTAAACCCCATCACTATGCACATGGGCCTCATCTCTGTACCTGAATATTACCTCCTCGCCGCCCTGCTCGGCGTTTTAGGGCAGGCCATTCGTGGCATCTTGGGCTTGGTCAAGCGCATGCGTCTGACCGGAGAGATCAACTTCTCGTACCGGCTCTTTGTCGTCACCCTTGGCCTTGGCGCACTCGCTGGCGTGATGGGGGCACTTATTTATGATCTTGCACCGTTCTCGCCAGTGACCATCCCCATGGATGCCCTGTGGAATGATCGCAATTTCATTCTTATGGCTATATCGGCAGGCTATTTCGGTGCGGATGTTATCGAAGGGATATTGGGCCGACACGCGCCCCACAGACGCCCAAAAAGCTGACTTCACCCTGCGCGCGTGATCCGCTACGGTCGCGCCCATGACAACTGCATTGATCACCCACCCCGATTGCCTCAATCACATTACCCCGCAAGGGCATCCCGAGCGTGTTGCGCGGCTTGAAGCAATTCTCCAGACGCTCGACGATCCCGCATTTGCCGATCTTCAGCGCCACCAAGCCCCTCTTGTCAGCCGCGAGGCACTCCTGCGCGCCCATCCCGCTGCCCATATCGAGGCGATTGCCGCCGCAGCGCCCGATGATGGCGGATGGCGCTCGCTGGATGCGGACACCCATATGTCGCCCGGCTCACTGGCGGCGGCGCAGCGCGGGGCAGGCGGCAATGTGGCCGCTGTCGATCTGGTGCTCAGCGGCGCAGCTGATAACGTATTTGTCGCCGTCCGCCCACCCGGTCACCATGCAGAGAAACAGACCGCCATGGGCTTTTGTCTCTTCGGTAATGTCGTTGTCGCCGCAAAACACGCGCTTGCCCAAGACGGCATTTCCCGCGTTGCCATCATCGATTTTGACGTCCACCACGGCAATGGAACGCAGGATCTTGTGTGGGACGATCCGAATATCCTCTTCGTCTCGACCCACCAGATGCCACTCTATCCTGGCTCGGGTGCGCGATCCGAGCGGGGGGCGCACGACAATATCGTCAATATCCCTCTCGATGCGCATACCAATGGGGCAACCTACCGGACCTTATTCGATGCGGAAGTTATCCCGGCGGTCGAGGGCTTCGCGCCGGATATGATCTTCATATCGGCAGGCTTTGACGCCCATACCGCCGATCCACTCGCCAATATCGACCTCAGCGCCGATGATTTTGCGCATGTCACAGCGCGTCTGTGTGATGTGGCTGATGAACATTGCAACGGGCGCGTTGTTTCCACCTTGGAAGGCGGCTATGATTTGGCAGGACTTGCCGCATCAACTGCGGCACATGTTAAAGTACTGATGGAGCGCGGCGCATGAGTGATCAAAAGATAGACGAGATGAGCTTTGAAGCGGCGATTTCCGCGCTTGAAGACGTTGTGCGCAAGCTCGAAAGCGGCGATGTGCCGCTTGAGGAGAGTATCGCGCTCTATGAACACGGTGCCAATCTGCGCGCCCATTGCGAGGCAAAGCTCAAATCGGCCGAAGAGAAAGTCGCGCAGATCACCAAAGGCGCGGACGGGCAGGCGACCGGAGCGCAGCCTGCTGAGATTTCCTAGCCGCAGATGTCTGGCCCCAGCCCTGAATTTCTCGCTGCGCTAAACGACGCCGCCGCCCGCGCACAAAACACTCTCGAAAACCTGCTCCCCCCCGATGAGACGCGCATTGCAAAGGCCATGCGTTATGGTGTGCTCAACGGTGGCAAGCGGCTGCGCGCTTTTCTGGTGATCGAAGGAGCGCGACTGTTTCACGTGCCGGAGATGCAGGCCGAGCGTGTTGCTGCCGCCATCGAATGCATGCACGCCTATAGCCTCATCCATGACGATCTGCCGGCGATGGATGATGATGATCTGCGGCGCGGGAAGCCGACAGTGCATCGCCAGTGGAATGACGCGGTTGCAATACTCGCGGGCGACGCTCTGCAAGCGCTCTCCTTTGAGATACTAGCCCATGTCCACACCAACGGCGATCCGGCGATCCGCCTCAAGCTGATCACCACACTGGCGCAAGCCGCTGGTGCTCAAGGTATGGTCGGCGGACAGGATGATGATCTTGCCGCAGAGACCGCGAAGACCCCGCTGGATCTGGACGCCATCACCGCCTTGCAAAAGAAAAAGACCGGCGCGCTCATCTGCTGGGCGGCGCAAGCAGGTCCGGTTCTGGCCAAAACGGACATCTCCCCGATGACGACGTTTGCCACCAATCTCGGTCTTGCGTTTCAAATCCACGATGATGTGCTCGATGTGATCGGCGATCCGGTCAAAACGGGTAAGAAACTGCGCAAGGATGATGACGCAGGCAAAGCCACTTTTGTTTCGCTGCTTGGTCTGGAAACCGCCCAGAAAACCGCAGCGGGCTTGGTCGAAGACGCGTGCGATGCGCTCTCCCCCTATTCCGCAGGCGCGGACCGCTTGCGGGACTGCGCAAGGTTCGTGATCAGCCGCGAGGCTTAGCGCGCATCTTTTGCGATCGCTGCCTCAAGCGCTTGTTGGGCAGCATGATCTTGTGCGTCAGTTTCGCATGAGCGCCCAAATTGCGTCGAATTGAGCGCAAAACTTGCAATTTCGGCCCGTCATTCCCAAATCAATGACAACCCTAGGACGTCCAAAACACGCGATGTCCCGGACTTTACACAAGGCTTGTCACCCCCCGTGCTTTATCAAAAGGCGGCTTTCGGCAGGCGCTTATAAAAGGAGAAACCCGATGGACTTAGAAAAGTTCACCGAGCGGGCCCGTGGATTTATTCAGGCCGCACAAACCATCGCGCTGCGCGAAGAGCATCAGCGCTTTTTACCGAACCACATTCTCAAGGCGCTTTTGGACGATCCCGAAGGCATGGCCGCAAATCTCATCACCGCTGCTGGCGGTGAGGCCAAGCGCGTTGCTGATGAGGTTGATGTCGCTCTGTCGAAAATCCCGGCTGTCTCGGGTGGAAGTGATCAGATTTACATGGACGGCGCCACAGCGAAAGTGCTCGATCAGGCGGGACAACTGGCCAAGAAGGCAGGTGACAGTTTCGTTCCAGTCGAGCGTTTGCTGACAGCGCTGGCTATCATCAAATCGGATGCGGCCAAGGCGCTCAAGGATGGCGGCGTCTCTGCTCAAGCGCTCAATGCGGCCATTAATGATGTCCGCAAGGGCCGAACCGCCGACAGCGCATCTGCCGAGAACCAGTATGACGCGCTCAAGAAATACGCGCGCGATCTGACGCAAGCCGCACAGAGCGGCAAAATTGATCCGATCATTGGTCGCGACGAAGAGATCCGCCGCGCGATGCAGGTTCTCTCGCGCCGCTCGAAGAACAATCCCGTTCTCATCGGTGATCCGGGCGTTGGTAAAACTGCCATCGCCGAAGGGCTTGCCTTGCGCATCATCAACGGTGATGTGCCCGAAAGTCTTGCGCGCAAAACGCTGATGGCGCTCGACATGGGTGCGCTGATTGCAGGTGCGAAATATCGTGGCGAGTTTGAAGAGCGTCTCAAAGCGGTTCTGACCGAAGTCACCGAGGCCGCTGGCGAGATCATCCTCTTTATTGACGAGATGCACACCATCGTTGGCGCAGGCGCATCCGAAGGGTCGATGGATGCCTCCAACCTCCTCAAACCTGCGCTCGCGCGGGGAGAGTTGCACTGTGTCGGCGCGACCACCTTGGATGAATACCGCAAGCATGTGGAAAAAGACGCCGCGCTCGCGCGAAGGTTCCAGCCTGTCTTCATTCAAGAGCCGACCGTGACAGACACGATCAGCATCCTGCGCGGGATCAAGGAGAAATACGAGCTGCACCACGGCATCCGTATCACCGACCGCGCGCTCGTGTCAGCGGCGACGCTCTCCAACCGCTACATCACCGACCGCTTCCTGCCGGACAAGGCGATTGACCTGATGGACGAGGCCGCCTCGCGCCTGCGCATGGAAGTGGACAGCAAACCCGAAGCGCTCGACGCCATCGACCGTGATCTGATGCAAAAGCAGATCGAGGTCGAAGCGCTCAAGTCAGAGAAAGACGCGGCGTCCAAGGATCGTCTTAAGACGCTTGAAAAGGAGGTCTCCGAGCTCAGCCAGAAATCCGCCGAAATGACCGCCAAATGGCAGTCCGAGCGGGATAAACTGGCTGGTGCGACCGGTCTGAAAGAAGAACTCGACCGCGCCCGCGCCGAGCTTGATGCAGCCAAACGTGTTGGCGATCTGGCCAAGGCAGGCGAGCTGTCCTACGGCGTGATACCCGAGCTTGAGAAAAAGCTGGGCGATGCCGAAGGGCAGGGCGGTGATGGGCTGATGGTCGAAGAGGCGGTCACGCCAGAACATATCGCCAGCGTGGTCGAGCGTTGGACGGGAATCCCTGTTGACAAGCTGCTCGAAGGCCAGAAGGAAAAGCTCCTGCGCATGGAAGAGGTGCTCGGGGGCCGCGTCATCGGCCAGCACGAGGCCGTCTGCGCAGTCTCTAATGCCGTGCGTCGTGCGCGGGCCGGGCTGAATGATCCGGATCGGCCTATGGGCTCGTTCCTGTTTCTTGGCCCGACGGGCGTCGGCAAAACCGAGCTGACCAAAGCGCTTGCTGAGTTCCTCTTTGAAGACGACAGCGCTATGGTTCGCATCGATATGTCGGAGTTCATGGAAAAGCACTCTGTCGCACGTCTCATTGGCGCGCCTCCAGGCTATGTCGGCTATGACGAAGGCGGCGTTTTGACCGAAGCGGTGCGGCGTCGTCCCTATCAGGTCGTGCTCTTTGATGAGGTTGAAAAGGCCCATGGCGATGTGTTCAACGTGCTCTTGCAAGTGCTCGATGATGGCCGTCTGACCGACGGGCAGGGGCGTGTTGTGGACTTCAAGAATACGCTCATCATTCTGACCTCGAACCTCGGGGCGCAGGCCTTGACGCTTCTGCCCGATGGCGCGAGCGCCGAAGATGCGCGAGAAGAGATCATGGATGCGGTGCGCGGTCACTTCCGCCCCGAGTTTCTGAACCGTCTCGACGAGATCGTCCTTTTCGACCGCCTTGCGCGCGCAGATATGGATGGCATCGTCGATATCCAACTTGGCCTTCTGGAAGCGCGTCTTGCCTCGCGCAAGATTACGCTGGAGCTGGATGAAAGCGCCAAAACATGGCTTGCCGATGAAGGTTACGATCCTGTGTTTGGCGCACGCCCGTTAAAGCGCGTGATCCAAAAAGCCCTACAAGACCAGCTTGCCGAGATGATCCTTGCCGGCGAATTGCTTGACGGATCGACGGTGAACGTCAGCTCCGGTTCGGACGGCTTGCTTGTCGGGGATCGCGTCGCGCCAACAATCAAACGGCGCAAGGATCCACCCGCAGAGGCAACACTGCACTAGCGTGACACAAAAAGAGCGGGCGGCGTATTGTGTGCGGCCCGCTCTTTTCTGTGTGGATCGACTATGTCGCATCCGGGTGCAGCAAGGTGAAACCCGGATGCAACGCCAAGCGGCTCAGAAGATAGCTGCTTGACCTAACGTCAGATAATGCTTTCGACCTGAAGTCAACACATATTGCTGTAATTACTCAGGAATAATGACCGCATCGATGACGTGAATGACGCCGTTGTCAGCTTCGATGTCTGCCGAAACCACCTTCGCACCATCAACCATCACACCATCTGTGGCATTCACATCCACCTCGGAGCCCTGGACGGTTTCAACCATCATCTGTTTGCCCGCGATATCGCCTGACATTACTTTGCCCGGGACAACGTGATAGGTCAGAATGGCGATCAGCTGATCTTTGTTTTCCGGCTTCAGCAGGTTTTCGACTGTGCCTTCCGGGAGTGCTGCGAATGCCTCATCGGATGGCGCGAATACTGTGAACGGACCCTCACCTTTAAGCGTATCGACCAGATCGGCTGCCTCAACCGCGGCGACCAGAGTGTTGAAGGTGCCAGCGCCAACGGCGGTGTCGACGATGTCTGCCGCCCAGGACGGTGTCGAAAGCGATACGGCCATTGCGGTAGCTGCAAGGAATTTGTTGAACATGTGATCTCTCCTGTCATGATCGGGCACACTGTGCGCCCGCTGATGTGAGGAGATACGCCCATGTTGCGCCTTCAGATCATAGGCGAAAAACGGCATTTCAGATTTGACTTAGGACAGATTGCGCTAAGCCACCGCGCTCGTAATTTTTCCAATCACAAATAGTTTATTGCATCGTTTCAAAAAGCTGTTTTGATGCGTGAAAATTACCGAGGACACCCGAAATGATCTTCATGTCAGCGATCGCCGCCGCCTTACAACTCCTTGCCACGATATTCGTTTTCGTGGTGGGGCTCATCGCGTTCGCTGTCGTTGTGATGTTCATTCTCGACCGGGTTCAGACCCAGGACGCCGTCCGCCGAAACTATCCGGTCATCGGCCGGTTTCGCGGGCTGTTCACGGAACTGGGTGAGTTCTTCCGTCAGTATTTCTTTGCTATGGACCGCGAGGAAATGCCCTTCAACCGCGCACAGCGCAATTGGGTGAGCCGCGCCTCCGGGGGCAAGTCCAATACAATTGCTTTCGGCTCAACCCGCTCGCTCACCGTACCGGGCACGCCGATATTTGTGAATGCGCCGTTTCCGCCGCTCGATGATGCAACAGCGATGACCAAACCCATGGAAATCGGGCCGCATTGCAGATATCCCTTTTTGGCACCCTCCGTCTTCAACATCTCCGGCATGAGTTATGGCGCGCTCTCCAGACCTGCGGTGGAGGCGCTTTCCAACGGTGCGGCAGAGGCCGGCATCTGGATGAACACCGGCGAAGGCGGTCTCACCAAATTCCACCTTCAGGGCGGTTGCGACATCGTCTTTCAGATAGGCACCGCCAAATACGGTGTGCGTACACCCGATGGGAAACTCTCCGACGACAAACTACGCGAGGTTGCCGCCCACCCGCAGGTCAAGATGTTCGAGCTAAAAATGGCGCAAGGCGCAAAGCCGGGGAAGGGCGGGATCCTGCCCGCCTCAAAGGTGAATGCGGAAATCGCTAAAATTCGCGGCATACCCGAAGGCCAACCCAGCATCTCGCCCAACCGCCACATCGAAATTTCGAACAACCAAGAACTCCTCGATGCCATAGCGCATATCCGTGAAGTCACTGGCAAACCTGTCGGGTTTAAAACCGTCATTGGCGATACAGCCCCGCTGCGTTTGTTCTTCGAAGATCTTGTTGCGCGCGGTATCGAACATGCGCCTGACTTTATTACGATCGACAGCGGCGATGGTGGCACTGGTGCCGCGCCAATGCCCCTGATGGATCTTGTTGGCCTGTCCATTCGCGAAAGCCTGCCGCTGGTTTCTGATCTGCTGCATGAATTTGGCCTGCGGGATCGCATCCGCCTGATTGCCAGCGGCAAACTGATGGTGCCCGGCGATGTGGCTTGGGCGCTGGCCAGCGGCGCTGACTTTGTCGTGTCTGCGCGCGGCTTTATGTTTGCGCTGGGCTGCATCCAATCGCTCAAATGTAACAAAAACACCTGTCCTACCGGGATCACCACTCATAATACGCGCTTGCAAAAAGGACTGGTGCCAGAGGTGAAATCGCAAAAAGTCGCCGCCTATGCCAAGGGCATCGTGAAAGAAGTGGAGATCATCGCCCATTCCTGCGGTGTTGCCGAGCCACGCGATCTGCGCCGCCATCATGTGCGGCTCGTGCAGGACAATGGCACGTCAATCCTGATGAGCGATCTATACGTCCGTCCAGCTGCATCGGGGCGCATCTAATCAAATAGCGAAGCGACCTTGCGGTCACTTCATATGTATAATTTGCGTTCAAGCCACGCAGGCAGTCGCTGCCGCGACGGGCGAGTATTTGGGAAAATGCGAAAAATGCGGTGAATTGGGCGGTTTTGGCTGTTTTTGCGTTGATTTGGACTTGCCTGGCACAGGCCGTGCGCCGGTCTCACGTTTTTTTCAGTTTTTTGTAAAAAAGGGCTTGCGGACTCAGTTTGCTTTTCATAGATAAGCCCTCGGTCGGACGGAAATGCACCAGAAGATCAGCAAAACAAGAGATTATGAGGGCAGCGGCGGCGCCAATCAATAGGCGCAACGGTGGTCTTTTCGTCTCGCGGTTCTTTGAAATTGTAGTATCTAAGAAGAGATATTTGGGTGGTTTGGCT
>CAYRKW010000056.1:0-3334 GCA_964425135.1 uncultured Rhodobacterales bacterium
ATGGCGAACATGGCGTGGAACTCCTCGATGAACACACGCGGTGTAATGGACATGCTCACCGACAAAGATGAAAACGGCGAGTATGTGATCCCGCATTTCATCTATTCCGACGCCTACTCGTCAGAAACTGTGGCCTATGCCGACCTGGTCCTGCCCGATACAACCTACCTCGAACGCCATGATTGTATCTCCCTGCTCGACCGCCCGATCTGTGAGCCGGAAGCGGCCGCAGACGCCATCCGCTGGCCCGTGGTGGAGCCGGATCGCGATGTCAAAGGCTTCCAAACCGCGCTTGTCGAGCTTGGTGTTAAACTGGGCCTTCCAGGTTTCACCGATGAGAGCGGCAAGGCCGTCTACAAGGACTACGCCGACTATATCGTCAACCACCAACGCCGCCCCGGCGTCGGCCCGCTCGCAGGCTTCCGCGGCAAAGACGGCACTGGCAAAGGCCGTGGCGAGCCGAACCCGGAACAGCTTGACCGATACATCGAGAACGGCGGTTTCTGGATGGAACATGTCCCCGATGACGCCCAGTTCTACAAACCATGGAACAAGGCCTATCAGGATTGGGCCGTCGAGATCGGCATCTTCGACGCCCCGCAACCTTACCAGTTCTCGGTCTATCTCGAACCACTCGCCAAATTCCAGCGCTGCGCCGAAGGCCATGGCGCCTTGCAACCGCCAGAGCATCTGCGCCAACGCATCCTCGACACATTCGACCCCCTACCCGTCTGGTATCCCCCGTTCGAGCAGGACCTCGTGGACGAGACAAAATTCCCCTATCACGCCCTCACCCAGCGCCCCATGGCCATGTATCACTCATGGGGCAGCCAGAACGCATGGCTGCGCCAGATCCACGGCCACAATCCGCTCTATGTCCCCGCCGATATCTGCGACGCCAAAGGCCTGAGCGATGGCGACTGGGCCCGCGTCTGGTCCCATCACGGCGAGATCACCGTGCCGATCAAACGCATGGAAGCGCTCAATGGCAAAACCATGTGGACATGGAACGCCATCGGCAAACGCAAAGGCGCATGGGCGCTCGATGAGGACGCACCTGAAACCAAAAAAGGCTTCCTGCTGAATCACTTGATCCACGAGCTTCTCCCCTCCAAAGGCGACGGCATGCGCTACGCCAATTCCGACCCGATCACAGGTCAGGCCGCATGGTTTGATCTACGCGTCAATATCGAAAAAGTCACAACGCCGCCCGAGGCCACCCTGCCCGAAACAGGCACCCAGAAAAGCCCCGTTGGCAAAGGCACCCAAAACCTCAAATACGGCGAGGAATGGACATGAACGCCCGCCCCTTCTTTGGTTCACAAATATCCCGCCCACCCCGCGCAGGGGTGCCTGCGCGGCGAGCGCAAAACAATATCGTTGCTGCGATCAGCAGCACAATTTGGGACGCATCCGCATGACTTCACTGCCCGAAAAAACCGAAAAAAAGCTCGGTCTCGTGATCGATCTGGACACCTGCGTCGGCTGCCACGCCTGCGCTGTGAACTGCAAGGAATGGAACACCGGCGGCTATGGCGCAGCGCTCTCGGATCAGGACGCCTATGGCGCCAAACCCACCGGCTCCTGGCTCAACCGCATCCATGCCTTCGAAGTCAAACCCGATGAGGGCGCTGCCAAAGTCGTCCATTTCCCCAAATCCTGCCTCCATTGCGAAGACGCGCCTTGCGTCACCGTTTGCCCAACCGGCGCCTCCTACAAGCGCGTCGAGGACGGTATCGTACTTGTCAATGAAGACGACTGCATCGGTTGTGGCCTGTGCGCATGGTCCTGCCCCTACGGCGCGCGCGAGATGGACGCCGCCGAAGGCGTGATGAAAAAATGCACCCTGTGCGTCGATCGCATCTACAATGACAACATCCCCGAGGAAGACCGCGTTCCGGCCTGTGTGCGCACCTGCCCCGCTGGCGCGCGTCATTTCGGCGATTTGGGCGATCCCAACTCAGACGTCTCTCAACTCGTCGCGACACGCGGCGGCTATGATCTGATGCCAGAGCAAGGCACCAAACCGGTCAACCAATACCTGCCGCCCCGCCCCAAAGACGCGCCCGCGTTCAACCTTGCTGATCTGGCCGAACGCACGCCCAATAAATTCCTCGGCTGGCTCGACAAAGCGCTGGAGAAACTCTGATGCATCCCGCTCCTTCCGTCATCCTCTTCACCACCCTGTCGGGCTTTGGCTTCGGCCTCATCTTCTGGCTCTGCCTCGGCTTTGGCACCGCATCCGGCTGGTCCGCCTTCTGGCTCTGCTTCATCTGCGGCGCGCTCGCGGTCATTGGCCTGTCGGCTTCCACCTTCCACCTCGGCCACCCCGAACGCGCGCTCAAAGCCTTCACCCAATGGCGCTCCTCATGGCTCTCGCGCGAAGGCGTCGTCTCGGTCGCCACCCTGCTTGCCTTCGGCCTCTACACCCTCCTGTGGGTCTTCGCCGATATCCGATTAGCCCTCCTTGGCTGGATCACCGCCGCCCTCGCCGCGCTCACGGTCTTTTGCACCGCGATGATCTATACCCAGCTCAAAACCATCCCGCGCTGGAATACCGCACTCACACCGCTGAAATTCATGCTCTTCACCCTGGCCATCCCGGCGCTGCTGTTCGGCCTGCCGCTCATCGCTGTCGGCTATCTGATCGTGCTCGCGGTCATCCAGTATTTCCACTGGCGCGCAGGCGATACCGCCATGGCCGACCGTGGCCACACCCCCGAAAGCGCCACTGGCCTCGGCCACTTAGGCACCGCGAGCCTTCTCGAAGCACCCCATTCCGAAGCCAACTACCTGATGAAAGAAATGGTCTTCACCGTCGCCCGTGACCGCGCCAAAACCCTACGCCTGATCACCATGATCCTAGGGTTTGCCGTGCCGATCCTCATCGGCCTTATCGGCATGCTCACCACCGGCCTGCCGCTGGTCTGGCTCGTCATCGCCGTTCTGGCCCACGCCATCGGAACGGTCACATCCCGTTGGCTGTTCTTCGCCGAAGCCCAGCATGTGGTCAGCCTTTACTACGGACATCGCTGATATTCCGCCAATGTGACAAACATCACAGAGTTTCCCCCGCATCTTAAGGCAAAGTAATTTGCACATTAGGGGGAAATCCGATGACCACTTCATTTAAGTTAATCGCAGCCGCGACGGCCGCTCTCATAGCCTCACCTGCGAGTGCCGTGACCTATTGGAATGTCTTCAACATCGAAGGCGAAGACAGCATCGGCGCAGACATCGTCTGGTATGACACCTTCGAAGACATGCTGAACGATGAAAATCGCGCTGGCACAGGCCAGACAGATGGATTTGGTGGCGGTTTTAACGCCAATAT
>CAYRKW010000056.1:3434-21188 GCA_964425135.1 uncultured Rhodobacterales bacterium
ATCGCGCTGGCACAGGCCAGACAGATGGATTTGGTGGCGGTTTTAACGCCAATATTGTCGGCGCAGGCTCTGATGGCGACAAGTACTGGAATGTCTTCAACATCGAAGGCGAGGACAGCATCGGCGCGGACATTGTCTGGTACGATACATTCGATGACATGCTGAACGATGAGAACCGAGCTGGCACAGGCCAGACCAACGAATTTGGTGGCGGTTTTAACGCCAATATCGTCGGTGCAGGCTCTGATGGCGACAAGTATTGGAATGTCTTTAACATCAAAGGCGAGACCAGTATTGGCGCTGACATCGTCTGGTACAACACCTTCGAAGATATGTTGAACGATGAGAACCGCCAAGGCACAGGCCAGACCGACGGCTTCGGCGGCGGGTTCAACGCCAATATCGTCGGCTCCGGTGCCAGCTTGATTTCGTTCATGCCTCCAAAGTCGGGCGATGATCCGATCCCGCCGGTGCCGGTGCCTGCATCGCTGCCGCTTTTGCTGGCTGGTCTTGGCGGGCTGACCCTGCTGCGAAAGCGCCGCAAAACCTGACCACATCCAAAGCTTACCCCGCAAGGGCCGCCGCTTGCGCGTATTGCATGCAGCGGCCCTTGCATATTCAGCGCCATATCTTCAAAACATTGGGAACGAGCAAAACAATAAAGGTCGCCCATGCGCAGGCTCTACCACATGCCACTCTCCCCCTTTTGCCGCAAAATTCGGCTCGTCCTGGCGGAAAAGAAAATCGAAGTGGAACTGGTGCAGGAAAAACCTTGGGAAAAGCGCATGGAATACCTGCGCCAAAACCCGGCAGCCTCCGTGCCGATGCTCAAAATTGATGATGAGGTCCTGTGCGACAGCGGCGCGATATTCGAATATCTCGAAGAGGTTTATCCCGATCCACCGCTCCTGCCCAAAAGCCCTGTCGCCCGCGCCGAAGCCCGGCGGTTGAGCGCATGGTTCGACGATAAATTCCAACGCGAGGTTACCGCGAAACTCTTGTATGAGCGCGTGAACAAACGTCTGGCCAAATCCGGCTACCCGGATAGCCAAGCGATCAAGGACGGGTTGCAGGCGATCAAATACCACCTCGACTACCTCGACTGGCTCCTTGATCAACGCCGCTGGCTCGCGGGCGATCAGATGACCATCGCGGATTTTGCAGGGGCAGCACAGCTTTCCTGTCTCGATTACATCAACGGCATCGACTGGTCCCATTCGGACGCTGTGAAAGACTGGTACGCCAAGATCAAATCCCGCCCTGCCTTCCGCACGCTTCTGGCCGATCAGGTCTCCGGATTCCCGCAGCCCGACCATTACGCAGATCTGGATTTTTGACCGATCTGGCAACACGCCTGCGCGCTGAGGCCACACGACTAGGCTTTGTGAAATCCGGCATCACGACACCAGATGCTATCCCAGATGCGCCCGCCCGCCTCGATGCGTTTTTGAGCGCTGGTCATCACGGCAGCATGGACTGGCTCGCCGACCGCAAAAACTGGCGCGCTAACCCTAAAGCGCTCTGGCCGGAGGCGCGCTCGATTATCATGCTGGCCGAACCCTACACGCCGGCCCACGATCCGCTCGCCAATCTGGAGCGCCGCGAGCGCGCCACCATCTCGGTCTATGCGCAAAACAAAGACTATCACGATGTGGTCAAGAAAAAGCTCAAAGCGCTGGGCCGCTGGCTCATCGAGCAAGAGCCTTGCGAGATCAAAGTTTTTGTCGATACCGCCCCGGTGATGGAAAAACCGCTGGCCGCCGCCGCTGGTCTCGGCTGGCAAGGCAAACACACCAACCTGGTGAGCCGCGAGATCGGCAACTGGTTTTTCCTCGGCGCGATTTTCACCACACTCGACCTGCCCCATGACGCCGCCGAAAAAGACCGCTGCGGCAGCTGCCGCGCCTGCCTTGACATCTGCCCCACAGACGCCTTTCCCGCCCCCTACCAACTCGACGCAAAACGCTGCATCTCCTATCTGACCATCGAGCATAAAGGCCCCATCGATCCGGACCTGCGCCCAAAGCTGGGAAACCGCATCTACGGCTGCGACGACTGCCTCGCCGCCTGCCCCTGGAACAAATTCGCCCAAACCGCTCAAAACGCCGCCTATTGGGCCCGCGCGGAACTCAAATCCCCCCGCCTCAAAGACCTCGCCAAACTCACGGACGCCGATTTTCGCACCATCTTCTCCGGCTCCCCCATCAAACGCATCGGCCGCAACCGCTTCGTACGCAATATCCTCTACGCCATCGGCAATTCCGCCGACCCAGCCCTTATCCCAACCGCCCAATCCCTGCACACAGACCCCGATGAGACCGTGGCTGACGCCGCCATATGGGCCACAGAACAGCTTCAATAAACTCTTTGGTTCGAAAATATCCCGCCCCGCGCGCAGCGGCCCCCGCGCGGGCAGCGCAAATTATAATCTTGACGCGCCGCGCGCGTCACCGTTTGGTCCCCCCATGACCCAACCCAACCATATGCTCGCCATCGGCCACGGGTATTCGTCCCGCGCGCTCCAAACCATCCTGCCTGGCTGGACCTACACCGGCACCAACCGCTCCGGCGAGGCGGCGCTGGCGTGGCCCGGCACCGACCTCCTCCCCCATATCGCCGCCGCCACCCATATCCTTATCTCCGCCGCCCCCACCGACGAGGGCGATCCGTTCCTCAAAGACTACGCCGCCGCTATCACCGAACATGCCACACGCCTCTCATGGGTCGGATACCTCTCCACAACCGGCGTCTATGGCGATCATCAGGGCGGTTGGGTGGATGAGACAACACCGCTCACCCCGTCAACCAAACGCGGCAAAGCCCGCCAGCAGGCAGAGGCACAATGGCAGGCCATCGCGGACCTGCCGCTTCACATTTTCCGTCTCGCAGGCATCTACGGCCCCGGGCGCGGGCCTTTCTCTAAGGTCCGCAAGGGCACCGCAAAACGCATCATCAAGAAAAACCAGATCTTCAGCCGCATCCATGTCGAGGATATCGCGCAAACACTCAAAGCCTCAATCGCGCAGCCCAATCCCGGCGCGATTTACAACCTGTGCGATGACGACCCGCAGCCGCCCGAAGTGGTGATTGAATATGCAGCAAAGCTTCTGGACAAACCCGTCCCGCCCGCCGTTCCGTTCGAGGAGGCCGAGATGACCCCCATGGCCCGCAGCTTTTATGCAGAGAGCAAACGTGTCTCGAACGCCCGCATCAAGTCCGAATTGGGCGTCCGACTGATCTATCCAAGCTACAAGGACGGCCTCAAAGCCATCCTCGCAGCACAGGCTCAGGAGTAAAGCGCAGGCACACCAAGTTGCTGGTGGATCGCGTTCACCTCGCTCTTGGACACGCCCAAAGCAGTGGCAAACTCATGCAAATATTGCGCCTCTTTCTGGTTATCCAGATCGATGCCCAGAACCGACATCATATAGACCTGCTGCTCAGAGCCGCGCGGCACTTCTGAGGCCAGTTTGTTCACATCAACCGGCGATGACAGCTCGTTTTGCACAAACTGCATCTCTTCACGGCTGACATCCCCAAGGTTCTTCAACAGCTTGTCTTTCTCGCCCTGATCGATCTGACCATCTGATTTTGCCGCCTGGATCATCGCCTTGAGCATAACGCCGGCTTTGTCCTCTTCATCCTGCGTCGGCGCAACCTCCGGCTCGCCAAAACGATCAAATGTCTGGTTGAGCTTGTCGCCAAAAGACCCGCCGCTTGGCGCACCGGCCTTCGCTCCTGTCAGCCCTTCAATAAGACCGCCCAAGCCGCCCATGGAGCCCGCATTGCCGCCCGCCTTGCCGCCAAGGATCGAGCCCATCAGATCTTCGAGACCTGTGCCGCTGCCACCGCGGGACGCGCCGCCCGCATTACCCGGCGAATATGTATCCCCAAAAATGCCGCCGCCGCCCGAACCGCGCCGCGTTCCGGCTGATGCCCGGCCCGGATTGACCATCTTGCCAACGCCTTTTGCGACAGCAACACCGATGGCGACCTTCGCGAGAGTTTTCATAAGAGACATATGTAATCCCACCTTCATGAATGATTGATTCCCCCTAACATGGGGGTCTTGGCGCAGAACGCAACGTGAAAACTTGCATGCTACTGGGAATTTTATTTCGCTTTTCCCATATTTATCGGGGGCAAAAACTTTCTATATTTTGGTTCACCGCGAGGGTGCGTAAAGAGTTCTTTGGTGCGAGGCGGGGTGGGGTTTCCCGTGCCGTAAGAACCATCGCTATTGTGTTGCGATCTGGGGGGGTCGCAATGAAATTCGTGTGTGAGGGGCAGGTGAGCGATCACCTGCCCACCTCCCGTTTGGCGCGCTTTAGGAAGTGCCGCGATCTCACACCGGCTCGACAAGTTCTGTGAAAGGGTGATCCTCTGGAAAGAACTTGCGCAACCGTTGGAACGATGCGCCGCCGCGATCCAGACCCAAAAAGCGCAATGCATTGTCGCGCTGAATATCCGTGAGCCTTTCCTTCAACCCCATCGCCTCTAACGCTTCTTCAGAGCGTGTCAGATACGGCTCGTGGTCCGGCAAGCGCCCGATCATGGTGAAATCCGTCCCGAACATCAGCCGGTCCGCAAGCACATTACCCGGTGTTGCGAGGATCTCTTCAAACTTGCCTTTGATCATATCGAAGAGCTTTAGATCAGGACGCATGAACTCCATCCGGTGTCCGAAATCGAAATAGAGGTTGGGCTGGCTCCGGGCAATTTCTTCAGCGATATTATCCCAGTCCCGCGCCTTGCTGCTAAAGTCCTTGGTCTCTTCAAACCCGCCGAAATGCGCGAGATTGATCCGTAGGTTCGGATACTCCTCCAGCACCTGCTCCCAGAACACGGGCGAGGCGTTCTCGCCCGCATTTGGGCTCGCTTCAACGGAATCATTCGCATGCGCTTTGATCGGGACATCATTGTCGTTGCACCACTGATAAAGCGCCCGCAATTCCACATCGAGCGCAGCGCCGCCGCCCTTTGGCGCACGAATCTTAGGAAATCTCGCATTCTCATTGCCGATCGCGCGAAAACCCATGGGCGGATAGAGTTTCACACCGGCAAACCCGTATTGCTCGATCGCCTGTTGCACCAGCGACAGCGCCGCGCCGCCTCTGCCATCGTCGCGCTCAAGCGCTGCGCGAAGCGGGCAGAAGGGGACGAAATTCAGGATTGCCATATCTTTATCGATCCGTGCGATCTGCGACATGACCCGCACCTGCCAGAGCCGCGAAGCGCCATTATCTTCCTCGCTGATCCCGTCATCCTCAATCCCCAGCCAGCGATCCATATCCACCAGCGACGGCGAGACAATCTTGATTTCAGATGCGCCGGGGCGTGAATAGAGGTGCTTGTATTCCGCCAGTATGTCTGCGCGATTGCGGGTCACGAGGCCAAACCAGCGCAAATACTGCGCGAGTGTCGAGCGTCTGATGTACGTGTCGAGAACCGGTTCGCTGCCCGCTTTATCCGCGAGACTGCGAACCTGACTGCGGGCATAGATATTGCGTGCGAAAACGACACCGCGATTTTCGGCCCGATCTGCCGAGAACGATTTCGCAAAGCTCCCCGTTGCTGTGCCGAACTCGGCTTCAAGCTGGTCAATCAACGGATCGCTCGCGCTTTGCTTTGCATCAAAAGTCGTAATACCAAACTGCCCCGCCCGTTGCTCGCGCCGATAATATCGCGCGATCCCGGCGGCTACGCGCGCCTCGTCATCGGCCAGAACCGAAATCAGATTCGGTTGCGGCGTGGTGCCGCCCAGGGCCTGAAACTCTTCGCGCGCATCCTTGGTTCGGATCGTGGCGATATCCACCAGCAAATCGCCAAGCGCCACAAGCACCGCGCGCGCCAGTCCCGCTTGCAATCCGACGAAAACCTGAATGGCAAACTGCGCGGCTGGCACGTCGAGCGCATTGAAAATATGCGCATGAATATCGACCGCGCCTTCTGCGAAAGCCAACCGCTCAAAGGTCAGCAGCTCCCGCAATTCACACCCCGCCACGCCCAAGGCCGCTGCCGCGACAGTGCTGTTCAAAAACCCGCGTCTTGTCATCTGCATTTTGATCCCCCCTCAATGCCTCAAATCAATGGAGATCAGACTACGCAATTTTTTCGTAAAATCAAAAGTTGCGGGTTTTTATGCACATGCGCACGCTGGTGGCTTTGGTCCAGCAAAGACAGGCAAAAGCGTGCAACTGTGCATCCGACTGCGTATCGTTTGTGCATAGACTGTGCATGGGTTGTGCATCGGGTAAATTGCTTGAAATGACAGGTCTTGAGGGCGCTGCAACGGCGCGGAAAATAATTCAAAAACCTGTGATCGCAGTGGTTGAACCCCGAATTGGCGATCCTTATATACCGCTCGAACCACTGCCCGCCCTGGGTAAATGCACATCGTTTAACTTATGAAAAAAGGGTGCAATATCAGTCGCCTAATGGGTCTGAAACCGCGCACCGCTGAGAAGGAAGCTAGGACATGGCAAAAGTAATTGGCATTGATTTGGGAACCACCAACTCCTGCGTTGCGATCATGGATGGAACGCAAGCCCGCGTGATCGAAAACGCCGAAGGCGCCCGCACCACCCCCTCCATCGTCGGTTTCACCGACGACGAACGCCTCGTCGGCCAAGCCGCCAAACGCCAAGCTGTCACCAACCCGGACAACACGCTTTTTGCCGTAAAACGCCTGATCGGACGCCGTATCGACGATCCAATGGTCAAGAAAGACCAGAAGATGGTACCATATAACATCGTCGATGGTGGCAATGGCGATGCGTGGGTTGAGGCGCAGGGCGAGAAATACTCCCCAAGTCAGGTCTCGGCTTTCATTCTGCAAAAGATGAAAGAAACCGCCGAAGGTTATCTGGGTGAGAGCGTGTCGCAAGCCGTTATCACGGTGCCTGCTTATTTCAACGACGCCCAGCGTCAGGCGACCAAGGACGCGGGCAAGATCGCCGGTCTCGAAGTTCTGCGGATCATCAACGAACCGACAGCCGCCGCGCTCGCCTATGGTTTGGAGAAATCCGGCAACCGCACCATCGCGGTTTATGACCTTGGGGGCGGTACATTCGATATCTCGATCCTTGAGATCGATGACGGCCTCTTCGAAGTGAAATCCACCAACGGTGACACCTTCCTTGGCGGTGAAGACTTCGACATGCGCATCGTCGAATATCTCGCGTCCGAGTTCAAAAAGGAAAACGGCGTCGATCTGTCGAAAGACAAGATGGCGCTCCAGCGCCTTAAGGAAGCGGCAGAGAAAGCCAAGATCGAGCTGTCCTCTTCGACCCAGACCGAGATCAACCAGCCGTTCATCTCGATGGACCCGAAAACCAGCCAGCCGCTGCACCTCGTGCTCAAGCTGACCCGCGCCAAGCTCGAAAGCCTTGTCGGCGATTTGATCACCAAATCGATGAAACCTTGTGCAGCTGCGCTCAAAGATGCTGGCCTGTCGAAAGGCGATATTGACGAGATCGTTCTTGTGGGCGGTATGACCCGCATGCCCAAAGTGATCGAGGAAGTGTCCAAGTTCTTTGGAAAAGAGCCGCATAAGGGCGTGAACCCTGATGAGGTTGTGGCCATGGGTGCCGCCATTCAGGCCGGTGTTTTGCAGGGCGATGTGAAGGACGTTGTTCTTCTCGACGTCACACCGCTCAGCCTTGGTATCGAAACGCTTGGCGGCGTGTTCACCCGTCTGATCGACCGGAACACGACGATCCCGACCAAGAAGAGTCAGATTTTCTCCACCGCCGAGGACAACCAGAACGCTGTGACGATCCGTGTGTTCCAGGGCGAGCGCGAGATGGCCAATGACAACAAGATCCTGGGCCAGTTCAATCTGGAGAATATCCCGCCTGCGCCGCGCGGCATGCCTCAGATCGAGGTGACGTTCGATATCGACGCCAACGGCATCGTGTCGGTTTCTGCGAAGGACAAAGGCACCAACAAAGAGCAAACCATCACCATCCAGGCTTCCGGTGGTCTTTCGGATGACGACATTGACCAGATGGTCCGTGACGCCGAGGAGAATGCCGAGGCGGATAAGGAGCGTCGCGAGTTGGTCGAGGCCAAGAACCAGGCCGAAAGCCTCATCCACGGCACCGAAAAGTCTGTCGAAGAGCATGGCGATAAGGTTGATGATGCGACCAAAGGCAAGATCGACGACGCGATTGTCGCGCTCAAAGAGGTGCTCGAAGAGGAAGATGTCAGCGACATCAAAGAGCGCACGCAAGAGCTGACCGAAGCGGCGATGAAACTTGGCGAGGCTATCTACGCAGCGCAGGCCGAAGACGCCGGTGACGCGCCGATGGATGCCGAAGAAGAGGTCGCAGGCGTGGACGAAGACATCGTTGATGCCGATTTCGAAGACCTTGGCGAAGACGACAAAAAAGCCTGATCGTAAGAGATAGTTGCGCAGGCCGGCAGCCGCTGGCCTGCGCAATGGTTTGAGAGGGCCACCGATATGTCGAAACGCGATTACTACGAGACACTGGGCGTATCCAGTTCAGCCTCCGACGCTGAGTTGAAGAAAGCGTTTCGCAAAAAAGCGATGGAATTGCACCCTGACCGCAATCAGGACAATCCAGACGCGGAAACCCAGTTCAAAGAAGTAAACGAAGCCTATGACGTTCTGAAAGACGCAGAACGCAAAGCTGCCTACGACCGCTATGGCCATGCCGCATTTGAAGGCGGCACTGCGAGCGGTGCGGGCGCTGGGTTCCGTCCGCAGGGCGGCGACTTCAGTTCGGCCTTCTCTGACGTCTTCGACGATCTGTTTGGCGATTTTATGGGCGGCGGCGGCGGTCGCGGTCGCGGCGGACAGCAAAGCACCCGTGGCTCTGATCTGCGCTACAACATGCGCGTCACCCTCGTGGAAGCCTTCGAGGGCAAGCAAGCCAATATCACCGTCCCCACCTCCGCCACCTGCGATAGCTGTAGTGGCACAGGCGCGGAAGGCGGCGCCGAGCCGATGACCTGCCCGACCTGCTCCGGCATGGGCAAGGTGCGCGCGCAGCAGGGCTTTTTCACCATCGAACGGACCTGCCCGACCTGTAACGGCCGCGGGCAAACCATCAAGAACCCTTGCGGATCCTGCGCAGGAGCGGGTCGCGTCAAAAAAGACCGCTCGCTCAACGTCAACATCCCGGCAGGCGTCGAAACCGGCACCCGCATCCGGCTCGCTGGCGAAGGTGAAGCGGGCCTGCGCGGCGGGCCATCGGGCGATCTCTACATTTTTATCCACGTCGATGATCACCCGATATTCGAGCGCGACGGCAAGAACCTCTTCTGCCGCATCCCCATCACCATGAGCACCGCCGCGCTTGGCGGTGAGTTGGAAGCGCCAACCATCGACGGAGGCCGCAGCCGCGTCAAAGTGCCAGCGGGCGTGCAAACCGGCAAACAACTGCGCCTGCGCGGCAAAGGCATGCCGCCCCTGCGCGGCAGCGGCGACGGCGATCTATACATTGAGCTTGCGGTTGAAACGCCGATCAAACTGACCGCGCGCCAGAAGGAATTGCTCAAGGAATTTGAACAAATTGCCGAAGAGCAAAACAATCCAGACGGCGCGGATTTCTTCACCCGGGTGAAGAAATTCTGGGGTGGCTCGGGCAGTTAATTTTCCTTGACCCGCCAGCCCGCTGGATGGGTTAAATTTTAACCATTGCGCCCAGCCCGGCGCGGTGACACCTTCACAGGTCCGCAATCCACCGCTGTCTGTGAGCCTCCGCCCCGTGCAACCCATCACACCTCCGACCCGCGCAACGCTCATATTGCTCACCGGCGTGACGGTGTTGACGCTCAATATGTTCCTGCCGTCGCTCACCCGTATCGCCGCAGATTTCGGCGTCGATTATGCAATGGCAAGCTTCGCTGTCGCCGGATATCTCGCCATCACCGCTGTGATCAACCTCATTGCCGGACCACTCTCCGACCGGTACGGGCGACGGCCCGTCGTTCTTGGTGCATTGGTGATTTATCTCTTTGCATCAATAGGTTGCGCGTTTTCTAGTAACATCTGGATGTTCCTGATTTGCCGCATGTTCCAAGCCGCGATCGCCGCAGGGGCCACGATCTCCATGGCGATTGTCCGCGACACACGCACGCGCGAAGACGCAGCGAGCGAGCTTGGCTATATCGCCATGGCCATGGCGCTCGCGCCCATGATTGGCCCGATGATCGGCGGTGTGATCGACACATTTTTTGGCTGGCGCTTCATCTTCTACCTCTACACCGCCTGCGGCCTCGCATTGCTTGTGCTGTGCTGGTTCGATTTGGGAGAGACACAGAGCAGAGCAGCAGGACCATCCAGCGCCCGCGCCAAATCACCGGCACTTGTCCTTGATCCAAGATTTCTCGCCTACGCGCTCTGCACTGCGTTTTCAACTGGCGCATTTTTCATTTTCATCACCGGCGCACCACTTATCGCCAGCGTGAACTTCGGCTTCAACGCGACCCAGATCGGTCTGCTGGTCGGCAGTATCACCGGCGGTTTCATGTGCGGATCATTTGTCGCCGGACGGTTCGCCAGTTCATACCCTTTGCCGCAGGTGCTGGTCTTCGGACGCCTGATCGCCTGCACCGCATTGCTCTTTGGTCTCACAACCCTCGCGCTCGGAGCAGCCTCACCTTATCTGGTGTTCGGCTGCATCGTCTTTGTCGGCTTTTCCAACGGGCTCACCATGCCAAGCAGCAATTCGGGTGCAATCTCCGTCCGCCCTGAGGCAACCGGCTGGGCCTCCGGTCTCAACGCGGCGATCAACGTCCTTATTGGCGCTATCCTGATCTCGATTTCAGGCTATGTACTGGACGCCAGCGCCAGCCCCGCTACGCTGCTCACGCTCATGTTGATCTCAGCGCTCAGCGCGCTCAGCGCCGCGATCTGGGCGAAGATGCAGGAGCAGAAAGCCCCCTGACGCACGCGCGCAAGGAGGCGCGCCATCAGCGGTTCATGCGGTTCTCGATCAGGTCATCCACAACCGACGGATCGGCCAGCGTAGAGGTGTCGCCAAGCGAGCCGTAATCATTCTCTGCAACTTTCCGCAGAATACGCCGCATGATCTTGCCCGAACGGGTTTTCGGCAATCCCGGCGCCCATTGCAGCAGATCAGGCTTGGCAATCGGACCGATCTCCTTGCGCACGTGAAGCTCCAGCTCCTTGCGTAAATCATCGCTCGCCTCTTGCCCTGCCATAAGCGTGACATAGGCGTAGATACCCTGCCCTTTCACATCATGCGGATACCCGACAACAGCGCTTTCCGAGACTGCCGGATGCGAGACCAGAGCGCTCTCAACTTCTGCTGTTCCCATGCGGTGGCCAGAGACGTTGATCACATCATCCACGCGGCCTGTGATCCAGTAATACCCATCCGCATCGCGGCGGCAGCCATCGCCGGTGAAGTAATAGCCTTTGTAGTCCGAGAAATAGGCCGAGATGAAACGGTCATGATCGCCCCAACAGGTGCGCATCTGCCCCGGCCAGCTATCGCGAATGCACAAGACGCCTTCGGCTTGGGTCGCGGAAATCTCTTCGCCCGTTTGCGGATCAAGGATCACGGGCTGAATGCCAAAGAACGGGAAGGTTGCTG
Organism: uncultured Rhodobacterales bacterium; assembly: GCA_964425135.1. GTDB lineage: Bacteria > Pseudomonadota > Alphaproteobacteria > Rhodobacterales > Rhodobacteraceae > CAYLLD01. Next base: position 15,023 of record CAYRKW010000056.1, read on the forward strand.
AGCCAGGCTTGGTCGTCGTGGCACCGGGAAGCGGTGTCATCAGATGACCGCCCGTTTCGGTCTGCCACCACGTATCGACAATCGGACAATTCCCACCGCCGACAACCTCGTGATACCAGTTCCAAGCCTCTGGATTGATCGGCTCGCCTACGGTTCCGAGCAGTTTGAGCGAGGACAGATCGCATTTGGTCACATACTCATCGCCCTGCCCCATCAGCGCGCGGATTGCCGTGGGCGCGGTGTAGAACTGATTGACCTTATGCTTCTCACAGACCTGCCAGAAGCGGCTGGCATCAGGATAGGTTGGAACACCTTCGAACATCAGCGTGATTGCACCATTGGAGAGCGGGCCATAGACGATATACGAATGGCCCGTGACCCAACCCACATCCGCCGTACACCAGTAGATGTCGCCATCATGGTAGTCGAAAGTCAGCTCGTGGGTCATGGACGCATAAACAAGGTAGCCGCCGGTTGTGTGAACCACGCCTTTGGGCGCGCCGGTTGAGCCGGAGGTGTAGAGAATAAACAGCGGGTCTTCGGCGTTCATCGGTTCCGGCGCGCAGTCGTCCGATGCGCTCGCCATAAGAGCGGTGTAGGAATGGTCGCGCCCGTCTTTTGCGCCCACATCGCCGCCCGTGCGCTCCACCACCAGCATCTGCACATCGCCGCAAATCTCCATCGCTTTATCGGCGTTGGTCTTAAGCGGCGTGTTACGTCCCCCGCGCGGGGCTTCATCGGCGGTGACCACCAGCTTCGCATCGCAAGCCTTGATCCGTGCCGCCAGCGCGTCAGGGGAAAACCCGCCGAACACGATAGAATGGATCGCGCCGATCCGTGCGCAAGCGAGCATCGCATAGGCCGCTTCGGGGATCATCGGCATGTAGAGCACGACGCGATCGCCTTTGCCCACACCCAGCGATTTATAGACGTTGGAGAGTTTACAAACCTGCGTGTGCAAGTCGCGATAGGTGATGTGCTTGTCCACGCTCGGATCATCCGACTCCCAGATGATCGCCGTTTGATCGCCGCGGGTTGCCAAATGCCGGTCCACGCAATTGGCGCAGATGTTCAGCTCGCCGTCCTCGAACCATTTGATCGAGACATTGCCATGCTCGTAGGTCGAATTCTTGACCTTGGTGAACGGTTTGATCCAATCGACCCGCTTGGCCTGTTCGGCCCAGAACGCATCAGGATCCGCAATCGACGCATCATACATCGCTTTGTATCTCGCCGCGTCAATATGAGCGTTTTTGGAGAAAGCAGCGCTTGGCGGATAGGTGGCGTCAGTCATGTCTCTTGTCCTTGTCGCAATAGTCTGAGCATGCCGTACATCGCGGCACGCCTTTATGGAATATGGCAGGTCGGGGCGGTGTGACGCCCGCAGGCTAGGGTTAGATAGCCAGATACTCGTGACGCAGATCTTCGTTGTCCAGTACCTCTTTGGCCGTACCATCGAACACGATCTTGCCCGTCTCAAGAATGATCGCACGGTCCGCAAGCTTGAGCGCGGCAACCGCGTTTTGCTCGACGATGATGGTCGTCATGCCTTGCTCGCGGATATAGTGCAGCGTCTTCTCGATCTCATGGACGATCACCGGCGCTAGCCCCTCATAGGGCTCATCGAGCAAGAGCAGCTTGATATCGCGGGCGAGCGCACGGCCAATGGCCAGCATCTGCTGCTCGCCACCCGATAGCGTCGTGCCTTCTTGCTTGCGCCGCTCGCCCAGTCGCGGGAAGAGGTCGTAAATCCGGTCCAGCGACCACCCCATCGGTGGCGCGATCTGTGCCAGTTTGATGTTTTCTTCAACCGTCAGCCCCTGAATGACCGAGCGATCCTCAGGCACCAGTCCAACACCAGCTTGCGAGGCTTCATGCGAGCGTTTATCGTGCAATGTCACATGGTCGAGCCGGATTTCGCCGCGCACGAGCGCCGGATCATCCATCCGTGCAATTGTGCGCAAAGTAGACGTCTTGCCCGCGCCGTTTCGACCCAGCAAAGCAACAATCTCGCCCTCGTGGACGTTAAAGCTGATGCCCTGCACGATGTAGCTCTCGCCATAGTAAGCGTGAATATCGTAGCACTCAAAATAGGCAGGCGCAGTTGCCGCGTGATTGGCGTTCTTTTCCAATGGTTGCGTGCTCATCAATGCGCCCCCCCGAGATAGGCTTCCTGAACTTTCTTGTTGCCTTTGATATTCTCGGGCTTGTCTTCCACAATCACGTGACCCTGAACGAGAACCGAGATTTTGTCGGCGAGCGAGAAGACAACTTCCATATCATGCTCAATGATGACCTTGGTGATGCCGCGTGTCTCGCCAATGTGCTTCAAAAGCTCGATCGTGTTCTCCGTATCCGCCCGCGCCATCCCGGCGGTCGGCTCGTCGAGCAGCAGAAGTTTGGGGTCCTGCACGAGGCACATCGCCAGCTCCAACCGTCGCTTATCTCCGCGCGACATGGACGATGAGGTCATCGACGCCTTTTCGGACATGCCAAGGTCTTCGAGAATTTCTTCGGCTTTGTGCTTGATATCATTCTCATGCTTCATCCGCGCCCAGGCGTTCATCTTGAACGCCCCATCGCGATGCGCCAGCGCCGGGATCATGACATTTTCCAGCACGGTCAGATCAGTAAAAATCTCCGGCGTCTGAAACACGCGGCTGACCCCAAGCTGGTTGATCTCATGCGGCTTGATCCCCAGAAGGGTCTGCCCGTTGAACATGACGCTGCCGGTGTCAGGCATCAGACGTCCGACAAAGCAGTTGAGCAGCGTCGATTTGCCTGCGCCGTTCGGCCCGATGATCGCATGGACCGAACCTTCTTCGACATTCAGGTTCACATCATCGAGCGCCTGCAAACCGCCGAAGCGTTTGTTGACGTTTTGAACTTCAAGAAGTGACATTGATACGCGCGCTCCGATCACTCAGCAGGGACGGTGGATGGACCGTCGTCTTGCGATTTCTTTTTACGGTTCTTGCCGGTGATCCAGCCACCGATCCGATTGGCCCCATCGACCAAGCCACCGGGCAGGAAGATCACCACCAGCATGAACACCACGCCAAGGGTCAGGTGCCAGCCTTTGCCAACGAAGGGGTGCAGGATAGTGACCATGAAATTCTCAAGCCCTTCGGGCATGAACGAGAACCAGCCGTGCAGAACACTGTCGTTGATCTTGGAGAAGATATTCTCGAAGTATTTGATGAAGCCTGCGCCCAGAATAGGGCCGAGCAATGTGCCTGCACCGCCAAGGATGGTCATTAGCACAACCTCACCCGATGCCGTCCACTGCATCCGCTCCGCACCGGCAAGCGGGTCCATCGCGGCCATCAGACCGCCTGCAAGACCTGCGTACATGCCAGAGATCACAAATGCGGCCAGAGTGTAGGGGCGCGAGTTCAGTCCGGTGTAGTTCAGCCGGTTCTGGTTTGTCTTGATCGCCTTGAGCATCAGGCCAAACGGCGAGCGGAAGATGCGGATCGCGAAATAGAGCGCGCCCATCAGGAAAGCGCCGCTCACGTAGTAGCCTGCATTAAAGGTGAAGGACCACCCCGCCACTTTCCATGTGTAGCTGTCCCGCATCTCCATCCCGAAAAGACCGGGCGCGGGGATGTTTCCGGTATCACCACGCAAGCCATCAAGGATGCGCGGATCGTTCAGGGCCGTTTGCAGACCCGTCTCACCACCCGTGATCGGGGTCAGCACCGAGGCCGCAAGCGCGAACGCCATTTGTGCGAACGCGAGTGTCAGGATCGAGAAATAGATGCCAGATCGCCGCAGCGATATATATCCGATGACCACCGCCATCACACCTGCAACAAGCGTGGAGATGATGATCGCAGGCAGCACGTTGATCGTCAGCAGCTTGAGCATCCAGACCGCCGCGTAGGAGCCGGTCCCCAAGAAGGCTGCGTGCCCGAACGACAGGTAGCCGGTGAGGCCAAACAGGATGTTAAACCCGATGGCGAAGATGCCGAAGATCGCGAAGCGCTGCATCAGATCGGGATAGCCGCCATTGAACTGCGCAAGGCCGCTTTCGGTTGGAAATGGGTTCATCAGGAAGGGCGCGAAAACGACCAGTGCCGCGACGAACAGGAACAGACGGGTATCTTTGGCGTCGAGTCCGAACATGGGATCAGTCCTCCATTACGCCCTTGCGACCCAGAAGACCGCGCGGGAGAGTTAGCAAAATGATGATGGCGACAAGGTAGATGACGACCTGATTGATGCCGGGGATCACCTCGATCACCTGACGCATGGAGGCGAAACTCTGGAGCACACCTAAGACAAATCCGGCGAGCACCGCGCCCGGGAGTGAGCCCATACCGCCGACCACCACGACCACGAAGCTTATGACCAAAAAGTCCATGCCCATGTGGTAATTGGGTGAGTTGATTGGCGCGTACATCACGCCCGCAAGCCCTGCGACGACCGCCGCAAGCCCGAACATGACGGTGAAGCGCTTGTCGATGTCGATGCCGAGCAGCCCGACAGTCTCGCGATCCGCCATGCCAGCGCGCACGACCATCCCGAAGGTGGTGAATTGCAGGAAGGCGAACACAGCAGCGATGATGATCGCAGCAAATGCGAAGTAGACGAGACGCCAGTAGGGATAGATGATCCGGTTCGGTTCAAACCCGAGCAGAAGACCGAAATCAAAGCTGCCCTTGAACACCTCAGGGGCTGGCGCGGGGATCGGGTTCGCCCCGAAATACGCCTTGATGATCTCTTGCAAGACGATAGCAAGGCCGAAGGTCACAAGGATCTGGTCGGCGTGCGGGCGCTTGTAGAAATGCTTGATCAGGCCGCGCTCCATCACGATGCCGATGATCAACATGATCGGAATGGCAAAGAGGATCGCAAGGGGCACGGACCAGTCAATGATCGCTGCGCTTGCGCTTTCTCCGAACCAGTCCTGAATATAGGGAACCTCGACTTTCAGTGGTTTGCCCAGAAAGTCGGTCCGCGTTTCATCCACAACCGTGTGGCTGAACGTCAGAATGCGTTGTAGGGTGATCGTACAGAACGCGCCGAGCATGAACAACGCGCCATGTGCAAAGTTCACGACACCAAGCGTGCCGAAAATCAGCGTCAAACCCAATGCAATCAGCGCATAGGCCGATCCGCCGTCCAAGCCGCTGAGAAGTTGGATTATGAATACTTCCATCGTGAAGACCCCACCATAGTTCGGCACGAGTGCCGCAAGGAAATGTTCTTGGAAAACAGACTAGGTGGCTGCGGCCCTCCGCCATAGGGAGGGCCGCGCCATTTGGTTTGGCTTACGCGCCTGCGTTGCAGGTTCCCAGCTCGCCACCAAAGATGGAGGCATCGTAGGTGACTTGTGCAGCCGGTGTGACCTCGACGATTTCGAGAAGGTCAAACTCGGATTCAGGGTTCTCTTTACCCTTCACAACCAAAACATCTTTGAAGCACTGGTGATCTTCAGCGCGGTAAAGTGTTGGGCCGTTTCCGAGGCCGTCGAACTCAAGTCCTTCCAGAGCCGCACCCAGACCGCATGGGTTGAACGTGCCAGCCATCTCAGCCGCATTCGCATAGAGAAGCGTTTGAACGTAGCATGTGTGTGCAGCCTGGCTTGGCGGGAAGCCGTATTTGGTGCCAAAGGACTGAACGAAGGCTTTGGACCCCTCGTCCTGAAGCGACCAGTGCCAGTTTGTCGAACCAAAGATGCCTTTAACGTTCGCACCAGCACCCTTCGCCATCAGGCGGGAGTAGAGCGGAACGATGATCTCGAAGTTCTTGCCGTTGGCTTGGGCTTCACGCAGACCGAACTGAACAGCAGAGGTCAGCGAGTTGACCATGTTGCCGCCGTAGTGGTTCAGAACCAGAACGTCGGCACCGGACTGAAGCACAGGTGCAACGTAGTCTTTGAAGTCAGTCTGGGCGAGCGGTGTTTTCACAGCCGCAACAGTTTCCCAGCCCATCGCCTCAGTCGACGTACGAACAGCTTCTTCTGTTGTGTAACCCCAGTTGTAATCTGCGGTCAGGTGATAGGCTTTGCGGTCTTTGCCGTAGTTTTCACCCAAGATCGGCGCAAGCGCCGCACCGGACATGTAGGAGTTGAAGAAGTGGCGGAACCCATTGGCCTTCTTATCTTTACCGGTTGTGTCGTTGGAGTGGGTCAGACCCGCCATGAAGATGATACCAGCTT
>CAYRKW010000057.1:0-20910 GCA_964425135.1 uncultured Rhodobacterales bacterium
TTGACGCGGCGGAGTCGCTTTTGAAGGCCATTTTGGCTGGTGCGTAGAACGTGTGCCCGTGCTCTTGGCACCGGCAGCACCCACCCCGAGGTCCGTTCGATGCCCTCGGTTGGCGAGATGAAATACCATCGCGCGCAGGTTCGTTGCTGGAAATGGTCCATCGGACAGATTGCGTGACGCTGCTCATCGCTTAGGGGGTGCGCTCATGTTCCCACCTTGAGGTCCGGGCGCTGTCCGTGCTTGGAGCATGGGCGTTTGTGTTGAAAACTGATGTTGCGCTTACTACTTACTCCTCATGAAACGAAGACAATTCCTCTCGACCGGAGTGGCGGCGGCGAGTTTGCCGTTGTTGCCTGTCAGCGCAGCCCCCTTCAGCGGCGCTTCTTATGCGCAACTCTCAGCAGCGGCGGGCAGTTGGGCTTACGCGTCTGTTGGGGCGGTTAAGCGGTTTTTGGGTGTTGATGAGGCTGCGGCGCGGGCGATGATGGCGCGATTGCAAAGCGACGGGGTGATCGGCGCCGTTGGGCCGACGGGATTGGCGCAGGCACCTGCGATGCGGGTGGCTCAGGTCGCGGGGGTGTCTCGGTCTGTTTCGGCGGTGGAGATTGACGGGTCTAAGATTTGCGATGTTGTGTTGGGGGCAGAGGAGGGTTCCTCGGAAGCTCCTGAGGATGATGAAAGCGCCGCGCTGGACTGATCTTTCAGCACGTCTTTGATCTTATGCGCCAAATGAGCCGGTTCTTTGGCGACAGCCCCTCCGCTCAGTCCTGATGGCCCGTTGAACCACGGCATCACACACTGCGCCACGCCGTGTGCATCCGGTATCCCAAGAATATTGTCTGATTGAAGTTTCGCGAACACCGCCTGCGCCATGGGCTGATCCACGCTCAGAATATTCTGCATCGCATCGGCGGAAGAGACGCGCCACAGCCGCGCGAAATGGCTGGCTTTGGCGTAGAGCGCGGGTGGGATGGCCGGGGCAGGTATGCCGGAGGCCATGTGAGGCGGCATGGCGGGCGCTGCCGCCAATGCCGCGAGACTTTTGTTGAACTGACGTCTGTTCATGCGCCCAAATCTAGGCATCATCCTTGTGCTGTGCAATGCGACGCTCGAACATCGTGCGGACTGCATCGATGCTGCGATCGGTGATGATGAGAACAATTGTCAGGATGTAGAGCGGGATTTCGGCCTCGGATATCAGGCCATAGCCGTAGTAGATTGCAAATATCAAAGCAAACTCCAGCGCCAAAAAAACGGCGCGCAAAATCAGTGTTCCCCCAAGGAAACCTCCTTTCTCCAGATTTTTGAGATAAGTATAAGCTACTGAAATTAATCAATTTGTTCAAGTTTTTCCTGCCAAGGCATTAATTTGAGCGAAATGCTGCTCTCTTGCGGAGCAAATGCGGATTGGATAGTTAGGTTTGAGCAGATTTCGAAGGATTTTCCATGGCCGATAGCGACCCGCAGGAGCTTGTTTCAACCTCATGGCTCGCGGATCATTTGAGCGCGCCGGATGTGCGCATTTTGGACGCGTCATGGCATATGCCCGCCGAAAATCGCGATGCAAAGGCTGAATATGAGGCGGCGCACATCCCCGGGGCGCGGTTTTTCGATATTGATGAGATATCGGATGAAAAATCCGATTTGCCCCACATGGCCCCCAGTGTCGAAAAATTCGTGAGCCGGATGCGGGCCATGGGGATTGGTGATGGGCATCGGGTGATCATCTATGACACGGTGGGGCTGTTTTCCGCACCGCGTGTCTGGTGGCTCTTTCGGCATATGGGAAAGCGCGATGTTGCGGTGCTCGATGGCGGGTTTCCCAAATGGCAGGCGGAGGGGCATCCGGTTGAAGATATGGCGCCCGACCCGCGCGACCGCCATTTCACAGCATCGCGCGATGCAAGCAAGGTGCGGGATGTGACGCAAGTGGCTTTGGCGGTGAAGCTGGGGGATGCACAGATCGTTGATGCGCGCGCGCCCGAGCGGTATCGCGGGGAAGCGGACGAGCCGCGTGCAGGGCTGCGCGCGGGGCGCATTCCGGGGTCCAAGAACGTGTTTTACAAGGCGCTACTGAATGATGATGGCACCATGAAAGACCCGGATGCGATCACAGCGGCATTTGAGGCGGGCGGCGTTGATCTGGGCGCGCCGATTATCACCTCTTGCGGCTCTGGCGTTACCGCAAGCATTCTGGCGCTTGGCTTGGAGCGGATCGGGCATCGGCGCCATGCGGTCTATGACGGTTCGTGGACGGAATGGGGCGCGTATCCGGATTTGAAGATCGAAACCGGATAGGTGGTTTTGCGCCCGCTGACCAATCGGAGCGCGCTGGTCGCGCGCACGACTTAGCGCGCACGACTAAAAAAGGTGCGCTGCCGCGCGGGCGCGTATTTTTCGAAAGCGAAGTTTGGGTTTTAGTTTCAGATATCGGGTGCGAAGGCGCGGCTCGATAACGTGACAGAATTGCCTGACGGGTCTTTGGCATTGGCAAAGCTGTAGCCGTCAGCCTTATGGATGGGGCCAAATATTAAGCCGTTGGCGGCAGCGGTTTTGATGGCGGTCTCTACATCCTCGATATCGAAGACGAGTTTGATCAGGGTTTGGCCCATTTTTCGACCCTTTCCGGTGGGATGCAGCATCAGGATCGCGCCGCCTCGTGCGGGGCGCAATTCGATGATGCGATCATCCTCTTTTATGGCGCACGTAAAGCCGAAGTGCTGGCAATAGAAGTTGACCATCTCGTCCACATGTTTGGTATAGATGATGATGCGGGTGATCGGCGGGGTCATAATCTGGGCCTGCCCTCTTCTCAATCGGTGCGCGTCGCATTAGTCTGGGCGCGTTGCCGGGGGGATATCGATTGGCCAAGCATATCATCATTGTCGAGGATGAGCCAAATATCGCGAATGCGCTCAAGTTTATTCTGGAGCGTGACGGCTATGATGTGACCTGCGTGCCTGATGGTGGTGAGGCGGTGTTCGAGATTCAGAACCGCCGCCCGCAACTGATTGTTCTTGATGTGATGCTGCCCAACCGGACGGGGATCGAGATTTTGCGCGATGTGCGGGCCTCTGGCACTATCGCGAAGACGCCCGTTTTGATGCTCTCGGCCAAAGGGCAGGCCAAGGATAAGGAACTGGCGCTGGAGACAGGGGCGGATGTCTATATGGTCAAGCCGTTTTCCAACAGCGAGGTGCTGGCGCAGGTCAAGGCGCTGCTGGCATGAGCCCCAAGCGCGATCCTGATCTGGCGCGGCGGGCGCTGCGGGCGCGGCGGCGGCGCGACATCGCGGTGATCCTGCCGCTGCTGGGTCTGTTCCTGTTCCTGTCGCCGGTGATCCGCATCGCGCAGGGACCGAGCACAATCTGGGGCATTCCGCATATCTTCATTTATCTTTTCGGCGTCTGGTTGATCCTCATCCTTTTGACCCGCCGCCTGTCGCGGCATCTGATCGACGACCCGCGAGAATGATCAATACCAACCTGCTTGTCGTCGTAGCGATCACCTATGTGGCAGTGCTCTTTGCAGTGGCGGCGATTGCGGACCGGCAGGTGGCGCGGGGTCAGTTCGGCTGGCTAAAATCGCCGCTGGTCTACACGCTGTCGCTGTCGGTCTATTGCACCGCCTGGACGTTTTATGGCGCGGTCGGATCGGCGGTGCGCAACGGGTTGGAGTTTGCGGCGATTTATCTGGGGCCGACGCTGCTGTTCGTGGGTTGGTTCTGGATATTGCGCAAGCTGGTGCGGATCGGGCGCACGCAGCGGATCACCTCCATCGCCGATCTGATCTCGTCGCGTTACGGCAAATCAAATACGATGGCGGCGCTGGTGACGCTGCTCGCCGTGATCTCCTCGACGCCTTATATCGCGCTTCAATTGCAGTCGCTGACAATCAGCTTCTCGACACTTTCGGCTGGCACATCAGCGGCGACGCAAACGGCGACGGCCTTCTGGATTGCGGCAGGGCTGGCGGTGTTCACCATCCTATTTGGCACGCGCAATGTGGATGCGAACGAGCGGCACCACGGCGTTGTCACAGCGATTGCCTTTGAGGCGATTGTGAAACTCGTGGCGCTTTTGGCAGTGGGGATATTCGTGGTCTTCTGGCTGGCGGATGGGCCGTCGGATATCTTTGCGCGCGCGCCGGAGAATATGCTCGAAATCAGTACGGTGAGCGGGCCGCGCTGGATTGCGATCACCTCGCTTGCGGCTATGGCGATCATCACGCTACCACGGATGTTTCACGTGATGGTCGTCGAAAACGTGGATGAGCGGCATCTGGCAACCGCCGCCTGGGCCTTCCCGCTTTATATCTTCCTGATTTCGCTGTTTGTGATCCCGATTGCGATCGCTGGGCTATCGACGCTGCCCGAAGGTGCAAATCCGGATATGTTCGTGCTGACCGTTCCGCTGGCTGCCGAACAGACGGGGCTGGCGCTGCTGGCGTTTCTGGGTGGATTCTCGGCGGCGACATCGATGGTGATTGTCTCTTCAATTGCGTTGGCAACGATGGTGTCCAACCATATCGTCGTCCCGCTTTGGCTGCGCTATTTCAAGTCGGGGCCGGAAAGTTCGGGCGATGTGCGCGGCATCCTTTTGACCTCGCGGCGCTTTGCCATCGGGGCAGTGCTGGCGCTGGGGTTTTTCTACTTTCAGGTGACGGGCGGCACGGGCGCACTTGCCTCCATCGGACTGATCGCATTCACCGGCATGGCGCAATTGGTGCCTGCGCTTTTAGGCGGCATATTCTGGCGCGGTGCCACGCGGCAAGGCGCGATTACGGGGCTTGTGATTGGCGCGCTGATCTGGGCCTACTGCCTGTTCCTGCCCAGTTTCGAAGGCAAATTCCTGCTTTCGGCCGCGACGATCGCGGAGGGTCCGTTCGGGATTGCCGCGCTGCGCCCAGAGGCGCTATTTGGTCTGACGGGAATGGATCGGCTGGTGCATGCGCTTTTCTGGTCGCTTGCGCTCAACACGATTTTCTTTGTCGGTATCTCCCTCATCTCGCAGCCATCCGAGTTGGAGCGGTTGCAAACGGCGCTCTTTGTTGATGCCTATCGGCAGGGCGAGAACGAGCGCCCTCTGGCGTTGGGACGGTCGGCGACATCTGAGGATCTGTTCACGCTGGGGCAGCGGATTTTGGGTGCGGATGCGGCGTATCGGCTGTTCGCTGATGCTGCGCGGGCACAGGGTAAGCCGTCCGGTCTTCCAGAGCCGACGCAGGACTTTATCGCCAGCCTTGAGCGGCAATTGTCCGGCTCTGTTGGATCGGCGTCGGCGCATGCGATGATTACGCAAATTGCGGGCGGCGGGTCGGTTTCGGTGGATGAGTTGATCGAAATCGCCGATGAGACAGCGCAGATTTTGCAGTATTCCCAGCGATTGGAGGCACAATCGAAAGAGCTGGAGGATACGGCGAGCAAGCTGCGGGCGGCGAACCTTAAGCTGACGGAACTGGGGGCGCAAAAGGATGCGTTTCTGTCTCAGGTCAGCCACGAGTTGCGCACGCCGATGACGTCGATCCGGTCATTTACAGAGATTTTGCGCGGCGTGCAGGATATCGAAGGATCGGAGGCGCAGAGATTTTTGTCTATCATCGGGGCGGAATCCGAGCGGTTGACGCGGCTGCTGGACGAGATTCTCGATCTGTCGTTTCTGGAGAGCGGGCAAATGAAGCTGGAGCGGAGCGCAGTCAAACTGTCGGACGTCATCGACCGCGCGCTCCAGAGCGGAACCTCGCCGGATATCGATTTGCCGCTCGGCGTGGCGCGCGATGGGGAGGCGCATGACGCAATGGTTCTGGCGGAGCCGGACCGGCTGCATCAGGTGTTTATAAACCTCATCACCAATGCGATTAAATACGGCGATCCTGTGCGCCCGATGATCACTGTCTCGGCGTATCGTGACGGTGGGCGTGTGATCGTCGATGTTGCGGACAACGGGCCGGGTATTCCTGTGGAGGCAGGCGTGCGGGTTTTTGAGAAATTTACCCGCCTTGATCCAAGCTCCAAGAGCGGGAGCGCGGGCTTGGGCCTGCCGATCAGCCGCGAGATTATGCGCAATCTGGGCGGCGATCTGACGCTGGTGCCATCGCAAAGCGGAGCGATGTTCCGGGTGACGCTTGATGCGGCGTGACGGGTGCTGTTGGGGTGTTTTGGCTCACGCTTATCTGAGGTCTTACGGAGCACGTGCGCGCATCAATATGTGGACAGATTAAGTGGCTTTATAAACGTCCAGCCAATTCAAAGACTCTTCCGTTGCGCCTGTGGGTCGGTACTCGGCCCCCAGCGGTGCGGTCCAGCGGAGGTTTGTCAGATTTTGAAAGACATGCGCGAAGTTCAGCTCTCCGTGATCTGGAGCGCCTCTGTCCGGGACGGATGCGAATTGGACGTGACCGATGATTGGCATCAGGTTGGCGAGCCGGGTGGTGATGTCGCCTTCGGTGCGGCCGACGTGGTAGCAATCGAACATGAGTTTGAGGTTGTCGCGCGCCACCTCCTCTATCAAGGTTTTGGCCTGTTCGGTGGTTTGCAGGAAATAGCCCGGTGCGTCGTGGCGGTTGAGGGGTTCGATGAGGATGGTGCGGTCCGGGGCTTTGTCACAGGCGTAGCGCAGGTTCGCTACAAACGTCGCATGGGCCTGTGCGCCTGAGGCAAACCCGGCCATGACGTGAACGGCGCGCGCGTTGATTGCTTTGGCGTAGTCGAGCGCTTCGTCGATTGCGGCGCGCGCCCCTGTTTCGCGACCCACCAAGGCGGCAAGTCCGTTTTCGCCTTTGTCCAGATCGCCGCGACGGGTGTTGAGACCCAACATCGCCAAGCCGGTTTCATCAAGGGCGGCTTTGACGTCCGATGCGGGCACGTCAAAGGGCCAGTGGCATTCGACGGCGTCAAATCCTGCGATTTTGGCGGCGCGGATGGCGTCGGGCAGGGGAAGCTCTGCCCAGAGGAAGCCAAGGTTGGCTGAGAATCGGGTCAAGTGTCCCACTCCACATCAAATTTTGTCACGACGGTATTCACCTGATCGGGCGTCAGGCCGCGTGGGTGCATGCCGTGGGTTAATAAGGCCAGCCGCGCGGTGTCTTCAAGTTCTTCGATGGCGTTGCAGGCGGCCTCGACGTCTTTGCCCGCGACGACGGGGCCGTGGTTTGCCAGCATGACGGCGGTCCGTTTGCCCGCAAGGCCGCGCACGGCCTCGCCCATCGCGGGATCGCCGGGCATGAAGAACGGCAGCAGTTTGACGCGGCCAAGTTTCATGATGCCGTAGGGGGTGAGGGGCGGGAGGAAATTATCCTCATCTGCGCCGGGAAGCATCGACAGGGCGACGGAATGGCAGCTGTGCAGATGCACCACCGCGCCCGCTGTGCTGCGGGTGTCGTAAAAGGCGCTGTGCAAGGGCATTTCCTTGGTTGGTTTATCGCCGCCAATCAGCTGCCCTTTAGGATCGAACTGCGAAAGGCGAGCGGGATCCAGGCGACCAAAACTGGTGCCCGTTGGGCTGACCAAGAGGCCGCCGTCTTCGGTGCGCGCGGAGATATTGCCGGTGCTGCCGCCCGTCAAGCCACGGTCGAACATCGACTTGGCCAGAACGCAAATCTGGTCACGCAGGCGGGTTTCGGCTGTCACGATGCCTCCAGTACGGATTGGGCGTCAGTAAAGAACGCCTCGGCGCCGAAGTTGCCGGATTTTAGCGCGAGCGCCACCTCGTGCCCGCCGGCTCTGCAATAGGTCCAAGGCACGCCTGGTGCTATCTCTGCCCCAATTTCAAGGGCGTTAACGCCAAGAGCCTTGGTCACGGCGCCAGAGGTCTCGCCCCCCGCCACGATAAACCGCCGCGCGCCTGCATCGCGGCTTGCGAGGGCGCATTTGGACAGCACGTCTTCGATCATCGCGCCCGCCTGAGCCGCGCCCAACCTGTCTTGCGCAGCCTTTACGCTTTCGGGGGCGGCAGTCGCATAGACAAGGGGTGCGCGGGCGAGGTCTTGGGCTGCCAGCCATTCCATCACCGCATCCGCGCCGTCTTTGGCCAAAGTGAGCGGGTCGAGCGCATAGCACGGCGCGCCACTTGCGCGATAGTGAGCGACTTGAAGGTTGGTCATGGCCGAACAGCTGCCCGACAGAACGATGGTCTGCGCGGCGGGGGGCACGCGCACCTGCGATGTGCTTTCAAGTGTCAGCAGCCCATCCGCCGCGTAGAGCGAGGGCAAGGGCATCGCGATGGCAGAGCCGCCGGTGAGCAGCGGCAAATGGCGGCTGGCTTGCGTGATCACATCGAGATCTGCGTTGGCCACTGCATCGACAACTACGTGGTTGATGCCCTTTGCTCGCAATTCCTCCAGCGCAGAGCGCACGGCATCGGGGCCAGTGGCGATCGTCAATCTGTTGACCAGCCCCACTTTGCCGGTCACTTGTGGTGCGAGAAGTCGCATTAGATTGCTGTCGCGCATGGGTGTCAGCGGGTGATCCTTCATCGGGCTTTCGGCCAGCGGCTGTTCGCCGACAAACAGATTGCCCATGAAGATCGAGCGGCCGTTTTCGGGGAAGGCGGGGCAATAGATCGTCTGATCCGTGCCCAGCTCCGCCATCAGCGCCTCGGCCACAGGGCCGATATTGCCGTCCGGAGTGCTGTCAAAGGTGGAGCAGTATTTCCAGAAGAACTGCTGAGCGCCTGCCTGTTTGAGCCACTGATAAGCGGCCCGTGTCTCGGCAATCGCCTCATCGCGCGGTGCAGTGCGGGATTTTAGGGCGATCACTTCAAAGGCGGCGGTGTCGGACGGCGGGTCTTGGGGGACGCCGATGCGCAAGGACACTTTTGCGCCGCTGCGGGCGAGAAGACCGGCGAGGTCCGTGGCCCCCGTGAAGTCATCGGCGATACATCCCAGTATCGTGGCCATGGCCTAGCTCTCCTCTCCGGGCAGGGTCAGTCCTGCGTTGCGGGCGTAGACCTTGGCGACCGCCGCGTCGTCCTCCCCGCCCAACCCCATGCCAGCGGCGGCGATGAACTGTTGCAGGGCGGTGGCCGTGATCGGGGCACTGAATTGAGCGGATTTGGCGATGTCGAGCACGATCCCAAGATCTTTCGGCCAGATGTTGACGGAACTCAAAGGCGTGTAATCGCCCTCCACAATATGCGGTGCGCGGTTTTCCAGCATCCAGCTTGTGCCTGCGCATTTGCTGATCACTTCGACAAATTTCTCGGGGGTCACGCCTTGGGTCATGCCAAAGGTCAGCGCCTCGGCCATGGTCGCGATATGCACGCCTGCCAAGAGCTGGTTTACGGCTTTCATGGCCGATCCGGAGC
Organism: uncultured Rhodobacterales bacterium; assembly: GCA_964425135.1. Taxonomy (GTDB): domain Bacteria; phylum Pseudomonadota; class Alphaproteobacteria; order Rhodobacterales; family Rhodobacteraceae; genus CAYLLD01. The sequence continues at coordinate 9,303 of CAYRKW010000057.1, forward strand.
CTGCGGCATCGCCGAGCTTAAAGACGGTCTCTGCCGTTGCGTCCAGCACGGGCTTGGCTGCGACAAAGGCAGCGCTGCTGCCCGACGCCATGATCGACAATTTGCCAGCCGCCGCCTTGGCCGCACCGCCAGAGATCGGCGCATCGAGGTAGAGCACGTCATGGGCGGCGCAGCGGGCCTCCATATCGCGCGCAAAATCAGGGGGGACCGTAGCGCAGGCCAGCACAACCGCACCTGCGCGCAACTGCGGAACAATGCCATTGTCCCCAAACAACACCGCCTCGGTTTGCGCTGCGTTCAGCACCACAACGGCAACCGCATCGAGCGTATTTGCAACCGTCGCTATATCTCCGGCGGTCCCACCATCGCCTTGAAACCGCTCCATTTGCGCAGGCACAACATCAAACCCATAGGTTGCGTGCCCGGCGCGCAGAATAGACGTCGCAATCCCATACCCCATCGCACCCAACCCAAATACTGCTATACTGCTCATTCCGTGGTGTTTCCTCTAATGGCTGCGGCTGTGAACACAGCTGTCATAACGCGCATTTGGCGGGAGTTCACTTAGAAGTTTCAGCGATGCAGGTCGTTTTGTTTGAAAGAACACCGTTTGCGGATGATTTCCAAACGCTGCGGACTGTCACGCGCTCCGGTTTGGAGGCGGCAGATACGGCGCGCGGCAGAACAATTGGATTGTAACAGAAATTTACAAAAACGTTTAAGAATATGCGATTTTCTTAATTTGAATTGCAGTATAACCTTGGCGCGCAACGGTTTGGATCGGGGTAATATCCATTGGAGAGCAAGGCGGATCGTCTAAAGGTGTCGATTTGGCGCGGTGATGGGCTTGGGGGGGCGTATGAAGACTACGCGGTTCCAGCTTATGAAAGTCAGACTGTGCTCGATGTGGTGTCCTGGGTTCAGCAGAATGCTGATCCAACCCTGAGTTATCGGTTTGCCTGCCGTGTCGGCATGTGCGGATCGTGCGCGATGATGGTCAATGGGGTGCCGCGTTGGACGTGCCGAACGCATATTTCAAAAGTGCTCAAAGACAATGCGGTAAGTATCGAGCCTTTGCGGAATATGCCTGTGATCAAGGATCTGGCGACCGATATGGACGGGTTCTTTGACAAATGGGTCTCGGCGGAAGGTGTGCATCATGGCGCGCGCTCACGCGATGAGCCGATCGCGCCTGTGGACGAGAAGAGCGATGCGCGGCAGCAAGCGAATGCGGGCATTGAGTGCATTAATTGCGCGGTATGTTACGCCGCTTGCGATACGGTTGCGGGCAATGCGGCGTATTTGGGGCCTGCGGCGTTGCAGCGGGCGTGGACGCTTCTCAATGACGCCAAGGATGACGCGCGCGATGAGATATTGGATGCGGTGTCCGGCAAGGGGGGCTGTCACAACTGTCACTCCATGGGGTCGTGTACGCAGCTTTGCCCCAACGAGCTTGATCCGATGTCGGCGATTGCGGGATTGAAGCGCGAAACCGTCAAGCGGATGTGGGGCAGGAAATGATCGGGTTTCGTCTGTATATGTTGCAGCGGATCACGGCGCTTTTGATGGTGCCCTTTGTGATCGGGCATCTGGCGGTCATGATTTATGCGGTGCAAGGCGGGCTGAGCGCGGGCGAGATTTTAGCGCGGACGCATGGCTCCTTTGGGTGGTTCGCGTTTTACGGCCTTTTTGTTGTTGCAGTTTCGATCCACGGCGCAATCGGTTTGCGGGCAATTTTGCACGAATGGGGCGGCGTCAAAGGATCATTTCTTGATGTTTTGACCGGACTCATTGGTCTGGGACTGTTTGCCCTTGGCGCACGCGCCGTTTGGGCCGTCACATTTGCGAGCCTTGGGCCATGACAGCCATCCGCGCCTATAAGAACCGCGCCCATCCGTTGTGGCTTGCTTACATTCTGCACCGTTTGTCGGGTCTTGGATTGGTGATTTTCCTACCCTTACATTTCTGGGTCTTGTCGCTTGCTATGACCGATGTTGCCGCGCTGGATCGGTTTCTGGCGATCACCAAGCTCGATGCGGTCAAGCTGGCGGAGTTTGGACTGGTGTTTCTTCTGGCGGTGCATATGTTCGGCGGATTGCGCCTTCTCGCGCTTGAACTGCTGCCTTGGTCGGGACGCCAAAAGACGCTTGCGGCGGGAGTGGTTGCGGTCTCTCTTTTCATTGCGCTGATGTTCTTTTTGGGGGCGATGGGATGACTCCCTCTATCGAGCAGCATGATACAGACATTTTGATTATCGGATCAGGCGGTGCCGGTCTGTTCGCAGCCCTTCACGCGAAGCAGAGCGCACCGGAGGGAACAAAAATCACCATCGCAGTGAAGGGCCTGATCGGAAAATGCGGCTGCACGCGCATGGTGCAGGGTGGATATAACGTTGCGCTTGGTGGTGGCGATACGGTTGAGCGGCATTTCATGGACACGATTGAGGGTGGCAAGTGGTTGCCCAATCAGGACATGGCGTGGCGGCTGTGTGAGCAGGCGGTGGTGCGCATTCATGAGCTTGAAAACGAGGTCGGGTGCTTTTTTGACCGCAATTTAGACGGGTCGCTGCACCAGAAGGCCTTTGCCGGACAAACGGCGGATCGGACGGTCCATAAGGGCGATCTGACGGGCATCGAGATCATCAACCGGCTGATGGAAAAAGTGCTCGCCTCAGGTGTTGAAAAATTACAGGAGCATCGCGCGATTGGTCTGATCCCCACACGCGACGGCGCGGCGTTGGCTGGTGTTTTGATGATCGATATGCGCACAGGGGATTTCCGACTTGTGCGCGCCAAGGCTGTCCTGATGGCAACGGGCGGCGGTCCGACCATGTACAAATACCACACACCGTCGGGGGACAAGACCATGGACGGTCTGGCGATGGCCCTGCGCGCTGGTCTGCCGCTTCGGGATATGGAGATGGTGCAATTTCATCCAACCGGGCTGCTGGCCGGAGATCACACGCGCATGACCGGCACGGTGCTCGAAGAGGGTCTGCGCGGGGCAGGGGGGCAGTTGGTCAATCACGCCGGTCAGCGCTTCATGTTCGATTATGACGGCAAGGGCGAGCGGGCGACGCGCGATGTGGTCAGTCGCGGCATTTATGCGGAGATGCGCAAGAACAATAATCCCCAGCAGGAGGGCGTGTTCATTTCGATGGCGCATCTGGGGCCAGAAAATGTTGCGCAAAAATTCAAAGGCATGGTCAAGCGTTGCGCCGATTGCGGGTTCGATCTGGCAGGCGGGCTGGTCGAGGTTGTGCCAACGGCGCATTACTTCATGGGCGGCGTTGTGGTCGATGTGGACACGCGCACTGCGATGGAAGGGCTCTATGTCGCGGGTGAGGATGCGGGCGGCGCGCATGGCTCGAACCGTCTGGGTGGCAACGGGGTTGCGAACTCGACGGTGTATGGCGGTATCGCGGGCGATGTTATGGCCGGTGATATCGCCGCAATGCCGGCGTTGCGCGAGCCGGATGAGGATGTGTTGAATGCTGAGATAGCTCGCGCGATCTATCCCTTGCAGCAAAAGCCGGATCTGGTTTTGCCGTTGCGCAAAGACCTGCAAGAGGTGATGTGGGACGAGGTGGGTGTCATGCGCACCGCAAGCGGCATACAGCGCGGTCTGAAGGGCATTGAGGCAGTGTCCGACAAGCTGATGGGCATCGGCGTTGACGGCAGCAATCTGGCGTTCAATCTGACGTGGCATGACTGGCTTAATCTGCGCTCGCTTTGCGATATATCCGAAGTGATCGCCAAGGCGGGTCTGGCGCGCGAAAACTCTCGCGGTGCGCATTTCAGGGAGGATTTCCCGGATGCTGGCGCTATGCAGGACAGTGAATTTACGGTTGTGCAGCAGGATGGCGATGCGTTGACCGTCACCAATCGGCCTGTCGATTTTTCGATTGTGAAGCCCGGTGAAACCATTCTGCCAGAGGGTGAGCCGGAAACTCTGGTAGCTGGTTGAATAGTCGTTGATGGCGATGGTTGGGGCTGTGGAAAGGAATGAGGTACGCATATGATCAAGACCGAACTTATCCACCAAACAGCGTGCAAGCTGATGGCCAAGGCGGCGATTGAAATTCCGCAAGATTATCTGGACGGGTTGAAAGCTGCGGCCAAGAGCGAGGAGGGGGATTTATCCTCGTTCGTGCTCAGGGCGATGTTGGAGAATTACGAGGCTGCCAAGGAAGATGCGCGTGCCATGTGTGGCGATACCGGCGTGCCGCGTTGGTTTGTGAAGCTGGGCAATGAAGCGCAGGTTGAGGGCGGCATGATTGCGCTGGAAACCGCGTTGCGCCGTGCCACGGCTGAGGCGACGCATGACGTCCCGCTGCGCCCCAATCGCGTGCATCCCTTGTGGCGCACGGACCATGACAACAACGTGGGCATTGGCGCGCCGGAGATCGAATTCGGGTTTGAGCCGGAGGGCGAGTGGATCGACCTGATCACGGTTCACAAGGGTGGGCTTTTCGGCACGGATTACCGGATGCTCTTCCCGTCGGACGGGATCGAAGGGATCAAGCGTTTTTACCTCGATAGTCTGGTGGCATTCGGCAAGCGCGGCCTTGCGTGTCAGCCTGCGATCATCGGGATCGGGCTCGGTGGCTCGAAGGATATTTGCATGAGCCTTGGCAAACGCGCATCTGTTCTGCGCACGGTCGGCAGTTGCAATTCCGATCCGAAAATCGCGGCGATGGAGGATGAGTTCAAGGAGCTTGGAAACTCCATCGGCATGGGCGCGATGGGATTTGTTGGCAAGAACATGGTGATCGATTGCAATATCGAGGTCGGTTACTGCCATACGGGCGGGATGCCGATGTCAGTGCATGCCTTCTGTCTGAGCTCACGCCGCGCGGTGGCACGGCTCTATCCTGATGGACGGGTCGAATATCGCACGGACCCGGACTGGTTTACCGCCTATCAACGGCGGGAGACGGTGGATTGGACAGCGCAGGCGGAGGCGGCAGAGTGATCTCTTTCGGCGCAGCACTTGGTGTCGTTGCACGCGTCGTGGGCGGTCATTTGTCGCTTATCACCGTATCGAGGAGGGCGTCAGAATGAGCCTGCGAGAAATTGACCTGTCCACCACGCCGACCAGTGACGACATAGCACAGCTTCGCCTTGGCGATATCGTCTACCTCACCGGTCTTATGTATACGGCGCGCGAGGGTGTTTATATGCGCGCGCTTGAGGATAAGGCGAATATTCCGATGGAGCTGCCCGCCCATTCGGCAGCGAATTTCCACTGCTCACCGGCAGCGCGCATCAATGAGGACGGCTCGTTCGATATGGGTGCGGTGACGGCGACCGCGAGTTTCCGGTTTGCAAAGTGGTTGCCCGAATGGATGGCAAATACCGGTGCCAAACTGATTGTCGGCAAAGGCGGGATGTCGTCCAAAGACTATAAGGAATATTTTGTTCCGAACGGCGCGGTGTATTTGTCGACCGTTGGTTACGGTACTGGCGCGCTTTTAGGGCGGGGCGTCGAGACTGTCGAAGCGGTCCATTGGAACGAGGAACTGGGTCTCGCGCAGGCTATGTGGGTGATCAAGTGCAATCGCATGGGGCCGTTCATCGTTGCCTCTGACTTAAACGGCGATTGCCTTTTCGAGCGAGAGAACGCGAAAATCTCTGGCAATATCGAGCGGCTTTATGAGGGGACGAAACCGGCGACGCTCAAGCGGTACGGCGAGAGCGATGATCGCACCGATGAGGTGATCTGAGCATGCGCGCACTCACGGGATGGGACGTAGTTTACCGATCTTAACCGACTCGAGCAGTGCTGCTTCGAACTCGTCAATCATCCGGCCTCGAATGGTGTCCTTGCGCGAGATCAGCCCCATGCGGCGGACTGGACCATCGGCGCCCAGGGGAAGGTTTTTGAGCGAAATGGCACCGTGGTTTGCCACTGCGAGCTTAGGCATGATCGACACGCCCAAATTGCAGTAAACGAGACTGGTGATCGCCTCGGTTCCCTCCAGTTCCATCGAGTCGTTGACCACGATATCGCGCTCTTGCAGCCAGTTTTCGATGATCGCGCCTGTAACGCCGCTTCGTGAGACGCGTATGAACGGCTCGGTCTGTAAAATCTCAAACGGATCGTTGCTTTTCACCTGATCGGATGCAACGAGTTGAAACGGCTCTTGCGCGATATCTTCCCAATCCACCGCGAGCGGCAGCACATTGGGGCGCGCGACGATGGCGGCATCCAACTCGTTTTTCTCAACCTCAGACATCAAGATCGGGGTGAGCGCGGGGGAGACGAGAACTTGCAGATCGGGAAATCTCGCTTTCAGGATGGAAATGGCCAGCGGGACCATGCCGGTCATATGGGTGGGCAGGGCGCCGATCCGCAGCTCGCCGCTCAGCCAGCCTTCGCCAATGACGCTGGGCACGATATTTTCGTAATTCTGGACCACCTCGCGCGCTCTGGCTACAAGCTCTCTGCCAACTGGCGTTAGCTTTGGCGTGCGTTTGCTGCGATCAAATAACGCAACGCCCCAGTCTGCTTCGAGAGCTTTCATTTGCTGAGACACTGCCGCATGAGTCACAAAAACCGCTTCAGCCGCGCGGCTGAAGGATTTGTGATCGGCGACGGCGATCAGCGTTTTGAGTGTGCGAATGGTCATTGGCAAACCGTTATAAGCATTAAAAAACCTTACACAAAAGGTGACGAAATCCCACTGAATAAAGCAATAGTAACGACTTAGCGATGAACAGCTGGGTCACTTAGGGACGTTTCATGGCGAGAATTGGATTTGTCGGCTTAGGTCAAATGGGCAATGCGATGAGCCGAAATCTCATGGCAGGCGGACATGAAGTCTGTGCTTTTGACGTTAAGGCCGATGCCGTTCAGGCGGTTGTCAACCATGGAGCGATTGCGGCAACTTCCGGCAAAGAGGCCGCTATGAACGCTGAGGTTGTGTTCACGATGTTGCCGGTTGGTGAGATTGTGGAGCGTGCGGTTTTTGGTGCTGACGGTATCGTGGAAGGCCTGTCCGGCGACGCGATTTTGGTCGATATGAGCACGATCCTGCCCGATGAAACGCGTGCGATCGGCGCGCAGCTTGCCGAGCGTGGGTTTGCGATGGTCGATGCGCCGGTTGGGCGCACATCGGCACATGCTATCACCGGCAAGTCCACCTTTATGGTCGGCGGCGCGGCAGAAGATGTGGAGCGCGTTCGCCCGTTTCTGGATTGCATGGGCGAGATGGTCACGCATTGCGGGCCGCTGGGCGCAGGTTCTGTTGCCAAACTGGTCAATAACTACATCTCCGCTGTCTCGAACCTGACGACAGCGGAAGGGATGGCTTTGGGGCTTTCTGCGGGAATTGATCAGGACATTCTCGTGGACGTCATCTCGCAAACCCCGGCGGGAAACGGTCACATAAAGACGACCTGGCCTGCCAAAGCACTGGCGAATGATCCCTCACCGGACTTTATGCTCGATCTTGCGCGAAAAGACCTGCGTCTTGCGCTTTCCGCAGCGTCTTCGGCGAAAATTCCGCTTGCAACCGGTGGCGTTGCGCATGAAATTTACAATATCGCCAGCGCTTCGGGCCATGGCAAGGATGACTGGAGCACTGGGATCTATCAAACGCTGAAAAGGCTCGCAAATCTTGAGTGAATAAGGCTATAATCGAACGAAAAAATATACCAACACCAACCAGGAGGAAAACAATGGGAATTTATGATCGGATCAAGGGGGTCTCACGTCGGGACTTCTTCAAGATCGCCGGTACGTATGGCATGAGCTCGACGCTTCTTGCCGCCGGTACAGTAGGTGGTGCCATGACGGCAGCCAACCTCGCCAAAGCGGCGGAGTCTGCCTACAATCGTCGCTATGCCAAAGAAGCCAAGTTCAATCTGAAATTTGGCGCAGCCGGCTTCAATCAGGAGAACCTTCTGATCGAACGCGCGGGTTGTCTTGAGTTCGTTCGCGACCTCGAAGAGCGTACAGACGGTGAAATCCGTATTGAGTTCATCGGCAACAACCAGATTTGTGGTCAGCTGTCTTGCGTTGAAAAAGCGCAGCAAGGCATCGTTGATCTCTATGCGGCCTCGACCCAAAACTCTGCGGGTGGTGCGCCATATCTGAACGTGCTCGACTACGCCTACATGTTCCGTAGCCGTGCTGACCAGTATCACTTCATGTACTCGCCAGAGTCTCAGCGTATCCTGCGTGATCCGTTTGAGAAAATGCACGGTCTGAAGTTCCTGTTCACACATGCTGAACTTCGCGGTATCCAGCTTGGTCTTTCCTGGGAAGACAAAGACACCGTGACATCGGTTGAGCAGCTCGCAGGCACCAAGAACCGCGTCACAGGCACGCAGCTTGGCCGCATCGCGATGCAGGCTCTGAACCTGAATCCGGTTCCGGTTGCATGGGAAGAAACACTCGATGGTCTGAAGCAAGGACTTATTGACGGCGCGGAAACATGGGCGTCGGCTGTGGCATATGCCAACATGTCGCCTGTTGTGTCTCAGTGTGTCGATCTGCGCTTCTTCTGTGGCACAGAGCATACAGCAATGTCCGCTGCCAGCTTCGACAAGCTTGATGGCGTGTTGCAGGATGCGGTTATGGAAGCGTCCTATCTCACACAGGTCCATGTTCAGGCTGCAAACGAAGCCGCGCTTGTGAACACTGTTGGTTTCTCGCACCCACATCAGGGTCCGGACACAATCTTTGCGAAAAACAACGTTCGTGTTGCGGCACTGTCCGATGCAGAGATCAAGAAAGCCGAAGAAATGTGTTCGCCAGAATTCCAGCCCGCACTGTGGGAAGAATGGCGCGAGCGGATCAACGGTTGGGCCGGTGGCATCGACACCTATCAGGACATCTACAACGAAGTGCGCACCAACCCGCACACGTTGGCAGAGAATGTCGAGCCACGCCGCTGGTGGAAAGGCTAATTGCCTGAATAACCTAAAGAGCTGGTCCCGTTCGCGGGGCCAGCATTTTCATGTGCGACACACACAAGAAGCGCACAATCGAGGAGGGGTCGTTTGTCCTACTTTCAAGACATAAGCGCGATTATCTCGGCCGTTTTTTCGCAGGACGCTTGGGCGCTCAGAAATGCGATGAAAAGCGAAGCCACGTGGATTCTCGGAATACTGATCGCTCTGATCGGTGGCTGGGGCATAGCCATGATTTACAAGCGCGTTCCCTGGCTCGACCGACATCTCGAACGGACCTTTATGGTGTTCAGCTATCTGGCGATTGCGCTGATTATCTTCTGGGGTGTTGTGGATCGCTTCGTGTTTTCCAATCAGCAGCCCTGGTCAACCACGATCCCGCCATTGCTGTTCATGATCATGGCGTGGTTCGGTGCGACCTATAACGTGCGTCTGCGCTCACATCTGAGTTTTTCCGAATTTCGCTCGCGCATGGGTCGCGGAGCGCAATTTGCCTGTTTGTGCCTCGACAACTTTTTGTGGATGGCATTTTCGGTCATCGTCATTGTGACAACCGCCCGCGCTGCTGCCCTGTCGGCATCGAACTTCCAGATTGTGCTGGGGACGGACAACGTGATGCAGTGGTGGTTCCTTGCGACCGCCCCGTTTGCCTTCCTTCTGATGGCCGCGCGTGTCATCGAGAACTTTCTCGAAGACCGCGTAAATTATCGCGAAGGCAATGAGCTTATCAAACAAGCTGTTATCGGAGGTGGTGACTAATGACGGACGGTACATTCATCACGCTTATCTCCATCGGTGCGACCTTTCTGTTCATGCTGGGCGTACCTGTGTTTCTCGTGATCTCTTCCTGGGTGGTCGGGTGCTCTTATGTGCTTGGCCTGACGCTCGACAATATGGGTGCAGAGCTGTTGAACGTGTTCAACAAGGGCTTTGCGCTTTTGGCGATGCCGCTCTTTATTCTGACAGGGGATTTGATCAATAAATCCGGCATTGCGCGGCGATTATCCGATTTCGCCTATGCGTGCCTTGGCTGGATCAGAGGCGGTCTGGCAATGGCATCGCTGGGCGCTTGCGGCCTTTTCGCAGCGATCTCAGGATCAAACTCGGCGACAACGGCGACCATCGGCTCGATGTTGCATCCGGAGATGGTCAAGGGCGGCTATGACGAACGCTTTTCGGCGGCAACCGCTGCTGCGGGCGGGACCGTGGGGATCATCATCCCGCCGTCGATCATCTTCATTGTTTACGGCTTTTTGCTGAACCTACCGATCTCTGATCTGTTCGTTGCTGGCATTATCCCCGGCGCATTGATGGTGTTCGGCATGCAGTTTGCCTGCTGGATTATCTGCCGCGCCAATGGCTGGGGTCATCTGATCCAGTTGAAACTCAACCGCGTCTTGAAAACCGCCTTTGGCGCTTGGCTTGGTTTCTTCGCAATCGGGCTGGTTCTTTGGGGCATTTACACTGGTAAGTTCTCCCCAACCGAGGCTGCCGGTGTAACGGTCGGATTTTGTATCATTGCCGGGCTTCTAAGCTGGATCGCAAACAAAGTCCTGAACATGGATATGGCTCGCGAATGGCACGAGAAATCCTACGCCGAAATGCTGGTGGTTGAGGGCTTCACGTTCAAGGATATCCCGGGCATCACGATGCGTTCGGCGCAGATCACGGGTGTGCTTGCACCACTGATCGCGATATCGGTTGTCATGCAGCAGATCCTGTCACTGCTTGGCGCGCAGGTGGTTATCACAGACTTTCTGACGTCGATGGGTGGCTATTACCCGGTTTTGTTCGCCGCCATGGCGATTGTCTTTGTGTCCGGTATGGTGCTTGAATCGCTGCCGGTGACAATCATCCTGGCACCAATCCTGGCACCGATTGCGGCGAGCGTTGGGGTCGATCCGATCCACTTCGCGGTGATCTTCCTTGTCGGGGCGTCGATCGGTTTCATCACGCCGCCCTATGGCTTGAACCTCTATGTCGCATCCGGGGTGACCGGGGTGCCGTATTTCAGATTGCTGCGATACACTTTTGTGTATCTGATTGCGCTGATCTCGGTGTGGTTCCTCGTCGCCTTGACGCCGGATCTGGCCTTGTTCTTGCTCCCTGAGCGGTAGGCCAACCGGATAGCAGCGTTAAAACAAAACCCGCCCGTGATCGCAGGGCGGGTTTTTCTTTTGTCAGTTATGGCCGGCGCGACTAAGCGCTTCAAGCGCGCGCTTTTTCGCGTTTGGGATCGAGGAAGGGAAGGGCCACCACGCGAGCGGGGAGACGTTTCATGTGGCTGTCGAGTTTGCCGACTTCCAGTTGGGTCCCAATGTCGGAATTTTCGATAGCCACCCGCGCCATCGCAATCGCATGGCCGAAATGTGGGGAGACACAGCCGCTGGTGATCACACCAACCTGTTCGCGGCCGATGAAAAGTCCGTCCCCATGATTGGGGGCCTCGTTCCCTGACAAATGAAGTCCAACGAGCTTGCGGCGCGGTGCGGAGGCGTTTCGTTCAAGTGCCGCGCGGCCCAGAAAATCGGCTTTCTTGAAATCAACGGCAAAGCTCAGCCCGGATTCCATCGCATCGCTGTCGGGTCCAAACTCTGCCCCGGCGATCATCAGCCCCGCTTCGATGCGCAGCATGTTGAGCGCATCACCGCCCATTGGGGTGAGCCCATGTGGCTCGCCCGCCTCCATCA
>CAYRKW010000058.1:0-4131 GCA_964425135.1 uncultured Rhodobacterales bacterium
GGCAACCAGCCCGCATTTCGCCGCGACAATCCCGTATTCAGAACCTTTGTGCAGAACTGAATACCTCAGGTTTTGGGTCGGAGGCTCTACCCCCCCCACGTCTTTGGTTTGAAAATATCCCGCCCCGCGCGCAGCGGCTTGCCCTGCGACGGCAGGGCAAAAATAATATCCGCGTCCCGCATAAGCGGGACACATTTTCCAAGCCCAGATTTACGCGTCAGGGGCACAATTATCCGATTTTCCCTGCGCCCCAGTTGTGCAATCCTGCGCCCTGTCAACAGGAGCCACCGTCATGCCAATAAAAGCCGCCGTCTTTGATGCCTATGGCACACTCTTTGACGTTGCCGCCGCCGCGCGCAATGCAGCGTCGGAGCCGGGGCGCGACGCATTGAAGGACAAATGGGCGGAGGTTGCCAATATCTGGCGTCTCAAACAGCTTCAATACACATGGTTGCGCGCAGCATCGGGCACGCACACGGACTTCTGGACCGTCACCCAAGACGGCCTTGATTTCGCACTCGAAGCAACCGGCCTGACCGACCCCGACCTGCGCGAACGCCTGCTCGCGCTCTACTGGGAGCTTGAGGCCTATCCCGAAGTCCCCCAGATGCTGGCCGAGCTGAAAGCCGAAAACTATCAAACCGCAATCCTCTCCAACGGCGGGCCAGATATGCTGGATGGCGCTGTCAAATCCGCAGGCGTTGCAGACCTGCTTGACGATGTGATTTCCGTTGAAGACGTCGGCGTCTTCAAACCCGCCACATCTGTTTACGAGCTTGTCACCAAACGCTTCGACTGCGCCCCGCAAGACGTGCTCTTCGTCTCCTCCAACGGCTGGGACGCTGCCTATGGCGCGCATTTCGGCTTTCATACCGTCTGGGTCAACCGCGCGGGCGAGCCGATGGATCGCCTCCCCGCCAAACCGACCACCATTCTGCCAAACCTCACCAATATTCCAAAGATCGCCGCGCAATGAAAATGAAACACTTCACCGCCTCCGATGGCCTCAAACTCGCCTATACCGACAGCGGCAAGGGCACCCCGCTCCTGTGCTTGTCGGGCCTGACGCGCAACAGCCGCGATTTCGACGATATGCGCCCGCATATCCCGGGCGGCTTTCGCCTTATCACCATGGACTATCGCGGACGCGGTAGCTCCGATCATGACCCCAACCACAGCAATTACACCATCCCCATCGAAGCCCGCGACGCCATTGAGCTTCTCGACCATCTCAAGATCGACAAAGCCGCCATCATCGGCACATCGCGCGGCGGCCTCATCGCCATGCTGCTCGCCTCAACCGCCAAAGAGCGTTTGTCCGGCGTCCTGCTGAACGATATAGGCCCGGAGTTGGAGCAAAAAGGGCTCGACGTTATCATGGGTTTTCTGGGGCTGGAGCCGGTCTACAAAACCTATGACGAGGCCGCGCAAACCTATTTCGACCATATGCCCCCCATGGTCACCGGCATCTCGCTGGAGCGCTGGCGAAACCTCGCAACCCGCTGGTTCAACAAAACCCCTCAAGGGTTGCGCATCAACTACGACCCCAAACTGCGCGATGCGGTGGAAGAGGGCCGAAACGATCCCGCCCCGGACGCATGGCCGCTCTTTGATGCCCTCGAAGGCCTGCCGCTGGCGCTCCTACGCGGTGCAAATTCCAATCTGCTGTCCTCCCAGACAGCGGCCAAAATGCGCGCCAAACGCCCCGATATGTTCTTTGCAGACGTCGATGGGCGCGGCCATGTGCCGTTTCTCGACGAGCCACAATCCCTCAAAGTCATCCATGCCTTTTTGGAAGAATTGCCCAAATGACCGACATCGCCATGATCGAAGCCGCCGCAGAACGGCTGCGCGGCCATGCCCGCAAAACACCGCTTCTCTCCTCACCCTTCCTGGATGAGCTGGCCGGGCGGCGCGTGCTGGTCAAAGCCGAATGCCTGCAACACACCGGCAGCTTCAAATTCCGCGGCGCATGGTCGGCAATCTCCGCACTTAATGAGACCACCCGCGCGCGCGGTGTGATCGCTTTTTCTTCCGGCAATCACGCCCAAGGCGTCGCATATGCCGCCAGACAACATGGCACAAACGCCACCATTATCATGCCCGCCGACGCTCCGAAGATGAAAATCGACAACACCCGAAACTATGGCGCAACGGTCGTGCTCTATGATCGAGAGAGTGAAGATCGCGAAAAGATCGGCACAAAACTGGCCTCCGAGGGCGGCCTGACCCTGATCCCGCCCTTTGATCACAGGGACGTAATCGCAGGCCAGGGCACATGCGGCCTTGAAATCGCACAGCAAGCCGCAGAGTTGGGCGTTGAGACAGCCGACGTTCTCGTCTGCTGCGGCGGCGGCGGCCTCACCTCTGGCATCGCCCTCGCTCTTGCCGCCCACGCACCCGGCCTGACCACCCGCCCCTGCGAGCCAGAAGGTTTCGACGATGTCGCCCGCTCGCTCGCCTCAGGCGGGATCGAGCGCAACAACCGCACGAGCGGCTCGATCTGTGACGCCATCATCACCCCGGCGCCAGGCAAAATCACCTTCCCGATCCTCAAAGAAAACTGCGGCGCCGGCCTCGTGGTTTCGGACGATGAATGCCTCCACGCCATCGCCGCCGCCTTCGCGCGCCTTAAAATCACAGCCGAGCCAGGCGGCGCGGCTGCCCTCGCCGCGGCGCTCTTTCGCAAAGACCAGATCAACGGCGACACCGTCATTGCAGTGCTCACCGGCGGCAATATTGACCCGGCAATGCACACCCGCGCTCTTTCCCGTTTCGGAGACCAGATATGACCGATTTCACCATCTCGACCTTCAACGTCAAAAACCTCATAGGCGCGGAAAAAGAATACTACCGCTTCGAGAAATACACAGTTGAGGAACACGCATGGAAACAGGACTGGCTCGCCGATCACCTCCTGTCGCTCGACGCCGATGTGGTCTGCTTTCAGGAAGTGTTCGAACGCGATGCACTTGTTGATGTGATCCGCGAGACAAACAAACGCGCCGAAGCACTCAACAGCGATGTGATCCCTGACCCCAAAAAGCGATACGCACGAAAAGCGATCTTCCGCAAACTTGGCGTCACCCCCTACCCGCTCGCGGATGTGCGCTGGGTCGCCAATGTGAACGACGGCGCGCCGGGCCAGCGCCGCCCGGGCCTCGCCATCGCCTCCCGTTTGGGATTTGTTGGAGAGGTTGAAGCGATACAGGACCTCGACACACCTCTCGAAATTGCCTTTCCAGAGCTTGGCAGCAGTGAGCTTGCAGGCGTTTTCACCCTCAAACGCCTATCCCGCCCGATCCTCAAAGCCCGCATCCCCATCGGCGATCAGGTGGTGACGGTATTCAATATCCATTTCAAATCCAAACTCGGCGAATACATCCGCCCGGAAGGCGCAGACGTCGCGCCCGAAGCAGATCTGACCAATTACGACGCCTATGGCCGCGCGCTGGGCGAGCTGCGCGCCGCAACCCGCCGCATGGGCGAGGCCATGGTCCTGCGCGGGCTCATTCTGGACGAGCTCAAAGCAGGCAATCCGGTTATGGCGATGGGCGATTTCAACGACAGCGAACATGCGGTCTCTTCGGCCATAGTCGCTGGCGAAAACCCGTTCAAAAACTACGCCTGGATGCGCCGCCACGACGCCCAAACCCCGCGCGAGCGCTACTCAAACGAAGAAAGCGAGCAAATCACCCGCGAGATCGAAGCGGCCAAAATGACCAGCGCGGAAAAACTCTTCATCCGCAAAAGCCTGCGCGATATGATCTTCACCTCAGCCTTCGGTGGCATCTTTGAAAGCATCGACCAAATCCTGCTCTCGCGCCACTTCCACCCCGACAACCCCGACCGGATCGGCACACTCGACTACCTCTCGGCCTTCAACGATCACCTCACCGACGGCTCACACCCCGAAGCGCCCTACAACAAACTCGCCTCCGACCACGGCCAACTTGTCGCCCACATCAAAATGCGCGGCGGCGAAAAACGCTAACACAAAACGGTTTCGAGATCTAATTTGCACTCTAAAACAATGCGCTAAAGCAGCGCGATCAATTCAACAGAACCAAACGCTGGACGAACAAAACCACTTTCGCATTTGCCAAAATACTCCCCCGCGCGGGAGCGCAA
>CAYRKW010000058.1:4231-5922 GCA_964425135.1 uncultured Rhodobacterales bacterium
TCAAACGTCTCGCTATCGGTGACACCCCAAATACCCGACTTCTCGGTCCAGCCACTGTGCGCGCCTGCCTCAACCCGGCACCACTTCGGCTCACAGGACAAAAGCCGGGCAATCACACCCGCCTCAACCCTGGCCATCGCCTTGCCCGCGTTCGACGGCTTATAGCGAATTTCATGCATATCGTGGGTAAACACAACAAAGCGCGAATTCGACAAGAGCGCATAATGGATCCAGCCACCAAACCCCTCGCGATCCTCAACCCGCCGCCAATGCCCATATTCCTGCACCACCCGCACAGGCGTGTTGAGATGCACATAGACCCAATCAATGCTATGTTTGGTGCTGGGCCCCTTGCGCGCCCGCGCCTTCTTTTTCACAGACACATAACGCGGCATTTGCAGACCCGTCACTGGCCCCAGCCCTTGCCCCAATCCCTGCCCGGACGCAGGCGCCACAACGCCCGATGTGATCGCGCTGGCCGCGATGAGAAGAACTGCCAAACCCCTGGTCAAAAGATACCGCCTGTCCTGTTGTCATCGCTCTGGTGAAAAACATGTTTTCCCGCGATGCATTTTTCCCCATAGTACAAAAAACGCGGCGAGTTAAAAACAGGAAATTTCATGCCCGGATCGCACCTCAAAGTCATCGTGACCCGCAAATTGCCGGAACCGGTGGAAACGCGGTTAAGCGAGCTGTTTGATGTGGAGCTGAACGAGAGCGACACGCCCATGGACAAAGCCACCCTCGCCGATGCGATGGCGCGCGCCGATGTGCTCTTGCCGACCATCTCCGACCGGATCGACGCCGGGCTTTTGGCAGGTGCTGGCGCGCGGCTTAAACTCATCGCCAGCTACGGCTCTGGCTTTGACCATATCGACATACAATCCGCCCTTGCCCGCGGGATCATGGTCTCGAACACCCCCGGCGTTCTGGCCGATGACACTGCCGATATGACCATGGCCATGATCCTCGCTGTGCCAAGGCGTCTGCGCGAAGGCGCAAACCAGATGCAAAGCGGCGACTGGAAAGGCTGGTCCCCCACGGCCATGTTGGGTCGCCGCGTCGGTGGCATGCGGCTCGGTATCCTTGGGATGGGTCGCATCGGACAAGCGGTCGCGCGCCGCGCGGCAGCTTTTGGCATGCAAATCCATTACCACAATCGCCGCCGCCTGCGCAGCGAGATCGAAGACGCGCTCAATGCGACGTATTGGGAAAGCCTCGACCAGATGCTCAGCCGTATGGATGTGGTCTCGGTCAATTGCCCGCACACACCCGCGACATTCCATCTGCTCAGCGCACGGCGGCTCAAACTGATGAAACCCACCGCCTTTCTCGTCAACACATCACGCGGCGAGATTGTCGATGAAAACGCCCTGACCCGCATGCTGCGCGCAGGTGAGCTGGCCGGCGCCGGGCTCGATGTCTTCGAAGAATTGCAGGGCGTCAATCCACGGCTCAAAGACCTCGACAACGTATTCATGCTCCCGCACATGGGCTCTGCGACCATCGAAGGACGGATCGAGATGGGCGAGAAAGTGATTATCAACATCAAAACCTTCGCCGACGGCCACCGCCCCCCCGATCAGGTCGTGCCAGCGATGCTGTAACGACGACGCTCAAACTCCACGCCATTCACCCCAACACCAACCACGCGTCATCCCCGCGAAAGCGGGGATCTCTCGAGAAAGCCA
>CAYRKW010000058.1:6022-20484 GCA_964425135.1 uncultured Rhodobacterales bacterium
CCATCGGCCCCACGTCAGCAAGAATTATCAAGGCATTCGAGCGGTAGGGCCGCCCTAACGGCGGGCCGCTGTGCGGCTAACCGCCCTCGGTCGAACAGATCCCCCCTCACCCCCCATACGTCTCATCCAGCGCATACCCTACCGCCCGTACCGTGCGGATCGGGTCAAGGTCGCCGCGGCGGTTCAGCGCGCGGCGCAAACGGCCAACCATCACATCGACCGTGCGCATCTCCACATCCGCATCCCGCCCCCACACGCGATCGAGCAAATCGCCGCGCTCGAAGATACGGCCCGGGCGCTTGATCAGCACCTCCAGCAACTTGAATTCCGTCGGTCCCAGCCGCACGTTGCGCGCCCCGCGCCGCACCCGCTGGGTTTGCGGATCAAGGCTGATGTCGTGAAAAACATAAGCGCTTTCAACCTGTTGCGGGTTTGCGCGGCGCAACAGCGCAGCAGAGCGCGCCAGCAATTCGGACATCGAGCACGGTTTGGTGACATAGTCATCCGCCCCCCGCTCGAACCCCTTGATCCGATCCGCCTCCTGCCCCCGCGCGGTCAACATGATGATCGGCAAATTACGGGTTTTTTCGCGCGCCCTCAACTGACGGCAAATCTCGATCCCCGTCACATTCGGCAACATCCAGTCCAGAAGCACCAGATCCGGGTCTTCGTCCTCAACCGCAAACAGCGCCTCATCCCCGTCAAAGGTCTGCGCCACCTCATAACCTTCGCGCGTGAAATTATAGGCCAGAAGCTCGCTTAAATCGGCCTCGTCCTCAACGATCAGAACCTTGTGGCCCATCGCCTCTATCCCGCCAGATCAGCCCCCATCGGCTCGCCCTTGGGACGATCATCGCCAAGTTCTGTGCCCTCCACGATATAGTGGATCTTCTCGGAGATATGCGTGGTGTGATCACCAATCCGCTCAAGATTTTTCGCGATGAACAAAAGCTGCGAGCCGACCGAGATTGTGCGCGCATCTTCCATCATATAGGTCACAACCTCACGGAAAATCGCGTTATACGTCTCATCGAGATCCGCGTCCCGGTTCCAGATCTCCACCGCCAGTTTGGTATCACGCGAGGCATAGGCGTCGAGCACATCCGTCAATTGTTTCTGCGTCTGCTCGCCCATATGCACAATCGACGAGGTCAGCTTGACCGGCTTGCTTTGCGTGACGATCAGCGTGCGCTTGGCGATATTCTTGGACAAATCGCCAATCCGCTCCAGCGTGGCGGAGATTTTTATCGCCGACAGGACCGTGCGCAGATCCTTGGCCATCGGCTGGCGCAGAGCGATGGTCGTGGTTGCCATCTCCTCCAGCTCCATCTCCAGCGCATCGAGCCGCTTGTCGCGCTTGATCGTCGCCTCGGCAAGCTGGTCATCACGGGTCCGCACAGCCTCAAGAGCGTTCTTGAGAATTTCCTCCGCAATGCTTCCCATCTCGGAGATTTTCGCCTGAATGGCGATCAGATCATCATCAAATGCAGAAACAATATGTGGCATCAGACGTCCTCCTTAACCGAACCGGCCGGTGATATAATCTTGCGTGCGCTTGTCGTCGGGATTGGTGAAAATATGCGTCGTATCGCCATATTCCACCATCACACCCAGATGGAAAAACGCGGTTTTCTGGGAGACCCGCGCGGCCTGCTGCATCGAGTGGGTCACGATCACGACCGAGTAATTTGAGCGCAACTCGTCAATCAACTCTTCGATCTGCGCTGTGGCAATCGGATCGAGCGCCGAGCACGGCTCATCCATCAAGAGCACTTCGGGCGCCGTCGCAATCGCCCGTGCGATGCACAAGCGCTGCTGCTGACCGCCCGAGAGGCCCGTGCCAGGCTGATCCAGACGATCCTTTACCTCATCCCAGATCGCCGCCCGGCGCAGGGATTTTTCGACCACCGCATCCAGATCCGGCTTGGTCGAGACCAACCCGTGAATGCGCGGCCCATAGGCAATGTTATCGTAGATCGACTTGGGAAAAGGGTTGGGCTTTTGGAACACCATCCCCACCCGCGCACGAAGCTGTACCGGATCAATCGCCTTGTCGTAAATATCCTCGCCATCCATCAATATCTGCCCGGTCACACGGCAGATATCGATGGTGTCATTCATCCGGTTCAGACAGCGCAGAAAGGTTGATTTCCCGCACCCCGACGGCCCGATAAAGGCAGTGACGGTGTTATTCAGAATATCGACGGTGACATCCTTGATGGCGTGATTATCCGCATAATACACATCCACATTCGACGCCTTGACCTTGACGTCCCGCGCGTCAATCGCGGCTTCATTTACACGCATATTTGTCATCTCTTGAGCCTCCATTCGTGGCTACCAACGCCGCTCGAACTGTTTTCGCAGGAAAACCGCCAGAGCGTTCATGAAAATCAAAAAGACCAGCAACAGACAGATCGCCGCCGCCGTTTTCGCCTCAAAGGCACGTTCGGGAAAATCGGCCCAGCGGAAGATCAGAACGGGCAGCGCGGTGGCACTGTCGTTGATCCCCTTGGGAATGTTGACGATGAAGGCCACCATCCCGATCAGGATCAGCGGCGCGGTCTCACCCAGCGCCCGCGCCATGCCGATGATCGTCCCGGTCAGAACGCCGGGCAGCGCGGCAGGCAGCACATGATGGAATGAGGTCTGCAATTGCGACGCCCCAACCCCTAACGCCGCCTCGCGGATCGACGGCGGCACGGCGGCAATTGAGGCGCGCGAGGCGATGATGATCGTTGGCAGCGTCATCAGTGCAAGCACGATCCCGCCCACCAGCGGCGCCGAGCGCGGCACCCCGAAAAAGCCGATCACAATCGACAGCCCCAACAGACCAAAAATAATCGACGGCACCGCCGCCAGATTGTTGATATTCACCTCGATCAGATCGGTCAGCCGGTTCTTTGGTGCAAATTCTTCCAGGTAAATCGCCGCCAGCATCCCGATCGGGAAGGCCAGCACGAAGGTCACCAACATCGTCCAGAAGGTGCCCACCGTCGCACCCAAAATTCCCGCAAGCTCCGGCTCGCGGCTGTCAGACGCGCTCAAGAAACGCCAGTTTAATTTCTTGTCAACAGCGCCCGCCTCGCGCAGCGTCTCGACCCAACTGACCTGCACATCACTGATCTTGCGCGACGCTTCGGGCGTATCCAAGAGGTAATACGACCAGCCTCCCGCCTCAACCGCGCCATCCTCAATCGGCGCGCCAAGCAGTGTGCCGACGCCCCCTTGCGGGCCAATCTCGGTCATCTTGATCCACTGATCGCCTAGGCGCAGCAGAACCGACGGGTCCGAGCGTTTGAGCGTCTCCGCCTCATCGCTTGCACCCGCGCGGCGCACCAACTCATCAATCTGCGCCTGCAATCCGTCCCGCTCGGCGATACGCGCGGTGATCTCCGCCTCAACGGCGGCTTTTTCCTCATCGGTCTGCGCGGTCTCCAGACGTTTCTCAAATGCTGCAACGCCATTGTTCACCAGCGCCAGCTGCCGCGTCAAACGCGCCTCACTGCGCGACAAGTCAGCCTTCACCTGCGCCAAAACAGGCGCAAAATCATCCGTATCGGACGTAACACTCACCGTCTTGCTATCATTGGCAATTTGCAGCGATCCATCCGGCGACTGCGACTTCAACGTGCCGAACGAGCCTTTGAGGTAAAGATCCACAACATCCGATGCCACATAAGAAAATGTTACATCCGAGCCGACCAGATCCGGGTTGGCCATCACGTATTCGCGCAACTCCGAACTTGCCCCCACGCTGATAAGATCATTCAGCTGCTTGCGGGTCCTGCGGTCCTTCACATTCGGAAATGTCGCGCGCACGAGGTCTTTGACATGCCCCGCATAATCCGCCTTGCGCAGTGTCTCTGGATCACCGTCGCCGTTGGGGTCGAACTCTTCAGCCGGCAGCGGCGTCTCCAGCGTGATGTAATGCTCGAACAGCACCCCGCCCGCTTTGCCGCCCACCGACCAGACCAGCGCCGCTAGCGCGATACAGGCCGTTGCAATCGCAGCGATCCCATAGGCCTTGAGCCGGACTTCCGCCGCATGGCGTTTTTTCAACCGCTGCGCCGAAGCCTCTGAGGCGTGATGGGCGGATAATTTTGTCATATCAACCATAGCGCATCCCCCTCAATCATACGCTTCGCGATATTTGCGCACGATACGCAGCGCGATGATATTGAGCGCCAGCGTTACGCAAAACAGCGTGAAACCAAGGGTAAAGGCAGGCCCCGCCGCTGTGGACGCTTCGGTATCGCCGGTGATTAACATCACAATCTGCACTGTTACCGTCGTCACCGCCTCCAGCGGATTGATCGTCAGGTTTGCACCCTGCCCTGCGGCCATCACCACGATCATCGTCTCGCCCACCGCGCGCGAAATTCCAAGCAGAACCGCCGACACAATCCCCGGAAGCGCCGCAGGCAGTACCACTTGCCGCATCGTCTCCGCCTTGGTGGCGCCCAGCCCATATGATCCGTCCCGCAATGATTGCGGCACCGCGTTAATCACATCATCCGAGAGCGACGACACAAACGGAATAATCATGATCCCCATCACCAGACCGGCAGCCAGCGCGCTTTCGGAGGCCACGCTCAGCCCCAGCGCCTCGCCCAGCCCGCGCAGGGCAGGTGCCATGGTGATGGCGGCGAAAAATCCGTAGACCACGGTTGGAATACCCGCGAGCACTTCCAGAAGCGGCTTGGCCCAGGCCCGCACCCGCGGCGAGGCGAAATCCGAGAGGTAAATCGCCGAAAACAGCCCCACAGGCACCGCCACGCACATCGCAATCAGCGTGATCAGCAGCGTCCCGACAAAAAGCGGCACCGCCCCGACTTTATCGGCGTCCAGCACCCCGTCATGCACACCGCTGAGCGGGCTCCACACAGGGCCGAACAGAAACTTATCCGCACGCCAGCCAAGGCTTTGGAAGAACGACAGCGTCTCAAAGATCAGCGATAGCACAATCCCGATGGTCGTCAGCACCGCAATCGCCGCGCACAGTAGCAAGAGCGTGCGGATCAGCGCCTCTGTCCGGTTGCGCGCGCGCCAGCCAATGTCAATTTTGCGAAACAGGAAAAAGCCCGCCACGAAGGCAGCGCCAATCGCCAGAACGCTTGAGATCAGAACCCGCGTTCCATCAGCGCTTTGGAATTTTCCCGCAATATCTTCACGTAACTCACCCGAGCGCGAAGCAATGTTCCCCTGCGCCATGGATTTGGCATCCGACAACACCAATTCACGCTCAATCGCGCTCATCTCCGGCGCGCTTTGCGAGATATCGCGCATCAGGCCCGTGTCGATCCAACCGGACCAGATTTGCGAGACCGTCAGCAGCACTACAACCCCGGCAATCAGCGCCCACAGGCCGCTGAACATACCATGATAGAGAGGACGTGAGTGAAGGGTCGAAAGATCGTCGCCCGCGATTGTGATCGCGCGGCTACGTCCCAGCGCGACAAATGCAGCAGAGAGCAAGGCAATAACGACAAATGCGATGCCTAGCAGTGTCATGATGCGCCTCCCTCAGTCCCGCTCGCGGAGTCAAAACCGTGTTTTATAGACAAGCGCAAGCCCCAAACGCATCGGGGCCTGCGCAAGACGCGTCTATACCGGTTTATTTCAACGCCGCACCGTCGAGGAAGGTCAGGTTCTCAATCGCGGCCGCATTGGCCTCAAACTCTTCTTCGCTCAAAGGGATCAGCCCCTTGTCTACAAGATAGCCATCCTCACCCGCAGCCGCGTCAGACGCGAACTCCATCGCGTACTCCTGAATGCCATCGACAACACCGATATGGGCGTTCTTGATGTAATAAAAGAGCGAGCGCGACACAGGATACGCCCCATCCGCAATATTCTCAAACGTCGGCTCCACGCTGTCAATAAACGCGCCCTTCACCGTGTCCGAGTTCTGATCGAGGAAGGAAAACCCGAAAACCGCAATCGCGTTCGGATTGGCGGTCAGCTTTTGAACCATCAGATTGTCATTCTCGCCCGCATCGACCCAGACGCCGTCCGAACGGATTTCGATCTCTTCGCAATCGCCGCCCGCCATCTCGCAGCCTTCATGCAGCGCCAGTTCCTCAAACGCATCGCGCGTACCGGATGAAGGGGGAGGTCCGAGAATTTCGATTTTGCTGGCAGGTAGCGCAGGATCAATCTCGTTCCACATGGTCGGCATCGGCCCGTTTGCCGCAAGCGCCGTCCAAATCTGGCCCAGAGTGAGGTCGAAATCGAGGGCGTCAATCGCATTGGCAATCACGATGCCGTCATAGCCGATGATCGATTCCACAATCTCGGTCACGCCGTTCTCCTGGCAAAGCGCGAACTCGCTCGCCTTCATCCGGCGCGAGGCGTTTGCAATATCGGGATGCTGGGTTCCAACACCTGCACAAAACAGCTTCAGACCGCCGCCAGATCCGGTGGACTCCACAACCGGTGTGTCGAAATCAGTGACGCGGCTAAATTGCTCAGCCACCGCTGTCGAGAACGGGAAAACGGTTGACGATCCGACAATGCGGATCTGGTCCCGCGCCTGCGCAACGCCTGCGGTTGCGACGATGGTGGTTGCTGTGAGAAGTATGGAAAGCTTGTTCATGTCTTGATGTCCCCAAGAGCCAAAATTTTTGGTGAAATGGATGCGCGAGGATTGGTGCAGCGCGTCACCCCATTTCGGTGTGAAGTTTAGGGGGTGGTCACAACAGAATTGTGACAGTTTAGAATATTGATTCTATAAGATAATTCGAAACGAACCAACCATCTCGCACTTCAACCGATTCTCGGCAAACGCACCAAAACCCGCGTCCCTTCGCCCGGCTCAGACGTTATATTCATGGTCCCGCGATGCCGGTTCACAATGTGTTTGACGATCGCGAGTCCCAGACCCGTCCCGCCGTTCTCGCGGCTTGCAGCCGTGTTGATCCGGTAAAACCGCTCCGTCAGCCGCGCCAGATGTTCGCGCGCGATCCCGGCGCCATTATCCTCAACACTGATACCGATCCAGTCAGGATCGTCCTCCATATACCGCACCCGCACCTCTCCCGGCGCACCTGCATATTTAATCGCATTATCAATCAAATTGATCCCCACCTGCATCAACTGATCCCGATCCCCGCGCACCATCGCTCGGGCCGTCGCCGGATCAACCGTCAGCGTCACGCCCGCCTTGCGCGCCGCAGGCTGCAGCACAGATGCGCTCTCGGCAAAAGCCTCAGCCACATCCACCTCAGCCGTCGGCAGCACCGTCTCATCCGACTCGATCCGGCTGAGCGACATCAGATCTTCCACCAGCCGCAGCATCCGGCTCGCCTGCCGGTCGATGATCCCCAAAAACCGCTCCTGCGCGGTTGGGTCGTCTTTGGCGTTCCCCTGCAACGTCTCCACATACCCAAGGATCGAGGCCAGGGGCGTGCGCAACTCATGGCTCGCGTTTGCCACAAAATCCGCGCGCGCCTGCGCATCGCGCACCGCTTGGGTCTTATCCTCAAACTTCACGATCAGCCGCGCATCGTCCGAAAACGCCATCGGATCGGAAATCGACAGAATATCCGCCTGATACACCAGCGATGTGCCTGAAACCGTGAAATCCAGCCGGCGCGGCACGTCATAGGTGAACACCGCGTTTACCGCTTCGATCAGCTCGGCAGAGCGAAAGGCAATCGTGTAGTGATCGCCGATGTTGATCCGGTCACTAAATTCCAGCGCCGCGATATTCGCATAGGCAATCTTTCCATTACCGGAAATCACCAGAAGCGGCACCGGAATGCTGTTCAAAAGCGAGCGCCCGAAGCCGATGGGCAAATCATCGCTATGGGGAACATCTTCAAGCTGAACGCCAGATGTGCTGCCAGGCACCAAAACCATCGCCACCAGCAGCAAAACCGCGCCCACACCCCAAAGCACGACCACCGGAAGCCCAAGCGTGCTCAAAAGAGCAAGCAGCAGCGCGCAAAGGGTGGCTGCGGCGATATGATAGAGGCTCAACATCTGACAAACCGCTCTGAATTAACGAAAAATTGCCGATCGTCTGCGCTGACTAGCAAGATTGAAACTTCGGTTAAAGTGTCTATGTAAACACCAGCAAAACGGACGAACCCAGACAGGCGCATGATCAAATACGCACTCAAATGTTCCAACGGCCATCAGTTTGACAGCTGGTTCAAGGATTCTCAGGCGTTTGACACGTTGCAAGCCAGCGGTCATCTGGCGTGCAGCATTTGTGCAGACACTGACGTGACCAAAGCGATCATGGCCCCGCGCGTCGCCGCATCAGACCGCGCTGCGCAAGACCACGGCCCGCTCAGCGCCCCATCCTCTCCGGCAGAGGTCGCGCTGCGGGAGTTGCGCGCCCATGTTGAGGCCAATTCCGAGAATGTCGGCAAAAACTTCGCTTCTGAGGCCCGCCGCATCCACGACGGCGATGCACCGACGCGCGCAATTTTCGGTGAGGCCAAGCTTGAGGAGGCAAAGTCGCTGATCGAAGACGGCATCCCCGTTGCGCCCTTGCCGTGGAAGTCGGATAAGACGCATTGATTGATCATCACCCAAGGCGTTATGCGCGAAATGAAAGCGGATCGTCCGAGGGCGGTTAACAGCCGCACAGCGGCCCGCCCGTCAAACCAATGGTTTGCTATTCGCAAAACGGGGCGGTCGAGCCGCTTGAATGCCTCGATTAGTCTCGCTAACGCTCGACCGATGGCATTCCGGACAACACCATAGAACTCCCCCTTGCAGTGCCACCTCCGCGCGACTATGAAGCCGCCGAAGTCTCACTTTGAAGGAACGCGCAAGCATCGTTATGCCGCGATTGGTGATGAAATTCGGCGGGACGTCCGTAGGCGATCTCGAACGCATCCAGAACGCTGCCAATAAGGTAAAGCGTGAGGTAGAGAACGGCTATGATGTGGCTGTGATCGTCTCTGCTATGTCCGGCAAAACCAACGAGCTTGTCGGCTGGGTCAAAGACATCGACCCGCGCTATGATAATCAGGAATATGACGCGGTTGTCGCCTCAGGCGAGAATGTCACCGCCGGACTGATGGCGCTTACTTTGCAAAAGATGGGCGTACCTGCAAGGTCTTGGCAGGGCTGGCAGGTGCCGGTTAAAACCACTTCAGTGCACAGCAAGGCCCGCATCGAGGCCATCGAGACCGAAAACCTCGACGCCAATTTCGCCAAAGGCACCCATGCGGTTATCGCAGGCTTTCAAGGCATCAGCCCCGAAGGTCGCCTGACAACGCTGGGCCGTGGCGGCTCGGATACGACCGCTGTTGCCTTTGCCGCTGCACTGGGGGCGGAGCGTTGCGATATCTACACCGATGTGGACGGGGTTTATACCACCGACCCGCGCATCACCGCCAAAGCGCGCAAACTTGATAAAATCGCCTATGAAGAGATGCTGGAGCTGGCCTCGCTCGGCGCAAAAGTGCTGCAAACCCGCTCGGTGGAGCTTGCCATGCGTTACCGCGTTCGTTTGCAGGTGCTCTCCAGCTTCGAAGATACACCCGGAACGCTCGTCTGTGATGAGGAGGAAATCGTGGAAAATAATGTGGTCAGCGGCGTCGCCTACAGTCGCGATGAAGCCAAAGTCACCCTGATCTCGGTCGCCGACCGCCCGGGCATCGCCGCCGCGATCTTCGGCCCGCTCGCGGAAGCCAATGTCAACGTCGATATGATCGTGCAAAATATTTCCGAAGAAGGCCGCACGGATATGACATTCTCCTGCCCGGTGGACGATCTGCCCCGCGCAATGGAGGCAATGGAGAACGCCAAGAAGACCGACTTCGTCAACTTCCGCGAAATCGTCTCGGATGATGACGTCGCCAAAGTCTCGGTGGTAGGCATCGGCATGCGCTCACATTCGGGCATCGCCCAGCAAATGTTCAAGGCGCTCGCCGATGAAGGCATCAATATCCGCGTGATCACCACCTCCGAGATCAAAGTCTCTGTGCTTGTGGATCGAAAATACATGGAACTTGCTGTTCAGGCATTGCATGATGCCTTCGAACTAGAACAGGCAAGCTAAGGCGCATCCAAAACATGGATCATGTGACAGGCGTAGAATCGCGTGTCCTTCTCAAACGGCTCAAAGCCGCGCTTGCGCAAGCTGGCGAAGGACAGGAACGGCTCGATCGGGTCGTAACCATGATTGCAGAATCCATGGTCGCCGAAGTGTGCTCGATTTACCTGCGTCGCGATCAAGACACGCTGGAGCTATGCGCCACCGAAGGCCTCAATCCTCAATCCGTCCATAAAACCCGCCTGCGCGTCGGACAGGGCCTTGTGGGGCGCATCGCCAAGACCGCCACCCCCATCGCCGCCGCCGATGCCCCGTCGCAAAAGGGTTTTCGCTATATGGCGGAGACCGGCGAGGAGGTCTTCTCCTCCTTTCTCGGCGTCCCAATCCAGCGTCTTGGCGATATCCTGGGCGTCTTGGTCGTCCAAAACAAATCGGCCCGCGTCTATACCGAGGACGAGATCTACGGTCTCGAAGTCGTCGCCATGGTTCTGGCGGAAATGGCCGAATTGGGCGCGTTTGTCGATGAAAACGCCGCCATGCGCGCGCCCCACCAGATGCCGTATTCGATCACCGGCGTCTCCGCACAAGAAGGCGCCGCCGAAGGGGTTGCCTTCATGCACACCCCGCAGATCGTGATCACCAATCCGGTCGCAGATGATGTGGACACCGAAAAAGCGCGCCTCAATGACGCGATGGAGCGGCTCAAAAACCAGGTCGATGATTTGCTAGACCAGGACTACGCTGCCCCTGGCTCCGAGGCGATGGATGTCTTGCACGCCTACCGGATGTTTGCGCAGGATCGCGGCTGGCGCAAACGCATGCTCGAAGGGATTGAACGGGGTCTTGCCGCCGAGGTTGCTGTCGAAAAGGAACAATCTGCAACCCGCGCCCGCATGGTCCGCGTGCCCGACCCCTACCTGCGCGAGCGCCTTCACGATCTCGATGATCTGTCCAATCGCCTCCTACGCATTCTGGTTGGCAAGGATGGGCCAGAGACGCTGCCCGAGAACGCCATCCTGATTGCCCGCAACATCGGTCCTGCTGAACTGTTGGAATACGGGCGCGGCCTTGTGGGTGTGATCCTCGAAGAAGGCTCGGTCGGCGCGCATGCCGCCATCGTCGCGCGCGCGCTCGCGATCCCTCTGGTGATCCGCGCAGACCGCATCACCGTCGAAGCGCTTCAGGGCGATCCGGTGCTCGTGGATGGTGATGCAGGCGATGTGCATGTCCGCCCCGATGAAGCGGTGCGCACAGCTTTCCGCGAAAAAGCGGCGATGCGCGCAGAAGAGCAAAAGGCCTTCGCCGCCCTGCGCGACAAACCCGCCCGCACACGCGACGATATAGAAGTGTCGCTCTACATGAACGCAGGTCTGATGGCCGACCTGCCGTCGATGCCCACCTGCAACCCCGCTGGTGTCGGCCTCTTTCGCACAGAATTGCAATTCCTGATCCGCTCGCGCCTGCCCAAACGCTCCGAACAAGCGGAGATTTACAAATCCATCATGGATGCGGCAGGTGACAAGCCGGTGATCTTCCGCACCCTCGATATCGGCTCGGACAAAGTGCTGCCGACGATGAAGGCAATCAAGGAGCCGAACCCGGCCATGGGCTGGCGCGCCATTCGCCTTGGCCTCGACCGCCAAGGCCTGATGCGCATGCAATTGCAGGCGCTCATGCGCGGTGCCGAAGGCCGCCCCTTGCACGTCATGTTCCCCTTTATTGCACAATACGAGGAATTCAAAACCGCCCGCCAGATGTTGCTGGACGTCGAGCAATCCGAAAAGAAAATGGGCCATGTGGTGCCCGAAAGCCTGCACATAGGCGCGATGTTGGAGACCCCCAGCCTTGCCTTTGCGCCGCGCCAGTTCTTTGAAATGGCCGATTTCATCTCCATCGGCGGCAACGACCTCAAACAGTTTTTCTTCGCCGCCGACCGCGAAAACGAGATCGTGCGCCGCCGCTATGACACGCTCAACACCAGTTTCCTGTCCTTCCTGGAACGTATCGTCCACCGCTGCGAGCCAACCAAAACCCGGCTTTCCTTTTGCGGCGAGGACGCAGGCCGCCCGGTTGAGGCCGCCTGTTTCGCGGCCATGGGTATCCGGCACCTGTCGATGCGCCCCGCCTCCATCGGCCCGATCAAACGCATCCTGCGCGAGACAAATCTCGCCGAATTGCGCGGCGTGATCGACCGGGAAATGCGCGATGGCAAGCAATCTGTACGTGCAGGCGTCGAAGACTATCTGACGTCGCAAAATGCGCATTTCTGATCGATGGGCGATGACGGTTTTCTCGGTGTCACCGCCTCTTTGACCGGACGGCGCTGGGTTGGACCCGATAGCGAAACCGAGCGCGCCGCCGAAATGCTGCAACAACGCGCCACCCTCTCGCCGCTTCTTGCCGCCGTTCTGGCCGGGCGTGGGATCGATCCGCAAGAGGCCGAGGCCTTCCTGAACCCCACTCTGCGCGAGTTGATGCCCGACCCCAGCACGCTCTTGGATGCAGATACCGCCGCCGAACGCCTTCACCATGCGATCAAAAACAAGGAACGCGTCGCTATCTTTGCCGATTACGACGTTGATGGCGGATCCTCTGCCGCCCTCCTGCTCAACTGGTTCCGCGATCTGGGCCAAGAAGCCACCATCTACGTCCCCGACCGCATCGACGAAGGCTACGGCCCCAATACCCCCGCGATGGAAGACCTTGCTGCAAACCACGATCTCATCATCTGCGTCGATTGCGGCACCCTCAGCCATGAGCCAATCGCCGCCGCCACCGCCAAAGGCACAGATGTGATCGTGATCGACCACCATCTGGGCGGCGAAACCCTCCCCGACGCACGTGCCATCGTCAATCCCAACCGGCAGGACGAGACCACGCCTCTCACGTACCTGTGCGCCGCTGGCGTCGTATTTATGGTGCTGATTGCGACCAACCGCCTGATGCGCAGCAAAGGCGCTGAAACCCCTGACCTCATCCCCGCCCTCGATCTGGTGGCACTCGCCACCGTCGCCGATGTCGCCCCGCTCGTTGGCCTCAACCGCGCCTTCGTCCGGCAAGGCCTTAAAATCATGGCCGAACGCAAACGCCCGGGCCTGCGCGCTCTGTCCGATGCCGCCCGCGTCACCTCCGCGCCATCCTCCTACCATTTGGGCTACATGCTCGGCCCTCGCGTCAACGCAGGCGGGCGCATCGGCGCCGCCGATCTGGGCGCACGCCTCTTGAGCACCCGCTCAGACAGCGAGGCCGCCGCGCTGGCCGCGCGTCTCGATGCGCTGAACACCGAGCGGCGCGACATCGAAGCCAGCGTTTTGGCCAAAGCACTCGAACAGGCCGAAGAGCGCGGCTTTGACGCCCCGCTCGTATGGGCCGCAGGCGAGGGATGGCACCCGGGCGTTGTCGGCATCGTCGCCTCCCGCCTCAAGGACGCCGCCAACCGCCCTGCGCTCGTCATCGGCTTTGATGGCGACGAGGGCAAAGGCTCCGCCCGCTCGATCACAGGCGTCGATCTGGGCGCCAGCATTGCCACGCTGGCCCGCGAGAAGATGATCGAAAAAGGCGGCGGTCACAAAATGGCAGCAGGCCTGTCGCTCACCCGCGCCCAACTGCAACCCGCCATGGACCGCCTCTCTGCGCTCATGGAACGCCAGGGCGCGCACCTGAGCGGCCCGCGCGATCTGCGCATCACCGCCCTCGTCGGCCCCGGCGCTGCAACACGCGAGTTGGTACAGGACATCGAAAAAGCCGGCCCCTTCGGTGCCTCCGCCCCCGCCCCGCGCATTGCCGTGCCTGCCGCCAGCATCCGCTACGCAAAACGCGCAGGCGAAAAACACCTGCAGCTCACCCTGGGCGGCGCCGACGGCGCAACCCTGCCCGCCATCGCCTTCAACGCGTTTGACACCCACATCGGCCCGGCGCTCGAAAACCACAAAGGCGCCCCCTTCCATATCGCAGGCAGACTTGAGATCGACGATTGGGGCGGACGGCAAAAAGCAAAACTTCGCATCGAAGATGCCGCCCCCGTCACAGGTTAAAGCACCGTCCTGAAAATCTGACCCAATGAGAGCGCCCCTGAAACAGCACTCCGATCCACCAGATCGCGGCACCCCCCCGCACCCACCGCTGACACCCGGCCCGAACGCGCAGACCTTTGTCAGATTGGTAGGACGGCTCTCCCAAAAAACCACAAATTTCTTTGGTTCAAAAATATCCCGCTGCGCGCGCAAGCGCAAAAACGAAAACGCGAGCCGCGTTAGCGGCTCACATTTTGCCTGCACCGGCGGGTGGCCGGGGGTTACCTGCTCGTGACGGGGCGCAGTGTCAGGGGCGCTCTAGCGTCGCCCCAGATGAGCAGAATTGGATCAGATTTGTTGGACAGCGCTCTAACTCGCAAACGTGCGAAAGATTGCAAATCCAGCCGCAGCTGATCCAGCCGTGAGGATCA
>CAYRKW010000059.1:0-1972 GCA_964425135.1 uncultured Rhodobacterales bacterium
AAAGCCCGCAAAATGAGCAGACCCAACATTCTATTGATTTCAGGCGATCAGCACCGGGCCGATTGCTTTGGCTTCGAAGGACGCAAGATCAAGACCCCGCATCTCGATCAACTGGCTGCGGATGGCACGCATTTTTCGAACTGCATCACGCCAACCGTGGTGTGCCAGCCCGCGCGCGCTTCGATCCTAACGGGGCAACTTTGCCGAACGCATGGCGTGCACGACAATGGGATCGATCTCGATCCTGTCGTTGGAGAGAAAGGCTTTGCAGGTGCAATGGCAGCCGCAGGCTACGAGACGTCCTTCTTCGGCAAGGCGCACTTTTCGACGTATCATACATTCGAGCCAACAGGCTCGCCGGAGTGCCTTAAATCTTCGGCCAACTATCCTGACAGTTGGTATGGACCTTATATGGGTTTCAACCACGTTGAGATGATGCTGGTCGGACACAACTGGTTTTTACCGGAAAAACCTCCGCACGGTCAGCACTATGAACGCTGGTTTTACGCCGACGGTCGCGGCGATGAAAAGAACGCGCTCTACCAAGAGAATGCGGGTGATACGAAGGAGGCGGCACAAACATGGCATTCCAAATTGCCGGTGGCCTGGCACAACTCGACATGGACGGCGGACCGGGCGATTGAGTGGCTGAAGCATGGGCGTGGTGATGCGCCGTTCTGCACATGGATAAGTTTCCCAGATCCGCACCACCCTTTCGATGCGCCCGAGCCATGGTCGCGTTTGCATGACCCGGCTGAGGTTGACCTTCCGAAGAACCGAAAACGCACTTTTGAAGGCCGCCCCTGGTGGCACGAAGCTGTGCTGACGGCGGAACCCACGGGCGACAAAAAAGGCGCAGAAATCCGCAAATCTTACAGTCGCATCGCGGAACAGTCAGACGATCAACTGCGCGAAATCATTGCCAATACATACGGCCAGATCGCCCTGATTGATCACAATGTGGGCCGTATCCTGATCGCGCTCGACGAAGCTGGCCTCACCGAAAACACGATTGTGATCTACATCTCGGATCATGGCGATTGGCTTGGCGATCACGGGTTGATCCTGAAAGGTCCGATGCACTACGATGGCCTGCTGCGTGTCCCGATGATTATGCGCGGCCCGGGTGTCCCAGCGGGCAAACGGATCGAAGAGCCCGTTTCAACTCTCGATCTTGGTCCGACATTTTTCGACTATGGATGCGCCGAGGCGCTTCAGACGCAGCATGGTGCGTCACTCAGGCCACTCATCGAAACCGAAGATGCAAGCCGGGAATTCGCCTTCAATGAGTGGGAGCTGTTGCCAACCCGCGCCGGTGTTGGCCTTAGCCTGCGAACTGTTCGGACAAAGACGCACAAGCTCACGGTGGACATGCAATCGGGCGCGGGCGAGCTTTACGACATGGTTGCTGATCCGGACGAGACGGCGAACTTATTCGACGATCCCGACTATAGAGATGTGCAACTCCAACTCCTGGAATACGTTCACCGACGCCCCGACGATGCGGGGCCTGTTCGTGCTCAGGTGGGCATGGCCTAAAGCGCATTGTTTTGGCACGGAAATTTATCGACGAAACTGGACTGCGATTTTTGGCTTTCGCCTTAGCGGTAGAAGATGTTGCCGCCAATTTCGCCAACTCTTTCGCGGGTTGCAAACCATCCGGGGGCGGCGTAGGCGGCGTGGAAGAAGATCGCGCCGTCGGTTGGGTCAGGCGATTGATTTGACAGTGTTTTCATGGCTGTCTTGCGGGCGCGCTTCATTTGTTTGGGGTAGATGATAACGCTTGGATCCAGAGTGCAGCGATAGGAGAATTGGCAGACGCCTTTGGCCTCGCCTTCTGAAATCACGCCGCATACTGTGTCGGGAAAACGCGTATCGGCGACGCGGTTCATGATGACGCTTGCAACAGCGATGCGGCCAGCTTCGCCTTTGCTGCCGGCCTCAAAGTAGATCGCTTCGGACAGGCATGCGA
>CAYRKW010000059.1:2072-20281 GCA_964425135.1 uncultured Rhodobacterales bacterium
CCAGCTTCGCCTTTGCTGCCGGCCTCAAAGTAGATCGCTTCGGACAGGCATGCGAGATCGGATTGTGGTACGGCAGGAACCGCAGCGCGTCGGCTGGGTGGTTCCATCGCGGGCGCATCCTGATCGGGTGCGCAGGCGGTCAGGTAGCAGCAAAGGCCTAGCGTGAGTGTGGGTCTGAGCGATTTCATGGATCTGCTTTTCTGCGTGCATCGGTGCGAAAATAAGGCGCTCATCTGACTTGAAGAGGTCAGATCAGCGCGATGGGCGGGAGATCGCCGATGGGGGCGATCATGTGCAGTGGCCCTCGGCCTTGGCCCAGGCGTGGGTTGCATCGAGCGCTGCTTCAACCGGTTCAAATATCTGGTCGATCTCATCTTCGCTGATAATCATGGGCGGGCAAAAGGCGA
The DNA here is from genome assembly GCA_964425135.1 of uncultured Rhodobacterales bacterium. Lineage (GTDB taxonomy): Bacteria > Pseudomonadota > Alphaproteobacteria > Rhodobacterales > Rhodobacteraceae > CAYLLD01. Next base: position 2,480 of record CAYRKW010000059.1, read on the forward strand.
GGCTGTCGCCGATGGCGCGGGCGATAACGCCGTGTTTAAGGAGCTCGGCCACAGCACGCGCGCCGGTTTTTCCGGGCTGGGCGAAGGGTGTCGGGGAGCCATCGGGGCTGAGTTCGAGCGCGCCCATGAGCCCTTTGTATCGCGCCTCGCCGACAAGCGGGTGGTCTTTGAGGCGGTCGAGATGGGCCTCAAAGCGCGGCGCTTTTTGGCGAACACTCGCGAGGATATTGTCGCGCTCGTATATCTCCAGCGTTTTGACGCCGACCGCGCAGCCGACCGGATGGCCGCCATATGTGAAGCCGTGGCCCAGAACGCCGATTTCGGAGGCGTGGGATTCGATGGCGTCGGCCATGTCGCGATTGATCGCAACGGCAGAGAGCGGAATGAAGCCGGCGGTCAGTTGTTTGGCCATGGAAAGGGATGTCGGTTCCATTCCGAGCGTTTGCGCGCCGAACCAATTGCCCGTGCGTCCAAAGCCGCAGATGACCTCATCGGAGATGCACAGGATGTCATTGGCTTGCAGGATGGGCATGATCGCTTCGAAATAGCCTTCGGGCGGGACGATGACGCCGCCTGCGCCCATGACCGGTTCTGCAATGAAGGCAGCAATGGTATCGGCGCCTTCTTCGGCGATTTTGGCTTCGAGCTCTGCGGCGAGACGGGCGGAAAACTCCAATTCGCTCTCGCCGTCCATAGCCTCGCGCCAATGATGCGGGCAGCCAATGTGATGGATGCGATCCACGGGCAGATCGAAGCTTTTGTGATTATAGGGAAGGCCGGTGAGCGAGGCGGCGACGATGGTGACGCCGTGATAGGCTTTCACGCGGCTGAGGATTTTCTTTTTGTCGGGCAGGCCGCGAGCGTTGTTGTAATACCATGCCAGTTTGATCTGTGTGTCATTGGCCTCTGAGCCGGAGGATTGGTAGAAGACCCGTGCCATATTGCCCGGAGTAACGGCTTTGAGTTTCTCGGCCAACTCGACGGCGGGTTCGTGGCTTTTGCCTGAGAAGAGGTGGTAGTAGGGCAGATCACGCATCTGCTTGGTGGCCGCTTCGATCAACTCTTCGTTGCCAAATCCGAGCCCTGCGCACCATAGGCCGGACATTGCTTCGATAAACGGCTTGCCGGTATCGTCATAGACGTGAACGCCTTTGCCTTTTGTGATCACATGCGCGCCGTTCTCGCGCAGGAGCGATGGATTGGCATAAGGGTGGAGAAGGGCTTCGACATCGCGGGTTTGGGCGTTGGTGAGCTGGTTCATGGATCTGACCTGACTGAGTTGGATTATTAGCACGCTAGAGGTCGGTGATCGGAGCGTCAATTGGGTGGATCGCGCCAAAATAAATTTGGATTTGGCGCAGAATTTACAAGGGAATCGGTTGACCGTTTGGCGCAGGTGTCGTCTGCTGACGCAAACAGAACTGATTTTGGAGGGTAGACTTATGACACGTATCACATTGATGACGACTGCCGCGACACTTGCGCTGAGCGCTGGAGCTGCGCGGGCTGATTTTACGCTGAACATTTTGCACATCAACGATCTGCACAGCCGGATCGAATCCATCAACCGGTTTGACAGCACTTGCGGTGCAGAAGATGAAGCTGAGGGCAAGTGCTTTGGGGGCGTTGCCAGAGTTGCGACCAAGATCAATGAGTTACGCAGTGAGCTTGATGCGGCGGGTGCCAATGTTATCACCCTTGATGCGGGCGATCAGTTTCAAGGCTCGCTGATGTACTCGACCTACAAGGGCGAGGTCGAGGCAGAGATGATGGAGCGTATCGGATTTGATGCGATGGCCGTCGGCAATCACGAGTTCGATGACGGCCCGGATGGATTGGCCGATTTTCTGGATAAGGTGAGTTTCCCTGTCATCTCCGGCAATATCGACGTGAGCGCAAACAATCGCCTCGCGGGTCGTATTCAGCCGCATGTGGTTCTGGAGGTCGGTGGCGAGAAGGTGGCGCTGGTCTCGGTTCTGGCCACGGATACCGTTGAGACGTCTTCGCCGGGTGATACAGTTGTTTTCACCGATGAGATTGAGCATTTGACGGCCGAAGTCGCTCAATTAGAAGCCCTTGGCATCAACAAGATTATTGCGCTGACCCATGTGGGTCTGCCAACCGATATAACGATTGCACAAGCGGTTCCGGGGATTGATGTCATCGTCGGGGGGCACAGTCACACGTATCTATCCGCCTCCGATCCCAAGCGTGGTGGCGCTTATCCGACGTGGGTTAATGGACCGGACGAGACTTTGGTGCCGATCGTACAAGCCTATGCCTATTCCAAATACGTGGGGCATCTGGAGGTCGAGTTCGATGACGCCGGCAAAGTTGTTTTTGCCAGTGGAGATACGATTGTCCTTGATGCAAGTGTCGAGCCGGATGCCCAGATCGTTGCACGCGTGAAAGAACTGGCCGGTCCCATTGAGGAGTTGAAGACAAAGGTTGTCGCTTCGTCCTCTGCCGATATCGATGGCGCGCGCGAGACCTGCCGTGCGCAGGAATGTGAAATGGGCAATCTGGTTGCTGACGCGATGTTGGAGCGTGTCAAAGGGCAAGGTGTGAGCATTGCCATACAGAACGGCGGTGGTTTGCGAGCTTCGATTGATGCAGGCGATGTGACCATGGGTGAGGTTCTGACGGTGCTGCCGTTCCAGAACACGCTGGCGACGTTCGAGATGGATGGCGCGGGCATTGTTGCAGCGCTTGAGAACGGAGTGAGCCAGATCGAGGATGGTGCGGGGCGTTTCCCACAGGTCTCTGGGTTGAAATTTGCCTTCGATGCAAGCGCTGATCCGGGTGTGCGTGTATCAGACGTGATGGTTGCCGAGGGAGACGGGTTCGTTCCCATTGATGAAGCCAAGACCTATGGCGTTGTGACCAACAACTATGTGCGCAATGGCGGGGACGGCTATCGGATGTTTAAATCGGCGGATAAAGCATATGACTTCGGGCCGGGTCTGGAAGAGGTTGTGGCGGACTATTTGGCGGACAGCGGGCCGTATACGCCGTATCTTGATGGGCGTATCACCAAGAAATAGTGGAAAAATCCCTTCCGGTCATGGATCGGGAGGGTCGCGCCAAACGGAGCGCCCTTGCGGGCGCATTACTTAAAGGTGATTTGGATATTTAAGAACCAAAGAAGCGTTGGTTAAAGCGCCCAACCTAAAACATGAATCGCTTGTTCGCGGCCTCTCCCTTTGGGCGAACGCGAACAGCGATGCGTGGTGTTTCAGGTTAATGGCAGGACGCTTTAGGGCAGCGCGTTTTCGGCGGCAGATCGGATGTTGTTGATATTGGCGCCGTAAGGGTTCGGGTTTTGAACTGAGCCGCCTTTGAATACGGCGGATCCTGCGACCAGCACATCGGCGCCAGCAGCGGCCACCAGCGGAGCGGTTTCGGGGGTGACGCCGCCGTCGATTTCGATGTGAATGTCGCGGTTTCCGATCATATCGCGAAGGTTTTTGGTTTTTTCGACTTGCGCGTGGATGAATTTTTGGCCGCCAAAGCCGGGGTTCACGGTCATGATGCAAACAAGGTCGATGATATCGAGCACATGCGCGATTGCACTTAGCGGAGTTGACGGGTTCAGGGCAACGCCGGCTTTTGCGCCTGCTGCGCGTATAGCTTGCAAGGTGCGGTGCAAATGTGGGCCAGCTTCGGCATGGGCGGTGATGATATCTGCGCCCGCTTTGGCGAAGGCGTCGATAAAAGGATCAACGGGCGCGATCATCAGGTGAACGTCCATTACGCCCTTGATATGCGGGCGGATCGCAGCGCAGGTGGCAGGGCCGAAGGTAATATTGGGGACGAAATGGCCGTCCATCACATCGACATGCACCCAATCGGCGCCCTGGGCCTCGATCGCTTCGCATTCTGCACCGAAATTGGCGAAATCGGCGCTGAGAATTGAGGGCGCGATTTTGATGGAACGGTCGAAGGCCATGGCGGGTTTCCGGGTTCAGATTCGGGTTGCTGGCGAGCCTAGGTATTCTTGGTCTGCCCGTCGAGGGTGACTTTGCAACCTCGCCGCTTGGGTGTTAGGCAGGGACAAACAAATCTCAGATGACAGGACCTATAGCAGATGAGCTCTCTTCTTGATCAATTGCGCGACATGACCACCGTGGTTGCGGACACTGGCGACATCGAGGCAGTGGCGCGGCTCAAGCCGGTGGATTGCACGACAAACCCGTCGATTGTGCTCAAATCAATGGATCTGGACGAGTTTTCGGAAGCGATTGATGAGGCGGTGTCCTGGGGCAAGGCGCAATCGGGCGGGCATGCCGGGATTGTGGCTGCTGTGGCGGATCGATTGGCGATTTCGGTTGGGACGGAGCTTGCCAAACTGGTGCCGGGGCGCGTGTCGACGGAAGTGGATGCGGATTTGTCGTTTGATACGGGTGCCTCGGTCAAAAAGGCGCATGAGATTATTGCGGCCTACAAGGATCGTGGCGTGGAGCGGTCGCAAATTCTGATCAAGTTGGCCTCGACGTGGGAAGGTATTCGGGCAGCGGAGGCGTTGCAAAAGGACGGGATTGATACGAACCTGACGCTGATGTTCTCAAAGGCGCAGGCGATTGCGGCGGCGGATGCGAATGCTTTTTTGATTTCGCCTTTTGTCGGGCGTATCCTTGATTGGTATAAAGCGGAGACCGGCGAGACGTATACGTCTGAGACCGATCCGGGTGTTTTGTCGGTTCGCGATATTTACAACTACTACAAGTCGAACGGAATTGAGACGGTCGTGATGGGTGCATCCTTCCGCAATGCTGGCGAGATTATTGCGCTGGCGGGATGTGACCGGCTGACGATCTCGCCGGGGCTACTTGATGAGCTTGACGGAATGTCTGGCACGTTGGAGCGCAAATTGTCGCCAGTGGATGTCGAGGCGCAGGATGCTGTGGATGTGGATGAGGTGACATTCCGCTGGATGATGAATGAGGATGCGATGGCGACCGAAAAGCTGGCGCAGGGCATTCGGGCGTTTGCGGCGGATTTGAACAAACTGCGTGCGCTTGTTGATCAGAAATTGAGTGTTGGTTGAGATCCGCTGGCTGATTTTTCTGATAAAACCGTTGTTATAACCGGTGGCGGGAGTGGCACCGGCGCGGATATGGCGTTGCGGTTTGCGTCGGCGGGTGCGCGGGTGTGGATCAATGGGCGGCGGCAGGAGGCGCTCGATGCGGTATGTGCGCAGCATGCGAATATCGCAGCGCTTGCTGGCGATGTGACGGACGAGGCGGATGTTGAGGCGCTGTTTGCGGCGGCAGGGCGCGCAGATATTGTCATTGCAAATGCGGGGCAGGCGACGTCTAATTTGCTAAAAAACACTGAAAAATCCGAATGGGACCGGATGATTGGTGTTAATCTGACAGGGGCGTTCTTGACCATGCGTGCCGGGGTTCGGTCGATGGGCGGCGGGCCGGGTCGGATTATCGCTATCTCGTCGATCGCCGGGTTTCGCGGGCTGGCATATGCTGCGCATTACACGGCGGCCAAGCATGGTGTGATTGGTCTGGTGCGGGCGACCTCGCTGGAGGTTGCGCCGTTCGGGATTACGGTGAATGCGATTTGCCCAGGCTATATCGATACGGATATGACCGCGCGCTCGGCAGCGAATGTATCGCAAAAGACCGGTAGATCGGTGGAGGATGCGCGGCAAATACTGGCAGATGTGAACAAGCACGGGCGGTTGATCACAGCGCAAGAGGTGAGTGAGACGGCGCTCTTTTTGGCAAGTGACGCCGCCGCGTCGATCAATGGTCAGATCATTGGTCTGACGGGCGGCGACATTTGACCTTTACGTTTTGCCGCGTTTGAACAGGACGTTTTGAGCGTTCTTGTCGGTCGCAATGTTGTTGCGCAAATCTGCCGCAACGGCGCGTCCTTTGGTGACACCTTCGCGGGCTTCCATGCGGGCGAGCCAAACTTTCATGTGGGGAAAATCGTCAATATCCTGCTGCTGGCCTTCCCAGAGTGAAGCCCATGGCCAGATTGCGAAATCTGCAATCGAGATATCACCGGCGACAAAATCCCGATCCGCAAGACGACGGTCCAGCACGCCATAAAGACGGCCGGTTTCGTTGCGGTAACGGTCTTTGGCGTAGGGAAGATCGTTTGGTGGGTCCATATTTGGCGCATATTTGAGGAAGTGATGGGCTTGGCCTGCCATCGGGCCGACGCCGCCCATTTGCCACATAAGCCATTGCTCTATCTCGATTTGCTCGCGCTCGTTCCGGCCGTAAAACCTGCCGGTTTTTCGTGCAAGATATTGCAAGATCGCGCCGGATTCGAATATCGAGACCGGTTCGCCGTCCGGTCCTTGGGGATCGACGATGGCGGGCATGCGGTTGTTGGGGGCGATTTTCAGGAATTCGGGCGCAAACTGGTCGCCGGCGGAGATGTTTATGAGGTTGAGATTGTAGGGCAATCCCATCTCTTCCAGCGCGATGGTGATTTTCCAGCCGTTCGGGGTCGGCCAGTAGTAAAGCTCGATCGGATCTTGCATGGGGTGTTTCCCTGATGGTGGCAGTCGCGTTCATACTGTCAGCCACCGCCCCGAATACAAGTCGATTGGTTTAGTCTTCGATCTCCAGAAGGCTCATTTCACCGGATTTTGATTTGCGCTGGATCACATCGACCAATTCGATTTGGACAGCTTCGGCGTCTTTTGGCACAGGCGCCTCCATCGCATCGAGCTCTTCGCGCAGGCGTTCGGACAGGCGTTTGGACAGGTTTTCGAAGATGAAATCGAAGGTTGGATTGCCCGTTTCGCTTGCGTGTTTGAGTGCGATGAGGAGTTTTTCCTCGTCCACTTCTTTGGTGAAGAGGGTGACTTCGTTGGGGCGCACGCGGGTTGCGATATCGGCGAAGGTGAACATCACCTTGATGACTTTCTTGTGCAACTCGTCATTTTGTTCGGCCAATGTCGCAAGGAATGCGTCGCGCGCATCGCCGGAGACATTGTTCATCAGGTTGCCGATCACCTCTTCAGGGAGGATTTTGTTGGACTGATGCGAGAGCGCCGACATGAAGCCGGCTTCGATTTTATGCTCTAGGATCGAAAGCACTTTTGGATCGAGTGTGGGGATGCGCGACAGGCGCAGGATGGATGTGTTGGCGGTATCGACCTCGATTTGCTCAAGGAACGCAGCGGCGCGGCTTGGTTTGAGTTTGGCGAGGATGTAGGAGATAGTTTGCGGGTGCTCTTTTTGCAAAAAATGCGCAGCCTGATCGGGCGGGGCATCGCCAAAGCGTTCCCAGATCGAGCGACGGTCAGTATCGCTGATCTGGCTGACAATGCGGTCGATTTCGGCGTCATCGAGAAAGCCAGCAAGCACCGAGCGTACCTGATCAACGCCGCCGCGCACATCGGTGACCTTGCTCAGCGCGCCCAGAAATTCGGTCACGACAACAGTAAGAATGCTGGGCGGCATCGGGCGCAGGCTGCTGGCGGCGCGGGCAAATCGCAACAACGTGTCTTCGTTGAAGTCGCCAATCAGTGAGGCGGCGTCATTTGGTTCGAGAATCGACAGGATGATCGCGGCTTTTTGTGGCGAGGTCAGGCCTGCGTTTTGGCCACCTGATTGTACGGTTTCGGGCAGTGGCGATTGGTTTGCTAGGACAAGATCGCTCATGGTTTGCCTTGTTTGCCTATCTGGTTCGGCGCGGTTGCCATTGGTCTATCCCCCGTAGCTGCGGACCATCGCGCCAGCGAGGAGGGTCCAGCCGTCGGCCAACACGAAGAACGCCAGTTTGAACGGGAGCGAGACAACGGCGGGTGGCACCATCATCATGCCCATCGACATCAGCACGGCTGCGATTACCAAGTCTATGATGAGAAATGGTAAAAAAACCAAAAACCCAACTTCGAAGCCGCGTTGAATTTCGCTGAGCAGGAAGGAGGGGACGAGGACGGACAGGGGCGGTTCTTCGAGGTCGGGCGATGTTGGTGTGGGTGCGGATTGCGAGATGACGTCGATGGTCATCGGATCAACGCGCAGTTCCATAAACTCCCGAAACGGAGTGAGGATGAAGGGCCATGCGGTCTCGGCGTCCATATCGCCCTCCAGAAGCGGCGACAGACCGTCCGTCCAGGCGCGCATGAAGACCGGTTCCATGACGAAATAGGTGAGAAACAATGCGAGCGAGACGATCATCATGTTGGGCGGTGCCTGCTGTACACCGATGGCTTGGCGCAGGATCGACAGGACGGTGACCATGAAGGGAAAGCAGGTGAACATTATGGCGAGGCCGGGGGCGAGGCTCAAAAGCGTGATGAGAACGAAAAGCTGGACAGTCCGCAAGGTAAGAGAGCCGTCTTCGCCCCCCAGATCGATCGAGATGCCTTGCGCATGGGCGAGCGAGCTGGTTGCGAGCAGGAAACCGGCTGTCAGCAGCAATACGGCGCGCTGCGGGATATGGGCGGCGGGGGAGATCACGGGTGAATTCAGGCCGTATCTCTAGGCAGCAGAGCCGATATCGGCAACTTCTGTAAGCCGGACGCCGAGCTGACCGCCGCTACCTTCCATTTCCTGCAGTTCGCCGCGTGCGATCAGTTTCTCGCCGATGTAGATCTCAACCGGATCATCTACCTTGCTATCAAGGCTGATCACACTGTCGCGGCGGAGTTTGACCAATTCCCCCACCAGCGGGCGGGCCTTGCCGACGGAAATCGTCACCTCGATGGGAACGCCAAGAAATGCGCCGCCGCCAACCGGGTTTTCGCCTGCATCGCGTGCCAATTCTTCATCGAGCGGACCTAATTCAGGCGCTGCTTCAGCCGCCTCTGGAGCCTGTTCGGGCGGCGTTTCGTTCTGATCCTGCGGACCTGAGATGTCGCCAGTTTCGTCTTCATCCGGTGTGTCGCTCTGCATCATCTTCTTCCTTCGTATAGGCGGCAAGTTGAGTGGTGATTAGATCGCTGACATCATCGATCAGCCGTTGCAGGCTGATTTGATCGACGCCGCCTGCCCAGTGCAATTCCACCACGCCCGGCTCCAATTCGTCGGTCTCAACGATTTCAACGTCGATTGCACGGCTCTCAAGTTCGGCTATCAGGCGCTCGTTTTCGGCCGACGCGGTGTGGATATGCAGGCTCGCGCTCATGGATTTGCGCACGGCGTCATCGACCCGGGCGATGATCTGCTGGGTGATACCGTCGCGGGCGAGGGATGGCGTGAGTTTGAGTAAAAACGCCTCCATGGTGGGAGCGAGGGATCGCAAAATCGACGCGCTGGCTTCGTTATGGGTGATATGCAGGTCCTGGAGCGCTTCATCAATCGAGGCCAGACGCTTGTTGTGCTCCACATCAAGTGCGGTTTTGGTGGCGTTCACGCCATCCTTAAAACCGCGCGCATAGGCCTCGTTTCGCGCCCGTTCCAACTCTTCAACCGCTTGGGGGGTTGCGACGTTGCCGGGGCGATCCAGAACGAAGGTTTCAAATTTATACGCCCCCATCGCTTATGCCTCTTCTTTGACGGGTGCATCCGCGTTGAGCCAGTCTTGAAGCAACACACGGCTTTCATCTGAGCGGTCTGTGATCGCGCCTTTAAGCTGCTCAACCGGGGTTTTAGCTTCAACTGGACGGTCCTGATTGGCGAGCACTTCGGGATTTATCTCAATTTCGCCATTGCCGCCCGGAGCATTGTCCGCGCCTACCTCGCCCGTGAGGCCAGCGCGCGCGGGATCGTCTACGCCGCCACTGTTGTCTATCAGACGCGGGGGCGGTGCGGTGAAAATCGGGCGCAAGACGAACAAGCCAAGGATCAGGGCGACCAAACCCACGAAGACGAGCTGGAATATCCGCATGCCATTTACAGCGATTGCATCAAATGTCCCGGCCTGTGCGACGGTGCCTTCAACCACGGGGACGGTAAAGGCCATGGATTCGAGCGTGACCGTATCGCCGCGCGCGGTATCAAATCCGATAGCGGTTTTGACGAGTTCCTTGAGCGCCTCCATCTCGTCTTCGCCGCGCGGCACGATACCTTGTTCGGGATCTTCGGCGGCAATGCCATTCACAAGGACCGCTACGCTGATCCGCCGTATCTCGCCCGGGCGCACAACGCGCTCGCGCAGCACTTCGGAGACTTCGTAGTTCACTCGCTCCCGCGTTTTGTTGTTGTTGCTGTTTGACGACCCATCGCTGCCCTCAACGTCACCATCTGGCAGATTGGATGCGACCGTAACGCCACCCGCACCGGTGCCGGAGGACGATGATGAGGTTTGTTCATTGTCCGAACTGATCGCCACCCGTCCTTCAGGATCGAGGATGCGTTCGGTGATTGTCTCGCTGTCCATGCTGGCATCTATGTTCAATTCAACAATCGCATTTCCCGGACCGACCCGCGCGGCCAAAAGGCGCTCAATATTCTCGCGCATGGCTTTTTCTTTGTCGGATATCTGATCGCCCGGGGTTGTAATCTCCGCCTCCGATCCAGCGGCAAGAACAATGCCCTCCACAGAATCGATCACTGAAACCTCATCCGGTGTCAGTCCGGCCACGGCCGATGAGACCAAAAAGCGCATCGCTTTGGCCTGAGCCGGACCCAATGTGCCTGATGCCATTGTGACAATCACCGATGCTGAGGCATTGGATTTGCGGGCAAAAGGTTTGTTCACAGGATTGGAGATGTGAACCCGCGCTGCGCTGACGTTCTGGGATGCGAGAATTGTGCGTGCAAGCTCACCTTCCTTGGCGCGCCAATAGGCGGCATCAAACATTTGTGCCGTCGTGCCAAAACCGGTGAGATTGTCCAAAAGCTCGTACCCGGCGACACCGTTAGCGGGCAACCCATCAGCGGCAAGCGCCATACGGACCTGATCACGTTGACCGCTATCGACGTAAATCGAGTTGCCGCGCACTTCAAAAGGAACACCGGTGCCTTCAAGAGCTGTAACAACCTGACCGGACGTGGCATTGTCGAGGCCGGAGTATAAAAGCGCGTAATTGGGTGCATTTGCGAGCCGTGCGAGCCCCCAAACCGCCGCAAACATCGCCACGGCCGATAACACAGCGATAACCCGTTTGCGCGTATCCAATACGTCCCAAACGCCGAGAAGCTGATTCAAAGGCTTTTCCTCACAATTTCAACCGAAGGCATTCTGCACCGCGGCACCTTTGAGCAAATGAACATAGCTGGCTTAATAATTGGTTAGTGGTGATCGGGCTAAATCAGGTCAAAGCAGACTGATTTGCGGGGTTAGCTAAATCATGGCGGATGATGAAGAGACTGAAACCTCTGATGCGGAAGAGGGATCAGAGAAAAAGAAGAAGGGAAAAGGGATGCTGTTTGGCATCATCGGTGCTTTCGTGCTTGGTGGTGCCGGGTTTTATGCAACCTTTTCAGGTCTTTTGCTGGGTGACGGTGGAGAAGAGAAGAAGCCAGCAATTGCGATGATGGCGTCAAATTTGCCGACCTTCGTGCCCATTGAGCCGCTGATTATTTCACTTGGTGCAGGGGCGAGTTCGAAGCATTTGAAATTCTCTGCCGAGCTTGATGTTGCAGCGGCCTACAGTGACGAAGTGACAGCTGTGATGCCGCGTATCCTGGATGTTTTGAATACGTTTTTGCGCGCGGTTGAGGATGGCGATATCGAAAATCCGTCGGCGATGTCAAAGCTGCGTGCTCAGATGTTGCGACGGGTGCAAATCGTGACCGGAGAGGGCCGCGTGAATGATCTTCTCATTACTGAATTTGTTTTGAACTAGGGAGCTTTTCTGATGGACCTGATCGCTGATGTATTGCTGATATTCGCCAGCCTTTGCGCCGCTGTTTACTGTTGGACGCTGTCTGCGCGGGTAAAGCGCCTTAAAAATCTCGATAGCGGGCTGGGCGGTGCGATCGCGTCGCTCTCGCAACAAGTCAGCGAGATGCAAAAAGCGTTGAAAGAAACGCAGGATGTCACCAACACGAATGTAGAGAACTTGAAGTCCTCAACCGGCCGCGCCGAACGCGTTTCACGACGTCTGGAGGCGTTTTTGGACGAGATTGAAGAAATGGGCGTGCGTGATGGCGCGTCTGCGACGTCAGACGCGCGCAAGAAGGTCACGCCCAAGGATATCGAAGACGCCATGGAAGACGTTGATACGGACAAGGTTCGCAAGCTCGACGCCAAACGGGAAAAGTCGAGCGCGGATACGACCACAAGCGCTGCGCGAAAATTGCAGGACAGTATCAAAAGCCGTCTTGAAGGGCGTGCGGATAGTTCTGATGAAGAGGCATTTGTGCGCGCATTGCAGACTGTGCTGGCGCAGGCAAATGCGACATAGCGCGGATTGGATTTGAGCATGAAAAAACCGAGCGCTTTATTGCTGATCTCGCTGTGCTTTGTGGCATCAGCAGGTCTGCGCATCTGGAGTTCCAACGGGCAGATATCCGTGCAACTCGGCGAATGGGCGCAAGCCGCGCAATCCCAAGAAGAAGCGTCGATGGCATTGGCGCAATGCCCGCCAGTTATGGAGCCACGAGAAATGCTGTTGTCGTTTAAAGAACGGGCCGAGCAGCTTGATGCGCTGGAATTGCGATTGGCCAATCGCGAACAGGTTCTGCGGGTTGCAAAAATTCGCATTGAAGATCAACTCAAGGAACTGGAAGAGGCAGAAAAGAGCCTTTCTGCCACGATCGCACAGGCTGATGGGGCGGCTGAAAATGATATTGCGCGCCTGACATCCGTTTATGAGAATATGAAGCCGCAGGCGGCCGCGCAGATTTTCCAAACTATGGACGTGAAATTTGCATCGAACTTTCTGGCGCGCATGCGACCTGATGCCGCTGCGAATATTCTGTCAAATCTCGAACCCGATGCGGCCTATTCGATCAGCGTTATGATGGCGTCACGAAATGCGGATGTTCCCAAAGAATAGTGACCTGTTTTGGTAAAATCTTAATCGCAAGCGGAGATATTCCAGACGCATAAAGCAGCGTAACTGCGATCAGTGAGGGTTTTTCATGCTTGGAATTGCTGGGATTATTTTCATATTCGTCATGGTCTTTGGCGGATATCTGATTGCGGGTGGGAAACTGGGCATCATCATCGGGGCGCTCCCGTTTGAAATGATGATGATCGGTGGCGCGGCAGTCGGGGCGTTTATGATCTCAAACGATGGCGCGGGCATCAAACACACGTTGCGCGATGTTAAAAAGGTCTTCTCAGGATCGAAATGGTCGTCGAGTGATTATACAGATTTGCTTTGCCTTTTGTTCACCCTGATCCGCATAGCGCGTCAAAACCCGGTTGCGCTGGAAGAGCATATTGAAGACCCGGAAAACTCGCCGGTGTTCTCCAATTATCCCAAAATCATGAGCGATCACACGGCAACCGATCTGATTTGCGATACATTGCGATCCATGTCGATGAACTATGATGATCCGCATCAGGTGGAAGAAGTGCTCGAAAAACAGATCGAGGCGCACCACAAACACGCACAACACTCAAGCCATGCACTGCAAACCATGGCAGATGGTCTGCCTGCTTTGGGAATTGTGGCAGCCGTCCTTGGCGTGATCAAAACCATGGCTTCCATTGATCAGCCTCCAGAAGTGCTCGGAAAAATGATCGGTGGCGCGCTGGTCGGCACATTCCTTGGCGTGTTCCTTGCCTATGGGCTGGTCGGCCCGTTCGCGGCGCGGGTGCAAGCGGTGATCGATGAAGAAGGCGCTTTTTATAATCTGATCCGTGAAGTTCTCGTCGCCAATCTATACAATCACGCACCAAATATCTGTGTCGAGGTCGGTCGCCAAAACACGCCACATCACTGCAGGCCGACATTTGACGAGATGGATGAAGCCCTCAAAGAAGTGAAGAGTTTGGCAGCATGATTTTCCGAGCGTTAATCGGCTTGATATTGTTGCTGTGCACCGCATCCCTGGCGGGTGCCCAAGACGTAGTTACCGTTCGATCGGGTGCACAAAAGGACTATTCGCGACTTGCGTTTACGGCTCCAAGTGACGTCTGGACCTTAAGGCAGTCAGGCCGCCAAGCGACATTTGAAATCGAGGATTGGGTTGGTGAGTTCAATCTCTCAAACGTGTTCGACAGACTTCCACGAACCCGATTGCTTTCGCTCCAGGCGCAATCGTATGAGACAAATTCAGCATTGAACTTGTCGCTCGGCTGTTCATGTGAAGTGCGTGCGACGCTTGAAGATGGCATGATCATCCTTGATATTTATGACCCAGAGACAAACGACCAACTTTCGATAGCCGACAACGTCACAGAGGTGCCTGAAACACCATCCTCTGACTTGCCTAAACGTCGTCCGGAGCGCTCGCAGGAGCGTGCCTCAGTTGCGCAAGTGCAAGAGCCGCTTTCTCAAGGCCATGGGGCGGGTCGTTCCGAACCGGAAGATCTCACGCAATGGCTGGTTCAACAACTTGAAGCAGCCGAAAGCGCGGGTCTTATAGAGCAGGCCGAAGTGCCTGCAATCGAAACCGACACACAAATTGATACGCCCGAGGTGACTTCAAAGGCTTCGGATCAGGAACCGGCACCAGAATTGGAGCCAGAAATCGCGGCAGGTTCGGAACTTGAAAATCTGACGAGACGATTGGACCGGGCTGTCACTGCACTACCCAAAAATGAGGCGGATTTTACGGGGTCCTTGCGCATCAGTCGACCCGACAATGCAATTGCGCAGGCGCCAGCAAACACTGTCGATAAACCCGCACCACAAAGCCAAGCGCAACAATATGAAAATTGCATCTCAGACACCGAACTTGATCTGGCGAGTTGGAGCGACGGGAATGATGTAAACGCTCAAATTGTCGAGATGCGGCAGGCATTACTCGAAGAGTTCGATATTCCCGATCCCGGAATTGTACGCAATCTTGTCAGGCTTTATGTCACAAATGGTTTGGGCGTCGAAGCAATCGATATTCTGTCGGAATTTGGATCCGAGCTTTCCGACCAAGCGGTACTGCACGACATCGCCAAAATTGTCGAAGGACAGAAGATCGACTCAGACGGACCCATTGCAATCGGCGCAAATTGTCCCGGGTATCATGCACTTTGGCGCACTGCCGGGATCGATGTCGGAGAGGATCAACCTGTTTCAGATACTGAAGATCTTCTCAACGCGTTTTCAAGCCTACCAATTTCAACGCGCCGCTTGCTCGAACCGCGACTGATTACATCCCTGTTAAATCGCAATCAGATCGAAGATGCGCGCCGTGTATTTGATCTGGTTGATCGCGCATCAGGCGATCACGGAGATGCGCATACGCTGATGCGTGCGCGATTTTACGAACTTGAGGGGATATTTGAGAAAGCGAAATCTGAATATGTAAAGATGATCGTCGGAAATTCGGTTCTGCGTGCAGAGGCTATGATGCACCTTGTGGCAGGAATGATTGAGCGAGACGATCCCATTGATCCTGGTTTGATGGAGATGCTGGAAAGCGAGGCTTTCCGCATGCGCGGTCTCCCCATCGGCCGTATGCTACGCAAGCTTGAAGTGTATGCGCGCGCAAGCGACGACTCGCTTTCCGCAGCATTGGATACGCTCGACGCTGCGATAGCTGAAAATCCCGATCAAAAACCACGCTACATTGATGTCGCAAATGACATACTGACAGATGCGCGCTTGAACAAAGATCAACCGGATGCGTTGGTTGCGGCGATTTTCCAACACCGACATATAGTCGAAGCTGACGGAATAACGCTGAAGACAAGGTTGAAGCTTGCCTCCGATATGATCGAAGCCTCTTTGCCGCAAGTTGCGCTGTCGTTGCTTTCGGCGGTTTCGGAAAGTGGCGATCCCCAACTGCTTAGATTGCGATCAGAAGCGTATCTCAACAGCGCGAAACCGAATGAGGCCGAGGCAATAGCTGGTCGAGATACAACGGAAAATTTAAGCCTGATTTCGGCGCAAGCGCTTACATCGAAAGAAGACTACGTCGCAGCCTTCAATGCTCTAGAGTCTGCAGGAACAAATGCCGATATTTCGATGTTCGCGTGGCGGGCAAGCGCATGGGAAGTGGCACTTGCAAATGATAGTGAAGAAATTCAGGAATTGGCGCGGTTCATGATTGATAGGGAAAGATCCGATGAAAGCGTTGGCGGGGCTTTCATGACAACCGGAAGCGCTTTTGAGGTGTCTCCCTCACAATCTTTGGAAGTCGAAGGGACACTGGCGAAATCCAGGAGTGTCATTTCAAGAACCATGGAAACCCGCGAAATTCTCACGAGATCGCTCGAAGCATTCTGACGCCCGATAATGAATGGTCTCGTGAGTGAATGCCCTCTTCGCCCTGAATCACAACCTAACGATATTTGTTGCGAAATACATTCTGTCCGGTCGACAGGGCGTTTGGGATACGGGTTAGATCATGTTCAACGTGCGTTGCGATGCACATGACGGTTGCTGGTCGGCACGATGGGCCGTGTGCTGGGCAGCCAGGAGCAGGGTCTGACGAAGCGATGGGCGCAAAATCGGATCGCAGCGATTTTCCCGCAGCTTGGGCCTGTTACTTGCGAGGAAGCCTGGCACGGGCAGATCGCCATGACCCCGGATCATTTGCCACGCGTGCGTCAACGTGCGCAGGGGCTTTGGACGGCGATCGGCTACAACGCTCGCGGGATTTCGACGGGCACGCTTTTGGGTGTCGCGATGGCAGATTTGCTAACCGGAATGCCGCCTGTGGAGTTGCCGCTGCCGATCACGGTGATGACAAAAGCGCCGCGTGCCGCTTTTATGATCCGGGATTCACTGCCAACCAGATTTGAAAAAGCATCAGATGAGCTTAAGGGTGGATGTGCCCGAAGCGCAAACAAACGATAGGAATGAGCGATGACAGATAGACCACTAGCCCTGGTGACGGGCGGCGCGCAGGGGATTGGATATGCCAGCGCGGAGGCATTGATAGAAGACGGGTTTGAGGTCATTCTTGCAGATATCAATGGCGATGGTGTTGCGAATGCTGCAAAATCGCTCAAGGCGAAGGCTGCGGTGACGTGCGATATGGGGGATGCAGCGGCGGTTCATACGATGTTTGATCAGATCGCGGCTGATCATGGCGCGCTTTCGGCCCTGGTAAACAACGCAGGCGTTGCGATGCCCGGAGAGTTTCTGGAATATGACCTCGCCGATTTTGAACGGGTGATCGATATCAATCTCAAGGGCGTCTTTATCGCGACCCAGCGCGCAGCACGCAGTATGGTGGCCGCTGGAATTGAAGGGGCAATTGTAAATATGTCCTCGATCAACGCGCGGGTCGCTATTCCGGCGATCCCGGCCTATTGCGCCTCGAAGGGAGGTGTCATGCAGTTGACCAAAGTGGCCTCGCTTGCGCTCGCCAAGCACAACATCCGCGTGAATGCGGTGGGTCCGGGGTCAATTGATACGGAAATGATGGCGGGTGTGAATGCAAATCCCGAAGCGTTCAAAGTGGCGATGTCCCGCACACCGCTGGGTCGGGCGGGTTCTGCGCGCGAGATTGGCGATGTTGTGGCCTTCCTTTGCTCTAAGAAGGCCAGTTATATCACCGGTGAGACTATTTATGTTGATGGGGGGCGTTTGGGGCTGAATTATACCTGCTAGAGCGCCGTCGAACATATCTGATCCAATTCTGCTCGTCCGGGCTGGGCGTCAGAGGTTGGCGCGGGGGGGGGTGCCGTGATCTGGTGGATCGGGGCGCAACACCGCAGCTGCCGATGCACCAGCCCGGACGAGCCCTTCGGCTCAAGCTGGCGCCCCCGACACTGCGCCCCGTCACGAGCAGGTGACCCCGGCTACCCGCCCACGCCGCGGTTGGTCAGCGACGCTAATGGCTTGTCAGAAGGGGTCAGATTTATGGG
>CAYRKW010000060.1:0-20206 GCA_964425135.1 uncultured Rhodobacterales bacterium
TTAGGACTTGGTTGCTACTTTACGCAGCGGCTTTCAAGCCGCCCCATACCTGCAAGCATAGGCGCATGTCGTGACAGTTATTAACGGTACGAGTGGTGTTGACACAATCGAGATCATTGGCGACGCCGGAACGCTGAATGGATCATCCCAGGGTGGACCCATATCGGGTATCGATAGTAATGGTGGCTATGATACGATCACGGTCAGCAATTCAACCGTATCGGGCGAAATCGACGGTGGGTCGGGTGGCATGGATTTGTCCGTGATCGGGTCGACGATCGGTACGATAGCAACACGTACCGGTGCATCAAACATCACGACATCGAACAGCAGCATCAATCAAATTAACACCGGTGGCGGTGATGTCACCATGGACACAACAAATACCGATATCAACGTCATCGATACAAGCAGCGGTGATTTCACTTTGAATATGACCGGTGGCACGTTCAGCGGTACGTATAATGGAGGGGGCGGAGCCGACAACCTGACCTTCACGAATGTGACAATAAATGACTTCATCAGTTTTGACGGCGGTAGCGGAGACGACACGTTCACATTCGACGACACCACGATTGGTGATAATTTCTTTTTCCAGGTCGGATCAGGCAACGACACCGTTAACATATTGGGTGACACGTCATTTGGGAACAATGCCGTAATCGATGCCTCAACACTTGGCAATAATCACATCAACCTACCAGATGGTACGAGCCTGACGGTTGATGGCATGGGCACCTATACGGTCGGCACGGACACGTTGCCGAGCGGGACAAACTTGAATGGCTCTTTTACGCTGCCCAATGGCTCCGGCGCCAGCTTTGATGATTTCGAAAGCTTCGGCTCGACCGGTGCGCCTGTCTGTTTCACCGAAGGGACGTTGATCCTGACACCGGCGGGGGAGGTCGTCGTCGATGACCTTGCGGTCGGCGATCTGCTCGTCAACGCGCAGGGTGAGGCCCTTCCGATCCGATGGATCGGGGAGCGAGAAATGATCTTTACCCCGGCGCAGGCAAAGCATCGACCTGTTCAGATCAAGGCTGGCGCGCTCAGCAGCGGCGTCCCTGCACGCGATTTGGCGGTTTCGCCGCAGCATTGCTTGCTTGTGCAGGGGCCAGATGTTGTGCGTCACTTCGGCCTGCCATGCGTTTTCGTACGGGCCAAGATGCTGACGATCTTTCCGGGTGTACGTGTGATGACAGGCAAGAAACGAACCCGTTACTTCACACTCCTGCTCGACCACCACCTGATCATCCGTGCAAATGGCGCATGGACCGAGAGCTTTTATCCAGGACCAATGGGCGTGCGGATGCTCAATGCGCGGCAAAGAGCTGACATTGAGGCCATTTTTCCAGCGCTCCGCGAAGATCCTGATGGCGGCTATACGCCGCGCGCCGCGCGCGTTTTGACGCGTGGAGAGACAGAATTGCTCAAAGCCGCAACCGGAGAGAATAAGTGCCGAAAGAAGCGGAAATACGCGCCCTGTGTGAGAGTTTCGGCCTTCGACGATTTTGGCGAACCCGATAAACGTTTGTTGCATTGATCTCTTCGGGCGCGGTTTCAAGCACCGGTACGCCGGAGGTTCACTGAACCTGTAGAATTGATCACACTGGGCTCTTGCCGGACATTGGCACGAAGCGCCTCGAGCCCGGAATCAAGGCGTAGCCGCCGGGCAAGCGACTGCCCGTGTCGCGCTGGAAGCGCGCTTTTAGCGCGACCGGGCTGGTGCTTTGGTGACACATGCGCAGTGATCCACTGGTTGAGGGTTTTGGCAACCATAAATGCCCAACATCAGCATAGGAGCGCCATCCCACGGGCAGTCTTGTGCTCAACCTAGAGGTCGCTCTGGACTTTTGCCCGACTTTCCTCACTTCGATCCGCAATCGCCACTTTCCCGTCGCCAAACTTTTTTCCCAATCCCCACCCAAGTTCCGATCCGACCAATCCTCGCCCGTGGTGTGGGTGACGCGGTACAAAGGCGGTTCGCTCATCGCGTTTTGGGTGAATTTCAGGGCGTATGGCGTTGCGGTTGAGGGTTGCGGACTACTCCGCGTCTCCGGTCGTAACGGCGCGCGCAACCGCGGCAATATCGTCCTGAGACAGGCCATAGTCCTGCGCGGCGGTTTGGGCGGAGATGTAGCCGCGGGCGAGGTCTCGTTTGACTTTTTCGCGGTCGCGCCGGGACGGATCGCCGTAGCCTGCGCCGCCGGGGAAGGCCATTTTGACCCGGAGCCCGTGGGGGACAAATTGTTTGCCTTTGACGTTCATCGGCGTTCCGTCGTCGCGGGCGATGGTGGTCGCCGCGCCGTCTTTGCCGCCGCGACGGCCGCGTGCGGGGTGCTGGCCGCGGTCAAACATGGCCTGGATGTCGAACTCGTAGCCTTCCTGCGCGCCGACTTCCATGAACTGACCAAGGCCGCCGCGCATCCGGCCTGCGCCGCCGCTATCGGGGCGCAGTTCTTTGCGCCAGATGATGACCGGACCTGCGTGTTCGGTGGCCTCGATGGGCATGGTCATGACGCCTGAGGGGAAGGCGGTGGCGTTGAGACCATCATGTTCGGGTCGCGCGCCGGAGCCGCCGGAGTTGAAGGTGAGCACTTCGGAGCGGCGCGCGCCTTCGGGCGCGGGGCCGTCCGAGCGGGGGCGCAGGCTGACCTGAAAGTTGCACAGGCACCCAGCACCTTCGGCGGGCACGAGGCCGGGCACGATTTTGTCAAAGGCGTCATAGACTGCGTCGGGGACGAAGTGGCCGACGATGTGGCGCAGGGCGACGGGGGCGGGGTGGAGCGCGTTGACGATGGTGTGCTCTGGTGCAGTGACCTCGAAGGGCGCGAGGCTGGCGGCGTTGTTGGGGATTTCGGGTGCGATGGCGACTTTGAGCGCGTAGCAGGCGTAGGCTTTGGCATAGACGAAGGGGCAGTTGATGCCTTTGCGATCCACGCCGGAGGTGCCGGCAAAATCGGTGATGATGCGCTCCTCTTCGACGGTGATCTTGACTTTGAGGGTGATGGGCACCTCGAAACCGTCCATGGTCATCGCGCCGGTTGCGGATTTGCGGGGCAGGGCTGCGATACGCTCGATGGTGGCGCGGCGGGAGTTGTCGAGGATGAAGGCGGCGATACCGTCGAGATTGGCCAGATCGAACTCACGCATCATGTCGATCAGGCGGCGGTGGCCGATCTCGTTGCAGGTGGCGAGCGCGTAGATGTCGCCGATCAACTGGTCCGGCTCGCGCACATTGCCGCGAATGATGCGGATGAGGGTCTCGTCGACCTCGCCTTGGGTGGCGAATTTCATGATCGGGATGTAGAGGCCTTCTTCATAGACGCTGGCCGCATCCGCACCAAATCCGCGTCCGCCGATGTCGACGATATGGGCGGTGCAAGCAAAAAACCCGACCAGTGCGCCGTCCTTGAAAGAGGGGGTGACCATAGTGATGTCGTGCAGATGGCCGGTGCCTTCCCATGGGTCGTTGGTGATGTAGATGTCACCCTCGCGGATGTTTGGCCGCCCGATGCGGCGGATGAAATGCGCGACCGCATCGGCCATGGCGTTGACGTGGCCCGGCGTGCCTGTGACCGCTTGGGCGAGCATCTGGCCGTGGGTGTCATAAACGCCAGCCGACAGATCGCCCGCCTCGCGAACGGACGTCGAGAAGGCGGTGCGCACGAGCGCCTGGGCCTGTTCCTCAACGACCGAGATGAGGCGGTTCCACATGACCTGATAGGCGACTTGGGAGGGATCGTTGGCCATTGGCTTATCCTTTCGCCGAAACGTCGATGCAGCCGTCGGGCTGGCGGATGGCGCGGCGGGATTTGGGGATGATGATGGTCGTCTCGCTCTCGGTGATGGCCGCGGGGCCGGAGATGTGCTGGCCAGTTTGCAAGGCGTTGCGTTCGATGATCCCGGCGCTTGCAAACTGGCCAGAGGCTGCGTCGAATATCTGCCGCTGGCCTGTAGGGCTTGCGGGGGTGTCAGCTTTGCTGGGTGCGATTTGCGTGACCTCTTCGGGCGGGGTGGTGGCGTTGACGGACCAGACGGTGATTTCCACGTCCATGCCTGCGACGGGGCGGCCGAAAAGTTTGGTGTAGTCTTCTTCAAAGCGGGCCTGATAGATGGCGGCGTCGGGTGTCATGGCTTGGTCTTCGCTCAAAGCGATGGGGATTTCCCAGCCCTGTCCGGTGTAGCGCATGTAGACTTTGAACTCCGACAGGATCGGGCTTTCGCTGTCGCAGGTGCGCACGAAACCTGTTGCCTCGGCTTGCAATTCGCTGAGCAGTGTTTTGATTTTTGCGGGGTCGAAATCGCTGAGTTTCATGTAGACGGAGCGGTTTGCCTCGAAACTGAAGGGCGCGCGCAAAAAGCCGATGGCGGAGCCGACGCCTGCGCCCGGTGGGATGAGGAGGCGGTCGATGCCAAGTTTTTCGCACAAGCGCCCGGCGTGGAGCGGCGCGGCGCCACCAAAGGCGATCATGGTGTATTCGCTCAGATCCTCGCCGTTTTCGACCGCATGGACGCGGGCGGCGTTGGCCATGTTTTCGTCGACGACTTCCGACAGGCCAAAGGCGGCCTCACCTGCGTCCATGTCGAGCGTTTTGCCGATATGGGTGTGCAGGGCTGTGTCGGATTTGTCAGGGTAGAGTTTGATCGAGCCGCCTGCGAAATTATCCGCATCCAGCTTGCCCAGCATCAGATCGGCGTCGGTGACAGCGGGGCGGGTTCCATCGCGGCCATAGCATGCGGGACCGGGTTCGGAGCCTGCGCTTTCGGGGCCGACGCGGATTTGGCGAAGGCCGTCCACATGGGCAAGCGAGCCGCCGCCTGCGCCGATTTCGACCATGTCGATCACGGGGATTGAGATGGGCATGCCGGAGCCTTTTTTGAAACGGTAGGTGCGGGCAACTTCGAAAACGCGGGAGGTTTTCGGGGTCTGGTTTTTGATCAGGCAGATTTTGGCGGTGGTGCCGCCCATGTCGAAGCTGAGCACTTTGTCGATGCCGTAGCGCGCAGCGATATGGGCCGCGAAGACCGCGCCGCCTGCGGGACCGGATTCGACAAGGCGGACGGGGAAATCGGCGGCGTTCTGGATCGAGATGATGCCGCCGCCCGAGTGCATCAGGAAGATGCGGCAGGTGACGCCTTCGGCTTTCAGGCGGTCTTCGAGGCGGCCCAGATAGGAGGCCATGAGCGGTTTGATATAGGCGTTGGCAACGACGGTGTTGAAGCGTTCGTACTCGCGCATTTGCGGGCTGACTTCGGAGGAGATGGAGACAGAGATATCGGGCAGGCGCGCTGTCAGCACCTCGCGCACAAGCTCTTCGTGGGCGGGGTTGAGGTAGGAGTGGATGAGGCCGATGGCGACGCTTTCAAAGCCCGCTTTGGCGATTTGATCGACCACGGGTTCGATGTCGTCGCGGGTGAGGTCTTTGAGGATCTGGCCATTGGCATCGACGCGTCCCGGCACGGTGAAGCGCATGTGGCGGGGCAGGAGCGGGTCGGGCAGGTTGAGGTTGAGATCGTATTGCTCAAACCGGCTTTCGGTGCGCATCTCGATGACGTCGCGAAAGCCGGTCGTGGTGATGAGCGCCGTTTTCGCCCCGCGCCGTTCGATCAGCGCGTTGGTTGCGAGCGTTGTGCCGTGGATGATCTGGTCGATTTGCGACGGCGAGATGCCCGCTTTGGCGCAGACCTGGTGCATACCGTCGATGATGGCGTCTTCGGGGGCGGCATAGGTTGTGAGGACTTTGGTGGAGTGGGTTTGGCCGTTCGTCTCCAGCACCACATCAGTGAAGGTGCCGCCGATATCAACGCCTAGTCGGGTGGAATGGGATGCCATGAGGAGTGCCTGTCTGCTGTGCCGCGTGGTGGGAGTGAGCAAGAGCGCAAATCGGGGGGGAAATCAAACTTTTTGTTGGTGACAGGAAATCGGCTGGGATGTGGAATGCCTTTCATCGCGCCTCAGCGCGACTTATCGAGGCATTCGAGCGGACTGACTGCCCCGTTTTGCGAATAGCAAACCATAGGTTTGACGGGCGGGCCACTCTCATTTCGTATCCGGCTTTTAAAATTCCTCGACGGTGATCACACCGGGGACGTGTTTGATGGCGCCGCGGATTTCGGGGCTGATGGCGTAGGCGTCGGGGAGGGAGATTTCGACTTCGCCGGGCAGTTCGGGGTGGATGAGGATCAGGTTGACGGGGCCTTTGCGGGCGCGACCGTTGCCGTCTTTGGACGCTGAAAGGCGGGTTGAGACGGAAGAGATCGCGGCCGCGTCGTTCACAAAGATATTCAGGCCTGCGGGCGCGGTGTTTGCGATGGCGACGTCGATGGCCTGGGCGGAGCGGGCAAGCAGTTTGAGTTGATCGCTTTCGGCGGTGGCCTCCACGGCGAGGACGACGTTGGTGCCGGGCTCCAAGAGATCGCGGTGCGCCTCCAGCGTGTCGGAGAATACCGTCACCTCGTAAAGCCCTGTTGGATCGGAAAGCTGGACGAAGGCGAAGCGGTTGCCGCGGGCGGATTTGCGTTCCTGTCTGCCCGCCACCGAGCCAGCAATTTTGGCAGCGCAAGGGCCTTGCTGGACGCGGCTTGTCAGTTCCTCAAGGGTCATGACGCGCTCGCGTTTGAGTGCGCCTTGATAGTCGTCAAGGGGATGGCCGGAGAGGTAGAAGCCGACCGCCATATGCTCTTGCGCGAGGCGTTCGGTGGGCAGCCAGTCTTCGGGGGTGACAAGGCGGGGCGGTGGAAGGTCGGCACCGCTTTCGCCAAAGAGCGATGACTGGTTGGAATTTTTCTCATCGTGGCTGGCGGCGGAAAATGCGGCAATCGCGTCGATATTGGCGAGCATCTTGGCGCGGTTGCTGTCGAGCTGATCGAACGCGCCGGAGCGGGCGAGCATCTCCAGCGGGCGTTTGCCGATGCGCTTGAGATCGACGCGGGCGGCGAAGTCGAAAATGTCGGAGAAGGGGCCGTTTTGGCGGGCTTCTTCCACCAGCTTCATCGCTTCTGCCCCGACGTTTTTGAGCGCGCCAAGCGCGTAGGCTATTTTGCCGTCCACCACCGAAAAGAGCGCGGCAGAGCGGTTCACGCAGGGCGGTATAAGCTCGATCTCAAGTCGGTCCACTTCCTGTTTGTAGGTGTTCAGCTTGTCGGTCAGATGCATGTCACAGTTCATCACGGCGGCCATGAACTCGACAGGGTAGTTGGCTTTGAGCCAAGCGGTCTGATAACTGACCACTGCATAGGCGGCGGCGTGGGATTTGTTGAAGCCGTAATTGGCGAATTTGTCCAAGAGGTTCCAGACCTCCAGCGCTTTGGCTTTATCGACGCCATTTTCGGCAGCCCCGGCGAGGAATTTTGGACGCTCGGCGTCCATGGCTTCCTGAATTTTCTTACCCATCGCGCGGCGGAGCATGTCGGCGCCGCCGAGCGAATACCCTGCCATTTTACGGGCGATTTCCATCACCTGCTCCTGATAGACGATGATGCCTTGGGTCTCGTCCAGGATGGGGTCGATGAGGGGGTGGATGCCTTCGCGCTCTTCGATGCCGTTTTTGACCTTGCAGAACTTGGGAATGTTCTCCATCGGGCCGGGGCGGTAGAGGGCGACCAGCGCGATGATGTCTTCGATGGTATCGGGCTTCATCTGCCGCAGGGCGTCGCGCATGCCCGAACTTTCCACCTGAAACACCGCAACCGTGTCGGCGTTTGCGTAAAGCTCGTAGGATTTTGCGTCATCGAGGGGGATAGCGCCGGGGTCGATCTCGATTTCGCGCAGTTTCAGCAGGTCGATGGCGTTCTGGATCACCGTGAGGGTCTTTAGACCGAGGAAGTCGAATTTCACCAGGCCCGCCGCTTCGACCCATTTCATGTTGAACTGGGTGGCAGGCATTTCCGAGCGGGGGTCCTGGTAGAGCGGGACCAACTCATCGAGCGGGCGGTCGCCGATCACCACGCCTGCCGCGTGGGTCGAGGCGTTGCGGTAGAGGCCTTCGAGTTTCTGGGCGTAGTCCATCAGGCGGGCGACGACCTCTTCGGCTTTGGCCTCTTCGCGCAGACGCGGCTCGTCGGCGAGCGCTTTTTCGATGGAGACCGGTTTAACGCCTTCGACGGGGATCATTTTCGATAGGCGATCCACTTGGCCGTAGGGCATTTGCAGGACGCGGCCCACGTCGCGGATGGCGGCTTTGGAGAGGAGCGCGCCGAAGGTGATGATCTGGGCGACGCGGTCTTTGCCGTATTTTTCCTGAACGTAGGTGATGACCTCTTCGCGGCGATCCATGCAAAAATCGATGTCGAAATCGGGCATGGAGATCCGTTCGGGGTTGAGGAAGCGCTCGAACAGGAGGCCATAGCGCAGCGGATCGAGATCGGTGATTGTGAGCGCATAGGCGACCAGCGAGCCTGCGCCCGAGCCGCGACCGGGGCCGACGGGGATGTCGTGGGTTTTGGCCCACTTAATAAAGTCGGCAACGATGAGGAAATATCCGGGAAAGCCCATGCCCTCGATCACGCCAAGCTCGAAGTCGAGCCGTTCGTGGTACTCTTCGATGGGACCGACAGGCTCGATCTCTTTGAGGCGCTGCTCAAGGCCGGCTTTGGACTGGCGGCGGAGTTCATCGACCTCGTCATCGGCGAATTTGGGCAGGATGGGATCGCGGGTGGTGGGGCGGAACGCGCAGCGCTGGGCGATCTCGACGGTGCGCTCTACGGCTTCGGGCAGATCGGCAAACAGGGCGACCATCTGCTCTTGCGATTTGAAGTAATGCTCTGGCGTGAGGCGGCGGCGTGGCTCTTGCTGATCGACATACGTGCCATCGGCGATACACATCAGCGCGTCATGGGCTTCGAACATGCCCGGCGCGTCGAAATGGACGTCGTTGGTGGCGACCAGCGGCAGGTCCATCTGATAGGCGAGATTGACGAGACCGGGTTCGGACTGCGCCTCGCTGATCGGGAGCGAGCCGTCGGGGTTCGGGTGGCGCTGCACCTCAACGTATAGACGATTGGCGAAGGTGGTGGCGAGCGATTGCAGGAGGGTGGCGGCGGCATCGGGCTGGCCGCCCAAGAGCAACTGGCCAAGCGGGCCATCCGCGCCGCCCGTGAGGCAAATCAGACCTGCGTTGTGGAGCGATATCTGGTCGAGGGTGACGTGATGCACCGTGTCGCGGGTTTCGAGAAAATAGCAGGAGTTGAGTTTGAGGAGGTTCTCATACCCCGTCTCGTTTTGCGCCAGCAGCACGATGGGCGCGGTTGTCGGATGCGGTGCATTGGGCGCGCGGGCGGGCAAATAGTCGAGCGCGAACTGGCAGCCGATGATCGGCTGGACGCCTGCTTTGGCAGCATATTCCGCGTATTCGAGCGCACCGAAAAGATTGCCGGTGTCGGTGACGGCGAGGGCGGGCATTTTCTCGCGGATGGCAAGATCGGGGAGCTTTTTGACCTGAAGCGCCCCTTCAAGCAGGGAAAAGGCGGAGTGGGTGCGCAAATGGATAAACTGAGGTGCTGTCATGCCTGCCGTGCTTTGCCTTGGAGTGATGTCCGAAATTGAGAATCGGATCGCTGCGTTGCTCAAGGTTACGCCAATATCTGATGCGGGCAAAGCACCGTAGGCTGGCGCAGGTTGAAATTATGCTTGTCATGAAAAGGCAAGATGTGGATAGATGCACACAACCCTAGAGTGAATTAAGGTGGCAAGAGTATCGCGTGACAGATTTTGAGCCGGACAGGTCAATTGCCCCGGATTTCAGACCGGTCGGGCTGCAACCCGCCACAGCTTTTTGCCCCAAATGGAACAAACGGAAAGCGATTTGATGGAAGATATTTCATTGCTCGTTGTGGATGATTTCGACGATGATCGAGAACATCTCATAAGTCTCATTCAAGATGCTGACACGCAGTTCAAGTTTACCGAATGCGCAAACAGTGGTGAGGCGTTTGCGATGCTGGAAGCTATGAGCATCGATTGTGTTCTTCTCGATTACCGGCTCGATAATGAGGACGGGATCGAGGTCCTTGGTGAAATTCTCAAGATCGATCCGTTGTTGCCGGTGATTATGCTGACCGGGCAGGGCACGCAAAAAGTGGCGGCGAGCGCGATCAAGGCGGGGGCGGCGGACTATCTGATCAAGGCGGAGCTGAACACCACAGACACGGTCAAAGCTATCAAACAGGCGGTCGCCAATTCGCGCAGCCTGCCGGTCAAGCAGCAGCAGACGCAACGCAAGGACCGGCTCGAATCGCTCAGCCATTTGTCGGCGGGGATTGCGCATGATCTGAACAATTCGCTTGCGGCTATGAAAGTCTCGCTGACGCGGGTGCTCAAGGATGATTTATCGGAAAACTCGCGTGCGCGGGTCGAGACGTCGCTGTCGGTGATAGATCAGATTGTGGCGACCACGGGGAGGCTTTTGGGGTTTGCGAGCAAGCAGGCGGGGCGTTTGTCGGCGCGCTCAACGGTTGAGGTGTTGGCCGAATTGCAGTCGATTGCGCGCGATCCGATTACGGCGGGGATCAGTTTGGAGTTTCAGCCGTGCGAAGAAGACGTGTTCGTTTTTTGCGATCAGGAGCTTTTGAAAAACGCGCTTTATAATCTTTTGCTCAACGCTCAGGAAGCGATTGCATTTGATGGCGCGACGGGGCGGGTTGTTATCTCCGCCAAGATGGGGCGTGAAGACGAGCAGGTTTACGTCGATTTCAACATCGCGGATAATGGCAACGGGATGCCGCCCGATGTGCTCAAACGCGCGACCGATCCCTATTTTACCACGAAGGCCGAGCAGGGCGGTACGGGGCTTGGGCTTGCGATGGTTTACGGTTTTGCCAATCAGTCCGACGGCAATCTGATTTTCAAGAGCAAGCCGGGGCAGGGTACGAAGGTGACCCTGCGCCTGCCGGTTGCCAATCCAGAGCAGCTTCAGTCCGAGCCGACGCATCCGGGCGATGACGGGGAGGCGCGCAAACGGCAGAAAATCCTGCTGGTTGAGGATCAGGTGATCCTGTGCCGTGCGATTGCGGAGGATTTGCGGGATACGGGCTATGACGTTGAGACGGCGCATGATTCCAACGAGGCGATGGAGAAAGCCGCCGAACTGAGCAATCTCGATGTGCTGGTGACGGATATTCAGATGCCCGGTGGCGATAACGGGTTTGTGCTGGCCGGTAAGTTGAAGAAACGGTTTCAAGACATTAAAATTATTGGAATTTCCGGGTATAATAGCTTTGAGCATTTCCAGAATGTGGATGAGATCGAGACGATTTTGCAAAAGCCGTTTGATCCTGATGAATTGGTGCGGCTGATTGGTTAGGGGCTGTTCGGCTTCACCGGATGTGTGCGTGATGACGGGGCGTGCGCGTTGCCGTCGTCGAGAAACCTGCTCATTCCCTCCGTTGGCAGTGGCCCGTCGCGGCATTTGATCGTATAGCGGTGCCGAACGCGCGTATTGCGAGGGAGAATCACTTTTCTCGCAGGCGCGATTGATGCAACATTGCGGGCGCGACACGAGTAGGGACGAACCGTTTTGGGCGGGTTACTTGAAGTATCTGGATTGACGAAGGCTTATCCCGGTGTTGTGGCCAATGACACGGTGTCGTTCGATATCGAAAAAGGCGAGATACACGCGCTTTTGGGTGAGAATGGCGCGGGCAAGTCGACGCTGGTGAAGATGATTTACGGGCTGGTCAAGCCAGATGCGGGGACGCTGAAGCTGTCGGGTCAGACCTACACGCCCGCCGGTCCGTCGCAGGCGCGTCATTCGGGCGTTGCGATGGTGTTCCAGCATTTCTCGCTCTTTGAGGCGCTCAATGTCGCCGAAAACATCGCGCTGGGGATGGAGAACCCGCCGAAGATGCGGGCGTTGAGCGCGGAAATCCGCGACGTCTCGCATCGCTACGGGCTGCCGATTGATCCGGAGCGACTGGTGGGCGATCTATCGGCTGGAGAGCGGCAGCGGGTGGAGATCATTCGCTGTCTTTTGCAAAACCCGCGTCTGTTGATCATGGATGAGCCGACCTCGGTTCTTACCCCGCAAGAGGTTGAGACCTTGTTTGCGACGCTGCAAAAGCTGTCGGAAGAGGGGGTGAGCATCCTTTATATCTCGCACAAACTGTCGGAAATTCAGTTCCTGTGTGACCGCGCGACGATCCTGCGCGGCGGGCGCGTTGTGGCGACGTGCAATCCGCGCGATGAGACGCCGCAGAGCCTTGCGGAGATGATGATCGGTGCAACGCTGAGCGCGCCGAAAGAACGGAAAACAAAGCCAGGATCGGCTATTCTGGAAGTGCGGGATTTGTCGTTGGCGGCGGAAAATCAGTTCAGCGTGGCGCTCAAGGATGTGTCCTTTGACCTGCGGGCGCATGAGATATTGGGCATTGGCGGGGTCGCGGGCAACGGTCAGGACGAGCTGATCGCGGCGCTGAGCGGTGAGCGCATGCCGCAAGAGGGGATCATTTGGCTCAACGGGCGCGATGTGGTGCATCTGGGGCCGAATGCGCGGCGCGAGATCGGCTTGCTTTGCGCGCCCGAAGAGCGTCTGGGTCATGCAGCCGCGCCGGATATGTCCTTGACGGAAAACGCGTTTTTGTCGGCGCGGGTGCGCCAAAGGCTCGATCTTAAGGGGCTGATCAAGCATGAGAGCACGGCCAATTACGCGCGCGCTGTGATCAATGCGTTTGATGTGCGCACGACTGGGCCGGAGCAACCTGCACGGGCCTTATCGGGCGGGAATTTACAGAAATTCGTTATTGGGCGCGAGATCATGCAGCGCCCGATTGTACTGGCGGTCAATCAGCCGACATGGGGCGTTGATGCGGCGGCGGCGGCCTCCATCCGCGATGCGCTGCGCAATCTGGCGGATGAGGGCGCAGGCGTGATCGTCATCAGTCAGGATCTTGATGAGCTGATGGAGATATCGGACATGATTGCGATCCTGTCCAATGGCTGGCTGTCGGTGCCCGAGCCTGCACAGAACCAGACGATTGCGGCGATCGGGCAGAAGATGGAAGGCAGACGGGGGGGCACGCATGTTCAGGCTTGAGAAACGCCCCGAGCCGTCGGTTGTGATGCGCGCACTGACGCCGGTTCTGGCGGTTGTTCTGACGATGATCGCAGGGGCCATTCTGTTCTCGATCCTGGGCAAGAACCCGGTGGAGGCGATACGGGTGATCTTCATCGACCCGCTCCTTGATCCGTTCTCGCGCACCGAGCTTTTCGTCAAAGGCGCGCCGCTTATTCTGATCGCAATCGGCCTGTCGATCGGGTTCCGTGCGGGCGTTTGGAATATCGGCGCCGAAGGACAGTTTATCATCGGCGCGCTTGCGGGCGGTGCGGTGGGGCTGGCGTTTTACGGCACGCAAGGCACCTGGCTCTTGCCGCTGATGGCGCTTGCGGGCGCGCTGGGCGGGTTGGTCTGGGCGATGATCCCGGCGGTTTTGCGGATCAAATATAACGCCAATGAAATTCTGGTCAGCCTGATGCTGGTTTATGTGGCGACGCTGCTCTTGTCGGCGATGGTCTCGGGCCCTTTGCGTGATCCGTCGGGGTTCAACTTCCCTGAAAGCCGCGTTTTCCACGACAGCGCAACCCTGCCGATCATCTGGCCCGGAAGCCGGGTGCATGTGGGCGTTCTGGTTGCCTTTGGTGCGGTGATCGCAGCTTATTTGCTGATGGAACGGCATGTGCTGGGCTTTCAGATTAAGCTGATCGGGCAGGCGCCCAAGGCGGCGAAATTCTCTGGCGTTGATGGCAGTATGATCATCGCGATCTGCCTTGGCCTGTCCGGCGCGCTGGCCGGGCTTGCGGGGATGTTTGAGGCTTCGGGTCCGGTGGGGCAGCTGGTGCCATCGCTGCCGGTGGGCTATGGCTTCACGGCGATCATTGTCGCGTTTCTGGGGCGGCTTAATCCTATCGGCATCATGTTGGCAGGCATGGTCATGGCGCTGACGTATATTGGCGGGGAGACGGCACAGTTTATGCTGAACCTGCCAGCGGCGGCGATCAGTGTGTTTCAGGGCATGTTGCTCTTTTTCCTTCTGGGCACGGATGTTTTCGTGAACTACCGCATCGTGCCCAAACGCAAGGCGGAGGCGGGTTGATGGATTTTTCTGCGCTCTCCCCCGCGGCTCTGATCGTGGCGATTATGTCGGCGGCGACACCGCTGCTGTTCGCGGCGATTGGTGAGTTGGTGGTGGAAAAATCGGGCGTTCTGAACCTGGGCGTGGAAGGCATGATGATCTTCGGAGCCATCGCCGGATTTGCCATATCGGTTGAGACCGGATCGCCCTATCTGGGCATCATCGGTGGCGCTATTGGCGGGGCGGCGATTGCGTTGATCTTCGGGTTTCTCACGCAGTTTCTGATGTCCAATCAGGTGGCGACGGGCCTGGGTCTGACGCTCTTCGGGCTTGGGCTATCGGCGCTGGTGGGGCAACCCTATTCAGGGGTGAAACCGCCGCGCTCGTTCTCTTTCGAGATCGGGTTTCTGTCGGAAAAGCCGGTGAGCATTGACTATATGATACCGGTCTCGATCCTGTTGGTGGTCGCGGTTGCCTGGTTCCTGAAATCGACGCGCTCCGGGTTGATCCTGCGCTCGGTTGGGGAGAACCATGATGCGGCGCATTCGCTGGGCTACAACGTTATTCGCATCCGCCTGATGGCAATTGCCTTTGGTGGGGCCTGCGCGGGCGTGGGGGGCGCGTATCTGTCGCTGATCCGTGTGCCGCAATGGACCGAAGGGATGACGGCAGGCGCAGGCTGGATTGCGCTGGCCATCGTCGTTTTTGCCTCGTGGAAGCCGTGGCGTGCGGTGATCGGGGCGTATCTTTTCGGAGGCGTGACGATCATCCAGTTGAACCTGCAATCGCTTGGCATCCCGATCCAGTCGCAATATTTATCGATGACACCGTTTCTGGTGACGATTCTGGTGCTTGTCATCATCTCGTCGGACAAGCGCGCAACCCAAGCCAATGCGCCGGCCTCGCTGGGCCGCGTGTTCGAAAAATCGGGCTGACCGATCCATATTTCAACGCCCGCGCAGGGGAGCGTCGCGGGTTCAACAAGGAGACTGGAATGAACTTTCGTAATTTCATCGCGGGCGGGCTGGTGGCCGCGCTCGGATTTGTGGGCGCTGCTTTTGCGCAGCAAGAGACCGCCAAGGTGGGATTTGTCTATGTCGGCCCCATCGGTGATTTTGGCTGGTCCTATGAGCATGATCGGGGCCGTCTGGCCATCGAGGAAGCGTTGGGCGACAAGGTCGAGACCACCTATGTGGAGAGCGTGCCAGAAGGCCCCGATGCAGAGCGTGTGATCCGGCAGATGGCGCAATCGGGTCATGATCTGATTTTCACTACGTCGTTCGGCTACATGAACCCGACGAACAAGGTCGCGGCGCAGTTCCCGGATGTGAAGTTTGAGCACGCCACTGGCTTCAAGCGCGAGACGCCGAATGTCTCGACGTACAGCGCACGGTTCTATCAGGGACGTGCGGTGATCGGGCATATCGCAGGTCACATGACAAAGACCAACAAGGTCGGCTATATCGCCTCTTTCCCGATCCCTGAAGTTGTGCGCGGCATCAACGCAGCCTATCTGGCGGCAAAAGCGGTGAACCCGGATGTGGAGTTCTCGATCATCTGGGTCTCCACCTGGTTTGATCCGGGCAAGGAAGCGGATGCGGCCAATGCGCTGATCGATCAGGGTGCGGATGTGATCATGCAGCACACGGACAGCCCGGCAGCCATGACGATTGCCGAAGAGAAGGGCATTTTCGCCTTTGGTCAGGCGTCTGACATGAAAGAGTTTGGACCCAATGCGCGTTTGTCCTCAATCATCGACGATTGGGCACCTTACTACATCGCCCGCACGCAAGCGGTTCTGGATGGCACTTGGGAGAGCACGGATACCTGGGATGGTATCAAGGAAGGCATGGTCGCGATTGGCGAGTTTTCCGACAAGATCCCGGCTGAGGTTCAGGCCTCTGCCCAAGCGATTGCGGATGGGATTGTTGCGGGTGAGTTCCATCCGTTCACAGGTCCGATCAACAAGCAGGACGGATCAGCATGGCTTGCAGACGGTGAGACCGCGGATGACGGCACGCTTTTGGGCATGAACTTCTACGTGGAAGGGATTACCGGCGATCTGCCGCAATAATCTGCTGATAGCGTTGATGAGATGAGACTGGCCCGCCGTTTGTGCGGGCCATTTTCTTGCGCAATGGCGCGTGGTAAATCGCGATTTAACCAAATGTGCGTATGGGCGCGAGGTGATGATTTACCTCAAACAGCACAACCTGATTTTCCTCAAGACCCGTAAGACGGCGAGCACTTCGTTTGAGGTGGCCTTGTCAGCGCACGCGACGGGCGGCGATGTGCTGACGCCGATTTCGGGGCAGGGGGAGCGGATGCGGCTCTCGGCGCCTTTGCGGTTTGCGCAGAACTGGGCGCGGTCGGGCGCGGTTGAGGCGCGTTATCGCCGCTTTGTCAGCGCGCCGGCGCCGCGCGGTTGGCGGCGGCGGCTGGAACGGCGGATCGTTGAGCGGCGGATGGAGCGGGCGCGGGTGTTTGGCAATCACATGGCCGCCGACAAGCTGCGTGCGCTGCTGGGCGATCGCTTCGATGCAGCGCACAAGCTGTGCATTGTGCGGCATCCCTACGAAGTTTTGGTGAGTTTCGCCTGGATGTGGCACGATCCCGCGCGCCGCAGCTTTGCGCAGACGGTGGATTGGGCGCTGGGGTGCGGGGTGCGGCCTAACCATGAGATCATCACGCTGGGGGGTGATCTGGTGGCCGATCATGTGATCCGTTTCGAGCGGTTGAGTGCGGATATCGCGGCGTTCGAGACGCGGTTTGGCCTGTCGGTTGCACCCCATCTGCCGCGCACCAAGAGCCGTTCGCGGGGAGATATGCGCCCCGCGCGTGAGCAGTTGAGCAGGCTCCAGATGGCGCGATGCTATGAGCAGAATGCGCTGATGTTTGAGATGATGGGGTATGGGCGGTGATGCTCGTTGGTTTCATTCAAAGCATGTACAGACCGCGACCTTGTGGCCGGGGTGAATAGGTCCTGACAACTGGAAACGCTTTATTTGACGCGTCATCAGGTTGATTTGGTGTTGCGAAGGTCTTCGATGGGACGCGCCTGTTTTTTCCGACATTCCGCAAATCATCTGCCATAAGAGGCCCCGGCTCAGGGCCGGGGCGGTGGGGTGATGGTTCACCCGTAGAGGCCAACTTGCGCCGCCTCAAATTGCGGGAAGATCGCGGATGTGTCCGCCTGTCCCATATGATGCCGCAACACATCCGACAGCACATTGCGGTAGTCGGTGGTGATGTCGAGGTCAGCGCCGCTGTCGAGTTGGTCGTTCGCAAGCCCCGGCCAGTCGCCATACATCCTGCCACCGCGCACGCCTGCGCCCATGACCATCATCGCATTGCCAAAGCCGTGGTCCGTGCCGCCTGAAGCGTTGGCGCGCAGGCGGCGGCCAAACTCGCTCATCACTACGATATTGGTGCGGTCCTGCGCCGGGCCCAGATCGCGCCAGAACGACATAATGCCCTGGCTAAGCGTTTCAAGGCGCGGGGCGAAGCGGCGTTCCTGACCGAAATGCGTGTCCCAGCCGCCAAAATCCACGGTTGCGATGCGCAGGCCCAGATCGAGCTTGATCGCTTGCGCGACGGTTTTCAGCGGCCCGGCGAGATCGGTGTCGGGATATTGCACGGAGGTCTCATAGGGTGCGATCTCACCGGTGGCTTTGTCCATGATCCGGCCTTCGAGCACCTGGCTGAGCGACAGAAGCGCGTTGATCGGCGTGCCGATGAGCGGATGCGATCCGAACCCCTCTTTCAGGCGGCGGCGCATCAGATCGGAGATGTCATGCCCGCCTGCGATGATCAGATCTTCGAGCGCATCGGCCACTGCAACCTCGCGCGCGCCCAAAAGGCTGTCGGGCGCAGAGGTGCCTGTGGCGAGCAAGGGCAGGGCGCCATCGGAGGGGTTTTGCGCGAACCAACGGCCCAGCCAGCCACCCGAAGCGGTGCTTTTGGCCGCCCGTTCCATCCGTGCCTCGGCATCAAAATGGCTGCGCGTGCCGTCAACCAGACCGGCGGCATGGATCACTGCCAATTCGCCCGCCTCATAAAGCTCGCTCAAAGGGCGGGCGTTCTGGTGGAAGCGGAAATCAACATCCGCGGCCATGTCCGACATTACCAGCCCGTTGGTGTCGCCTTTGCGCAGGACGCGCAGCGGTTCGGGCCGCGCGGCGATATAATCGACATCGGCAGTGGGGCTGACCAGATTGAGCCCGTCAATGCCACCGCGCAGGAAAATCACCACAAGGATCGGATCAGACATCAGGCCCCCTCACCGGAACATAAACGGCGCAGAAAGCGCGGCCAGAGACAGGAGCGTGCGGTTGGCCCATGCCAGATGATCGGGGTTTTTCGTGAGCGCATCGCCCGGCTGGCCGTCCGCGTAAACGAGGCCTTCATCGAGCGCGCCCTGCGGCAGGGCAAAGCGGGCCTCCCACAGGCGGGCCAGATCGCCCCATGTCTGCGCCGCATCGCCATGCGCGCGCGCGGCATCCCACTCGATAGCATTGAACCAGTCAGCATGGGCGTAGAGCGCCAGATCAACCAGCCCGTTGAGGGTGCGGGTGTTCGCCCAATCGGCGGAATGGTCCGAATGGCCGGTGGGCGGGCGAACGCTGTGCTGGGTCCAGCCCATCCGTTCCAGATGCCAGTCGATGCTGAGCCGCGTTGGGTTCATCTGCGCGCCGGATGCGCGGTAATAAGCGATGACGAACTCGAAGGGGCGGCGTAGTTTGGAGGGCGGCGTTTGTGCGAATTCATCGTCGAGAACGATCGCGCGCAGGGTCTGGGCGATCTGATCGCCCGCATCTTTTTGCATATGAAAGACCTGCGCAACGCGGGCGTGATACTCCCGCGACGGCGTTTCGATCCCCAACGTGCGGAGCAGTTTGCGGGTGACAAAGCGCGCAGTTCCGGGATGGGCGGCGAGCATGTCGAGCACGTCCTCGCCATCGGCCATGGGCGCGCGGTTCGGTCCGAACTCATGGCCCAAAATCCGCTTTTGATAGGGGTCATGCCAGTTTTCGATGTATTCGAACCGGCCCGTCTGCGGCGCATAGGTGCCATCGTCGATCCACTGCCCGTGCCCGATGCTCCAACCGGTGAAGGCGCGGGCGACTTCATAGACATCCTGATCGATATAACCGCTGGCCGCGCCGTCTTTTGCGCCCGGAACCGCGCGCCAGTCATCATAGAGATCGTTAAAGTAGTTCTCAGCGCCCAGCGTGTGCAATTCGAGCAATTCGCGGGCGTAGTTTTCATTCGCCGGACTTGCACGCGATGTGTCGTTGTTCAGGTAATTCAGCATCGCGGGCGCCCGCGCCACATCGCCCAAAAGCGTGCGGAAATTACCGAGCGCGTGGGCGCGCATCATCGCGTCATATTGCGGGAAGAAAATCGCGGTGTACTCGTCTTTGAGCGCGTTGACCGAGAAATGCTCGTGCCAGAATTGGGTCATCACCTCGCGCAATTGCGCGTCCGAATGGGCGGCCCGGATGAAGGCGGCGGCAATCACTTCCTTGGCGGGACGGATCCGCTCTGGCCAGGCGAAACCTTGGCCAAAATCGAGGAATTTGAGCAGGTCTTTAGGGTCGGTCTCAAGGTGCTGGAGCGGGCGTTCTTCGCTTAACGCCTGCCACGTCGCGCCCTCGGCGGTCTGGCCAGCTTCGTATTCTATCTTGAGCCGTGCGTTTGCAAGCCTGGCAGTGAGCGCGTCGTCCTGGAGCGGTTTTTGCAGCTGGTCATCAAGCCATGCCTGCAGTCCAAGTTGACCTATTTGCTCTTGCGATGCGGGCGTTGCGCCGAAGGTCAGCCGGTTGAGCATGACCCGATCATACCCGCTTGTACCAGCCGCGAACGCGGGCAATGCACCTGCAAACCCGGCAGCAGCGCTCGCCAGAAGGGCCTTGTGGAAATCGCGACGGGACAGGGTCATCGGGTATATAGTAGCAGAGTTACAAATCCCGTCCACAAGGGAGGTCGCCGTTCAGTCATGCAAATGCGCAGGATATCGCCCGCGCACCGTGCGATTTTTGAGCATTGATGTCGGCAGGGCGCTCGCATATAGACCAATGCGGGACGCACCCGTAGCTCAGCTGGATAGAGCGCTGCCCTCCGAAGGCAGAGGCCAGAG